>NZ_JAUTBL010000002.1:1300000-1948750 GCF_030819275.1 Agrobacterium larrymoorei | reverse complement strand
CTCGTTCTTTATGTGCAGCAGGCCGCCCGGGCTTTGTGGGCCGGGGCGGCCGTTGGTTTTTAGGTCTTACTTGACGTTGGCGCCGACAACCTTGTCCCAGCCGCCGGTGACGGCTGCCTTGTTGGCATCCACATCTGCGAGCGTCGGGAAGGTTGCCTTCTCATAGGCTGCCGGAGGCGGCAGAGCGTCGAGCAGGTCCTTCGGGATCTTGTTGGCCTTGGCGAGCGCATTGAAGCGGATCGGGTGGCAGAAGCCCTTCAGCCAGCCAAGCTGACCATCGTCGGAGTAAAGGTGCTCCATCCACAGCTTCGCAGCATTCGGATGCGGTGCGTAGGCGGAAATGCCCTGCACGTAGACGCCAGCCAGAACGCCCTTCTCAGGAACGACGACTTCCGTCGGCGGGTTGCCGTTCAGCGTCTTTGCCCAGCCGAGAGCGTTATAGTCCCAGGCGACTACAATTGGCGTTGCGCCCTGTGCCAGCGTGCCGGCCTTGCCGATGACGGGAACAAAGTTGCCAGCCTTGTTGAGGTCGGCGAAATACTTCAGGCCTGCTTCACCAGCTTCCTTGCCGTCCTTTGCGCCGGTGGAGAGACCGGCGGCGAGAACGCCGAGGATCGCCTGGTTGGAGGCGCGCGGGTCACCAGCGAGAGCGACCTGACCGGCATATTCCGGCTTCAGCAGATCGGCCCAGTCCTTCGGAGTGTTGGTGACGAGGTCCTTGTTCACGAAGAAGGACATGACGCCGTAATAGTCGCCGTACCAGTAGCCTTCGGCGTCCTTGACGTTCTCCGGAATTTCGTCCCAGGTGGAGACCTTGTAAGGCTGAAGGAGGCCGTCCTTCTTTGCCTGCGGGCCGAAGGCCAGACCGACGTCGATAACGTCAGGCGCCTGCGGGCCCTTGTTATCCTTGTTGGCCTTGATGGCTTCGATTTCGTCAGCGGAGCCTGCATCCGGGTTCAGCTCGTTGACCTGAATTTCCGGGTACTTGGCCTTGAAGGAGGCGATGACGTCGCCGTATCCGCACCAGTCGTGCGGCAGGGCGATGGTCGTCAGCATGCCTTCCTTCTTGGCAGCTGCGATGAGTTCTTCACTTGGTGCTGCCGTGGCGATTGCCGTGGTGGCAAGCACGATTGCGGTGGTAAGCGAAAGCAGTCGGCGGCTGTGCGAGATCACTTTAGTTCTCCTCTTCGTGTCTCATGCGTCGGCGGACGCTGTACGTGGCTTGCATGAATCTTATGTGACGTTTTGTAAGGGTGCTCATCGCGGTCACGCTAGCCCCGTTTGGGCCTCCTTGCCATCATTGCGTCACTTTTTTGTCATGTTGCAGTGTGTGCGACATTCGTCGTTCTGCTTGCGTCTTCTCCCTTTTTATCCCTTGGTGGTTTCGATCGCCCGGCTCGTCACCGTCGATCGGGTTTTCTGAACAGGCGTGTCTGCTCGAAAAGGCCTTCAAGCGCGTTCATGCGCTGACGGGTTTCGTCCCATCCATTGCTCTGCACCGCCTCGATCAAAGCCTCGACGACGAAGAGGGTGACGACCGAGCTGTCCCATGCCGACGGGGCCTCTATGCGTACCCTGAAGGTATGTTTGGCAAAGCGGGAGACAGGGGATGTCCACTGGTCGGTGAAGAGAAGAATGCTGACATCGTTGTCATAAGCCACCTGGGCGAGCGTCACCATATCCTGCTCATAGCGGCGGATATCGAAGATGACCAACACGTCGCCCGCGCTCATGTTCAGCATATATTGCGGCCATGAGCTGGAGTTTGATGACATCAACGCCGTCTTCGGGCGGATGACCTGCATATGGGTGAAGAAGTATTCCGCGATAGCGCCGGTGATGCGCCCGCCTACGAAATAGATGCCGCGCTTTCTGTCCGAGAGCAGGGCTGCGGCATTGTCGAAGTCCGCCGTATCCAGATCGCTCAGCGTGTCGCGCAGGTTGTTGGTGATCGCGGCGGCGAAGCGGTTGAGGATATGCAGGCCCGGTGCATTGCTTGCCCATCTGTCATGCTTGGCAATCGGGTTGGAGATGGTGGCTTCCAGCTCCTGGTGCAGGCTCGCCTGGAATTCAGGGTAACCCTTGTAGCCAAGCTTTTGCACCATGCGGGCAACGGTCGGGGTGGAGACGCCTGCATTTTCCGCAACAGTGGTGATGCTGCCAAGGCCGGAAACCGGATAATTTGACAGCAGGCTTTCGGCGAGCTGCCTTTCGGCGCGCGTCAGATCCTCATAATGGGTCTGGATGACCTCCGACACCGTCGCAGACGACGTGTTGCTCAAATTCTTCCCCTTTTCCGGTTTTCTTACCGGGTTTTGGAGAGGATTAAGATACGGCGCCGCGTTTGAGTCAATCGGAAAAATGAAGAGAAAATTTCAAAAATCCATTTGACACTTTGGGATATGTGAAGAATTCTCTTCGCGTCGTTGGGGAACGGCAAAACCAGACGGGGTACGACCATGACGGTTCGTTCGCAATTTTTCCATGCCGACGAGGGTGACACAGTCGCGGTGGAAAACGAGACGGGGAAAAGCCCGGTGTTGCTCGTTTGCGAGCATGCCTCGAAAACGCTTCCTGCCCGTTATGGCGATCTCGGTCTTAACGAAGATGTCCTGTCGAGCCATATCGCCTGGGACCCCGGTGCGCTTGCGGTGGCGCGTATGTTGTCTCAGAAGCTTGATGCGGCGCTCGTCTTTCAGCGTTTTTCACGACTGATCTATGACTGCAATCGTCCGCCGGAATCGGCCTCTGCCATGCCGGTGACGAGTGAGATTTACGACATTCCAGGCAACGCCGATCTGGATGAGGCCGAGCGGTTTCTCCGTACGGCCGCCCTCTATGTCCCGTTTCATGAAGCCGTTTCCAGCCTCGTGGAAAAGCGGAAGATCCTCGGCATCGAGAGCGTCATCGTTACCATTCACAGTTTCACGCCGGTCTATCATGGGCGGGTGCGCGAGGTGGAAATCGGCATTTTGCATGACGCGGACTCGCGCTTGGCCGATGCGATGCTTGCAGATCGGGAGGTTCCTTCTTTCAAAGTGGAGCGCAACCAGCCCTACGGACCGGAAGATGGCGTGACCCACACGCTTCGTTTGCACGCGCTGCCGGATGGGCTGTTGAATGTGATGATCGAAGTTCGCAACGATCTCATTGCGGACGAGGCGGGACAGCGTGCCGCCGCCGACTATTTGGGTGGAAACCTCGAAAGAGCGCTTGCCAGCATCGGAGACTAGACTTGCATGTCGGCAGGTCACCCTGCCGAAGACTAATGTGCCGTGTGGTCCAGAACACCAAAAATGGTGCGAGCCAGACGGGATAGGGAACAGCAGATGCATGCGGCTGGTCGGGATGTCCCGCCAGCCGAACTGGGGCAAAATCGGCCAATCCGGCTGACTGCCTGCTTTTTTCTTGATCAGGAGAGACAAGGCATGGACAGTTCATCATCCGGCGTCAGCTATAAAAAGGCAGACGCATCTTATTTCGAAAAGCGCGGACTATCGCGTTATGCGGGCGTCTGGTCGCTATGGGCGCTCGGCGTCGGCGCCGTCATTTCCGGGCATTTTTCCGGCTGGAACTTCGGTTTCGCCACGGGGGGCTGGGGCGGCATGCTGGTGGCGGGTATCATCATCGCCATCATGTATCTGGGCCTGACCTTTTCCATCGCGGAAATGAGCCCGGCGCTGCCGCACACCGGTGCGGCCTACTCTTTCGCTCGTACTGCGATGGGGCCGTGGGGCGGCTTCATCACCGGGCTTTGCGAGAATGTCGAATATGTCCTGACCCCTGCGGTCATCGTCACCTTCATCACGGCCTATGTGAATTCCATTCTCGGGCTCGATCCGGCCTATTCGCCGGTTCTGTGGGTACTGTTCTATGTCATCTTCCTGGCGTTGAACGTCTTCGGGCTTGAACTTTCCTTCAAGGTGACATTGGTCATCACGCTGATTTCGCTCGGCGTTCTGGTGTTCTTCTGGATCAGCGCCATTCCCAATATCGATTTCTCCCGGTGGGCGCTGAATATCGGTGTCGGGCCGGATGGCAAGGCCATCGAACTGCCGGAGGGAAATGGGCCTTTCTTCCCATTCGGCATTTCAGGCGTACTCGCCACGCTTCCCTTCGCCGTCTGGCTGTTCCTGGCGATCGAACAATTGCCGCTGGCCGCCGAAGAGTCGGTCGATCCCAAGCGCGACATGCCGAAGGGCATCATTCTCGGCATCATCACGCTGATGATTTCCGCATTCATGATCGTGCTTCTCAACCCGTCGCTTCCCGGGGTTGGAACATTCCATCTCAGCTCGGCGCTCGAGCCTCTGCTGGATGGCTTCAAGGCGGTCTATGGTGACAGCGGTGTCGTGCTGCTTGGTCTTGTGGCGCTGACCGGTCTCATCGCCAGCTTCCACACCATCCTTTATGCGCAGGGGCGGCAGATCTATTCGCTGTCACGCGCCGGCTACTTCCCGACAGCCCTGTCGATTACGCACGCCAGGTTCAAGACGCCGCACGTTGCCATGCTGACGGGTGCGATTGTCGGCTTGAGCGTGATGATGATCATCTGGTTCGCGCTTGGTGCAGAGCAGGGCGGTAGCATTATCGGCAGCGTGTTGCTGAACATGGCCGTCTTCGGCGCGATGTTCTCCTACATCATGCAGGCGATCTCCTTCATCCTGCTGCGCAAGAACCTGCCGGATATCGAACGGCCGTTCCGCTCGCCGCTTGGCGTTCCGGGTGCGGTGCTCACCATCATCATCGCGGTCGTGACGCTGCTTTATCAGGTGCAGGATCCGAACTTCACCAAGGGCGTGTTGTGGGTGGCGATCTGGTTTGCGGTGGCGATCGCCTATTTCGCCATGATCGGTCGCCATCGCCTGATCCTTTCGCCGGAGGAGGAGTTCGCGCTGGAGCACAAGCAGGCCGCACTCAACGCTTCTGCCGCGAAAGCCTGACCATCAAAAAAGAGAAGGGCGGCGCTCTTTTAGCCGCCCTTTGCCAAACGAGAAAAAGGGAGCAAAGACATCATGACGACCTACACATTCGACGAGCTGAAGAAGGATGTCGCCGATGGGCGCATCGACACGGTTCTGGCGTGCCTCGTGGATATGCAGGGTCGCCTGATGGGCAAGCGGTTTCAGGCGCAATTCTTTGTCGACAGCGCGCATGACGAAACCCATAGCTGCAACTACCTGCTGGCCACCGATATGGAGATGGAGACGGTCCCCGGCTATAAATCCACCAGCTGGGAGAAGGGCTACGGCGACTACACGCTGAAGCCGGACATGGCGACGCTGCGTCGGGTCCCTTGGCTGGAAGGGACAGCGCTCGTTCTCTGCGATGCCTATGATCATCACACCCATGCCGAAGTGCCGCACTCGCCACGCGCCATGCTGAAAAGCCAGGTGGCCCGGCTCGAGGCCATGGGGCTGAAGGCCTATATGGCAAGCGAACTGGAATTCTTTCTCTTCGATCAGAGTTTCGAGTCAGCACGCGCGAGCGGCTATCGCAACCTCAATCTCGCCAGCGCCTATAATGAGGACTACCACATCTTCCAGACCACCAAGGAAGAGGAGGTGATGCGCGCCATCCGCAACGGTTTGCAGGGTGCCGGAATTCCCGTGGAAAACACCAAGGGCGAAGCCTCCGCCGGTCAGGAGGAAATCAATGTCCGCTATGCCGATGCGCTGACCATGGCCGACCGCCATGCGATCATCAAGAATGCCACCAAGGAAATCGCCTGGTCCAAGGGCAAGGCCGTGACCTTCCTTGCCAAGTGGAACTATAGCGCAGCGGGCAGTTCCTCCCATATCCACCAGTCGCTCTGGAGCCTGGATGGCAAGACATCGAAGTTCTTTGACAAGGACTCTGAGCATGGCATGTCTGAGATGATGAAGCATTATGTGGCGGGGCTTCTCGCGCATGCCAGCGAGATCACCTATTTCCTCGCGCCCTATATCAACTCCTACAAGCGCTACATGGCTGGCACCTTTGCGCCGACCAAGGCTGTCTGGAGCATGGACAACCGCACGGCCGGATATCGTCTGTGCGGCGATGGCACGAAGGGCATCCGCATCGAGTGCCGTGTGGGTGGCTCCGATCTCAACCCCCATCTTGCCATGGCGGCGCTGCTTGCGGCGGGCATTGACGGCATCGAGAAGAAGATGGAACTTGAGCCGCAATTCGTCGGCGACGCCTATGGCGGCAAGGAAGTTCGGGAGATTCCGAAAACGCTTCGCGACGCTACGGATCACCTGAATGGCTCCGCCATGCTGCGCGCGGCTTTCGGGGACGACGTGATCGACCACTATGTGCGCGCCGCACAGTGGGAACAGGAAGAGTATGATCGCCGCGTGACCGACTGGGAAGTCGCGCGCGGTTTCGAAAGAGCATAACAGGCTAGGAACATATCATGGTCATGATCCAGAATATTTCGCCGATTGACGGCTCGGTCTATGCCGAACGGGAGGCGATGTCGCTGGATGCGGCGCGCGGCGCCGTGTTGAAGGCGCGCGCTGCGCAAAAAGCGTGGGCACGCCGTCCTTTGGAAGAACGCGTTCAACTGGTTTTGAAAGGCGTGGCACGCCTGAATGAGATGGTGGATGAGGTGGTGCCGGAACTCGCCCATATGATGGGCCGCCCGGTTCGCTATGGCGGGGAGTTCAAGGGCTTCAACGAACGCTCCAACTATGTCGCCTCAATCGCCGCGGACGCGCTGGCGCCGCTCGTGATCGAGGATAGTGGTAACTTCGAACGCCGTATCGAGCGCGAGGCGCATGGTGTGGTCTTCGTGATCGCACCTTGGAACTACCCCTATATGACGGCGATCAATACGGTCGCACCGGCCCTGATGGCGGGCAACACCGTCGTCATCAAACATGCGGCGCAGACGCTTCTCGTCGGCGAGCGGATGGTGCGCGCTTTCGTGGAAGCGGGTGTTCCGGACGACGTGTTCGTCAATGTGTTCCTCGATCACCAGACGACGTCTGCGCTGATTGCCGAAGGGCTGTTCAACTTCGTCAATTTCACCGGATCGGTGGAAGGTGGACGCGCCATCGAGCGGGCAGCGGCTGGCACCTTTACCGGTCTTGGACTGGAGCTTGGCGGCAAGGACCCCGGCTATGTGATGGAAGATGCCGACCTTGATGCTGCCGTCGATACGCTGATGGATGGCGCGACCTATAATTCCGGCCAGTGCTGCTGCGGCATCGAGCGTATCTATGTCAACGAGGCGCTCTTCGACGCCTTTGTCGAGAAATCCGTCGGCCTGGGTGTCCAACTACAAGCTCGGCAATCCGCTGGAGCAGGAAACGACACTGGGGCCGATGGCCAACAAGCGCTTTGCCAAGGTGGTGCGCCAACAGGTGGCCGACGCGGTCTCCAAAGGTGCCAAGGCGCTGGTCGATCCGAAGTTGTTTGCAGCCGATGATGGCGAGAGCGCCTATGTCGCACCACAAATTCTGATCGATGTCGACCACTCCATGGAGTTCATGACGGAAGAGACCTTTGGTCCGGCTGTGGGCATCATGAAGGTGAAGAATGATGAGGAAGCCATAAGGTTGATGAATGACAGCAAATATGGGCTTACCGCATCGCTCTGGACGCAGGACGCCGAACGCGCTGGCCGCATCGGTCGCGAGATCGAGACGGGCACCGTCTTCATGAACCGGGCGGATTATCTCGATCCTGCACTCTGCTGGACTGGCGTCAAGGAAACCGGACGGGGCGGCTCGCTTTCCGTCATCGGTTTCCAGAACCTGACCCGTCCGAAATCATACCATCTGAAGAAAGTCACGAAATGAATATCGTCGCAAACTGGAGCTATCCGACCCCCATCAAGCTCGGGCGTGGCCGCATCAAGGAATTGGCTGAGGCCTGCAAGACGCTCGGCATCAAGAAGCCGCTTTTGGTAACGGATCGCGGTCTTGCGGGCATGGCGATTACCGGCCACGCGCTGGATATTCTCGATGAAGCCGGTCTGGGCCGTGCGATCTTCTCCGAGGTCGATCCCAACCCGAACGAGATCAATCTCGATGGGGGTGTGAAAGCCTTCAAGGATGGCGGTCACGATGGCGTTGTTGCTTTTGGCGGCGGCTCGGGTCTCGATCTCGGCAAGGCGGTTGCCTTCATGGCGGGACAGACGCGCCCGGTCTGGGATTTCGAGGATATCGGCGATTGGTGGACACGTGCCAATTCTGACGGGATCGCGCCGATCGTCGCGGTGCCGACAACGGCCGGTACGGGTTCGGAAGTAGGGCGCGCCAGCGTCATCACCAATTCCAAGACCCATGTAAAGAAGATCATTTTCCATCCGAAATTCCTGCCGGGCGTCGTGATCTGCGATCCGGAACTGACCGTCGGTATGCCGAAGGTCATTACCGCCGGAACCGGTATGGACGCTTTCGCCCATTGCCTGGAGGCCTATTCGTCGCCCTTCTATCACCCGATGAGCCAGGGTATTGCGCTGGAGGGCATGCGGTTGATCAAGGAATTCCTGCCGCGGGCTTACAAGGATGGCACCGATATCGAGGCGCGTACCAATATGATGGCTGCGGCTGCGATGGGTGCGGTCTCTTTCCAGAAGGGCCTTGGCGCGATCCATTCGCTGTCGCACCCGATCGGCGCTGTCTACAACACCCATCACGGTATGACGAATGCTGTGGTGATGCCTGCCGTGCTGCGCTTCAACCGCCCGGCGATCGAAGACAAGATTGCGCGTGCGGCTGCCTATCTCGGGATCGAAGGTGGGTTCGACGGCTTCTACGATTACGTGCTGGAGCTTCGCAAGGAGCTTGGCGTGCCGGACAACCTCACGGCCATGGGCATCAAGCCGGATCGGATCGACGAGTTGACGGTAGAGGCGATCAAGGATCCGAGCTGCGGTGGTAATCCTGTCGAGATGACTTTGGAGAATACCAAGGCGTTGTTCGAGGCGTGTTTCTGAGTGATGGCGGCGGGACTTCAAGCGTCTCGCCTTTTCATCTCCCGGCCGATCCCAAAGTGGGGGCTTGGTCCTCCAATATCACCACATTCCGATGACCGTGCTATGATCCTTCCTTCCATGGGAGGAAGGATCATGAACAAGAATACGATCTGTATCTGGTACGACGGGCAAGCCGAGGCTGCGGCCCGGTTTTATGCCGAGACTTTCCCGGACAGTTCGGTTGGCGCGATGACGCGTGCACCTGGTGACTATCCGAGTGGCGGCGAGGGCGACGTTCTGGTGGTGGAGTTCACCGTCGCCGGCATTCCATGCATCGGCCTGAATGGTGGCCCGACCTTCAAGCACAGCGAAGCTTTCTCCTTCCAGATTGCCACCGATGATCAGGAAGAAACAGACCGCTACTGGAACGCGATCGTCGGCAATGGTGGTCAGGAAAGTGAGTGCGGCTGGTGCAAGGATCGGTGGGGCATTTCGTGGCAGATCACACCCCGCACGCTGCTCGAAGCGCTGGCAGCCGGTGGAGGGGAGGCCAAGCGCGCTTTCGCGGCGATGATGACGATGAAAAAGATCGATGTGGCAACGATTGACGCCGCCAGGCGTGGCGACTGATCGCGAGTTCAGCCGCGCCTGTCCAATGTGGAAGCGGTGCCGCAGCAGGCGCTATTCCCTCGCGTTTCCAATTTGTTAACCATATTGGTTAACACTCTCCCAAGCACCATGCTTCGGTGCGTTCCAGAGCATCGCACTTCCTAGGCTCTGACATTTCGGGGTCCATATGACAGTCATTACATTCGCCAATACCAAGGGTGGGGCAGGCAAGACGACGGCGGTTCTTCTGCTCGCAACGGAACTGGCCCGCACCGGCCACCGCGTTACTGTTCTCGACGCAGACCCGCAGCTTTGGATTTCGCACTGGTTTGAGATCTCCGGTTCCATCAACAATCTCAGCGTCATTTCCAACGTGACCATGGCGTCTCTGGAAGGTCACATCCGCGAGAACCGCTCCAATACGGACTGTTTCATCATCGATCTTCCCGGCACCAAGAGCCCGCTCTTGACGATGACGCTTGGTATTTCCGATCACGTTCTCATCCCGGTGCAGGGATCGGCCATGGACGCGCGTGGTGCTGCGGAAGTCATGGATCACCTCGCATTTCTCGACACGAAGATGGGCCGGAAGATCGATCATTCGGTCGTGCTGACCCGTGTGAATGCCATGGTCAGCACTCGCGCGCTGCTTCAGGTCAAGATGTTGCTTGAAAAACGCAATGTCCGCGTTCTCAATACGCCGATTGCCGAACGCGCCGCATTCCGCGACATCTTCGATCACGGCGGCACGATTGCAGCACTCGACTGTCAAAAGGTCAGCAATGTCGATAAGGCGCTGGACAATGTGCGGCTTTTCGCTACCGAAGTTCTCGGACTTCTTCCCGCCCGCGTCGTCCGCTCTGGACGCGACTTGAGGCTGGCCCGCAGGGCGGCGTGATCGGCGCTTGCCGATTTTCACACTTGAGCGTTCCCCGCGCAGACGGGGGCGCCTCTCAGAGACCGGCAACTTTCCTCAGATCGTTGTTCATGCGGGACTGCCAGCCCTTTCCACTTGCCTTGTAGTGCGCAACGATATCGGGATCGAGGCGGATTGTGACGGAGGTCTTATGGCTTTCAGCTTTGGGCCTACCGCGTCGCGCAATCTCTCTGTCGATGCTCTCGGCCAGTTCGGGAAAGACCTGTCGAAAAGACTTCGCCTGCGCGAGTTGTTCATCTGTGGCTTCGGGCGCTTCTGGATCTCTATCGATCATTCGCTGTACTTCCACTTCCTCCTCTTTCGTCAGCGGGCGTTTCGACGAAAACTTGATTGTCATACCAGTTTCCTTTCTTTGCTGCTTGCAGGGCGCATTGAAATGACTGACAACGCCTGAGATCCCATTGGCCGAAAAACCACCGCGATAATGACACGGCCCTGAAACTCGCCAATCGCCATAAAGCGTCCTGCGTTCGCCGCGACGACCATTGAGTTACCGAAAAAATCGATCGACAAATCCGCGAAGTCGAGACCATGCTTTTCGATGTTGGTTAGACGCTTCGCTTCGTCATAGATGATCTCCATATAATGTATGTACAGAAAATAGCTCGTCCGCACAAGAACGCTAGACATAAAAGGTCATAATCCCAGTTGCCTCGGCGCGTGGACGCATTTTGTTGAAACTCTCCGCCCAACTTACGCAGCCACAAGTTTTCGCTTGATTCGGAAATGATCATTTCCTATATCTCCATCCATGACAGAGATTGCTTCCTCAGTATCACCCAATCGCCAGCGCGGCCGGGCCGCGTGAATTCGATGTCGATGCCGCTATCGACAGGGCGATTGGTGTGTTTTCCAAGCGCGGCTTCCATGCCACCTCGGTGGGTGATCTGACCGAGGCGATGGCGTTGACGCAGGGTAGTCTCTACAAGGCGTTCAAAGACAAGAAGGATATCTATATCGCTGCCGTCGAGCGCTACAAGCTGGTGCAGACGAAGCGGTTCGAGGCCAAGGTGCAGGCGGGTGAAAACGGCCGCGAAAGGCTTAGGGCGGCCATGGAATTTTATGCCGGCAACTCGGCGGGCTCGTCCGGTGAACAGGGTTGCCTGATCGTCGGGGCGGTTGCCGATCTGGCATCATTGGATGCGGATGTGGCGCGCGTGGTGAGAAGCGCCATCGAGGCGCGAGAAAAGATACTGGCCCGCCTTGTGCGGGAAGGGCAGGCGGATGGCTCTGTGACGGGTCGGGGCGATGCGGACGTTCTCGCCAAGACTGCGCTTTGCCTGCTGTACGGAATGCGGGTCGTCGGCAAGACCGGCCCCTCCCGGGAGGATATGTCGTCGGTCGTCGATGCCGCCATGCGCATTTTCGATTGATCTTTTGTGTAATTTGGAAATGAATATTTCCTAATCTGGAGTGGAATAATGGCTTCGAAAGCTATTGATGCGGCCGAACCGCAGGGGGATACCATGTCTTCTGCGATGATCTTTCTGCTGGCCAGTGCCTGCGGGCTGGTGGCGGCCAATCTCTATTATGCGCAACCGTTGGCGGGCGTCATCGGCGCGGAACTCGGGCTCTCACCAGCGGCAACGGGGCTGATCGTGACGTTGACGCAGATCGGCTATGGCCTCGGTCTTCTCTTCGTTGTTCCGCTTGGCGATCTGGTGGAGAACCGCAAGCTGATCGTTGTCACTGTGGCCACTGCGGTTCTGGCCCTGATTGCAGCCGCGCTTGCGCCCCATGCCGCGCCGTTTCTCTTTGCCGTCTTTCTCGTTGGTATCAGTTCGGTTGCGGTGCAGATGATCGTGCCATTCGCTGCGCATCTGACACCCCATGCGATCCGCGGACGCGTCGTCGGAACGGTCATGAGCGGGTTGATGGTCGGTATCATGCTGGCGCGTCCGGTTTCCAGCATTCTGTCCGAATTCGTCTCGTGGCGGGGCGTCTTCTTAGTGTCTGCTGTCGTGATGGCCGTGCTTGCGCTCGTGCTGTACCGGTTGCTTCCGCGCCGCGTACCGGATGCGAAGCTGCCTTACGGCGCGCTTTTGAGGTCGATGGGCCAACTTGCGCGCACCACCCCGATCCTGCAGCGGCGCTCTGTCTATCAGGCCGCGATGTTCGGCGCCTTCAGCCTATTCTGGACAACGACGCCGCTTTATCTCAGCGGCCCGGCTTTCCGGTTGACACAGGGTGAAATCGCGCTGTTCGCTCTTGCCGGTGCTGCCGGTGCGGTTGCGGCTCCGATCGCCGGACGAATGGCCGATCGCGGCTGGACCTGGGGCGCAACATTGTTCGCGCTCACCGCTGCCGCGACGTCCTTCCTCGTCACCCATATCGCGCCGGAAGGATCGCACCTGTCTCTGGCCCTACTCGTCATCGCTGCCATCATTCTGGACTTTGCCGTCACCACCAATCTGGTGTTGAGCCAGCGGGCCATTTTTTCACTCGGTGCAGAGGTCCGCAGCCGCCTCAACGGCGTCTTCATGGCGACCTTCTTCATGGGCGGTGCGGTCGGGTCGGCACTGGGTGGCTGGGCCTATGCGCATGGCCAGTGGACTGGCGCATCATGGCTTGGCTTCGCTTTGCCGGTGATGGCGCTTGGCTTCTTTCTGACGGAGCGAAAAGGCGAGAGGCGGGCGGTGAAATTGGGCTGAGGAGAGCTTGCCTCCATGGCCTCTCAAGACTGGCCTGCTGCACTTACAAGAGCAGTCTAAGAAACTGAAAATCCCCGGTTTGAGGCCGGGGATTTTTGTTAAGTGCCTGGAGATTATTCCGCGAACTCTACCACGACGCCGGGACGCACCATCTTCGCCAGTTCCGTTGCATCCCAGTTGGTGAGGCGGATACAGCCATGGCTGTTGGTCTTGCCAATCTTGGATGGCTCGGGCGTTCCATGGATGCCGTATGTCGGCTTGGACAGCGCGATCCACACGGTCCCCACAGGGCCGTTGGGGCCTGGCGGAATCTGCAGGACCTGGGTGTTCTGACCCTGTTGAAAGTTGATCTTCGGATTGTAGGTGTAGCCGGGATTGAGCGCGATACGCTCCACCGTATGGGTGCCGCTTGGGGATGGGGTGTCCGACGAGCCGATGGTTGCCGGATAGGCGGCGATGAGCGTGCCGCTCTCATCGTAAGCGAAAACCTGCTTGATGCCCTTATGCGCCACGATGCGAGCCACTTGGCCCTTCTTCGGTTCGCCCGGATTGGCAACCTTGATGATCGTGCCGGGAACGGTGAAATCGACGCCGGGATTGAGTTCTTTCAGGTAGGTCTCATCCATGTGGAAGCGCTCGGCGAGCGCTTCCGTTGTGGAGGTGTAGGACATGGCGGGAAGCTGCGCCTTGGCGGCATAGTCGTCCGGAATCGAGGCGACATAGGGACCTGCCGCATCGGCTGCGGTGATCGTGTAATCGACGATCGCCATACCGCCGCTGTTGCGCAGGCGTTCGAGAATGTCGTCGGTATTGTTCGGGTCCAGCCGCTCGCCGGTCATTTCCTGCCAGGCGGCAATGGCCTTGTTGACGTTGTCGCCCATCTTTCCGTCGATGACGCCTGGCGAAATGCCCTCGCGGTCGAGAAAGACTTGAAGTGCGACGATTTCCTGACGCGAGCGGTTGACCGGTGCGGTGACCGGCTGGTTGCGCTCGATCAGATGGTCTGGCTGCGGCACGGCGGCCGTTGTGCTTTCGCCTGGCATCGGCTGGCTCAGAGGGCCGCTTTCGACATCGCCTCGGCGTGGCTCGACAGAGCCGGTATAGACATCATCGCCGCTGCCATCATTGCGGAACTCGCGATAGTCGCGGTACTGACCTTGGCCCTGATAGCGCTGATTGTCCTGATATCCATAGCTTCTGCGCGGCTGTTCCGGTTCGCGGAAACGGCCAGGCGGTGGCGGGTAATAGGTGTCGGGTTCGCTGTAGTAGGGATCGCGCTGTGCCTGATAAGGATCGCGCGGCACCTGCCGTTGTTGTTGAGCGCCGCCCGGCATCTGCGTGCCAACGAGATTGCCGTAGCGGTCGTAATAGACGGTGCGCCCCATGCGGTCGCGGCTGATCACCACGTCGTTCGGGTTTGGCAGATAATCCAGAACGGTGCCGTCGGGCGCCACCAGAACGCCCTGTTCCTGAGTGACATAGCGCTGTTGTGCGGAAGCGTTCGACGGTGCAAGCACCGGCGACGCTGCAACTGCGAGACAGAACACGGCGTTAAGAAAAAGTTTCACGTTCTTGCGATCCCTTGGGTTAGTCCCAATAAACACACGGTAATCTTGACCCTATTGTGAAAAAGGTGAATTCGCGGTTAATGCAATCTTAATTTCTGGCCGTTGCGATAGCTTTTGCGTGAAGTTTGCGTCAACCGCATCACACAACATTCGCATTCGCGCAGGACAGACCTGTTTCGACTGCGCCGCAGATTCGCCTGGGAGGAGCCGCTGATGAGAGAATTCAAAGCCGGAAGATCGCCGTCCATTTTCCTCGACGAGACCTCGGTGCTCGATATCGGTCCTTGCATTGTCGATGGCGTGAACATCGCGCCCGAGCGCGCTATCCCTGATGATGGCGACCCGCGCATCGATCATTCGCTTGAAGGGTTTTTGTTCACCTGCGGACCGGATCATATTCGCCATCCCCAGCCCATTCCAGGCGAGCCGAGCGGGCGGAAGTTTCCGTTGCATGGCTCTTTCTCCTCTCATCCGGCTAGGATCACAAAGTGGTCGGTATCCGATGGTAATGCCGAGGCAGTGGCGCAGGTTCCTGTCTCACTGGCAGACGGTGGGACGGCGCTTCTGGAGCGCGTCTGGCGAATCGACGGGGCGAGCGGGGAGGTGAGCCTGGAGGACCGGGTGACCAATATCAGCGATCATGCTCGTCCGACATTCCTCATGTATCACATGAACGTTGCAGCAAAGCTGTTTGACGACGCGGTGCGGCTTGAGGGCGCGTCCTTTGACGGCGGTGGCTTCGGCTGGCGTTTCGGTGAAGAGCCGGGCAGCGTCTTTTGTGTGCCCGCACAGGGGCAGAATGGCTGGGCCTCGTTGACGCTTGGGCCGATCGCGTCCATCGGCGGTCGTCGGCTGACCGTGTCGTTTCGAACCGACACATTGCCCTATCTGCAAATGTGGCGGAACCAGAAGGCACCGGCCAATGTGCTTGGCATAGAGCCGGTCTCGCATCGCTGGGTCGACCGAGCCGAGTTGGAAAGGGCAGGTGAGTTCAACATGCTGCAGCCGGGCGAAAGCCGCAGCTATGGTTTGCGCTTTTCTATTCTCTAAATGGCTATTTAATTGAAAAAGCCTGTCATTGACGCATCCGGCTCAACCCCTTACATCGGGTACGGATTTTGCGAAATGGCGGGCCGTTGAGGGCCGCAACGCCGTCACCCTCGGAGGATAGAAGATGGATATCAGACGCATCGATGACGATTACTCCGTAACCGGTCAGATCAGCGTGGCCGATCTCGATGAGGTTAAGGCGCTCGGTTTCAAATCCATCGTTTGCCATCGTCCCGATGACGAGGAGGAAGGCCAGCCGCGTTTTGCCGATATCGCCGAACGGGCCGAAGAGCTCGGCCTGACGATCATGCATGTGCCGGTTGGCCGCTTCGGCGTCGATCCGGATGCGGTTGCCGGCATGGTGGATGCGCTTGACGAATTGCAGCGCCCGATGCTCGGCTATTGCCGCTCCGGCGCACGTTCCACCGCCATCTACGAAAAGACCCACCATCTGCGCGGTTGATCCCGTGTCGTTTATCTAAAGCCTACCAAACAGGAGCATTTCCATGAGCATCAAGCGTATCGAACCCGGCAAGCGCATGAGCGGCGCCGTCGTTCACGGCAACACCGTCTATCTCGCAGGCCAGGTCGGCGAAGGTACGTCCGTGACCGAACAGAGCAAGTCCGCGCTGGCTGAAGTCGATCGCCTGCTGGCTCTGGCCGGTTCCGACAAGTCGAAGATCCTGCAGACGATCATCTACCTCTCCGACATGTCCACCTTCGGCGAAATGAATGCTGTCTGGGAAGGCTGGATCGACCCGGCTAACCCACCAGCTCGTGCCACCAGCGAAGCAGCCCTCGCGACGCCGGACTACAAGGTCGAGTTCATCGTCACTGCCGCAATCTGATCGCCAGGCGACAGACGTTTTGAAAGCCGGTCCTCTGGGCCGGCTTTTTTGTTGGGCGAGAGCGTGGGAAACGAAAAGACGTTTCATCCGAATCTCTTAGCTGAATCACTTGGCAGATTGAGTCAGTGCCTTGGCAAGTTGATTCAAGTTCGTGACCCGCTCGGCAAACCAGAGCCTCGCTAAGTCCTGCGACGAAGCCAGATTGACGCCGTCGGGATCGATTGAGGTTACCTTCCAAGCGCCGGGCTTCCTGCCGGCCATGACGGCGAGCCTTGAGGCTTCGCCCTTGATCGCGTTGAGGCGGGCAATCTCGTCATCGACCGCAGCGGTCAAACTGTCTGCGCCGGTGAGGTCTGTACGCAGGTCGTCGGCGGTGATGTTGCTGGCGTTGCGTGCAGGGCCGCCATTGATCTGCACGCCGTCGATCATCATGCGATAGAGTTGGGTGTCGGGCAAGGCGAGGTAGAGCTTGGCCTTGGGATAGCGGGCGACATAGCGCGCTTTGGCGAGTAGCGTTTCGTTATCGCTCATCAACTCAGCCCGACCCACGAGTGTCAGCCGAGGCAGGGTAAGTGCATCGCCCTTGTTGAAGGGAGCGAGCACCAGCGAGATTCGAGGATCGGCCTCGATGTTGCGTGCATGAAGTGCCAGACGGGCGGCAAAGAAGAACGGCGTTCCATCCGGCTCGACGGCGATGTTGGTGACGGTATTGTAGGGATAGCCACTTGCTGGATCGAGGGTCGCCAAGCCGCAGGTTCGTGATGTCAACAGCACATCACGCGCCACCCGGATCGCCTCGAATGGCGCACCGGCCGAAGGTTCGATCTTGGCGTTGCGCGGTGTGATGACCGGGATTTTGCTGTTGTGCATGGCAGTCCGTGACGTCCTGTGCTTGTGTCCTAAGTCGGGCCAGTCTTAAAGTCTTATGCACTCTTTGCACAATCTGCATTCCCAGATCGTACGCAACACGCGAAGCGGATGATACGCAACACGCGAAGCGGATGATAAGAGACATTACCCGCAAAATGCGCAATATGTTCAAGTGGTGAAGGACATGCCTATCTGGGTCCCAACTCTCGTAGCTTTAAATGCACTTGCGGCTTTAACGCCGTTTCTCTACGCGCGGAAGCTTGCCCGCAAAGAAGGTGCACCGGATGAGGCCACGCCGAAGTGGTTCGGAGGGTTGCGTGATTACCAGCGGGTGGCCAGCACGCTGCGAAAGCGTTCCCAAGAGGGAGATCGTTGGGCGCTGACGGCCTACTGGATCTATTGCTGCAGCTTTGTCACTGGACCAGCTATGATCGCATTGCTTTTCATTCGGGACCATTGGTCGCGCTAATCTTCTTAAAAGGCGACCAATGTTCCGATCTGGACGAAAAGCTATTATCTTCAGCTCTTGTTCCTGATCTGCGTCAGCGTGCGGGCAGGGGTAATGGCTTCTGCGTCGAGCTTGATTTCGATGATGGCCGCCTTGCCGCTGGCGCGTGCGCGCTCGAAGGCAGGACCAAAGTCTTCGGTCTTCTCCACCAACTCCCCGTGGCCGCCGAAGGCTTTGGCATAGGCGACGAAGTCCGGATTGACGAGATCGGTGGCGCTGACGCGGCCGGGATATTCCCGCTCCTGGTGCATGCGGATCGTGCCATAGGTGCCGTTGTTGACGAGCACGGTGATGATCGGCAGGCCGTAGCGCACGGCGGTAATGAATTCCTGGCCGTGCATCATAAAGCAGCCGTCACCGGCAAAGCAGATGACTTCACGCTCGGGGAAGAGATGCTTGGCCGCAACGGCTGCCGGCAGGCCGTAGCCCATGGAGCCGGAGGTCGGGGCGGCTTGTGTGTTGAAGCGGCGGAAACGGTGGAAGCGGTGGACCCATGTGGCATAGTTGCCAGCACCATTGGTGAAGATTGCGTCTTCCGGCACATTGGCCTCGATCCAGTCCATGATCGGCCCCATCTGCACGTTGCCGGGACCTGTCTTGGGCGGAGTGGACCATTTCAGATAGGCCTCGTGCATGGCAGAGGTGCGTTCTGACCAAGCGGCGTTCGCCTCTATCTTGATGTTTACCAGAGCCTCAATGAAGTTTTCTGGCGCCGCGCAGATGGCGAGATCCGGGCGATAGATGCGGCCGAGTTCTTCCGCTTCCGGGAAGACGTGCACCAGCGTCTGCGACGGGTAGGGGATATCCAGCATGGTGTAGCCGGAGGAGGGCATTTCCGACATACGGGCGCCGAGAAGGACGATGAGATCGGCCTCCTTGATCTCCTTGGACAGCGCCGGATTGATGCCAATGCCGACATCGCCCGCATAAGACGAACTCGTGTGGTCGAAGAGCATCTGGCGGCGGAAGGAGCAGCCGACTGGCACGTTCAGGTTTTCGGCAAAATTCTTGAAGTAGGCAACGGCTTCTTCCGACCAGCGCGTGCCGCCGAGAATGAACATCGGGCGCTTGGCGTTGGCGAGCAGGTCTGCGAACTTTGCCATCTGCTTGGCGCCTGGATGGTTTTCGACCGGCATGTAAGCCTGGGCTTCTGGAGCCTCGACTTCTTCCACCAGCATGTCTTCCGGCAGCGTCAGAACCACCGGACCAGGGCGGCCGGATGTCGCGACCGCAAAGGCACGCGTGACGAACTCGGGAATGCGACGGGCATCGTCGATTTCGCCGACCCATTTGGCGAATTCGGTAAAGGCACGGCGATATTCGACTTCCTGGAAGGCCTCACGCTCGCGGGCATCACGCTGGACCTGGCCGATGAAGAGAATCATCGGGATCGAGTCCTGTCTTGCGACATGCAGGCCGGCGGACGCATTGGTGGCGCCTGGACCGCGTGTGACCATGCAGATGCCGGGTTCGCCGGTCAGGCGGCCCCAGGTGTCGGCCATCATCGCGGCGCCACCTTCCTGGCGGCAGACGACGGTCTCGATGCCGCTTTCATAAAGCGCGTCCAGAACCGCCAGATAGCTTTCGCCGGGCACGCAGGAGACGCGCGATACACCATTGGCTTTCAGCGCCTCGACAATCAGCTGGCCGCCGGTTCTCTTTCCCAAAGTCGTCATTGCGCGATGTTCCTTTCGATATCGTCGAGTTCGGCCAGAACTTCGGCCTGATGTTCTCCAAGGCGCGGGCTTGGACGGTCGTAGCGCAGAGGCGTTTCCGACAGCACGATCGGGGTGCGGACGCCGGGAATGACCGTGCCATCGGCAGCTTCCAGATCGATGCGAAGACCGCGCGCCTGAATTTGAGGATCGGCAAACATTTCCTCGATGGAGTTGATCGGGCCTGCCGGAACCGCATTGCTTTCGCAGGCGGTCAGAAGATCCCGCTTCATCCATTTCAGCGTTTCGGTGGAGACGATCTGCCGGACGTCCAGCTTGTGCGCCACGCGCGCCTTGTTGGTGGCATAGCGCTCGTCATCGGCAACCGCATCGATTCCAAGGATCTTGCAGAGGCGTTTGAACTGACCGTCATTGCCGACGGCAAGGATCAGGAAGCCATCGGCTGTCGGCACCACCTCATAAGGGGAGATATTCGGATGCGCATTGCCGAGCCGAACGGGAGGTCTGCCGGAGATCAGGTAGTTCATGTTCTGATTGGCAAGCACGGCGGACTGTACATCCAGCAGTGCCATATCGATATGCTGGCCCTGTCCCGTGCGGATCGCATAAATGAGTGCGGCTTGGATTGCGCTGACCGAGTAGATGCCGGTGAAGATATCGGCAACCGCAACGCCGGCCTTCATGGGCTGGCCATCCGGCTCGCCGGTGATCGACATGAAGCCGGACATGCCCTGGACGATGTAATCGTAACCGGCGAAATCCGCATAGGGTCCTGTCTGGCCGAAACCGGTGATGGAACAGTAAATCAGCTTCGGGTTCAGCGCGCGAAGGCTCTGGTAGTCCAGTCCGTATTTCTCCAGCCCGCCACGCTTGAAGTTCTCGATCACCACGTCGGCGGTTTTGACCAGACGCCGCACGATCTGGCGGCCTTCCTCTGTCTTCAGGTCGACGGTGATGGAGCGCTTGCCGCGATTGGTCGAATGGTAATAGGCGGCGGAGAGATTGTCGCCATCCTTACCTTCGACAAAGGGCGGCCCCCATGCGCGGGTATCGTCTCCGCCGTCCGGGCTCTCGACCTTGATGACATCGGCACCCATATCGGCAAGCATCTGGCCCGCCCACGGACCTGCCAGCACGCGAGCAAGTTCGATGACACGAATGCCCTTCAGGGGCGGCTCTTTCGACGATGACGGTTCGACCATGAGTTACCTTGCGCTTTCCCGAGCCTTATAAACGGGCGGGTGAAATGGCGCATGTGAATTTATCTCATGGCGTTATTCCGTTTGGGAAACGACGCTTTTCTTCCCGGCGGTCACTCTTGCAGCCCATGCCGCAAAATCCGCAGCAGGCTTTTCCCAGCCAATCTCGTTCAGCGTCTCGTGGCGCATTCCCTTGTAGATGGTGTCTTCCACATCCGAGAAGCCCGAGCTACGAAATTTCTCCGCCAGCCAGCGGATTTCCTGACCGTTATTGGTGGCGGCATCCTCGTCACCACTGACGAGCAGGAGCGGAAGCTGCTTTGGCAAGCGCTCCATCAGCTTCGGACCGCGATATGACATCTCGAAGACATCCTGCCACAGCGAGACACTTGCCTCGAACTGACAGAGCGGGTCGCCCACATAGGCATCGACCGCCTGTTTGTCGTGGCTCAGCCAGTCGGCAGTGGTGCGCTTTTCCGGCATGCGCGCATTCCATATGCGGAAGGTGGCTTTGGGCAGCACGGCGCTCGGCACATCCGAGCCCTTCAGCATTTTTTCGATGCGCAGGATGACCTGGGCTAAGCGGCCCATTACGCCGGTATTGAGGTTGGAGTTCCAGATGGACAGCGCGTCGAAACGATCTGGGTGGCTGACGGCGGTGTTGAGTGCAATCAGCCCGCCCATGGAATGGCCGAACAGGATCACCGGCAGACCAGAATGCCTTCGTTCGATGAGATCGCGCATGGCGATGACGTCCTCGACAACCTTGTAAAGTCCATCCTTGGGAGCGAAGCGGCCAATTGGGGCGTCCGCCGAGCGCGTGCGACCGTGGCCGCGATGGTCATGCGCATAGACCTCGAAACCGTGATTGGCCATGACATCGGCAAAGTGACGATAGCGCCCGGCATGGTCGACAAGCCCGTGGCAGATCATCAAAACGCCGTGCGGCTCACCTCTGGCAGCCTCATGGCGATAGGCAAGCGTGGCGCCGGATGCGCTCTCCAGCCGCTCGATTTTGCCGAACATCAGATCGTCGCCCATGCGCTCTTCCACTTGCTTATTATTGGCCGAGAGGTTGCTCCTCAGCCCCGTTTACCTTACATAGCGGCAAATTTCCCAATCCGACTTTTCACATCCGACGCGGAGCATTCGCTACAATGGCACGCCAATTCATCTATCACATGTCCGGGCTGAACAAGTCCTATGGCGCGAAGAAGATTCTCGAGAACGTGAACCTCTCCTTCTACCCGGATGCCAAGATCGGTATTCTTGGGCCCAACGGTGCCGGTAAGTCCACGGTTCTGCGCATCATTGCGGGCCAGGACAAGGAATTCACAGGCGAGGCCTGGCTGGCCGAAGGCGCGACTGTTGGCTATCTGGAGCAGGAGCCGAAGCTCGATCCCAACAAGAACGCCTTCGAGAACGTCATGGAAGGCGTCGCCGACAAGCAGGCCGTGCTCGACCGCTATAACGAATTGATGATGAACTATTCCGACGAGACCGCCGACGAAGGCGCGAAACTTCAGGACATCATCGACAGCCAGAACCTCTGGGATCTGGAACAGCAGGTCGAAATGGCGATGGAAGCGTTGCGCTGCCCGCCCAAGGATGCCGACGTAACCGTTCTTTCGGGTGGTGAGCGTCGTCGTATCGCGCTTTGCCGTCTGCTGCTGTCGCAGCCGGACCTGCTGCTGCTCGACGAACCGACCAACCACCTCGACGCGGAAACAATTGCCTGGCTCGAAAAGCACCTGCGCGATTACCCAGGCGCCGTGATGATGATCACCCACGACCGCTACTTCCTCGACAACGTCACGGGCTGGATCCTCGAACTCGACCGTGGCCGCGGCATTCCTTACGAAGGCAACTACTCCGCCTATCTGACGGCCAAGGCCAAGCGCATGCAGCAGGAAGCGCGTGAAGAAGCCGGTCGTCAGAAGTCGCTGTCGCGCGAACAGGAGTGGATCGCATCCAGCCCGAAGGCCCGTCAGGCAAAGTCCAAGGCGCGTATCAAGGCCTACGAACAGCTGGTGGATGCGGCCGAGAACATTCGTCCCGGCGATGCGCAGATCATCATTCCGGTTTCCGAGCGTCTCGGACAGGTTGTCATCGAACTCGAAGGCATCAAGAAGGGCTTCGAAGGCCGCACCCTGATCAACGATCTTTCGATCAAGCTGCCGCCAGGCGGCATTGTCGGCATCATCGGGCCAAACGGTGCCGGTAAGTCGACGCTCTTCAAGATGATCACCGGTCAGGAAAAGCCCGATGCCGGTTCGATCCGCATCGGTGAAACGGTGCATCTCGGCTATGTCGACCAGAGCCGCGATGCGCTTGATGCCGACAAGACCGTCTGGGAAGAAATTTCCGGCGGTGCGGAAATCATCAAGCTCGGAAAGTTCGACATGAACTCTCGCGCTTACTGCGGCGCCCTTCAACTTCAAGGGCGGCGATCAGCAGCAGAAGGTCGGCAATCTTTCCGGTGGTCAGCGCAACCGCGTTCACCTTGCCAAGATGCTGAAGGCTGGCGGCAACGTTCTTCTGCTCGACGAACCGACCAACGACCTCGATACCGAAACGCTGGGTGCGCTGGAAAGCGCGCTTGAAGCCTTCGCTGGCTGCGCCATCATCATCAGCCACGATCGCATGTTCCTCGACCGTCTGGCCACTCACATCCTCGCCTTCGAGGGCGATGGCCATGTGGAATGGTTCGAAGGCAACTTCGAGGACTATGAGCAGGACAAGATCCGTCGTCTCGGCCCCGACGCGCTGAACCCGGGCAGCCAGGCCTACAAGCGCTTGACACGCTAAGCGATTCATCTCTTTGCAATCAGAAATGGGCATCGGCGACGGCCGGTGCCTTTTTCTATTAGAGTTACAACCAGTTATTGCATTCGTTGCAAAATTCGACCCTGGTTTACGATTTTTTATTCTGCACTCGCTTAGGTTGGGGAAGGGAGCATCAACCTTTTCCGCGCGGTCAAGAGCCTCGAAATCGTGCGGCTTCGCTTTTTTGAGGGATCCATGTTTTCGATTAGGAATATTCTTGTCGGTGCCTTCTTGCTGGTGAGCGTTATGCTCTGCGGCGTCGTTGGCTCTTTAACCTATTCAGCATATTCGCAATATCAGGTCAGCCGGTCGGTCAATAGACTGGCGGATCTGGATCGCGCCCTGTTCAACGTTCTGTTGAACTTTCGCAGCGAGCGCGGCGATAGCGCGACTGCTTTGACCATGTCGCGCGCTGCGGGCGCGATATCCTACGAGGCCGTTCAAAAGGCACGAACCAAGGTCGATGCTGCCGTCTCGCAGGCATTCTCCAGTGTCGATGCAAACGCGACACCGGAAATCAGCAGTGCAATGGCAGCGACCCGCTCTGTGTATGATCGCCTCACTGCACATCGAAAGAAGATCGATCAGGCCATCACTCTGGAACTGGACCAGCGTGAAAAGGGCCTCGACAAGGTCACGCTCGATCTGGGTAACGAGTTCCTCAACTCGCTTGAAGCATCCTCGCTCGCAATCGAAGGGGAGATGCGCAATCTCGATCCAAGCTCGGTCGCGCTGATCCAGATCCGCGCTCAGGCATGGGCGGCCCGCGCGCTTGGCGGTACCGGAACAGTGGTGATGAATGGCGCGATCGCTGCCAATCGTGGTTTGAATGCAGCTGAGGTGATCAGCGTCACATCGGCCGATGCAGGTGTCGATTTTGCCTGGAAGTCCGTTCGTGTCCTCATCAATCATCCCGATGTCGCTCAGACTTTGAAGGACGAGTTGGTCAAGGCCGACAACGGATATTTCAAGGGTGATTTCGCCGACTGGCGTTCGGCGATCGTCAGCAAGTTGAAGGCCGGTGAGCCCGGTGGCGTCTCCATCGACGAGTGGCGCCCGAAAGTCACGGCTGCGCTTGGCACGATTGCCTCGGTTGCTTCGCTTGCCATGGATGAACTGAATCGCGTCGCCACCGCGCGCGAGGCAGCTTATCTCCAGTCCCTTATCCTCTACTCGGTCCTTCTCGTTGCCGCCGTGGCAATCGGTATTGCCGGAATGGTCATCGTCGTCAGCCGTGTGACGAAGCCAGTCTCGGCTCTGACCCGCTGTATGCGTCAACTCGCCGATGGCGATCTTGCCGTGGCAATCGATGGTGCGAACCGCAAAGACGAGATCGGCGGAATGGCAAGCTCCGTGGCGGTCTTCCGTGAAGCCGCGATCCGTAACAAACAGCTGGAAGCAGATGCCGAGGCCAATCGCGTGCGTTCGGAGACCGAGCGCGTGGCGATGCAAAGGCAAGCGGAAGAAGAGGCCGAAGCGCGACTGGTGCAGGCCACCAGCACCTTCGCCGCGGCCATGAAGCGCCTTGCAGCGGGAGACATGCTCTGTGAAGTCAATGAGCCCCTTGCAGCACAGTTCGAGGGACTGCGCCACGATTTCAACACCTCGGTTCGCCAGTTGCGCGAAGCCTTGGTGAGTGTCGGCGGCTCCGTCGATACAGTCACCGGCGGCTCCAAGGAAATCTCGGACGCATCCAACGATCTTTCCAAGCGTACGGAACAGCAGGCCGCTTCGCTGGAAGAGACTGCCGCTGCGCTCGAAGAGATCACGGCCAATGTGACGGCGACATCCAGACGCACGAACGAAGCCCGCGAGGTGGTGCTCGAGGCCCGCAAGAAGGCCGATCATTCCGGTGAAGTCGTCAGCAACGCCGTTGCTGCGATGGAGCGGATCGAAGGCTCTTCGAAGCAGATCGGTCAGATCATCAGCGTCATCGACGAGATCGCGTTCCAGACGAACCTTCTGGCGCTGAATGCCGGTGTCGAAGCGGCACGCGCCGGTGATGCGGGCAAGGGCTTTGCGGTTGTCGCGCAGGAAGTGCGCGAACTGGCGCAACGCTCCGCCGGCGCAGCGAAGGAGATCAAGCAATTGATCAGCAATTCCGCCGTTGCCGTCAGCGAAGGCGTGCGCCTCGTCAGCGATACCGGCTCCGGTCTGTCGCAGATCGCTGAACTGGTGCAGTCGGTCAATGTGCACATGGACGCCATTGCCACCGCCGCGCAAGAACAGTCTGTGGGGCTTGCGGAAGTCAATCACGCCGTCAACCACATGGACCAGTCCACCCAGCAGAATGCCGCTATGGTGGAAGAGATGAGTGCGTCCGGCGCCGCACTCGCGCAGGAAAGCGTCAAGCTGAAAGAGCTTCTCTCGCAGTTCGAGCTTGGCCAAGCCGTGAGCCAGTTGCGATCGGTGGCCGAAACGATGCGTCATGCGCCGTCTTCGCGACCCGTGCCCCAATCACAGGCCGCTCGCACACGGTCGGCGCCAATGACGCATGGCAACGCAGCCGTTTCGGCAAATGAATGGACCGAGTTCTGAAAACAGGCGATAGCCTGCATTATGAGAAAGGCGGAGGATCACTCCGCCTTTCTTTTTTGTGGTGCAATCTGCGCTTTATGATTGGCCAGCCGCCAGCTGTTTCCACTGAGAAAACGTGAGCGTCCCAGCTATGTCTCTACGAGGCTGATCGGGCAGGAGTGCAATATACTCCAGTGAATGGCCATCGGGATCCTCAAAGTAAACGCTGGCCGCGGGCATCCAGGGGAAGATTATGGGCTCTTCGATTTCCGATCCTGCTCCGTCGCGTGGAGTGATTTCTCTGGAACGCAGATAGTCGGACGCCTTCAGCAATTGCTCAAGGCTCGTTTGGAAAGCGATGTGCAGCCGGTTTCGCAGGGGAGAACTGTGTATCGACCACAGGCCGAGCATCGCGGTCTCGCGACCAGCAACCCAGAAGAAAGCAACGTTTCGCTCGGCTATCACATGTGCCAGCTCCAGTCCTACTATATCGCGGTAGAAATCGATGGATCGATCGAGGTTCGAAACCGTCAAATGGGTTTCGTAGAGACCTTTGAGGGGGATCATAAGCGTACTCCTGTTTATGTGCCTGCTTCGTGGCTGTTTTGTGAGACGCTCGTGTTGTTACGACCTCAACTATGGTTGAGGTCAAGGCGCTCTTCGCAGGAATTTCCGGTAGCGAAAAGCCGCAGGCCTAGAGGGAGGACCATCCTGTGTTGGCTGGCCTCAAGGCTTTTCGTCCTGGATAAGAAGGTGCGGTCTGTCCGTCATCCAATGGTTTTCGTTCTCGGATGCAAGTCCAGTCTTGCATCTCTTCGCTAATCGTATAAACATATCTTTATATGTTGATTGGATGAGGTGGCGGCTTTGGCGCTTGGACTGGATAATCTGGTGGATCTGTTGAAGGCAGCGGGGGAGCCGACGCGGTTTCGCTTGCTGGCACTGCTGTCTGCGGGAGATTTAACGGTCACCGACCTCACCGAAATTCTCGGGCAGTCGCAGCCGCGCATCTCTCGTCACCTCAAGCTTCTGGCGGAAGAAGATCTGATCGACCGCTATCAGGAAGGTGCCTGGGCTTACTTTCGCCTGAAGCAGGATGGCAAGTCTGCCGAACTGGTCAAGCAGCTGCTATCGCTTGCTTCTTCCGCAGATGCCGTTTTGTCGCGTGATAATGAGCGACTTGCAGCCGTCAAGCGTGTGCGGGCGACGCGCGCGCAGGAATATTTCAGCCGCAACGCCTCTGCCTGGGACGAGCTTCGCCGCCTGCATGTCAGCGATGAGGCGGTCGACGCGGCACTTTTGAAGCTCATCGGCACCACACCGGTGGATTCGATGCTCGATCTGGGAACGGGGACGGGCCGGATCCTGCAATTGCTGAGTGGCATCTATCGTCGCGCCATCGGCATCGATGCCAGCCGCGACATGCTGGCTGTGGCGCGCTCCAATCTGGATAAGGCGGGTGTGGCGCATGCGTCCGTGCGTCACGGCGATATTCTCAACCTGCCGCTGGAAGGCCAGGATTTCGATCTGGTCGTCGTCCACCAGGTCCTGCACTTTCTCGATCATCCGGAAATGGCAATCGCCGAGGCGGCGCGTATGCTGCGCCCCAATGGCCGTTTGGTGATCATCGATCTGGCGCCGCATTCGCTGGAATATCTGCGTGAAGAGCATGCCCATGTCCGCCTGGGCTTCTCGAACCAGACCATGGAAGAGTGGCTGAAGAAGGCCGGGCTCACGCCGGAAAAGTCGATGGACTTGCATTCCGGCAAGGCGTCCGCCCAGTCGCTCGACGTCACCATCTGGGTTGCACGCGACCCGCGTCTGCTGATTGCCGGGGATCAATCGGCAGAGCCCCAATTCGTTTCCGCCGGGAGGGCATGACATGACCAAGACAGAGATCGACCGCAACCCCTCCAGCGACTTCAAGCTCTCCTTCGAGTTCTTCCCGCCAAAGAGCCCCGATATGGATGTGCAGCTTTGGGAGACAGTGGAAGAACTGTCTCGCTGGAACCCGGATTTCGTATCCGTGACCTATGGGGCAGGGGGCACCACCAAGGCGCCGACGCTGGAAGCGGTTCGGCGGATGATCTCCGTTGCAGGCTTGTCGACGGCATCGCACCTGACCTGCGTCGATGCCAGCAAGCGCGAGACCCACGAGGTCGTGGAAGAGTTGCGCAATGTCGGTGTTACGCATTTCGTTGCACTTCGCGGTGATCCTGCCACGGGGATCGGTACGGCTTATAAGCCGCATCCGGAAGGTTACGAAAATGCCGCTGCCCTGGTCCGCGGGCTCAAGGAGCTGGGAGACTTCGAAATTTCGGTGTCCTCTTATCCCGAGAAGCATCCCGAGAGCGAAAGCAATGCCGTCGATATCGAGATGCTGAAGCTCAAGGCGGATAACGGCGCAACGCGGGCGCTGACACAATTCTTCTTCGACAATGACATCTTCGAGCGTTACATGGAGCGCGTTACCAGGGCTGGTATCAAGATACCGGTCGTGCCGGGTATCATGCCAATCCAGAACCTCACGCAGTTGAAGCGTTTTGCCGGTCGCTGCGGCACCAGCATTCCAGCCTTTCTCGATGAGCGCTTTGCCGGTTATGACGACGATCCGGCCGGTCGTGCCAAGGTTGCCGCCGATGTGGCTGCCGAGCAGATCTTCGACCTGCAGCGTCGCGGCGTTAACGAATTCCATCTCTACACGATGAACCGCGCACCGCTTGTGAATGCGGTTCTTGAGAATGTCGGCTTTCGCCCGGCACGCAAATCCGCCGCCTGACCGAGCCGCGGCAACTTCGATATAAAAAAAGCGCAGGTAGAAAAACCTGCGCTTTTTTAATGGCTTATGAGGATCAACTTGCGACCGGGCGTCCTAAACCCCAACGCTTTGTCAGATGAAAAGCATCACTCCGACAAACGCAAACGCCACGCCGACTGCCAAGGCATTAAGAGAATTTGTAAGTCCCATGCTCTGCCTCCTGTTCGTTGACAGTAAGCATTATGACCCTTTTGTGTCTTTTGAAAAGCGGTTTTTATGATGCGCTGCACACCAAACATGCTGCTTCTGGGTGAAATTGCGGCAGCAATCCATTGAAAAACAACTTATATTACAGGGTGAAGATTTCGTTATTCCGGTCGTAAAAAAGTAAATGGCCGGGGTTTTCCCCAGCCATTCTCACCAGATCCGATCGTCTCAGATCATCAAAGCTTGTCGAGGAGCTCGCGGGTCGGCCAGCCATCGGCTGGAAGGCCCAGACGCTGCTGTTCGCGCTGAACGGCGATGCGCGTACCGGAGCCGAGAATGCCGTCGATCTTGCCGACATCATGCGTCTTGGCATCGAGCTTCGTCTGCAGTTCCTTCATCTCGGCATCATTGAGGCCGGGGTCGGGGTTGCCCTTGTTATAGACCGGAGCGCCCATCAGTCGCGTCGCGAAATAGGCGGCGGAAGTCGTGTAGATGAAGGACTGGTTCCACTCGAGATAGATGTTGAAGTTCGGGTAGGTGAGGAAGGTCGGTCCCTTGCGGCCCTGCGGCATGATGAGCGCTGCCTGGAGATTGGCAAACTTCTTGTCGCCATCGCGCGGGGTGACACCGAGATTGAACCAGTCACCAGCGGTCATGGTGCCGCCGAGGCCGGATTTCTCCCATGGCAGGTTTTCAGGCACCGCAACTTCCTGGATCCAGGGCTCGCCTTTCTTGAAGCCGAGATGCTGGATGAACTTCGCAGCCGTCAGAATCGCGTCCGGTGCGCTACCCTTGACGTTGACGTGGCCATCGCCATCACCATCGACGCCGAAAGCGATGATGTCCTTCGGCAGCATCTGCACCTGGCCGATTTCGCCGGCCCATGCGCCGGTGTTTGTCGCAGGATCAAGGTCGCCATGCTGGACCATTTCGGTGAGTGCGATCAGCTGTGGACGGAAGAGCTCCGGACGGCGGCAATCATGCGACAGCGTGACCAGCGCATTGCGGGTGTTGAAATCGCCCTGTACGGCGCCGAAATCGGTTTCCATGGCCCAGAAAGCGGCGATGACGCCAGCGGGCACACCGAACTCGTCTTCGGCGCGTTTGAAGGTTGAGGAATATTCCTGAAGCTTCTTGCGGCCCATATCCAGACGGCCCTGGCTGACGGTGCGCTGCGAGAATTCGAGGAAGGTCTGGCGGAAGACGCCCTGGGCGCGATCGCGAGACAGAACCTTCTGGTCGATCTGGGCACCGGCGAGCGCCTTATCGACAGCCTCTGCCGATACACCCTTGGCAACAGCTTCATCCTTTACGCCCTTGAGGAAGGTCGAAAGATCGCCACCGCAGGGAACCTGCTTCGGATCATCGGGAGAGACGGTTGGGGTAACGGCCAGTGCGGATCCGCAGGACAAGGCAAAGAGAGTGGCAGCAAGAACCAGGCTGCGTTGCGAGAAGCTGAACATCAGAATTCCTCAAATGTGCGATTGGCCCACTGGTTTCCTTCCCTTTGTGGCGGAAGCATGGGCAGGATCGTGAAAGATAATCGCCGAGGTTTTGTTTCCTCACCTTTGCGATTATTTCGTCGCACATCTGCCTGTCTTGGCTCAAAAAGCAAGTCCAAAGCAGGTCGCGCAGAAGTGGTATACGTTTTTGTGACAACTGCGCCTGCTACCTAAGACGACCTGGCGTTTTCGCTGTCGTCAACTGCGGGCGTTGGAGGCAGACGCGACCCATGTGCGCCAGTTCTTCTCGCTTCCAGAGAAGACATTGATATCGGTGGGTGTGCTGATGCCGGGGATGATGCCGGTGCCGGTATATTGCCAGAAGGCCCATTGGCGCTGCGGATAAATTTCCGATGGATGAGCCGCGACCGAGCGAACCCAGAAGTGATAGTTCTTGAACTGGCCGACCAGATTGTCCCGGTGGAAATCCACGCTGGTATAGATGATCGGGCGCATGCCGTAATAGTTTTCGATGCGGGTGAGGAAGCGCTGGATTTCGGAGCGGACCACATCGGGCGATGGGCGCGTCTTGCACGTCGGGGAGGCGGGGTTCCACTCCACATCGAGAACCGGCGGCAGCTTCATCGATTCCTTCGGAACGTTGCGGATGAACCAGTCGGCCTGCGCATCGGCTGGCGCGCAGAAGTAATAGAAGTGGTAAGGCGCGTGCGGCACGCCGGCGGCGGCCGCGCCGCGCCAGTATTCATCGAAACGGGAATCGAGGCGATCGGTGCCTTCGGTGGCCTTGATGAAGGCGAAGGATATGCCGGACTTGCGCACGGTCGCCCACTCGATCTCGCCATTCCACTTGGAAACGTCGATGCCGTGGACTTCGTGCCTGTGTGGTGAATCGCGGCCGAAATCGTGCGGATCGTTATCCTTGAACTTCGGTCGTGCGACCGAGGCGGTCTCCAGGAAATCGTAACTGGTCGAGGTGCAGCCACTGAGGACCAGCAAGGTGCCAAGAAGAGCCGGAATGAGCCGCCGCATGATGTTCCCAGTTGAATGAGTTGCCGCCGATTGCGCGCGCCTGCTCTTTGGCCGACGCGGCATATCGTTAATCCGCATTTACCATAACAGGGTAAACAAGCGGTTATGACAAGAGGAAGGAGGAGAATTCATTCCCAGGCGGCGGGATGGCTCTCTCAACTCTTCGGCATGGTCAGCACTGCGCGCCAGGCGTAACCGCGGGCGATCGGTTCAAATTCCAGCGATGCATTATGGCTTCCGGCAAGCGTCTCCAAAACGTAGCGCAGGTTTGCGCGTGGCGTGACGTGGAACTTCGTCAGCCACGCCTGTAGCAGGCTGCGGAACCAGACGGGCAGGTGTTCCTGCTGGCCGAAATCGACGATGTGCAGCGATCCGCCGGGTGCCAGCGACAGGAGGGCGCGTTCCACTGCCTTTTCCCATTCGGGAATCATCGAGATCGCATAGGAGATCATGATGCGATCGAACCCCTCGCTGCGTCCAAACTCGCTGAGCCTGAAGGTGGTGGCGTCGGAAACGCGCAGCGTTGGACGTGCCTTCTTGCCCGCAAAGTTCTCCGCTGCCGTGGTCAGCATCTCGGCGGAGATATCGAGACCGTAGAGCTTGGCGAGCGGAAAATGACGGGCTGCGAGCAGAAGATTGCGGCCTGTGCCGCAACCGACTTCGAGAAGGCTACCGCCATGGGGAATATCCAGACGTTCGATCGTGCGGTCACGACCGAGCAGATAGTATTTGCGGGTGATGTCATAGATGTGCCGCTGATGACGGTACATTCTGTCCATCAGGGTGGCATGCTGGGCGTTTGCAAGGCCCACACTGTCTCCGATGCTCTTCATGCCGATGCCCTCTGATAGATGTGGAAGCCGCCATAGATGGCGGAGCGATCCTTTGCGTTGAGTTGCAGCGAGCGGTTCTCGAGATAGGACCACTGGGCGCGAATGTCGGGCGAGATCCGGCCCTCGATCACACTCTTTTCTGCGGCCGTGCGGAAGATCACGCGGGCATCGGGTGCCGCAGTGCGGCTGATCTGCGCCCACAACTCATTGATCTGCACGTCGCTCATCCAGTCCTGCGCGTCGAGCAGCACATAGCGATCCACCGACGAGGCGGGCTTGGAGGCCAGAAGTTCGGTGAAGGTGGCATGATGGACGGTGACGCGATCGGCATTCTTTCGGATGGCGTCGTAATATTCGGGCTTCAAATAATCCGGTAGCGTGCCTTCGCCGGGCTCGGGATAACGGCGGGCAAAAGCCTGCCAGGCAAAGTAGTTGTCTTTCAGGGAGAAGTCGCAGGCGAGCTTTTCCAGGCGCCTGCGCAAAACGGGCGCGATGGTGTTGCCGTCCGAGAGGCTGGCGAGTTCGTCATATTGGCGCGGCGGGATGCCGAGGCCGAAGAGCGAACTCTTGCGCTTGGTCAGCCAGCGGATCATCGGCTTGTCGAAGAGAGGTGCCACCTTTTCATCGAAGAACTGGCGCTGCTCTTCTATCGAATGCGTCTTGGCGATGTCCTGAAGCTTGACGCCGTGCAAGCGCGCCAGGAGGTGTCCGGCGCCGATGAAGCGGCCAAGCAGTCCGGTACGGTAGATGTTGCGATCGAAAACGGAGATGCGACGGCGTCCTGCAATCGTGCGCTTCGACCAGTAGGCGCGTGTCTGCGCATCGAGGTTCGGGGCGATGAAGCGGTCATAGCCTTCGCTGTTGGAGCCGATATTGGCCTTGCCGAATTGGCGCACGACATCGCCATGGCTCGGCAGGTGGCGGAAGGCTGCGAGCTTCAGCCGGTTCAGCGCAATGTGGTGAGGGTTGAGATCGACCACATCGATGCTTTTCGGGCTTTGCGAGAGGTAGGCCAGCGCATTGCAGCCCCCTGAGCCGATAGTAACGATGCTGTGGCCTTCGCGAAGCTCCATGGCCTGCATGTCGACATCGGGGTCTTCCCAGATCTGTGGATAGACGAGGCCGGAAAACAGCATGCCGAACAGACGCTCCGACAGGCCGCTGGTCGAAAGCGCCTTGTGCTGGAGGAGCGCAGCTTTGAGCTTGGTGTTATTGCTGAAGCCGGTTTTGGGGGCAGCACTCGTCATATGATTCCACCTATCGTTCGGGTGACAGGCGTGTAGCGTCAGGACGCAACAGTTTAATGACGGGAGGAGCGGGAGGCAGTCGCTCCGTTAGCACGCGTTGATACAAACGTTGCCCGGAGCAGTGCCGCAGGCGCCAAAAGGCGTTCGACTGCCCTTTGTTCAAGGACAGGTCAGATCATAGAGAGTTGAGGGACTAGAACGCTCTGTTACTGGCGCAGGACGTGGAGCATGCCCTTGCGCTTGGCATCGTAGTAATAGCCGCGTGCATAAAGGCGAACGGCGCCATCGCGATCGTTTTCGGATACCTTCCAGGCGCCGCTCAGATATTTGACGGCGTAGCGCAGATTGGTTTCGGCATCGAACAGGCCGGAGGCAGGGCCATTGAAGCCCATGGAACGGGCCGTGGCATGCTTGATCTGCATCAGACCAAAGTGGCCGCGATTATAGGCGCCTGGATTATAGCGGCTTTCGCGCATGACGACGCGGTGCACCAGATCTTCCGGGACGCTATACATGGTCGCGTATTTGGAGATCAGGCCGCTGAGCTTCTCGCGCCCGACGGGCTGCGGCCCGGTGCTGAGACCTTCGCGGGTGCTGATCGCAGCCAATGCCGCATTTTGCGGAGCGGATGCATAGGCGAGGACGGTGCTATCAGGCTTGGGCAGCGGCACGATCGTCTGCACGCGCACCATGTCTTCCGTCAACTGCACTGGCGCTGCCGATGGCGTGCCGGGTGGTGGCGGGGCAGGAGGGAAGGAGCCCTTGACAGCCACGACCTGCGGCAGGGAAGCGGTGGCGGAGGTGTTTGCCGCGGCCTGTAGACCGGCTGCGTGATTGGTCGTCATCGCGGTTGCGGCGACAGGTGTTGCGCCGAGCGTCGCTGCCGTTGTGGCCGATGCCATTTGCGGAGCGCCTGTCGGCGATTGCATCTGCGCCGAAATCGCGGCTGCGGCTGCAATCTCTGCTGCCGGAGGAAGGGCGACACGACCGCCCTTGACGGCTGGAGTGGAGGGCATAGGGCTTGTCGCGGAATTGGATGCGACCTGAACCGGGGAGGCGACTGTCGTCGCATTCGTCTCTGCCGCTGCTACGGGGCCGGACTGCTGGACCTCGTTTGTCGCCTGCGTGCCGGGGGCCACTGGGCCTGCCGCTGTCGCCTGTGCCGCAACCGGTGCGGCCGCAATCTTGGGGGAATGAACGTCGGAATTTGCTGAATATTCGACGCTGGTGCATCCTGCCAAAGCCAGCGTCAAGCCCATGGTGGACGACAAAAGTGACGCCGATTTACGGCGCAAATTGCCAGAAAATATCATGCTGCCGCCTCTAATTTGCCTGCCCGTTGATGCCCCCGTATCAAACGAAGCACGCAGTCTCATGAGCGGATCATTAACTGATTGTAAGGATTCCGGCAAGACGGGAGGCGGCAGATGTATTTCAGGCGGCGATGCGGCGGTAGCCGGCGGAGACTGCCCGGCCGGTAATGAAGCGTGTTCCGCGGGTGTTTCTGACCTTTTTCGTCGCCGATGCGCGGCGCACCATAGCGATGGTCGAGCGTGCAAACGTGGCCTGTAACGTCAGGCATATAAGAGACATGACGAGGGTCGCAGCCTGCATCTGCGTCAACATGTCCACCACGTCACGCGAGCGGTTGATGAACAGCGACAGGAAAGCGATGAAGAAGGCGAAGTAGCGGAGGCGCAGTGCCGCCAGGACGAAGCAATCGACGAAAATGGCACCGAGTGTTCTGGCGCGCAGATTGTCGTTTTCCGCTTGGGATTCGCGGGCGGCAGGCGTTGCGATCGTCCAGAGACCGAAGAGCATCAGCCAGCCGATGCCGGCCCATTGAATGACGTCGAGAAAAGACGAAGGCACAAAGGGCGCGCCAGCCATCACGATAGCCGCCGCCGTAAATGTCGTCATGGCACCAAGCGTCGCGCCGCTCACCGAAGCGATCATGGTGCGCTTGCCGCGGACCGCTGCATAGTTTGCAACCTTGAAAGCAATGGGCGATGGCAGCGCAAAAAGAATGGCACAGGCTGCGCAGAACACCAGCCAGACTTGTGCGGACATGACGACCTCCTTGCCCTTCACATCTTTTTACCAAGCGATGAGGCGATAATAAAGCCTTCGTCACATGGAGTTTGGAACAATGCGGGCTTTCCCGCGCTGCGTTGTGCGAAAGCCACGCCTTCTTCCAGGGACGTTCAAAAGGAGAATAAAGCATTGGCCCGGGAACCAAACGGTTTTCCGGGCCAATGGATGCATCAGTTCGATCTTGTCTTCCTAATAATTTAGGAGGGCGTTGATCGTTACGCCGCTTTGAAGGGCTGGCCGATATGGTCCATCACCTCGGAGAACCAAGGTGCGGAAATATCGAAATGCTTGCCGCCCTTGATGCGCGGGAACTCGATGGTGCGCAGCTTGCCGCCCTGATCCTCATCATGGCCAGTCACGCCGGAGACCTTGTTGAGGGCGCTTTCGACTGCCAGATCCACCATGCTGTGGATCAAGCGTAGATCCTCTCCGTTGGCCGGGGCCGAGCGGGCATAGTAGCCGGACTTCTGTACCATGGTGCGCTCGGCGCCGATCAGGCTCGCGAACTGTTTCTGGAACCAGCCACCGACATTGATCGTGTCGATCTTCACATGGCCGAAGGCATCGCGTTTGACCGCTTCGCCGGCCGCTTCACGCTCCGCCACGATCGAATCGAGGCCTGCACCTTCGGAAACGAAGAGGGTGACGAAGCCATTCTTCTCCATGATTTTCTTCAGGCGGGCCGCTTCCGCCTGGATGTCGAAGGCCATTTCAGGCAGGTAAAGACCGTCGATGCGCTTCAACTCTTCGCCCATCAGCAAGCCTTCGACATAGTCGTTGCTCTTGACCTTCTGGATATAGGCGCGTGCGGTGGCGGCCGTCAGCCAGCCGCAGTGGCGGCCCATGACTTCGTGAATGACGAAGGTCTTGGGCGCGGCACTCTGTTCGTTGCTGACATTGTCAAAGAAGTTTGCGCCGACTTCCGCCGCCGTCCAGGCGCCAAGCGACTGCTTGATCGGGACCACGTCATTATCGACCGTCTTGGGAAGGCCGACGACGGTGAGGTCGTAACCATTGGCTCCGAGATAGGCGGCAAGGTCGGCAGCGGTGGTATTGGTGTCGTCGCCGCCGATCGTGTGAAGAATGGTGACGCCGTCCTTGGCCAGACGATCTGCAGCCACTTGCAAGGGGTTTTCGCCTTCCTTCACCAATCCACGCTTGGCGCAATCGGCGGCATTGGTGAGCTTCACGCGGCTGTTGCCGATCGGGGAGCCGCCATAGCGATGCAGCAGAGGAGCCTTTTCACGCATCTCTTTGGTAATTGCGACGCTGTCGCCAAGGAGCACGCCCTGATAGCCGGAGCGATAGGCCACGATGTCGATTTCGGGAGCGATGTCGGTGTAACGTTCGATCAATCCGCCCACGGCAGACGAGAGGCAGGGCGCCAGTCCGCCTGCGGTCAACATTGCGACTTTTTGTTTGGCCATGGGGCTCTCCTTTGTCGGTTCTCAATGCGTGTCGGGGCAAATGGATGCGACAGGCCGTTTTGCATGTAAAGTGAATTTCTCAAGAAAAACGGGTATTTCGCGGTATTCTCGAAGATCGGTGAACTGCGTGGCGAATATAATCGTTTCAATGCCGGGAAGTGTCAGTGACCGCGGAACCGACCTGTGGAAAAGCTGTTACGTCTGCGTCAAATGATCAGCGTAGAGCGAAGCTAAGATGACGAAAACTTAATGATCAGCGACCTTATGCGTCTTGCATTCACACCATGGAGCCGTCATGCTTAGAGACATGATGTTCGATTTCGCCTGTTTGCAAATTTCATCCCTCTGGGAGCGGCTGCTCGGCGCGATCGGCGAAGCGGCAGGAAACGTCCTGGGTCGCGTGATCGAAGCGGTCCGCACCGTCTTCGAAGGCGATCCGGAGACTCGCCGCAAGGTGTCCTTCTCCGTCGCGATCATTGCTCTTTCCGCAAAGATGGCAAAGGCCGACGGTGTCGTGAACGATGCCGAGGTACGCGCCTTTCGCCAGATATTCGATTTTCCCGAAGAAGAAGCCAAGAACGTTGCACGGCTTTATAACCTCGCGCGGCAGGACGTCGCCGGTTACGAAGCCTATGCCGAGCGCCTTGCAGGACTCTGCGGCACGGGGCGTGAAAACTGCGAGATGCTGGAGAGCGTCGTGGACGGCCTGTTCCACATCGCCAAGGCCGATGGCCTGATCCATGAACGTGAGATGGCCTTCCTTGGCCGGATCGCGGAAATCTTCCGGATTACCGAGGATCATTTCGAAACGATCATGGCGCGCCATGTCCATATGGAAGGGCGCGATCCCTACCGCGTGCTCGGCGTTTCTCCGTCCGACGACTTCTCCGATATCCGCAAGCGCTACCGTCTGCTGGTGGCCGAGCATCATCCCGACAAGCTCATTGCCCGTGGCGTTCCTATGGAATTGCATGCGGCTGCGAATGAGCGTATGGCGGCACTCAATGCCGCCTATGCGGCCATCGAGAGAGAACGCCGCGTCGCATGAGTGACTTTCTGCCGGATTATGCCGGTGCCAGCGTCCAGCCCTCGCCAAATCATGGCGAGCGGGTGGGGATGAGCGCACCCGATTCCATCATTCTTCACTACACCGGCATGGAAAGCGCAGAGCGTGCGCTCTCCTGGCTCTGCGATCCGGCAAGCCAGGTTTCCAGCCATTATCTTGTTTTCGAAGATGGACGCGTCATTCAGATGGTGCCGGAAAGCCGTCGCGCCTGGCATGCGGGCAAGAGCTTCTGGGCGGGCGAGATCGATCTGAACTCACGCTCGATCGGCATCGAGATCGCCAATGGCGGCCATCCTGCCGGACTGCCGGCTTTCCCCGAAGTCCAGATCGAAGCGGTCGTTGAATTGTGTCGCGACTGCGGCGCGCGCTGGTCGATTGCGCCGGAAAGAGTGCTGGCGCACTCCGATGTTGCGCCTATTCGCAAGGTCGATCCGGGCGAGAAGTTCCCATGGGACATCCTGTCGCAGAAGGGCATTGGCCATTGGGTCCAGCCCGCTCCGATCGGCGGTGGACGTTTCTTCCATCGCGGCGATAGTGGCCAGCCGGTGGAGGCCCTGCAATCGATGCTGTCGCTCTATGGCTACGGCGTTGAAATTTCGGGCAGTTATTGTGAGAAGACGGAAGGTGCTGTCGCCGCCTTCCAGCGACATTTCCGGCCTGCGCTGGTTGACGGCATCGCCGATTTTTCCACCATCGATACGCTGCACCGGCTCATTTCGGCACTGCCGAAATTCAGAAGCGCGTAGGCGCGATTTCCGATGAAACTGGCGTGATCGAAGCCGGTCCACCATCCCTTCTTAAGATGCTGCCACAGTAAATCCTTATTGGCCGACTTTAAACGCCGCATCGAAATGCGGCTGGATGGGTCTTTCCATAGAAGCCGACAATATCAATGACGAAGACTTTCCAAAGGATTGTTCCCGTGACTTTCCTGATGTGCGCCTTTGCGTGTCCATGACTGGATGTCTTCGTGCCTGGAGACTATTTCTACTGATGAGAAGAGTGATTTTTGCTGTCTCGGTCTGTATCTCGATGCTGGCCGCGCAGACCGGAATTGTCGTCGCCAAGGATGACGTGAAGACCAGGACCGTGACGCTAGAAACCTATTTCCGCAAGCCCGGTTACCCCATCCCTGAGCGAACCCTTCCTGCCACGCTGAAGAATGATTACTCCGATCTCATCGTCAAATATGCCAAGCGTTACGGCGTGCCGACGAACCTGGCGCATGCGGTCGTTGCGGTCGAAAGCCGTTTCAATCCCAAGGCCCGAGGAAGTGCTGGCGAAGTCGGGCTCATGCAGATCAAGCCAGCCACCGCACGGATGATGGGCTATCGTGGCACGGTCAAGGCGCTCTACGATCCGGAAACCAACATTCGCTGGGGTATGCAATATCTCGCTACCGCGCATCAACTGGGTGGCGGCGAAGTGTGCAGCACCATTTTGCGCTACAATGCCGGCCATGCCGCAACTCGCATGAACCCGGTGTCGAAGGCCTATTGCGGCAAGGTGCAGGCGTTGCTCCAAGGGTGATGGTATTGAGGCTACAGCATCGGCCCGAAAATCGGAATCGATTTTCGGAAAGCACGATGCGTAGATCAAAGAAGATAGAGCGTCCTTTGTGCGTCCAATAGGACGCACGGCGCTCTATGCGGGCTTCTTTCCACTTCGCGTGTTTGCTAGTGAAGGCTCAGCATGCACAAAGAGGGTAGCCATGGTGGACTTCAAATACATCGTGATCGGCGCTGGAATGATGGGAGCCGCGGCGGCGCGCCATCTTTCCTTGCGGACAGATGGCGTCGCGCTGATCGGTCCTGCCGAACCGACAGACCGCAAGAACCATTACGGCGTCTTCTCCAGCCACTATGACGAGGCGCGGATCACGCGCGGTTTTGACGGCGACCCAGTATGGGCAGAGCTCGCGAAGCGCTCGATCGCACGCTATGGCGAGATCGAGCAGAAGAGCGGCATCCGTTTTTATCACGAAGTGGGCTGCCTCTTCACCGGTAATGGTAAGGGGTTGGGCGGTGACTATGTCTCGGGAGCGATGCGTCGAAAGGACACTCTTGGTCTGACGGTCGAGACCTACGAGCCGGATGCGCTTTCCTCTCGCTTCCCGATGTTTTCCCTGCCGGGCGATCATCGTGGCTGGTTCGAGCCGCGTAGTGCCGGTTATGTCAACCCGCGCGCCTTGGTGAAGGCGCAAGTGACGATTGCCGAGCAGCAGGGTGCCTCGGTCTTTCGTCAGACGGCGGTGAAGGTCTCCGATAGCAGTTTGGGCGTCGAAGTGGAGACCTTGGACGGGCATCGATACACGGCGGAAAAGGTGATCGTCGCAGCGGGCGGCTTCACCAACATGGCTGATCTTCTGCCTCTCAAAGTGGACATGGCGGCAACGGGTCGCACCATCGCCTTCTTCGAGTTGGACGAAGAAAAGCAGGAAGCGTTTGCCGGCATGCCCTCCACCATCGTCCTTGCGGAAAGCGAAGACGACATCGTCTATGTCCTGTCCCCCGTTCGTTATCCGGATGGCAAGGTCTATTTGAAGATTGGCGGGGAGAGCGAGAAGGGCAGGCTGGAAACGCTCGATCAGGCAGTCCAATGGTTCCATTCAGACGGAACGGCGAGTGAGGTGGATTTCCTTGTCCGTCGCGCGATCGAGTTGATGCCCGCCCTTGCCGGGTGCCCCGTGACGTCCGGCTCCTGCGTCGCCTCCATCACCCGCACCGGCTATCCCTATATCGGTTACACATCGTCTTCCAACATTGCGGCGCTGACCGGCGGTAATTTCGTTTCGGCGAAATCTTCCGATGAGATTGGCCGGCTTGGGGCGGTGCTTCTGCTTGAGGGGCAGTTGAGTGAGGACGATTTTGCTGCGCAGATGGCGCCGGTGTTTGTTTGACGATCGCCTTCATCAAAACCTGAAATCCCTCTGGCCGTGATTCAAGAAGGCGCTACAAGTCTCTGAAGCAGAATCTGAAATTTTATGAGAGCGGTTATGGCAGCGCAGTTCAAATATATCGTCGTTGGTGCGGGCATGATGGGGGCAGCAGCGGCTCGGCATCTGTCTCTACAGTCGGACGGCGTTGCGCTGATCGGGCCGCTTGAGCCTTCGGATATCCGACATCATCAGGGCGTGTTTGCCAGCCACTACGACGCGGCGCGGATCACGCGGACCATCGACGACGATGCGGACTGGGCGCTGCTCGCCAATCGCTCGATTGCGCGCTACCAGGAGATCGAGCGTGAGAGTGGGATCAATTTCTACCATGAAGTCGGCTGCCTGATTGTCGGCAAGGCGCGGGGGACAGGTGTTCCCTATATCGAGAATGTCTGTGCTGCGGCCGAATCGCTCGGGGTGGAAACCGACGTTCTCGGTGATGCCGAGTTGGTCCAGCGCTTCCCCTATTTTTCTTTCGAAAGCGGTTGCGAAGGCGTCTTCGAGCGGCGCAATGCCGGTCACATCAATCCGCGCGAGCTGGTGCGGGCGCAAATACTTTCAGCACAAAAGCGCGGGGTGACGCGCTATGAGGACGTTGTCGTTTCGGTGCGGGATGAGGCGGGTGTGGCGCTCGTCACCACTGCTTCCGGCAAAAGTTATACGGCGGAAAAGGTGCTCGTGGCTGCGGGTGGATTTTCAACGATGGAAGGGCTGTTACCGCAGCCGCTTGCGATGGAGGTCTATGGCCGCACGGTTGCCTTCTTTGAGGTCGACGACGCCGATCTTCCAAACTTTTCCGAGATGCCCTCGCTGATCTATGAGCCGAGTGATCCGGCCAAGCATATCTATCTTCTGCCACCGGTCATCTATCCCGATGGCAAGGCCTATCTGAAGATTGGCGGTGAACCGGAAGATATTCTGCTTGGCACGGATGCGGAGATCCGTGCCTGGTTCCGGGCGGGCGGAAAGCCTGAGGTGCGGGACAATCTCGCGGCCGTCGTCGAGACGCTTGTTCCCGGCATCGATGTAGCAAGATTGTCGATGGCGGCCTGTGTCACATCCTATACGCCGAGCGGCTACCCGGCGATCGGCTATTGTGGGTCGGAGCGGATTGCGGTTCTGACCGGCGGCTGCGGTGCCGCGGCAAAGAGTTCGGACGAGATCGGGCGGTTGGGGGCAGCACTTCTGACGCAAGGCCATCTCAAGGACGAAGGTTACGAGACCGATTTCGCACCGGTCTTTGGCCGATAGGCTCAGCCACCTCCTTCAAATGCTGTCCAGCTTCTGCCGATTTTCCGTTGGCTTTTCATCTTGAACCCGTCTAAGGAGCGCGTGCCAGTTGGCCGGGCAGCCGCGCTTTACCAATGTCGAAAGACGGTAGGGTGAGGAAAGTCCGGGCTCCACGGAAACACGGTGCCGGATAACGTCCGGCGGGGGTGACCCTAGGGAAAGTGCCGCAGAGAGTAGACCGCCACCTTTCAGGTGGTAAGGGTGAAAGGGTGGGGTAAGAGCCCACCGCGCCGCTGGTAACAGGGGTGGCATGGTAAACCCCACCGGGAGCAAGACCGAATAGGGATGACGTGGGGTGCCGCGAAAGCGGTGCCTACAGCCTGTTTCCGGGCGAGTCATCCGGGTGGGTTGCGCGAGGCGGCATGCAAATGCCGTCCCAGATGAATGGCTGCCACGTTCCGGGTCAAACCGGGGCCATACAGAACCCGGCTTACAGGCCAACTGGCGATTTCTCTCTTTCTCTTCCCATATGAAGCCGATTCCGATCTTCGGAATAGGGCATTGTTATCGTTCAAGAAATTTTCTTCCAAGCTTCCGTAACGGGAGGCGGGGAGGGCGCTCGAAAGCGCGGCCGGTAAACCATTCGTTAAACTTAACGGGATATGAATATTCGAATCCGAAGTCGGTTCGCGCCGCCTTCTCCCATTGACGCCCATAGTGTCCCATGATATCCCAAATGCACACCACAAGGGGTCGTGTTTTTGACCCGCAATCGCTGAAACGGATGAAAGGCCTTTCCAAGGCTGCAGAATGTTTGGTTCTGCCGGTCAGCGATTTGTCGTGCGTATCGGTGTCGCCTGAGCATGCGGCTTCAGGCGTTTCTGGCGAGTTGTCATATGGGGCGCTTTTTATCGAATGTGACGAACAGGATCGACGCCAAGGGGCGTGTTTCGGTTCCGTCGGCGTTTCGTTCGGTGTTGGCGCAGCGCGATATCCAAGAGCTTTATTGCCTTCAGGATTTCGCCTTTCCGGCCATCAGCATTGGCGGGCCGGACCTGTTGGATCGCTACGAGCGGCAGATCGCGTCGATGGATGCGTTTTCGCCGGAAGCAAATGCAATGTCGCTGCTGGTTCACGGTGGCGGCGTGTTCATGAAGCTCGACGGGGAAGGGCGGTTGATGGTCACGGATTTCATCCGGGACTTCACCGGTATCACCACCGAAGTGACCTTTGTCGGTCGGGCGGATCATTTTCAGTTGTGGCAGCCGGACGCGTTTCACGAGGCGCAGACGGCGGCAAGAGCGGGGCGCAGTTTTTCTGCTGTTCGCCCCGTATAAGGCGGGGACACGGAATGGCGGCGAATTCTGGCGGACGATCTTCTGATGCCGGTGGCGGACCTGTTCGCCACATTCCGGTTCTCCTTCGCGAAGTTTTGAGCGCGCTTGATACCGCGGAAGGCAAGATCATTCTCGACGGCACGTTTGGTGCTGGCGGCTACACCCAGGCGATCCTCGACCGCGGCGCTCATGTCATCGCTCTTGATCGTGATCCAACTGCAATCGCTGGCGGCCAGCCGATGGTTGCCGCCAATGGCGGGCGGCTCTCTCTCATTCACTCGCAGTTTTCCGACCTGGCAGCGCATGCGCCGGCCCAAGGGCTCGATGGCGTGGTGCTGGATATCGGTGTCTCGTCCATGCAGATCGATGAGGCCGAGCGCGGCTTCTCCTTCCAGAAGAACGGCCCGCTCGATATGCGCATGTCGGCATCCGGCGTTTCCGCCGCCGATGTCGTCAACCGCTGCAAGGTCGGCGATCTGATCCGCATCTTCGGCTTTCTCGGTGAGGAAAAGCAGGCAGGACGTATTGCCCGTGCCATCGAGAAGAAGCGTGCGGAAGAGCCCTTCCGCACGACGCGCGACCTTGCCGGGCTGATCGAAATCGTCACGCCGCGCAAGGCGAAGGATAAGATCCATCCAGCGACCCGCGTCTTCCAGGCGCTGCGCGTCTTCGTCAATGATGAGTTGGGCGAGCTGGCAAAGGCCTTGTTTGCGGCCGAACAGGTGTTGAAGCCCGGCGGCCGTCTCGTCGTCGTCACCTTCCACTCACTGGAAGACCGCATCGTGAAGAAATATTTTGCCGATCGTTCCGGCCGCGCGGCGGGTTCACGCCATATGCCGATGGTGGAAGACAAGCCGGCGATCTTCGATTCGCTCGGCAAGCCGATGGTTGCGGCGAGCGAGGAAGAGGCGGAGCTCAACCCGCGTGCCCGTTCCGCCAAGCTGCGCGCTGGGGTGCGAACAACCGCTCCGGCCCGTCCGGCGGACATCTCCATTTTCGACCTTCCCGATCTCGCCAGCCTTGAAAAGATGGGAGGCTGACATGCTGCGCACACTCGACCTCATTCTCGTCGGTGTGATGGTGTCGGCGGCCGTCGTCACCTATTCCATCAAGCATCAGGCCGATCTCAAGCTTGAATCGGTCAAGAAGCTCGAAGCCGAGATCAAGCTGGAGCGCGATACGATCGATCTTCTGCGGGCCGACTGGGCTTTGCTGACGCAGCCCAACCGGCTGCATCGGCTGGTCAATGCCTATCAGGCGGATCTTCAGCTGACGCCGACGCTGCCGACGCAGCTGGCACAGCCGCAGGAACTTCCAATGCTGCGTTCGCAGTTGCCAAAGCCGCCGGAGCCGGAAGGCATGAGTGTCGAAGACGTGATCGCCGCGGCGGTCAACGGTTCCAAGCCCGGCGCCACACTTGGCGGCGCCAAGCCCAAATCGGCGCCTGCCGGCCAGATTGTCGCCACCGGCGGCAAGCCTGTTCCGGCACCGGCGCCACGCTCGCATGTCACCCGTGCGCCCAAGCAGCCAATGCCTGCTCCAAGAGCGCCGGTGGGTGACGAGTCTGGTGAAATGGATGAAACGATAACAGGATCGGTGGACTGATGTCTTTTCTCTCCCGCGTCATGGTTTTGAAGAGCAAGGCCCATTTCTCCGCCAGCACGATCGGCGGAGCGGACCATGCTGCCTTTGAAGGCGCACGCAAGAAGCGCGCTTCGCAGGCAAAGAGCCGCGTTGGCCTGTTGATCTTCGGCTTCGTCTGCTTTTACGGCGTCATCGGCGGCCGTCTGGTGCAATATGGCTTGGCCCAGCAGGAAACCGTTTCCAGCATTGCGCCCGCCGACAGGCTGATGGCCTCGCGTCCCGATCTGCTGGACCGCAATGGCGAGGTACTGGCGACCGACATCCGCACTGTTTCGCTGTTTGCCGAACCGCATCGCATCGTCGATGTCGACGAGGCAATCGAGAAGCTCCGCACCGTTCTGCCCGATCTCGATACGCGCGGCACTTACCAGAAGCTGACATCCAGTTCGCGCTTCCAGTGGCTGCGCCGTCAGTTGACGCCGAAGCAGCAGAGCCAGATCCTGGCGCTCGGTATTCCCGGCATCGGTTTCAGGCCTGAGAAGCGCCGCTTCTATCCGGGCGGTCCGACGGCGGCGCATGTCGTCGGTCACGTGAACATCGACAACCGCGGCGTTGCCGGTATGGAACGCTATCTCGACAGCCAGGGCCTTGCGGATTTGACCGCGCTTGGCATGACCTCCGACCAGCCGCTTGAGCCTGTAAGGCTTTCCATCGATCTGCGCGTCCAGGCGATCGTGCGCGAAGTGGTGGTCAACGCCATTCAGAAGTTCCAGGCAATTGGCGCAGGTGCTGTCGTCATCAACGTCCACACGGGTGAAATCCTCGCCATGGCGTCGCTGCCGGACTATGATCCGAACAATCCGGCGGAAGGCGCCAAGGAAGGCTGGCTGAACCGCATGTCGAACGGTACGTTCGAAATGGGCTCGACGTTCAAGTCCTTCACCATCGCCATGGGTCTGGACGAGGGCGGTATCTCGCTGGGTTCCACTTTCGATGCACGCTTCCCGATCCGCATCGGTGGCTTCACCATCAAGGACTTCCACGGCAAGGGTCGCATCCTGTCCGTGCCGGAAATTTTCCAGTACTCGTCCAACATTGGTACGGCGAAAATCGCCGACACGGTCGGGACCGAAGGCCATAAGGAATTCCTGACACGCCTTGGCCTGCTGTCCCGGATGCAGACGGAATTGCCGGAAGTGGCCATGCCGACACAGCCGCGCCAATGGAAGAAGATCAACTCCATTACGATTTCCTTCGGCCACGGCGTCTCGACCACTCCATTGCAGACGGCGATTGCCGGTGCGGCCCTCGTCAATGGCGGCAAGCTGATCGAGCCGACGTTCCTCCCGCGTACGGTTGAACAGGCCGATGCGGTGGCGAAGCAGGTGATCAAGCCCACCACCAGCCGCGACATGCGCTTCCTGTTCGAATGGAACGGCGTCAATGGTTCTGGCCGCAACGCCCGTGTGGAAGGCTTCAATGTTGGTGGCAAGACCGGCACGGCCGATAAGGTGGTCAATGGCCGCTATGTGCACGACAAGAACTTCAACGCTTTCCTCTCGGCGTTCCCGATGGAGAAGCCGGAATATGTGGTGCTTTCCTTCATCGACGAACCGAAGACAGACAAGGGTAACGGCGCTGCACTTGCAGGTACGTCCGCGGCTCCAATGGTGCACGACATCATCACCCGCTCTGCCGCGATCCTCGGCGTGAAGCCGAAGTTCGGCAAGGATGGCTCGGCCTTGCTCGTGTCTTATTGATTGGTACAGCTTATGATGGACCGGCGATTCGCGTCGGGGGGACATGACGGACACATCAATGAATTTGCGAGATCTATCGGGACAGTCGTTTCCGGAACTGAATGAGTTGCTTCGGACGGATGCCGGAGCGCTGACCATCACCTCGATCACGGCTGATAGCCGCAAGGTCGCGCCGGGCGCGCTCTTCGTCGCTGTTGCCGGCAACAAGGCGGATGGCGCGAGTTTCGTGCAGGATGCTGTTGCCAAGGGTGCAGTCGCGATCGTTTCCGGCCAGCCTATTTCCGCAGATGTGCCGGTTCTTGTCGTCTCCGATCCCAGATTGTATCTCGCGCTCGCCGCCGCCCGCTTTTACGGGAAGCAGCCCGAGACGATGGTCGCCGTCACCGGCACGGCCGGCAAGACTTCTGTTGCGTCCTTTACCCGTCAGATCTGGGCCTTTGCCGGTCATCCAGCCGCGCAGATCGGCACGACTGGTGTTATTGCGCCGGGCCGCGAAGATTACGGTTCGCTGACCACACCCGATCCTGTTTCTCTGCATGCGCTTCTGGCCGAGTTGGCGTCGGAAGGCGTTACCCACGCCGCAATGGAAGCCTCCAGCCACGGTCTCGATCAGCGTCGCCTGGACGGCGTCAAGCTCTCCGCTGCCGGTTTTACCAATCTCGGTCGCGACCATATGGATTACCATCCGACGGTCGACGACTATATGGCGGCCAAGATGCGGCTGTTCGATACGCTTCTGCCAAAGGGCTCGCCGGTGGTGATATTTGCCGACGATCCGTGGTCCGCGCAAGCAATCGACGTGGCGACCAAGGCTGGTCATGATGTGCGCACTGTTGGCCGCAAAGGCGAGTACTTGGCGCTGAAGCGCGTTGAGCATTTCCGTCACAAGCAGATGATCGAAGTTCATCACGAGGGCGCAATCCACGAGGTGGATATTCCTCTCGCAGGTGATTTCCAGGTGGCGAATGCGCTGGTTGCGGCGGGTCTTGCCATGTCGACGGGCGTTTCCGCGTCGGTTGCGATGAAGGCGCTGGAAAAGCTGATCGGTGCCGCCGGTCGTCTCGAACTGGTCGGGCAGACGAAAAACGGCGCGCTGGCTTATGTGGATTATGCCCACAAGCCGGACGCGCTGGAGAATGTTCTGACATCCGTTCGCCCCTTCACATCCGGCCGCATCATCACCGTTTTCGGCTGCGGCGGCGACCGCGACAAGGGCAAGCGTCCGATCATGGGCGAGGTGGCGACCCGGCTTTCTGACATTGTGATCGTCACCGACGACAATCCGCGCTCCGAGGAGCCTGCCACCATCCGATCCGAGATCATGGCGGCAGCACAGGGCGCACTGGAAATTGCCGACCGCGCAGAGGCCATCCGCCATGCCGTGTCGATGCTGGGGAATGGAGACACATTGATCGTTGCGGGCAAGGGGCACGAGGAAGGTCAGATCGTTGGCGGCGTCACGCTGCCATTTTCCGACCATGAACAGGTGCGTTCGGCGCTGGAAGGATTGAAGATTTGAACTGGTTATGGACAGTTGCGGACATGATTGCCGTTACGGCGGGACGTCCGGTCGGCAATCTGCCGCAAGGTATCACGGGAATTTCCATCGACAGCCGCACTGTGCAGCAGGGCGAGGCGTTCTTCGCTATCAAGGGCGACCGCGTTGACGGCCATGATTATGCGAGTTTTGCCGTTGCCAATGGCGCGAGCCTGATGGTCGTGGCCGAGGCCAAACTGCCTGCACTTGGACGCCTGACGGTGCCGATGATCGTCGTCGATGACGTTCTCTCCGCCCTCGTCAAGCTCGGTATTGCTGCGCGTGAAAGGACCTCGGCACGTATCATTGCGGTCACCGGTTCTGTCGGCAAGACCACGACCAAGGAGATGCTGCGGCAAGTGCTGGCTCCTTCCGGCAAGGTACATGCCGCGGTCTCGTCCTTCAACAATCACTGGGGCGTGCCGCTAACGCTGGCGCGCATGCCCGCCGATACCGAATTCGGCGTGTTCGAAGTGGGCATGAACCACCCGAACGAAATCCGCCCGCTGGTCAAGCAGGTCAAGCCGCATGTGGCGATCATCACCACGATTGCGGCGGCACATCTTGGCAACTTCAACAGTCTTGAAGAAATCGCCGATGCCAAGGCAGAAATATTCGAAGGCGTTCTGCCAGGTGGTGCGGTCATTCTCAATCGTGACAATGCGCAGTTCGAACGGCTGGAAGCAGCGGCGATCAATGTCGGCATCGAGCATATTCTGACCTTCGGCCAGCATGCCAAGGCCGATTTCCGGCTTGCCGACTTCGAAAGCACGCCGAACGGCTCGACCATCTGGGCGATCATCAATGGCGAGACAAGCGAGCTGAATATCGGCACGCCGGGTCGTCATGTTGCCGAGAATGCCATGGCTGCTCTCGGAGTCGTCGCGGTGACCGGTGCAAACCTCGATCGTGCTTTCCATGCGCTTGGTGCGCTTCGACCCGTCAAGGGCAGAGGAGAGCGTCACCGCCTGTCGGTCGGCGATGGTTCGTTCCTTTTGATCGACGAGAGCTATAACGCCAACCCGGCGTCCATGCGTGCAGCGATTGCGCTTTTGGCGCAGGCGGAAGTGAGTGGCAACGGGCGGCGCATTGCAGTTCTCGGCGACATGCTGGAAATGGGCGAGTTTGCCGCGGAAGTGCATGAGGAACTCTCCGGTCCGATCCTGTCTGCCGGCATCGAACATGTCTGGCTTGCCGGAGAATCGATGGCGCATCTTCGCGACGCGCTTCCGGACAGCGTCAATGTGTCCTGGTTCCCGACGACCGCTGAACTGGCTGAATTCGTTCTGAAGTGGGTGCAGCCGGGCGATGTGGTGATGATAAAATCGTCACTTGGCATCGGTTTCGGCAAGATTGTCTCGGCTCTTCTTGACAAGTATCCGGCATTCCCCGAGACGGAGCGCCAGAATTAGAAAGCCTGAAAGTCCGAATTTTTCGGCTTTCTGCGCGCGATACGGAAACAAGGACCTTGAAGCGGCGCTGGTTTTACCTCCCGCCCGCCGCTTCGACCGCCTTTCGAAAGGGCAAACATGCTGATCTGGCTCGTTGAACTGTCGGACAAAATTCAAATCTTTAACCTGTTCCGGTACATCACGTTCCGGGCGGGTGCAGCGCTCTTTACCTCGGCGCTCATCGTCTTCCTGTTCGGACCGGCCATCATCAATTCGCTGCGCATTCGTCAGGGCAAGGGTCAGCCGATCCGTGCCGACGGCCCGCAGACGCACTTCAAGAAGGCGGGTACGCCGACCATGGGCGGCTTGATGATCCTTGCCGGTATCCTCGGCGGCTCGCTGCTTTGGGCCGATCTGTCGAATGTATATGTCGTCGCGGTTCTTCTGGTGACGCTTGGCTTCGGCGCCATCGGCTTTTACGACGACTACCTGAAGGTGACGAAGCAGAGCGACAAGGGCTTTTCCGGCAAGGCGCGTCTTGGCATCGAATTCGTTATCGCTGCCATTGCCACGTTCTTCATGATGAAGATTGCGCTTGCCACGGCACCGCATGGCGGAACGCTTGGAAGTTCGGTCGCCTTTCCCTTCTTCAAGGAATTCGTGATCAATCTCGGCTATTTCTTCGTTCTCTTTGGCGCTTTTGTCATCGTCGCAGCCGGTAATGCGGTGAACCTGACGGATGGTCTCGATGGTCTTGCCATCGTGCCGGTGATGATTGCAGCGGCGACCTTCGGTGTGATTTCCTATCTCGTCGGCAATGCGATTTTCGCCAACTACCTTCAAATCAATTTCGTGCCCGGAACAGGTGAGCTTGCCGTGATCGTCGGCGCGGTCATCGGCGGGGGGCTCGGCTTCCTCTGGTTCAATGCGCCGCCAGCCGCTATTTTCATGGGCGACACCGGCTCCCTGGCGCTTGGCGGCCTGATCGGTTCCATCGCCGTTGCGGTCAAGCATGAGATCGTGATGGTGATCGTCGGTGGTCTCTTCGTCATGGAGACGCTTTCCGTCATCATTCAGGTCTTCTGGTTCAAGCGCACCGGACGGCGCGTGTTTCTGATGGCGCCGATCCACCATCATTTCGAAAAGAAGGGCTGGACGGAAAGTCAGGTCGTGATCCGCTTCTGGATCATCTCCGTCGGTCTCGCCATGCTCGGCCTTGCCACGCTGAAGCTGAGGTAAGCGATGATCCCCGTCACCTCTTTTGCGGATAAAAAGGTTGCACTCTTCGGTCTCGGCGGTTCTGGCCTCGCGACTGCAAGAGCGCTGGTCGCTGGCGGCGCAAATGTGATCGCTTTCGATGACAACCCCGATAGCGTTGCGAAGGCTCACGGGGAGGGGATTCCGACTGCCGATCTGCGCACGCTCGATTGGTCTAAGCTTGCCGCTTTCGTGCTGGCACCCGGCGTGCCGCTGACCCATCCGAAGCCGCACTGGTCGGTCGATCTTGCCAAGGCGGCGGGCGTTGAGGTGATTGGCGATATCGAGCTTTTCGTGCGCGAACGCCGTGCCCATGCGCCGGATTGCCCGTTCATCGCCATTACCGGCACGAATGGCAAATCCACCACCACGGCTCTGATTGCGCATATTCTGAAATCCGCAGGCCGCGATACGCAGCTTGGCGGCAATATCGGCACGGCCGTTCTCAGCCTCGATCCGCCGAAAGCCGAACGCTTCTATGTCGTCGAGTGCTCGTCCTATCAGATCGATCTCGCGCCGACATTGAACCCGACGGCTGGCATCCTGCTCAATCTGACACCCGATCACCTGGATCGCCACGGCACGATGCAGCATTATGCCGATGTGAAGGAGCGTCTCGTTGCAGGAAGCGATACCGCCATTGTGGGTGTCGATGATAGCTTCTGCACGCTGATTGCCGATCGTATCGAGCGCGCTGGCGTGAAAGTCAGCCGGATATCGAAGCGCAATGTGGTGGCTGACGGGCTTTACGCCGAAGGCAGCCGGATCATGAAGGCCGAGGGCGGCACGTCGTCACTGCTTGTCGATCTTGACGGTATCCAGACGCTGCGCGGTAGCCACAATGCGCAGAATGCGGCGGCTGCGATTGCGGCTTGCCTCGCAGTCGGCATCTCCGAGGAAGAGGTGAAGGCGGGTCTGAAATCATTCCCCGGCCTGAAGCACCGGATGCAACCGGTTGGGCGGCGTGGCAACGTCACCTTCATCAATGACAGCAAGGCGACCAATGCGGATGCGTCTGCACCGGCGCTGTCGAGCTATGACCGTATCTATTGGATTGCGGGCGGCTTGCCGAAGGCCGGCGGCATTACCAGCCTTTCGCCATTGTTCTCGCGTATCGCCAAGGCTTATCTGATTGGCGAGGCGGCTGCGGAGTTCGCTGCGACGCTGGGTGAGGCTGTGCCCTATGAGATCTCCGGCACGCTGGACAAGGCAGTACAGCATGCTGCGGCCGATGCCCTTGCCGAAGGGGCGAGCGGCAATGTCGTGATGCTATCTCCGGCCTGCGCAAGCTTCGATCAATATAAGAATTTCGAAATACGTGGTGATTCGTTCGTGTCCCACGTCGCCGCACTCGATGGTGTGACGATGCTGGTGGACGTGCAAAAGGAGCGCTGAAGACATGGTAAGCCGTACTGACCGCGGTCCAGTCGCGGAATGGTTCTGGACAATCGATCGCTTCTTTCTGGCGGCTTTCATTGCGCTCATCGGCATCGGTCTGATGCTGTCCTTCGCCGCGTCGCCTGCAGTTGCCGAGCGCATCGGTCTCAACAGCTTCTTCTTTGTCGAGCGTCAGGCGATGTTCATCGTTCCGTCGATGGCGATCATGATCGGCCTTTCCTTCCTCTCGCCACGCCAGGTGCGGCGCGTTGCCATCGTGCTGTTGATCGCATCGCTCCTGATGATGATCTTCGCGCTGTTCTTCGGCATTGAGGTCAAGGGTGCGCGCCGCTGGATTTCGATCGGCAGCTTCTCCATTCAGCCGTCCGAATTCATGAAGCCGGCCTTCGTCATTGTCTGCGCCTGGCTTTTTGCCGAGCGCGCTCGTCACCCGGAAATTCCAGGCAATCTTTTTGCCATCATCACCTTCGGCATTGTTGCCGCTCTTCTGATCGCCCAGCCGGACTTCGGCCAGACGATCCTGACATCCGTCGTCTGGGGTGGCATGTTCTTCATGGCCGGCGTGCCGTGGTTCTGGATCATCATGCTCGGCGGACTTGGGGTTGGCGGCATTGTCACCGCTTATCTTACGCTTCCACACGTGGCTGGTCGTATCGACCGATTCTGGACGGGCGAGGGCGATACATTCCAGGTGGATACCGCCCGTGAAGCGATCATCCGCGGCGACTGGTTCGGCCAGGGTCCGGGTGAAGGCATCGTCAAGCGCATCATTCCAGATAGCCATACAGACTTCATCTTCTCCGTTGCGGCAGAGGAATTCGGTATCCTTTTCTGCATGGCGCTGGTTGCGATCTTCGCCTTCATCGTGCTGCGGGGCTTAAGCCACGCCTTCAAGGAAAAGGACGATTTCGTCCGCTTTGCGGTGGCAGGTCTCGTGCTTCAGATCGGCATGCAGTCGATGATCAATATCGGCGTCAATCTCGAACTCATGCCTGCCAAGGGCATGACGCTGCCGCTGATTTCCTATGGCGGCTCCTCGATGATGGCGATCTGCGTCACCGCCGGTTTCCTGCTGGCGCTCACACGACATAGACCCGAGAAGCGCGCGCAGGAGCGCAGCTTCTTCCGCGTGGGCGCGGGTCTTCCTGCGGAGTAAAGAGTTATGACCAAGGGTATTGTTATGCTTGCCGCCGGGGGAACCGGCGGCCATGTTTTTCCAGCCGAGGCTCTGGCTTATGAGTTGAAGGCCCGAGGCTATTCCGTGCATCTGGTGACGGACAGCCGCGCCGAGCGCTATGCGGGCAAATTTCCTGCCGATGAAATTCATGTTGTGCCGTCTGCCACGATTGGCTCGAAAAATCCCATTCGTGTCATCAAGGCGCTGGCAACGCTGTGGACCGGTCTTCGCTCCGCGCGCAAGCTGATGACGCGGCTGAAGCCGGTCGCCGTGGTCGGCTTCGGTGGTTATCCGACAGTGCCGCCGCTTCTCGCCTCGACCGGCATGGGCGTCCCTTCGCTGCTGCATGAACAGAATGCCGTCATGGGCCGCGCCAACAAGGCGCTGGCAAAGCGGGTGAAGGCAATTGCCGGGGGCTTCCTGCCGGAGAACAAGGGCGAGTTCGGTGACAAGATCGTCATGACCGGCAACCCTGTTCGCCCGGCGGTGCTTTCTGCTGCCGAGGTGCCCTATACGCCGTCTCAGGCGGGTGAAGATTTCAACCTTGTGGTGTTTGGCGGAAGCCAGGGCGCACAGTTCTTCTCAGCAGCCGTTCCTGCGGCCATCTGCCTTCTTCCAAACGAATTGCGCAGCCGTATTACACTGACGCAGCAGGCGCGTGTCGAGGACAAGGACAGCGTCGTCGAATCCTACAAGAAGCTCGGCGTCAAGGCGGATATCTCCCCCTTCTTCGGCAATATGGCCGAGCGGATCGCACAGGCCGATCTGGTCATTAGCCGCTCCGGCGCCTCGACCGTTTCGGAGCTTTCGGTGATCGGCCGTCCTTCGGTGCTCGTTCCCTATCCGCATGCCCTCGATCACGACCAGGCGGCCAATGCCGCGGCCCTTTCCGCCGCAGGCGGTGCCAGCGTCATCAAGCAGCCCGAGCTTTCGCCAAAAGCGCTCTCGGCCCTGCTCGCAGATGCAATGAACGATCCGGTGCGACTGGAAAAGACGGCAGCTGCAGCCAAGGCCACCGGTAAACCGGATGCGGCAAAGCGTCTTGCCGATCTTGTGGAGGCAATCGCAGCGGGGAAAAGCGTTCAGCAATTCAAATCGGAAAATGAAGGAGTGCATCCATGAAGATGCCGAAAGCCATCGGTCTTGTCCATTTCATCGGAATTGGCGGCATCGGCATGAGCGGCATTGCCGAAGTGCTGCACAATCTTGGTCATCGCGTTCAAGGCTCCGATCAGGCAGACAGCGCCAATGTGCAGCGTCTGCGCGATAAGGGCATCGAGGTTTTCGTCGGGCACAAGGCCGAAAACCTTGGCGACGCGGAAGTGGTGGTGGTGTCGACTGCCATCAAGAAGAACAACCCTGAACTGGTTGCCGCGCGCGAAAAACATCTGCCGATCGTTCGCCGTGCGGAAATGCTGGCTGAACTGATGCGTTTTCGCAATGCAATCGCCATTGGCGGTACGCATGGCAAGACCACGACCACCTCTATGGTGGCGACGCTGTTAGAAGCCGGCAATCTCGATCCGACCGTTATCAATGGCGGCATCATCAATGCCTACGGCACCAATGCCCGCATGGGCGAGGGCGAGTGGATGGTGGTGGAGGCCGACGAATCCGACGGCACCTTCCTGAAGCTTCCCGCCGATGTTGCGGTCGTGACCAATATCGATCCGGAGCATCTTGACCATTACGGCAATTTCGATGCGGTGCGTGAAGCCTTCCGTCAGTTCGTCGAGAACGTACCTTTCTATGGCTTCGGCGTCATGTGCCTGGACCATCCGGAAGTGCAGACGCTGGTCGGCAAGATCGAGGATCGCAAGGTCATCACCTATGGCGAGAACCCGCAGGCTGACGTGCGCTTCTCCAATGTCCGCATCGACGGCACGAAGTCCGTCTTCGATGTGGAAATTCGCCGTCGCCGTACGGGCAAGGTGTTCTCCTTCAAGGATCTCGTCCTGCCGATGCCCGGCCGTCACAATATCTCGAATGCCACGGCGGCGATCGCTGTTGCCAACCGGCTTGGCATCTCCGAAGCCGACATCAAGAAGGGGCTCGGCTCCTTCGGTGGCGTCAAGCGCCGCTTTACGCTGACGGGTGAATCGAACGGCGTTCAGGTCTTCGACGATTACGGCCACCATCCGGTGGAAATCAAGGCGGTGTTGAAGGCCGCGCGTGAAGCCTGCAAGGGCCGTATCATCGCCGTGCATCAACCGCACCGTTTCACGCGTCTGTCGAGCCTGTTTGAGGATTTTGCTCACTGCTTCAACGATGCGGACACAATTCTTCTTGCTCCGGTTTATGCTGCGGGTGAAGATGCCATCGAGGGCGTGAACTCCGAGACGCTGGTTTCTGCGACCAGGGCTGCGGGACATCGCGATGCCCGGTACCTCGCCTCGCGGGACGATCTGGCAAAGACGGTGGCAGCCATTGCGAATCCGGGTGATTTCGTGGTTCTCTTGGGGGCTGGTAATATTACGCAGTGGGCGGCGGCGCTGCCCTCGGAATTGGATAGCATTTCAGGAAAGTCTGCATGAGACAGGTGGATGGGGTAAAGTTGCTGGGAAGGCTCGGCGACGGGGTGAAGGAACTAAGAGGACGTGTGACGCCGGACTCGCCAATGGACCGCGTGACGTGGTTCAGGGCCGGTGGTCTTGCGGAACTGATGTTCCAGCCCCACGATACGGATGATCTCATCACCTTCCTCAAGCTTCTGCCGGAAGATGTTCCGCTGACAGTCGTTGGCGTCGGTTCCAACCTGCTGGTCCGCGATGGCGGCATTCCGGGCGTGGTCGTGCGTTTGTCCGCCAAGGGCTTTGGTCAGGTGGAGCTTGCGGGCGAGAACCGCATCAAGGCCGGTGCGATTTGCCCGGACAAGCATATCGCGGCCATGGCGATGGATAACGGCATCGGCGGCTTCCATTTCTATTATGGTATTCCGGGTTCCATCGGCGGCGCGCTGCGCATGAATGCCGGCGCCAATGGTGGCGAGACCCGCGACCGTGTGATTGAAGTCTATGCGGTGGATCGCAAGGGCAACAGCCATGTGCTGTCCAACGCCGATATGCAGTATAGCTACCGGCACTCAGGCGCCGATAAGGATTTGATTTTCACCGGTGCGCTCTTCGAAGGCTATCCGGAAGACCGTGCGAAAATCCGCGCCGACATGGACGCGGTGCGTCACCACCGCGAGACGGTTCAGCCGATCCGCGAACAGACGGGCGGTTCGACCTTCAAGAACCCTGAAGGTCACTCCGCCTGGGAGCTGATCGACGAGGCGGGCGGTCGCGGCATGGTGATCGGCGGCGCACAGATGTCGTCGCTGCATTGCAATTTCATGATCAATACCGGCCACGCCACGGGCTACGATCTCGAATATCTCGGTGAAGCCGTGCGCAAGCGGGTCTTCGAAAATTCCGGCATTCGTCTCGAATGGGAAATCAAGCGCCTCGGGCTCTTCATGCCAGGCCGGGAAGTCGAGCCGTTTCTGGGAGCGTGATCGTGAGCTTGGTGCATAATGAACGTACCAAGCTTTTGGCCAACTCTATTGACCGTCTTTCTACCGCCTGCATAGCAGCTGGCTTCATTGCGCCAGCTGTGTCCCTCGCAAATGGGGCAGGGCTCACGATCTCTTGGGGGATCGTTGTCTCTACCCTCACTTGGCTTTTGGCTGCTTTGCTATTACATTTGGGTGCAAGACACGTGCTCGGAAGGCTGCGGCCATGAACTTGGCGACATTCTTTTTTCTGTATGTTTTACCATTGCTGATCAGTGCGGGCGTTTGGGCTGCAATCTGGATCAGCGATGCCCGTCGCTCTAACCGGCATAAAATTCACCCAGGTGAGTGAGTGTAGAAACTAAAAAAGCCCGCGAAGTCAGAAACTTCGGGGGCTTTTTTGTGAGGTTGATTCAGGCTTCAAGCGGCGCATCCGTGATGGCGCGCCGCCTCATCCGATGACGTTATACTTCGTCCTTGCCGGAGGCGAGGATGCAGATCAGCGTGATGACAGCAGCCAGGCCGAGATAGTAGCCGACGGCTGGCATGCCGTAATTCGTCTGCAGCCAGGTCGCGATATAAGGTGCGAGCGAGGCGCCGACGATGCCTGCGAAGTTGAAGGTCAGCGACGCACCGGTGTAGCGCACGCTGGTGGGGAACGGCGCTGCCAGTGCTGCACCGATCAGGGCGTAGGTCATGCCCATAAGGGCCATTGCCGACGCCGCGAAGACCGCAACGCCCGCCTCGCCGCCGCCCAGCAGAACCGGAAGCAGGAAGGAGAAGGCGGCAATCAGGACCGTGATGACGATCAGCGACAGGCGACGACCGACCTTGTCGCCGACAATGCCGGTCAGCGGAATGAAGATACCGAAGACCACGGCGCTGAGGATCTGGATTTCCAGCGCGTCGAGGAAGGGGATCTTCAGGACCTTGACGTTGTAGGACAGCAGCCAGGCGGTTGCGATGTAGAACAGCACGAAGGTGACGAGCGCGACAAAGGTGCCGAGGAACAGGCTGCGCTTGTACTTGGTGAAGATTTCCTTGGCAGGAACGGCAACGCGCTCATGCTTGTCGATGGCCTTCTGGAAGGCAGGCGTTTCCGAAATGGAGAAACGAACCCACAGACCGACGGCGATCAGCAGCGTCGAGGCGATGAAAGGAATACGCCAGCCCCAGGAGATCAGCGCTTCATTCGACATGACATGCAGAAGCAGCCAGAAGATGCCGGACGACAGAAAGAGGCCGACCGGTGCGCCGAGCTGCGGGAACATCGCATACCAGTTGCGTTTGCCGGGAGGGGCGTTTTCCGTTGCGAGAAGAACCGCACCGCCCCATTCGCCGCCAAGGCCGAAGCCCTGACCGAAACGGCACAGCGCAAGCAGCAGCGGAGCGAGGACGCCGGCTGTCTCGTAAGATGGCAGAAGACCGATCACGACGGTCGAAACGCCCATCGTCAACAGCGCTGCAACGAGCGTCGTCTTGCGGCCGACGCGGTCACCGTAGTGGCCGAACACCAGAGCGCCGAGGGGACGGGCGAAGAAGGCGATCGAGAAGGTGGCGAAGGATGCAAGCAGCGCCGTCATCGGATCGCTGTTAGGGAAGAACAGCGTCGGAAACACGAGCACGGCGGCGGTCGCATAAACGTAGAAATCGAAGAACTCGATGGTCGTGCCGACCAGGCTGGCAGTAAGAACTCGTGCAGGCGAATTTGTCTTTACATCGTTCGGCTTGTCAGCTGTCGGCGATACAGGAGATATCGCGTCAGTCATTATGTTGGTTCCATTGTTAAGTAAGACTTATAAACCCTTGGGTAGGTTGCGGTTGCGTTAACGCAATTTTCGATCCTTTGAAACGCTTAAAGCGCAATAAGCAGCAAAAAATACGAGGATGGGCGGATTTTTCCGCTGGCGGCAGGGGTCGCCGGACAATCAACTCGCTGTTGTCACCATGTTGGGTGGTGCATCGGGTCGGTAGGTCGCGAGTGTTAAAACCCTGGGGAAAAACTGCCGATCTTAACGAATCGATCTTGCTTTCGATGCCGATGCTCGAACTCCGCGCAACGGATTTATTTGATCCAGTTCAAATTCTGAATCTTGCGTCGACCGCAACACTCTGATTCCAAGGAAGGAATCCGTGCCTCATGTGATTCTTTAACAAAAATCGCACCGCAGGCCGTTTCGGTTAAGGAAAGTAAACGCTTCGTTAACCTTAATGACGTTTAAGTGTCTCGTACGGGTCGGGCGAGAGAATCGTGAACCATTCCGGTTCCGGTGCCTCGTCTGGAATTTCAGGTGTTAGAGGTTGTTATGAGCGGCAAGCACGTGGCTGTTCTTATGGGTGGGTTTTCTGCGGAGCGGCCGGTCAGCCTCTCGTCGGGAGAAGCTTGCGCATCCGCGCTGGAAGGCGAGGGCTATAAGGTCACGCGTGTGGATGTCGATCGCAATATCGCTGCCGTTCTTGCCGATCTTAGGCCTGATGTCGCCTTCAATGCGCTGCATGGCCCTTTCGGTGAAGACGGTACGATCCAGGGCATCCTCGAATATCTCGAAATTCCCTACACGCATTCCGGTGTTGCGGCTTCCTCGCTGGCGATGAACAAGTCGCAGTCGAAGAAGATCGCTGCTGCCGCTGGCATTCCTGTCGCGGCGGAAAAGCTGATGAACCGCTTCGATATCGGTTCGGAGCATCCGATGGCCACGCCTTATGTGGTGAAGCCGGTTCGCGAAGGTTCGAGCTTCGGTGTCGTCATCGTCAAGGAAGACCAGTCCCATCCTCCGCAGGTGCTTGGTTCTGCTGAATGGCGCTATGGCGATTCGGTCATGGTCGAGCGCTATGTTCATGGTCGTGAAATGACCTGCGGGCGTGATGAATGGTGAAGCTCTCGGCGTTACGGAAGTGGTGCCGCTCGGCCATAATTTTTACGATTATGATGCAAAATACGCCAAGGGTGGCTCAAAGCATGTCATCCCGGCGGAAATTTCACCGAATATTTACCAAAGAATCCAATCATTGGCAGTCATGGCGCATCAGGTGATTGGCTGCCGTGGCGTAAGCCGTTCGGATTTTCGCTACGACGACCGTTTCTCAGAAGATGGCGAACTTATCTGGCTGGAAATCAACACCCAGCCAGGCATGACGCCAACCTCCCTCGTGCCCGAGATGGCGGCTTATCAGGGCCGTTCCTTTGGTGAGCTTGTCCGGTGGATGGTGGAGGACGCGTCGTGCTTGCGGTAAACGGCAAAAGATCGACAACCAAAAAGCGTGATATCCACGCATCGGCCGGTGCGGACGATCGCCTCGTCCTTCCGCGTCCGCTGCGTCGCGTGTTCCGCTTCTGTGTCAGCCTCGCGACTGGGCGCATTCACATTCCGGCCCATACCGGCACGGCCTCGACGCTAGTGTTCTTCTCTGCCATCGGTCTTTACGGCATGTCGCTTGGTGGCCACACGGAACTGGTCGCTCAGGCTACGACCTCCGCCGCCGGTTTCGCCGTCGAGGACGTGAAGGTCTCCGGTAATGTGCAGACGTCGGAAATCGAAGTCTTTCAGCTTCTTGGCCTCGATGGCGCAACCTCGCTGATCTCGCTTGACGTCAATGCCGCGCGTAAGAAATTGACCGAGCTTCCCTGGGTCGAAGATGTCGAAGTGCGCAAGGTTTATCCGAAGACGATCGAAGTTCGTCTGAAGGAGCGCCAGGCTTTCGGTATCTGGCAGCACGGTTCGGAACTGTCGCTGATCGAAAAGAGCGGCAGCGTCATCGCGCCGTTGCGTGATAACAAATATGCAGGCCTGCCACTCTTCGTTGGTCGTGACGCAGAAACGGGTGCCGCTGGCTTTGTCGACGAACTTGCCGACTGGCCGGAAATCCGCAACCGCGTTCGCGCCTATGTTCGCGTTGCCGGCCGTCGCTGGGACCTGCATCTCGACAACGGCATCGTCGTTAAGCTGCCGGAAGAAAATGTGCCGAAGGCGCTGCAGCTTCTTGCTCGTCTCGACATGGAGCAGAAAATCCTTTCGCGCGATGTCGCAGCCGTTGACCTGCGTCTTTCCGACCGCACGACGGTGCAGTTGACGGAAGGTGCGGCTGAGCGCCGCCAAGCCGCCGTCGACGCGCGCAGCAAGGCCCTCAAGAAAGCGGAGAAGAACACATGAGCTTGTTCGGTTCTTCCCAATTCGGTCTGCCGCGTCTGAAGCCCTTGCCGTCCAAGCGCAGCCATGTGGTCTCCGTTCTCGATATCGGCTCCACCAAAGTCGTTTGCATGATCGGCCGCCTGACGCCGCGCCAGGAGAGCGAAGTTCTTCCCGGTCGTACGCATAAGGTGGATGTGATCGGCATCGGCCATCAGCGTTCGCGTGGCGTGAAATCCGGCGTCATTGCCGACCTCGACGCGCTGGAAGGCGTCATTCGGCTGGCCGTCGATGCAGCCGAGCGCATGGCGGGCCTGACGGTCGATAGCCTGATCGTCAATGTTTCGGCTGGCCGTCTGGCGAGCGATATCTACACCGCCTCTATCGATCTCGGTGGCCAGGAAGTGGAATCCGGCGATCTGCGCAAGGTTCTGATCGCCGCAAGCCAGCAGTCGCTGCGCCAGGACCGCGCGATCCTTCATTCCCTGCCGACCGGCTATTCGCTGGATGGCGAGCGCGGCATTCGCGATCCGCTTTCCATGTATGGCGACCTGCTGGGCGTGGACATGCATGTGGTGACGGCGGAACGCACGGCTCTGAAGAACCTCGAGCTCTGCATCAACCGCGCGCACCTGTCGGTCGAAGGCATTGTTGCGACCCCCTATGCCAGCGGTCTTGCGGCACTTGTGGACGACGAAGTCGAACTTGGATGTGCTGCCATCGACATGGGCGGCGGCACCACGACGATTTCGGTTTTTGCCGAAGGTCGCCTGGTGCACACGGATGCCATCGGTCTCGGCGGTCATCACGTCACCACCGATCTGGCGCGTGGTCTTTCCACGCGCATCGAAGATGCCGAGCGTCTGAAGGTCGTTCACGGTTCGTCGCTTGCCAATGGCGGCGTGGATGATCGCGAAATGATCGCCGTTCCGCCGATTGGCGAAGACGATCGCGACCAGCCATCGCAGGTTTCGAAAGCACTGGTCAGTCGCATCATTCGCGCTCGTATCGAGGAGACGCTGGAACTGATCCGCGACCGGATCCAGAAGTCCGGTTTCAGCCCGATCGTGGGCAAGCGCGTGGTGCTGACAGGTGGCGCAAGCCAGCTCACCGGTCTGCCGGAGACGGCGCGTCGTATTCTGGCTCGCAATGTGCGCATCGGTCGTCCGATGGGCGTGGCGGGCCTGCCGGTTGCGGCCAAGGGCCCGGCCTTTTCTACCGCTTGCGGATTGATGATCTATCCGCAGATCGCGGACATTGAAATTCACGCGGCGCAGAGCGGAATGTTCTCGCCGTTTGGAATGGGCAGCGGGCGGATCGCTCGCGTGGGGCAGTGGCTGAAAGAAAGTTTCTGATCCTTTTCCTGCGTATCGGAAGAGGAATGAGTGAAGTTCAAAGAAATTGGCCAGCGGGGCGTTGCCGGCCATCAAAAGAAGGAATGGTAAAATGACGATACAGCTGCAAAAGCCGGATATCACCGAGCTGAAGCCACGCATCACCGTTTTCGGTGTTGGCGGCGGTGGCGGTAACGCTGTCAACAACATGATCACTGCAGGTCTTCAGGGCGTCGATTTCGTTGTCGCCAACACGGACGCGCAGGCCCTGACGATGACGAAGGCCGACCGGGTTATCCAGCTCGGCGTCAACGTCACCGAAGGTCTCGGCGCCGGTTCGCAGCCGGAAGTCGGCCGCGCTGCTGCCGAAGAGTGCATTGATGAAATCATCGACCACCTGAACGGTACACACATGTGCTTCGTCACCGCCGGCATGGGCGGCGGCACGGGCACGGGTGCGGCTCCGGTCGTTGCACAGGCTGCCCGTAACAAGGGCATCCTGACGGTTGGCGTTGTTACCAAGCCCTTCCACTTCGAAGGCGGACGCCGCATGCGTCTGGCCGAGCAGGGCATCGAAGAGCTGCAGAAGTCTGTCGATACGCTGATCGTCATTCCGAACCAGAATCTCTTCCGCATTGCCAATGACAAGACGACCTTTGCCGATGCTTTCGCAATGGCCGACCAGGTTCTCTATTCCGGCGTTGCCTGCATTACCGACCTGATGGTGAAGGAAGGTCTCATCAACCTCGACTTCGCCGACGTTCGCTCGGTCATGCGCGAAATGGGCCGCGCAATGATGGGTACCGGTGAGGCTTCCGGCGAAGGCCGCGCAATGCAGGCTGCGGAAGCGGCGATTGCCAACCCGCTGCTCGACGAAACCTCGATGAAGGGCGCGCAGGGCCTCCTGATCTCCATCACCGGTGGTCGCGACCTGACCCTCTTCGAAGTCGACGAAGCTGCAACGCGTATTCGCGAAGAAGTCGATCCGGATGCCAACATCATCCTCGGCGCGACTTTCGACGAAGCGCTCGAAGGCCTTATCCGCGTCTCCGTCGTTGCCACCGGCATCGACCGTGTACCGGGCCAGATGGAAAAGAACATCGCCGAGATGCGCGCAGCCGCCGCTGCGGCAGCAAAGCCCGTTATCCGTCCCTCCGCGGCCGTTGCATCCGCACCGGCCGCAGTTCAGCCTGCCCCAGTTATGCAGGCACCAAAGTCCGTAGATCCGATTGCTCAGACCATCCGCGCTGCGGAAGTCGATATGGAGCGCGAACTGGCTCTGGCCGCTGCTGAACAGCAGTTGCGCCAGGCACAGGCAGAAGCCGAGTTCCGCCCACAGAGCAAGCTGTTCGCATCTGCTCCGGCCGAAGCGCCGGTCGTTGCTCGCCCCGCAGCACCGGTTCAGGCTGCTCCGGCACCTGTATACCACGCTCCGGAGCAGGTCGCAGCGCCGGCTCCGCGCATGGCACAGCCGCAGGCTCAGGTTTATCATGAACCAGCTCCTGTCGCACGCCAGCCGGAGCCGGTTCGCATGCCAAAGGTCGAGGACTTTCCCCCGGTCGTAAAGGCCGAAATGGATCACCGCGCACAGGTTGCTCACGCTGCGCCTGAAGAGCGCGGCCCGATGGGTCTGCTGAAGCGAATCACCAATTCGCTCGGCCGTCGCGATGAAGAAGAAGCTGTTCCTTCCGACATGATGGATGCTCCGAGCCTTGCTCCGCAGCAGCGTCGTCCAATGTCCCCGGAAGCGAGCATGTACGCACCGCGTCGCGGCAATCTGGATGACCACGGTCGCCAGTCGCCGGCTTCCGCCAGCCATCACGAAGACGATCAGCTCGAAATTCCGGCCTTCCTGCGCCGTCAGTCGAACTGATCGGATAGCCGGTCGGTGAACCGATCAGGCGATTCTGCGTTAAGCGAATACCCGGGTCCGAAAGGCCCGGGTATTTGTGTTTCATCGTCGTGGGGCGAGGGCGCTTATCCCAATTCTTTCAAATGCTTGAGTGTGTAACAAAGCGACATCAACAGTGATTTGTGGTGGCGCTGCAGTGTGCGTATGTAAGAGCATGGGATCGGGAAATAACGTCTGCGTGAAGACCGAATTTCCCCTCAATTGACTTCGGACTAAGCCGGCATCGTCGGCTCTGTCCCATGAAAAGGCTTGATACGCATGACCATCGGATTGCTCGGTTTCCAGACAACTATCGCCAACCCTGTTCAGCTCAAGGGCATCGGCGTTCATTCGGGCAATCCGGCCTCCATGACGTTCCAGCCGGCGGAAGCCGGAACTGGCATCGTTTTCAGCCGCACGCTGGACAATGGCACCGTGGTGGAAGTGAAGGCGGTTTCTGCCAATGTTGGCAATACCGACCTCTGCACCGTGATCGGCCGTTCGCCCGCACAGTCTGTTGCAACCGTCGAGCATGTCATGGCCGGCATCTACGCCATGGGCATCGACAATCTGATCGTTGAAGTCGACGGTCCGGAAGTGCCGATCATGGATGGCAGCGCCGCACCGTTCATCGAAGCCATCGAATCGGTTGGTATCGTCAATCTCGGTGTGAAGCGTCGCTACATTCGCGTCATCAAGCCGGTTCGCATCGACTCAGGCGCCTCCTGGGCGGAGTTCCGCCCTTATGATGGTACGCGCTTCGAGGTTGAAATCGACTTTGATACGCCGCTGATCGGCCGCCAGACCTGGAAGGGTGACCTGACGGCGGAGACCTTCAAGAACGAGCTGTCGCGCGCTCGTACCTTCGGCTTCATGCGTGATGTGGAGCGCCTTTGGGCTGCTGGCTACGCGCTCGGCTCTTCGCTGGAAAATTCGGTCGTCATCTCCGACGACCACACGGTCATCAACATGGAAGGCCTGCGCTACGAAAAGGACGAGTTCGTCCGTCACAAGACGCTCGATGCTGTCGGCGATCTGGCACTTGCCGGCGCGCAGTTCATCGGTTGCTACCGCTCCTATCGTGGTGGTCATAAGGTCAATGCAAACGCGCTGAAGGCGCTTCTGAGCGACCCGACCGCTTATGAGATCGTCGAGGCTCCTGCCGCGCGTCAGCCGGTCGTTCGTGCCCGTGAATTCGTCGCGATCAACCAGCCTGAATTTTCGCCCTGGTCCGCATAAGACCAGAGAGACATTCGACTTTTCATAAAGGCTGTCCTCCAGGCAGCCTTTTTCTTTTGCCTTTCGTTAGGCGTCGTTGAGCGCCGTCTAAGGGCGGTGGCGTGATCGCTTAAAAAGCTGGCAAAGCAGATTACAACCGGCTAATAGGACTTGTATGGGTGGAGGTCAGGATTATCGTGTTTTACGCGCGCGCCTGCCATAAAAATGCGTTAATGCGTCATCATTGCGTTGCCCTGCTGGTGCTTTTGCGGCTAGAACCGCCTGCGAAAGCCTAAGCTCTGTAGTGACGCGGGAAGTGGGAACTGTCGAATGAAGCGTATAGGGTCTGGTGCAATGAATGGAACGGTGCGGGTTGGGCTCGTATCGCTGATGCTGCTTGGCGCCGGAACGCTGGTCACTGCCTGCCAGTCCGATCCCGATATCGACATTACCAAGCTTGGCGTTGAAACCGATCCGCCGGACGTGTTGTACCGCCAGGCGCTTGCCAATATGAACAAGGGCAACATGACGGAAGCCGGTCGCAAGTTCACCGCGATCGACAAGCAGTACCCCTTTACCGAGTGGGGCCAGAAGGCTCTGGTGATGAACACCTTCATCGCCACCCGCCAGAACAAGAACGAAGCCGCGATCACATCTGGTCAGCGCTTCCTCAAGCAATATCCACGGGCGAAAGACGCCGCTTACGTCCAGTACATGATCGGTCTTGCTTACTCCAAGCAGATCGCCGACGTGACGCAGGATCAGCGCGCCGCTCAGCGCACCATCGAAGCGATGAGCAAGGTCGTCAACGACTATCCCGACTCGGAATATGTCGCCGATGCGCAGGCCAAGATCCGCTTTGCGCGTGACCAGCTTGCCGGTCGCGAAATGCAGGTCGGTCGCTATTACCTGGAGCGCAAGGAATATCTGGCGGCTGTGTCCCGTTTCCGCATCGTCGTGGAGCAGTACCAGAACACCAACCAGATCGAAGAGGCGCTGGCGCGTCTCACCGAAGCCTATTATGCCATGGGACTGGTGGACGAGGCCCAGACGGCAGCTGCCGTTCTCGGCAACAACTACCCGGACAGCCAGTGGTATGCCGATTCCTACAAGCTCTTGAAGGGCCAGGGACTGGAGCCGCGTGAAAACCGCGAATCCTGGATTTCCCGCGCCGGCAAGAAGCTGATCGGAGCGTAAGGCAAGGGCGTCATCCATGCTGGTCCAGCTTTCGATCCGCGACATCGTTCTGATCGAACGGCTCGACCTTGGGTTCGAGGCCGGTCTCTCCGTGCTGACCGGCGAAACCGGCGCCGGCAAATCCATTCTTCTCGATAGCCTGTCCTTGGCCCTTGGTGGCCGCGGAGATGGCGGTCTCGTGCGCCACGGCGAGGATAAGGGGCAGGTGACGGCGACTTTCGAAGTCGGCATGGATCATCCTGCACGTTTGCTGCTGCGTGAAAATGGTCTGGATGACGACGGCGATCTGATCTTTCGCCGCGTGCAATCCGCCGATGGCCGCACCAAGGCCTATGTGAACGATCAGGCCGTCTCGGTGCAGATGATGCGCCAGCTTGGCCAGCATCTGGTGGAAATTCACGGTCAGCATGACGATCGCGCACTGGTGGATACCAATGCGCATCGCGCGCTTCTTGATGCTTTTGCCGGTCTCAGCGACGAGGTTCTCTCGGTTCAAGGGCTCTACCGCACCTGGAAGGATGCAGAGCGTGGCTTGAAGGTGCACCGCGCCAAGGTGGAGGCTGCTGCTCGCGAGGCGGATTATCTGCGCTCTTCCGTGGAAGAGTTGGAAGCGCTTTCTCCCCGCGATGGGGAAGAGGACGAGTTGGCCGAACGCCGCGCCGTGATGCAGAAGTCAGAACGCATTGCGGGCGATATTGCTGAAGCCAGCGAATTTCTGAACGGCAATGCCTCGCCTGTGCCGATCATCGCCTCGATGATGCGCCGGCTGGAACGCAAGAGCCACGAAGCGCCGGGTCTGCTCGAAGACACAGTGCAACTGCTGGACGCCGCACTCGACAATCTTTCCAATGCGCAGATGGAAGTGGAAGCGGCGCTTCGCCGCACGGAATTCGATCCGCGCGAGTTGGAGCGGGTCGAAGAGCGTCTTTTCGCGCTTCGCGCGGCCGGTCGCAAATATTCCGTCCCCGTTACCGATCTTCCTGCACTGGCAGAGCGCATGGTGACCGACCTTGCCGATCTCGATGCTGGCGAAGAGAAGCTGGCGAAGCTGGAAGCCCAGCTCGGTGTCGTCAAAGCCGATTTCGACCGTGCGGCATTGTCGCTCTCCGACAAGCGGCGCAATGCGGCGGCGGCACTTTCCGAAGCGGTGATGGCGGAACTTCCGGCCTTGAAGCTGGAACGCGCGCGTTTCACCGTGGAGGTCACGAGCGATCCGTCTTCGGGGACGGCAGACGGTATCGATGTGGTTGAATTCCACGTTCAGACCAACCCTGGAACCCGACCTGGCCCGATCATGAAGGTGGCGTCCGGTGGCGAGCTTTCACGTTTCCTGCTGGCGCTCAAGGTGGCGCTTGCCGATCGCGGCTCGGCACCCACGCTGGTCTTCGATGAGATCGACACAGGCGTGGGTGGTGCCGTGGCGGATGCCATCGGCCAGCGACTGAAGCGGCTTTCGAAGACTGTTCAGGTCTTGTCCGTGACCCATGCGCCCCAGGTCGCGGCACGTGCGTCCACCCATCTGTTGATTGCCAAGGGACCTGCGGGCGACGGCACGGAGCGTATCGCCACCCGCGTTGCGACGATGCAGCCGGAGCACCGCACAGAAGAGATTGCGCGCATGCTCGCCGGTGCTTCAGTCACGGATGAGGCGAGAGCGGCGGCTGCGCGCCTGCTGGCCGCGCAGGATTAAGGTTTCGATTAGGGTTTCACTAAAGCGTTTCGCGATCTTTCAGATTCGCTCATACGCTTTAGGTCCTTGTTATCGCATGTCGTTATCGCAAAACCGCTGCACACTTTTGCGCTGACCATGCTTTAGAATTAAGCGGCAGGCGAGAGCAATTCGCTGATCGTGCTCGGAATGGCGAGAGACTCGAAGGCTGGTTTTGCCAGGAGATATCCCTGAACCAGTGTCACGCCGAGATCGCGAAGTGCTGCGAGTTCACCGGCTGTTTCCACGCCTTCACAGAGCGGTGTGACGTTGAGATCGGCCAGCATGTTCAACGTGTTGCGGACGATCACGCGTCGGACGGGATCGCTGTCGATGCCACGGATCATATCCATATCGAGTTTGACGATATCGGGTTGGAAATGGGTGAGAAGGCCGAGACCGGAATAGCCTGCACCAAAATCATCGATTGCCGTCAGGAAACCGATATCCCGATAGGTGCGCAGGATGTTGAGGACATGGACAGAATCCATTTTCTCCGTTTCGGTGAACTCGAAAATGATGCGGTTGAGAGGAAAGCCGGTTTTCATGGCGGTCGCCAGCGTCAGGCGGATACAGGCGCGCGGCTCATAAACGGCGTTAGGCATGAAGTTGATGGAAAGCTTTGTGTTGGCGGTGGGGTCGAAGAGCCTTGCAGCCAGCTTGATCGCCTTGACGCGACACTGCTGATCGAAGGCATAGCGGGTACTGTCATCTACCTTCGAAAGCACGGTGCCCGCACCTTCTCCATTGGGACCGCGAACCAAGGCTTCATTGGCAAAAACCAAACCGGTTTCGATGTCGACAATCGGTTGGAAGGCCATCGAAAACGGCAGGTCTAGGCTTTTGCCGTCCTGGCACCCTTCGCATTTTGTCGACATGTCCGCTCTTTCTCCATGAGATTGCAGGTAGTTTAGCAGGACAGGAATTAAGCATTCGTATTGTGTCGAAGTATTCCTCTGTGACGTGTTCCGCCTTCGGGGCAGCACGTCGGCAGATTCAAGGGCGGCGCTTGCTCCGTACTCTCAGCTCGCCGCCTTCTCACTCTCGTGGCAGAGGATATTGATGAGCCGCCCGAAAGGATCGCGCACGTAGAAACGCTTGACGCCCCACGGTTCTTCCGCTGGCCCATATTCTATCTTCAGTCCCGCTGTGGTGACACGGCGCAGCACATCGTCTAGATCATCGACTTCGATGGAGAGGTCCGGCACGGGTGTTCCCGAACCTCCTTCGCTGGCGATGCTGACCTGCGGCTGGGTCTCGATCGAAGGCGCTGCAAAGGTGACGATCCAGCCATGGTCCATGACGAGGTCGAGGCCGAGTATATCGCCGTAAAAGCCCTAGGCGGCTTTGACGTCCGGGGCGGCGATATTGGCGATGATCCTTTTGACGACCATGATCGCTATGCCCGCTCAGCGACTGGCCGCAACAGCGACGCCAGAGCCGATCATCACTCCACCTGCCACGCGGTTGACGCGGCGCACCACGCGTTCGGAACGCAGCAGCTTTCGTGCTCTCACTGCGAGCAGCACGTGCCCGCCGATCACCACAACCTCGACGCAGAGAATGACGGCGGCGAGCGCTGCCAGATGATCCACGGTGAGCGATGCGCCGACCATGTTGGGCAGGAGCGCGACATAGAAGAGTGGCATTTTCGGATTGCCGAGATTGAGGACGAAGCCGGTGAGGAAAATGGAGAGGAGGCCGCGTCTTTCACCCGTTGGCTGAAGCTCCGGCACCACCGCCTGTGCCGTCCACATCTTCACGCCCATCCAGATCAAATAGGCCGCACCGCCATAGCGCAGAACCGTCATGGCGACGCCCATCTCCTCAGCGATCAGCGACAGGCCGAAGGCGGCGAGTGTGAGAAAGATCAGAATACCGGCAACGGTACCAAGCCCGTAGGCGATACCGGAGGGCGCGCCATGGGTGATGGTTCGCGCGACAATGGTCATATTGTCTGGGCCAGGACTGGCTGCGAAGACGAAGAAGGCAGCGGCAAAGGCAAGCAGGGTCGTCGTGTCCATGGGGCAGCTCCGGAACAGAGGTATCATCCGGACGTTCAGAGTAATCGATTCCGGCGGGATGGGAAGAGGACGCCGGTTTCGCTGGTGGTAATAATTGGCTAAAAGCACTGGCAGATTCCCGAATGAGGCCGCCATGTCGAACGACCAGACACCTGTCGAAAACCTGACCGAGCTTGAAGCGTCTTCCGAGCTTGCATTTCTGGCAGCAGAAATCGCGCGTCACGACGCGCTCTATCATGGCAAGGATCAGCCAGAGATTTCGGACGCAGAGTATGATGCGCTGAAGCGGCGCAACGATGCGATCGAGGCAGCCTTTCCGGCGCTGGTGCGCGCCGACAGCCCGTCGAAAAAGGTTGGCTTTGCGCCGCTTCCGACCTTTGCGCCCATCGTTCATGCGCGCCCGATGCTCTCACTCGACAACACCTTTTCGGAAGAGGATGTCGCCGACTTCGTCGCATCGATCTATCGCTTCCTCGGGCGTCTGCCGGATGAGTCCATTGCGTTTACCGCCGAGCCGAAAATCGACGGGCTTTCCATGTCGATCCGTTACGAGCGGGGTCGCCTAACGACGGCGGCGACCCGCGGCGATGGGACGACAGGTGAAAACGTCACCGCCAATATCCGGACCATCAAGGAAATCCCGAACGACCTGCCCGCAGGCGTGCCAGATGTCGTGGAGGTGCGGGGTGAGGTCTATATGGCCAAGAGCGACTTTCTGGCGCTGAATGCGCAGATGGAGGCCGAAGGCAAGCAGACATACGTCAATCCGCGCAACACGGCGTCTGGATCGTTGCGCCAGCTCGACCCGAACGTAACAGCACGGCGCAAGCTGAGGTTTTTCGCCTATGCGCTGGGTGAGGTCTCCAATGGCGGTCAGCCGACGCGCATTGCCGACACGCAACATGGCATCGTGGAAAAATTCCGCGAATGGGGTTTTCCGGTCAACCCGTTGATGAAGAGATTCACGTCCGCCTCGCAACTGCTTGAGCACTATCATGAAATCGGCATTGCACGCCCTGATCTCGATTACGATATCGATGGAGTCGTCTACAAGGTCGATGAACTCGATTTGCAGGAGCGTCTTGGCTTCCGCTCGCGCAGCCCGCGCTGGGCGACAGCCCACAAGTTTCCCGCCGAGCAGGCTTTCACCACCGTGGAGGCGATCGACATTCAGGTTGGACGCACAGGCGCGCTAACGCCGGTCGCGCGACTGACACCCATCACCGTCGGTGGCGTTGTGGTGACGAATGCGACGCTGCATAATGCCGATTATATCGAGGGCATCGGCAACAATGGTGAGCGTATCCGCCCGGAGGAGCACGATATCCGCATTGGCGATACAGTGATTGTCCAGCGCGCAGGCGATGTCATTCCGCAGGTTTTGGATGTGGTGCTGGAGCGGCGCCCCGATAATCTGAAGCCTTATGAATTTCCAAAGAAGTGCCCGGTCTGTGGCAGTCATGCGGTGCGCGAGCGCAATGAAAAGACCGGCAAGTTCGATTCGGTTACACGCTGCACGGGCGGCTTTGTCTGCCGGGCGCAGGCGGTGGAGCATCTCAAACATTTCGTCTCGCGCAACGCCTTTGACATTGAAGGTCTCGGCACCAAGCAGATCGAGTTTTTCTTCGAGAGCGACGACCCCGCGCTGTCGATCAAGACTGCACCGGACATTTTCACGCTGAAGGAGCGGCAGGAAAAGAGCCACCTGACGAAGCTGGAGAATATCGATGGCTTCGGCAAGGTCAGCGTCAAGAAGCTGTTCGATGCGATCGATGCTCGGCGCGAGATCGATCTGCACCGGCTGATCTTCGCGCTCGGCATTCGCCATGTGGGCGAGACGAACGCGAAGCTGCTAGCTCGAAGCTATGGCACCTATGCGCATTTCGAGGAGTCGATGAAGGCTGCCGCTGATTTTTCCGGCGACGCCTGGAACGAACTCAACAGCATCGATGGCATCGGCGAGGTCGTGGCGCGCGCCATTGTGGAATTCTACAAGGAGCCGCGCAATCTCGATGTGATAGACAGGCTGATGAAGGAGCTTCGCCCGAAAGAGGCGGACAAGCCCTCCACGGAAGGGAGCCCTGTGGCCGGCAAAACGGTGGTCTTTACCGGCTCGCTGGAAAAGTTCACCCGCGATGAGGCAAAGGCGCGGGCCGAAAGCCTTGGCGCCAAGGTCGCTGGCTCGGTGTCGAAGAAGACCGATATTGTGGTGGCAGGTCCGGGGGCCGGATCGAAGCTGGACAAGGCGCGAGAGCTTGGTGTGCAGACCATGGATGAGGATGAGTGGCTGGCTCTGATCGGCGGGTGACGATATCAAAATCGTTCTGTCGGTTTGATACAGTCATAGAGAGGGCCTCATGAGCGATCGCCTGGATGTTTCGATAGAAACGGTAGCACGGTTGATTGCCGAGCAATTTCCGCAATGGGCGGACTTGCAGGTCAGGCCGGTGAGCCACAGTGGCTGGGACAATCGCAGCTTCCGTCTGGGAGAGAGGATGCTGGTCCGGCTGCCGAGTGCGGAGGGCTATGTTCCGCAGGTGGAGAAGGAGCATCGCTGGCTACCATATCTGGCTAAGCGCCTGCCGCTGCCGATACCGGAGCCGCTGGCAAAGGGAAGGCCATCTGAGGACTATTTCTTTCCATGGTCCATCTATCGCTGGCTGGACGGCGAGCCATTGGCGCTTAAGTTGCCTGAGACGGATTTGAAGATGCTGGCAGAGGATGTCGCGGCTTTTTTACGGGCGCTCCACGCCATCGATGCCAGCGACGGGCCGCTTGCAGGCGCGCATAATTTCCACCGTGGGGGTTCGTTGGGCGTCTATGATGCGCAAGCGCGGGACGCGATCGAGGCTGTGAGCGACGAGGTGGACGCGGACCTTGCGCGGGCGATATGGGAGGTGGCGCTGAAAAGCGGGTGGCAGGGAAGGCCGGTCTGGGTGCATGGCGACATTGCCGAGGGCAATCTCTTGATGCAGGGCGGGCGGCTTTCGGCCGTTATCGATTTCGGCAGTTCGGGCGTTGGTGATCCTGCCTCCGATCTCATTCTGGCGTGGAACGTCCTGGATGCCGATAGCCGCGCCGTTTTCAGACAAGCGCTTCCTCTCGATGCTGAGACATGGCAACGCGGCCGCGGCTGGGCGCTGTGGAAGGCGATGATCGTACTTGCAGCAGAGCGGGGACGGGATGAGAAGCTCAGCGAATGGTCGCGCAGGACCATTCGCGAGGTGATGGCAGATCATCTGAAGGGCTGGAAGTCTTAACGAAGCCTCGCCATCAAATAGCAGTCGGCGTAGATGCCATTTCGAAGAGCATATTGGCGCATTGTGCCTTCCTTCTCGAAGCCGAACTTCTCATAGAGCCGGATGGCGGGCGCGTTATCGGTGAAGACGTTCAACTCGATCCGTCTGAGATCGTGCCAGTTATCAGCCGCATCCAGCAAGGTTCTGATAAAGAGCGTTCCGAGGCCCTTGCCGGTAAAGTCGTCATGGATGCCGAGCCCGAGGGACGCGGCGTGGCGCCTGCGGCCCCGCTCGGCGTGGAGGCCAGCATTGCCGAGCAATCGACCGCGCCATTCAGCGACGATCATGATATCGGCCGGTGTAAGGGATTCCATGTATCGGCGGGTATGGGCCACGCTCTGGAAAGGTTGGCGCAACGTGCCGTGGCGCACGCCTGGCATGTTGAGCACTTCTGTCAGGGCTTCTGCATCCTCCGGACGGAAACCACGGATGGTGACATCATCGAGTGAAAAATCGGCGGGTGAGGGCGGTTCCTGGGACTGCGACATGCTGTTTCCTTTCAGTTGGAAGAGCAGGTGCATCCTCTTGCCCTGCTGCTTCGGCAGGGCTTCGGTGGAAAGATCGCGAGACCTATCGCGAAAAGGCTCCACACAAGGCTCCACCGTCCACCGGCGTGCCGGTGGTAACCACGGTAAGCATCATTGTGTTGGTCTTTGCGATCATGAGGGCAGGATGCTGTGGCAAGCCGGTGCTGTCAAGTCTTCAGAGACTTGCGCCGCAACAGCCGGCCATCGATGGCCACGAGGCCGGCGGCGATCATTGCCATGCCGATGATGTGCTTCAGTGCAAGCCGTTCTCCGAGCACCAGGGATCCGAGCAGGATGGCGCTGACGGGAATAAGGAAGGTGACGAGCGCCAGGTTCGTCGCGCCTGCGGAGGAAAGAATGCGAAAGAAGATGAGATAGGCCAGTGCGGTGGACAGAAGCGCAATGCCGAAAAGGGCCGCCCATGTCTCGCCGCTCGGCATGGCGAGTGTCCATGGCTTGTCGATGATCAGGGCAAGCGGGATGAGGATCAGGCTTGAGGCGGAAATCTGGCCGGTGGCCGTGACCAATGGGGCCACGCCCATGGCCTTGAATCGACGTCCGAAAATGCCTGCGAAAGAATAGGAAATGGCAGCGCCGAGAATGGCAAGCTGACCCCAGAGGCTGGACCTTTCGCCACTCAGCGCCGCAGGGCCGATCATGGTGGCGACGCCCACAAAGCCGATGATGACGCCTGCGAGCTTGTTGGCACTGAGCTTTTCATCTGCGGTCATCAAATGGGCGACAAGCACGGTAAACAGCGGCGTCGTGGCATTGAGGATGGAGGCGACACCGCTTGCAATATGCGTTTGACCCCAGACGATCAGCGAAAAGGGGACGATGTTGTTGAGAAGCCCCATGACGACGAAAGCGCGGAGCACTTCCGGCTTGCGCGGGATGCTGTAGCCCAGGAGGCGGCAAACCGTCAGTAGCGCCAGAGCGGCGATGAAGACCCGGAGCGTGACGATTGTGATGGGCGGCAACTCCTTCACGGCGATGCCGATGAAGAAGAAGGACCCGCCCCATAGAATGGAAAGCGCAATAAGCATGGCCCATTCCTGCGGTCCCATCTGCTTTTGTATCGACATGGCAATCTCCTGGTGAAAATCAGATCCTTGCAGGCATTACCCGCGCGAGCCACCCGAAAAGTTTTTGAGCTTTTCTGAATTCAGCTTTTATTTCGGAATTGACTTTCCCCTGTTTATCTCGTGATTTCATGGCGCTTCAAACGATTGTTTCTCGAGCGATAGTTGAGTTTAATTAAACCATGGCGGCAGGACTTCCATCCTTGAAAGGGCTTCAGGCCTTCGAAGCAGCTCCCCGCTACCGGAGCGTGACGCTTGCGGCAAACGAGCTTCATGTAACGCCCGGTGCCGTCAGTCTGCTGATCCGCGATCTTGAAGCTCATCTCGACGTGCAACTGTTCATTCGCAGACCGCGCCATATCCAGCTCACGCCGCAAGGGGAGCGCTACTACAATGCTCTCAAAACGGCCTTCGTTATGTTGCGCGAAGCGACGGCGGAGTTGACGGCGCGATCAGGTGTCAACGTGCTGACGCTGAGCTGCACTCCAACCTTCGCCGCGCAGTGGTTGATGCCCCGCTTGGCGGCATTCCAGGATGCCAATCCACGCATCGATGTTCGTCTCAGTGTCACCAACCGGCTGGTGGATTTTTCGCAGGACACCGTGGATATAGCGGTGCGGCACGGATCGGGCCGTTACAATGGGCTTGAGAGTGTCAGGCTTATCGATGACAGCACCTTGCCCGTCTGCTCTCCGGCTCTACTGGAGCGTTTGGGCTCGGTGCGCACGCCAGACGATCTCAGGAACTTTCCGCTGCTGCATGACGAAAACCGGAATGAATGGCGTCGGTGGCTTGAACTGGCGGGCGCAGCGGATATCGATGCTTCAGGGGGCACGGTTTTTCTGGACAGTAACGGCGCTCTCGATGCCGCCAAGGCCGGATATGGCGTGGCACTGACACGACGCTCTTTGGTGGCGAAGGAGCTTTCCGTGGGAACGCTCATCGCGCCCCTCGATACCGAAATGGCGAGCACGCTTGCCTACTACCTCGTCTATCCGCCAAGAGTGCTCAACAATCCCGATGTTCTGAAACTGCGTGATTGGATGCTTTCCGAGGCCAATTCCCGCGCTACAGGTTCCCTTTAGCCATTAGTGGGTTTATTCCAGTGTTATTCCTTCATCAGAGAATCGCGTCTTGAAAACAATCGCCATCGATTTTGAAACCGCTAATGAAGAGCGTGGCAGTGCCTGCTCGGTCGGTCTGGCATGGATCGAGGACGGCGTGATTACGCGCGTGGAAGAGCGATTGATCCGGCCGAAGGACATGCGCTTTTCGCCGTTCAACATTGCTGTGCACGGCATTCGCCCAGCCGACGTGGAGGATGCGCCGGAATTTCCGGACGTCATGGAAGAGTTCGTCGATGATCTGCGTGAGGCGACGATGATCGCGCACAATGCGGCCTTCGATTTCAGCGTGATGCGTGCAAGCTTCGACAAGTACCGCCAGAGCTATCCGTCTCTGTCCTACTTCTGCAGCGTGAAGATGGCGCAGCGCGTGTGGCCGTCGCTGCCCTCGCATAAGCTCAACATCATCGCGCATCACCTGCAGCTTCGCTTCGTCCACCACAATGCGGCGGAGGATGCGGTGGTTTGCGCCTATGCAGCCATTGCCGCTGCGAAATCGCTGGCCTTGCAGCATGTGCGCGATATTCCGGCGAAGATCGGCATGGTTGCAGGACGTCTGCATGCCATGGGGTATGAGCCCTGCACCATGAGAAAACGGTAGCCTGTCAGCTTGTTACCGCCTCGCGCCTTCCTATCTGTTGTTTCAGACATGGAGGTAAAGGCGATGACATCACAGAAACTTCGAGTGGCACTGGTTGCGGGACTGGCGCTTTTTCCGCTGGGCGCCTTGGCGCAGGTGGTGGGCAAGGTCGGTGTCGATTGGACCGGCAATGACATCGTCGTGGAAGCCATCGCCGATCCCAAGGTGAAGGGTGTCACCTGCCACATCACCTATTTCGAGCGCGGCGTGATCGATCGCCTGAAGAATGGCAATTGGTTCGAAGACCCATCCAACAACGCCATTTCCTGCAGCCAGACCGGACCGGTGGAAGTCGGCGATATTGATCTTTCGAAGGGTGGCGAGGAAGTGTTCCGCCAGGGGATGTCTCTGGTTTGGAAGAAGATGGTCGTCAACCGCATTTATGACAAGGCCAACGACACGCTGGTCTATCTGGTCCACACCCGCGAGCTCACTGACGGTTCGGCGAAGATGGCGATCTCGACCGTGCCGCTCTATGGCCAGACAGTAACGTGGCAGAACGGCAAGCCATAAGCGCTGAAGCGTGACAAGGCGAGCGCCCAATGAAAAACGGCGGACCAAAGGCCCGCCGTTCTCTGAAATCTAAATTCCCTGATCTTACGCCGCTTCGCGCGACAATTCGTCGGCAATGACCGTGTCGAGGTTGAGGAAGCAGACCATGCTTTTTTCCAGCGCCACGATGCCGCGGCAGAAATTGCGCTGCTCTTCCGGAATGATTTCCGGGGCGGGCTGGAGATCTTCGGAGCGGATGGTCATCATGTCGGAGACCTGTTCGACCAGAAGGCCAACCAGCTTGCCGCCGATATCGGTGACGATGATGGCGGAGCGCTCAGACGGCTCGGTCATCTTCATGCCGAGGCGGCAGGCCATGTCGATAACCGGGATCACCGCGCCGCGCAGGTTGATGAGACCGAGAACATAAGGCGGGGTATGGGGCATCGGCGTCACCGGCGCCCAGCCGCGGATTTCGCGGATCGCCATGATGTCGATGCAGAATTCCTGATCGCCGAGATGGAAGGAAACGATTTCGAGGTATGCGCCGGCTTGCTTGATGGCGTTCGACATGGTCGTTGCTTGTCCTGGAGGCTCTCTGGCGGGCCGTGTGCTTGGAAGGATGAATGCGGCGTCCAGGTAAAATCCGGTGACATCATGTCGTGCGCTTGCGCGGACCGCTGGCGACCATGATGGCAAGAATCGTTTAAACTTTCACTAACAGATGTGACGGCTTACAATCCAGGACGTTCCACGCTTCTCCTTCAGCCTGCCATGCGGTATAAGAGGAAGATGAGCGCATTATCGTCACAATCGGTCAAGCTTCTGCTTGCAGCTCTTGCCACAGGCGCTGTTCTTTTGGGCGTGCTTGCCACCTTTGATGGTTGGCTACGGCACGGCACCGATATCTTTATCGCCTCTGTGCAGAATGGCATCGCCTGGTGCTTCTGACGGGCAGTTCTTTCTGCTGTGGCATATTACGGTATTGAGACAAAAGAGCGCGGTTGCGGTTTCCAGCCGTTCTTGATTTGCGCAACGTCAAAGGCTTGGCTATCACATGGGTAGGGCGCTAGGCGCCAATTATCGCATGGTGAGGAACAGCATGAAATCGATCCGTCTTGCGCTGTGGGGTGCCGTGGTCGTTCTCTTGGGCGTCATGGGCTGGTTGACTGTCGAACTGACCAAGAGTCGAGAGCAGATGGTGGAGGAGGCCTATGGCGTTCCCTTCCAGCTCGTTGCGCAGAACGGTCAGCCGATCACTGAGAAGGCGTTTCAAGGCAAGCCCACCGCGCTGTTTTTCGGCTTTACTCATTGCCCTGAGGTTTGCCCGACAACACTGTTCGAGCTGAACGGCTGGATGGAGAAGGTCGATCCGGCAGGGGACAAGCTGCAAGCCTACTTCGTGTCCGTCGATCCTGAGCGGGATACGCCGGAGGTGATGAACCAATACATCTCCAACGTTTCCAAGCGCATTACCGGCATTACCGGCGCACCGGACAAGATTGCCGAAACGCTGAAGGGCTACCGCATCTATGCCAAGAAGGTGCCTGTGGATGAAAAGGACCCGAATGGCGATTACACCATGGACCATACGGCCTCGGTGATCCTGCTTCGACCGGACGGTTCTTTTGGTGGCACCATTGCTTACGGTGAAAATCCTGATGTCGCCGTTCAGAAGCTGCAAAATCTCGTCAAGTCCTGACACGTCGCTGCAAGAAACACCTTCCGCTCCATTGGATTGCCGCGTGTTTTGTGGCAAAGGCTGACGCTTAAACCAGCTGAAGCGTGTGGCCATTGATCCTCACGATTGAAGCCCTCGTTTCGTCGCATGTCATGTCGCAAAGCCGCTGACCGGGATTGCGCAAACAAGCATTAGGGAAAGCGTCTGTCGTGAGTGAAATCCGTCTCTATGTCACCACAACCGAAGTTCAGGCAGGCGACGTGCTTGACGTGATGTCGGAGGTCTTCGGCGAGGAGGATATTGCGATCGCGACCACCGAGGTCGATGAGAAGCGCGATATCTGGGAAGCATCGATCTATATGCTTTTTGAGCAGGAAGACGAGATTACCGAGCGCTTTCAGACGCTGTTGCAGGCTTCCTTCCCACATCTTGCGATCGAGCGCGAAGTCATTCCCGATGTCGACTGGATCGCCAAGTCGCTGGAAGGCTTGAAGCCGGTGCGGGCAGGGCGCTTCCTGGTGCATGGCTCACACGACCGGGACAAGGTTCGTCCGAACGATCTCGCCATCGAAATCGAGGCCGGTCAGGCCTTCGGTACCGGCCATCACGGCACCACGGCGGGTTGCCTGGAAATGATCGAAGAGGTGCTGCGTTCGCGTACCATTCGCAATGCACTGGATCTCGGCACCGGCAGCGGTGTCTTGGCAATCGCGACGGCAAAGATGCGCAAGGTGCCGGTCTTGGCCACGGATATCGATCCGATTGCGACTCGTGTCGCCAAGGAAAACGCGAAGCTGAACGGCATCGTCTCGGGCATTGCATTCGAGACAGCGCCCGGCTTCCACTCGGATTCCTTCCGTCGCCACGGGCCATTCGATCTCATCATCGCCAATATTTTGGCCCGTCCGCTGATCAAGATGGCGCCGCAGCTCGTGGCGCATCTGGCGCCCGGTGGCACGGTCATCCTGTCCGGTATTCTAGCTTCGCAGCGTTGGAAGGTTCTGTCGGCCTATAACGGCATGAAGCTGAGCCACATTCGCACCATCTGGCGCAATGGCTGGGTCACCATCCATCTTCGTCGCGATATGCTTTGAGAATATGAAAAAGGCGACGCTTGCGCGCCGCCTTTTCAATCGGTCCTGCCGACCGAATCCGCGAGCCTTGGGAGGAGAGGCTCAAGCGGATAAACGTATTCCTTGTTCAGCGAGCCGGGAGGAGGCTCGCCTCACGATCAGAACACGTAAGTGGATTTCGCCTTGCGACGCAGCTCTTCACGCGTGATACCGAAAGCAGCGATTGTGGCATCGTCCAGGTTCAGCATTGCGCTGCTGACATAACGGTCCGACTGCCGCTGACGGGCTTCGACGACGCGTTCGAATGCGGTGCGAAAGATCGACTTCGACATGTTGGACATCCTTGTTCTGCGGGGTTTTCGTTGCCCCTTCGATGCTTTTGAATTTAAGACAGTGCAGCTCCGGACGCCATAGCCGCTTCGACATCCGTGCTATGCGTTAAATGCAATCCTAAGTGAGATTATTCTCCAAATTTGCGTGATCTGCCTAAGTATTGGGCAGATAGAGGTGCCGTGTGATGGCGTTCGCTTTGATCTGGACCTGCGAGAGGCTGCCGCGCTATGGTCTGTAAAAGATGCGTAGATTCCAAAAGACAGAGCGTCCTTTGTGCGTCCAATAAGATGCACGGCGCTCTGGACAATCCAGAAAGCATGCCATGTTCCAGTACTTTGACAACAAGTCCACTCCGCAGTTCGGCAAGGCCCGCGTGGAGGCATTGCGCGCGACATTCGATGCGCTCGGCATCGACGGTTTTCTTATTCCCCGTGCCGACGAATATCAGGGCGAATATGTGCCGGAATGTGCCGAGCGGATGGCCTGGCTGACCGGCTTTACCGGTTCTGCTGGTGTGGTGCTGGTGACGCGGTCGCAAGCCATCGTCTTTGTCGACGGGCGCTACACGACGCAGCTTGCTTCACAGGTCGACCCGGCGGTGTTTACGGGCGGCGATCTGGTGGGGGCTCCGCCAGCGAAGTGGCTTGGCGAACATGCCCCGACCGGTTTTCGTCTTGGTATCGACCCGTGGCTGCATACGAGCGCGGAACTGTTGCGGCTTGAAAAGGCGTTGGCGGAAAAGGGGGGCTCGGTTGTGCTGCTCGCTGCCAACCCGCTCGACCCCCTGTGGGAAGGACGCCCTGCGGAGCCTCTGGAGCCAGTCACGATCCAGCCGGAAGCCTTTAGTGGAACGCCAGCGCAGCAGAAGATCGACAAAATTGCCGAGGATGTGAAGAACCGCAAGGCGGAGGCAGTTCTGGTGACCGATCCGTCGTCGATTGCTTGGATCTTCAACATCCGTGGCAATGACGTGCCGCACACGCCCCATCCGCTCGCTCGCGCGATCATTCATGCCGATGGCAAAGCCGATCTGTTTCTGGATGAGCGTAAATTGAACGGCGAGGTCAAAGACTATCTCAATGGCCTTGTGACGCTTCACGCGCCCACAGAGATCGAGCCGACCCTTCGCGTGCTTGCTGAAAACGGTGCATCCATTCTCGTAGACGCGGACGTAGTGCCGGTGGCGCTGACGCGTCTCATCAAGGACAATGGTGGCACGGTTATCGAGGCGACCGATCCCGTCAAGCTGCCGCGTGCCTGCAAGAACGAAGCGGAGTTGGCCGGTTCCGCTGCCGCCCATATTCAGGACGGAGCCGCAATGGTGGAATATCTGGCATGGCTGGACAGCCAGCAGCCCGGGACTGTCACGGAGATCCAGGCGGTAACCAAGCTGGAGCAGGCGCGGGCGCGTCTGGGCGAAGCGATGCAAAACCCGCTGAAGGACGTCTCCTTCGATACGATTTCCGGCTCCGGCCCGAATGCCGCGATTATCCATTACCGTGTCACGACAGATAGCGACCGCCATTTGCAGGATGGCGAGATGTTCCTGGTGGATTCCGGCGCGCAATATGTGAATGGCACCACGGATATCACGCGCACCGTTGCCATCGGCAATGTGCCGGAAGAACAGAAGCGCTTTTTTACGCTAGTGCTGAAAGGCGTGATCGCTATCAGCGACGCGAAGTTTCCAAAGGGAACGCGCGGTTGCGATCTCGATCCACTGGCGCGCATCGCGCTGTGGAAGGCGGGGGCCGATTACGGCCACGGAACCGGACATGGCGTCGGCTCCTATCTCTCGGTGCATGAAGGACCGCAGCGTATTTCCCGCGTGTCGCAACAGGAACTATTGCCGGGCATGATCCTGTCCAACGAGCCCGGCTACTACCGTCCCGGCGCCTTCGGCATCCGCATCGAGAACCTCATCTATGTGCGCGAGGCGGAGGCGATCAAAGGTGGCGATCAGCCAATGCTGTCCTTCGAGACGCTGACCTGGTGCCCGATCGACCGCAGACTTATCGTGGTTTCGCTGCTGACGGAAGACGAGCGTACCTGGCTGAACGACTATCACGCCGAGACGCGCGAGAAACTGATGCCGCTGATCAGCGACGAGAGCGTCAAACAGTGGTTGTTGGCTGCAACGGACGCCCTTTGACTCGCGGCTTCGGCGGCGTTTTCATCTCATGCGAGCTGAAAATGCCGCAGCGCCACGACCAGCGCCCAACCGGCAAAGAGCATGATCAGGCCGGGGAATCGCAGCCCGACGATCAGCGCCACGATCATGCCGAGCTTCACATCGTATCCGCCTTCGAAAAAGGCGGGTGCGACGAGTGTCGTCAGAACGGCGACGGGAACGGCATTCAATCCGGCTTCCACGCGCGGCGGGATGGATTTGAGTCTGGTCATCAGCATATAGCCACCCACGCGAGTGAGGTAGGTCGCGACAGCACCGGCAACGATGATGATGAGTGTCTGGAGGTGGAAGAACTCGCTCATGGGGTCTGCACCTCTGGCTCCTCGATGGGTTCACTTTTCGCAGGCGGCAGGATGACGGCGATGATGATGCCGGTCAGGGCGCCGATGCTGACATGCCAGGGTGAGCCGACGAAGTGGAAGGAGGCAATCGCGCCAACGGCGCTTGCCAGCATGACGGGATAGGAGCTCTTGCGTTGACGGAAACCGAGCACCATGCCCATGAAATAGATAGGCAGCAGCACGTCGAAGCCGAGTGCCCTTGGATCGCCTACGAGATTGCCGAGCGAAGCGCCGACGACCGTGGAGATCACCCACGGCACGTAGACCACTAAGGCATAGCCCATATAGAGCGAATAGCGCACTTCACCATGGATTTCCTTTTGCCGGACGGACTCGGCAAATTGCGGGTCGACCAGGAAGAAAAAGCCGATGGCTTTGCGGGCAAAGGACCATTCCGGGACAATGCGAACCATGGCGGCAGAATAGAGCACATGCCGGAAGTTGACGGCGAAGATCGATAACACCACGAGCCAGGCTGGCAGGTTCTGATTGAAGAGCTCGATACCGACGAGCTGGCTCGCACCGGCATAGATGATGCCGCTCATCAGCGTCGCTTCGTAAATGGTCATGCCATTGTCGATTGCGACGGCGCCAAACAGCGCACCGAAGGGCAGAACGGCAAGAGCGATGGGAAGGCCGAGGCGGATGCCTGACCTAAAGGGTGACTGGGTCATGGGGTAAGCCGGTCCTGTACCGGAGAACATAGGATGCCTGCTCTCCTACAGCCTCTGCCGTATGCGTACAAACAAAAATAAGGAATGGCTTGATTGATTTATTTGAAGCTTGGCAAAGTCGCTTCATACTGACGATGCGTTGAAGGAGGGCTGCGTTATGGAACTGAAGGTCGACAAACAGCAGAAAGCAGCATTGGCCAAGGCAGTTCAAGACTATCTGGTGAAAGAGCTGGACGTGGATGTCAGCGGGCTGCAATGCGAAATGCTGCTGGACCATGTGGCGGACGTCATCGGTCCGGCTTTTTACAACCAAGGACTCCGAGACGCGCAAGCGGTGATCTCGCGTCGAATGGACGACGCCGCTGCCGATCTCGATGTGCTGGAGCAGCCATTGAACGACCGCTGACGGGGTTAGGCCTTCATAAGGTCGCTGCTATTCACCACGGCAATGCCCCTTGCGCGCATGGCGGCAATGGCGGCTTTGATGCCTTCCGGGTCAATCCCGCGACTGGCATCCTCGATAAAGCGCACTTTGACATCCGGGAGCATGTCGCGCGCATCGAGTGCCGAAAAGCTGACGCAGTAATCCGTTGCGAGCCCGCAAATATCGAGAACGGTCACGCCCTGACGGCTGAGATAATCCGCAAGACCGGTGGTTGCCGACTGGTCGTTGTCGCGAAAGGCGGAGTAGCTATCGACGGCCGGGTTTTCGCCCTTCTGCTGGATGTAATCGAAGGCTTGGTTATTCAGATCGGGATGAAACTCCGCATCCGGCGTTCCCTGAACGCAATGATCCGGCCACATGACCTGCGGCTTTCCCGAAAGCTCGCCCATCTCGAAGGGTTGTTTGCCCGGATGCTGGGAGGCAAAACTGCCATGATTGGCCGGGTGCCAATCCTGTGAGGCAACGATGAGGTCGTAGCCGCCATTTTCGATCAGCGCATTGGCAATCGGCACGATCTTGTCGCCATCGGCAACGGGAAGATTTCCGCCGGGGCAAAAACCGTTCTGGATGTCGATCAGCAGCAGCGCCTTCATGTGTCGTTCCCTTAAGTCAATCGTGGATGATCGAGCTTAAAAGGATTCCGTCAAAATGAAAACGACGGGATGATCGAGGTCGCCTTCATCGCCGCATTTTAGGCAAAGTCGAAAGATACAGGCTTTGGCCAGAAGAGGGGACCTTGATTCAGCCATGTAAGTGCTGTGCCGACAGTCTTGCTCTTCGGTTTCGACGCCTGAAAAAAATGGGGCGCGAACATCGGATCTTACCTGCATGAACATGGCTTGCGCTTTTAGGGACAGCGTTTTCAGGGGACTCGTAAAGACTTTGGTTACCATAATTCGGCATGCTTCGAACCTGTTCGCTTCGAGGATGGTGCGATTCGCATCTGACGATCGAGGCCAACGCCAAGTCGCCGGCGACAAGCCGGTTTTGCGTAAACGGTTCGAGTAACGAGTATCATGGCGTCATCAGTCGTGACCTATCAGGGCGTGCCCATGCGTGGCGCAGCCCGTGACAAAAAACGTGCTGGCCTCTCGTCAGGCGGCCTCTCCGCTCTTTTGGGCGGCGGAATCCTTGCCAGTGTTTGTGCTGTGGCGGCTTTTGCTTCGCTGCACGGTATGGCGCAGGCCTCGTATGGCACGCAACGTTTTGACAAGATGCTGCTCGCGCGTGTGGACCGCCCGGCGGGCGAGTCGCTCGACGACGTTCAGCCCACCATTCACGTCCATAAGTTCTCGCGCCTTTCGGCCAACCCCGAAAGCCACCAGAAAATGACGCGTCTGGCGGCGGAACATCCGCTCAGCGCCAAGCTTTTTGCCGCACGCTTCGGTGCGGCGGCGGCAATCGACGCACAGGGACAGGCGGCGGTCAAGGAATTGGCAGCGCTTCGCCCCTCGGCGATCGTTGATTCGGCACTTGGTCGCGGGCCGGAAACCGCGATGCTGGAAACACAGGAAGCGACAGAGCACCCTGCGTTCGCAGCCGCCCTCGGACGTCCGCAGGCCAAGGCGGATGAAGAGATCGACCTCCTGCCGGAAACCGTGCCTCTGCCGAACTTCCGCCCCGAGATCGCCAAGGCCTTCGAGGTGGAGCCGACTCCGCGTCCAGCCAATCCATCGGTTGTCGAAAAGGAGATCGCTGCGCAAGCGACCGTTCCGACGCCCGCCAAGCCACCGGTACAGCAGCCAGCGACATCGACGATGGTCGCTTTCGCGCGGCCCGACAACCCGATGCGCGAAACGAAGATGGACGCCGTTCCATGGCCTGACCGCGGCAATGGCACTGCCATTTACGATATTTCCGCAGGCGTGGTGCATCTTCCAAGTGGCGAGAAGCTCGAGGCCCATTCGGGTATCGGCAAGATGCGCGACAATCCAGATTTCGTGCACGTCAAGATGCGCGGCGCGACACCACCGTCAAGCTACCGCCTGACCATGCGCGAATCGCTTTTCCACGGTGTGGAAGCCATTCGCCTGACACCAGAAAGCGGTGTCAATCCGCATGGACGTAACGGGCTCCTGGCGCATACCTATATGCTGGCGAAGCGCGGTGAATCGAATGGCTGCGTCGTTTTCAAGGAATATCCAAAGTTCCTGGCCGCCTTCAAGCGTGGTGAGGTCAAGCGCCTCATTGTGGTGCCGAAGTTGAACGGGCGTCCTTCCGCTGTCGCAGCCAACGGTGGAAAGACCGGCGGCAAGACATTGTTCGGCAGCCTGTTCGGCAAGAGCTGAGGCCTTCAGCGACGTTTTAACGGCGGCGTTGGGTCAGCACCATGCCGCCGAGAATGAAGACCACGCCGAGCGCAGTCGCCCAGATCTTTGGCGGTTGATCGCTGAAGAAATCCAGCACGACACCTGAAACCATCTGGCCGCTGATCACGAGAAGCGCTGTGTTGACCGCGCCGATACGGGCGATCAGCCAGCTACCTGATGCTATGAACACGACACCGATTGGGCCGCCGATGAAGGCGTACCAGGGCGCGTCGCTGGCGCCAGGCGGCAGAAGGCCACCGATGGCGAGACCCACAAGCGTCAGCACGACCAATCCAACGAAGTGGTTCCAGAAGGATGCGGTGAGCGGTGAGGTGGAGAGGCTGAGGCGGCCATTGACCTGACGGCTCAGCGACACGAAGACACCGCCGATAAAGGCCATTGCGATCCAGACGATCATGTCGCTCTCCCAACCAGAATGATGAGTGCGCTGCCGCCGAGGATCAAGGCAATCGCGAGAATGTCCTGTCCCTGTGGCCGACGCCTGGGAAAGCCGAACAAGCCCCAGAAATCCGCTGCAAGGCTAAAGATCACCTGCCCAGCCAGGCCGAGGGCGATGGTGCCGGAAAGAGCCAGAGGTGAATTCACCGCTGTGGAGGTCAGCATGACAAGCACTGCGCCGATCATGCCGCCCATGTATGCCCAGAGTGGAGCCTTGGGTTTGGCCGGCTGTCCGGGTGCCGGTTTGCGGTAGAGCAGCCCCATGACGATAATGGCGGCAATCGTGCCGGTGGCATGCGCAGTCCAGGAGGAAAAGAGCGCGTTGCCATAATGAGCGAGCATCCCGTTGAAATGCACCATCAAGGTCAAAAGGCCGCCGCTTGCGAAAGCGGCCGCCAGGTGAAGCGGATTGGAACGTGTCGGCGTCATGGGAGGTTTTGTCTTTCCGAGATAGTCCTGAAGAGATCATCAGGCTTTAGAACCTTACGATGCAAAAACAAAACGAAATGCGTTGATGGGTCCGGCCATTTCAAGTGATGGTTCAGGTGATCGCTAAAGCGCCACGCGTCCGTTTCTACGGATGAAGGGCGGCTTATCTCTCTTCAGGTCTACCGACCGCTCTTCCGGTTTTGGCGGGAACAAAATCAGCGCAAGACTGTTGTCTGCGCATGAAGAAAACGACACGCAAACCATTGAACCGGATGACGATCTTCGTCATCTCGATCTTTATCATAGCCGCTATCGTTGCCGCAGTTTACCTGATTGGGTTTACGCCAGGCGAAACGACCGCGTGAACCGGTGCCGTAGCCTCGTGAGGGACGGAGTGGTGCGGCGCTGAGGCGCTGAAAGAATCACTCCTCGACGTTGCCGTTGGCAATGTACGTGGCGCGACCACGTTTCCCGCATAGCCCAACAGGAGCCGAGCTCCTCTGAACAAGAAGCGGGTCACCTCCAGATATGTGCGGAAGGGCAGGACGGTGACGTACCGCCAGCGGGGCAGCTTGTACGCGCGGGCGGTGTCCTGAATGGAACTGGTACTGTCCGCATCCTGCGAGGCGCACAGGGGGTAGACGAAGGCCGATTTGAGCCCTGCCAGATATTCGAGATCATAGGCGATGTCGTAGGCAAGCCGCATCGGAACCAGCTTTTCCGCGATCCACTTCGCAGCCTTCCGATTGACGATGTAGGCGCCTGACCCCTTTTCGCGCGTCAGTGCGATGCTCAAGGACCGGTCGGCGGTTAGTTTGCGAAACGGATATTTTCTGCCGTTGCTCACCGTCGATAGTCGGAGGATATCCCAATTGTTTCGATGATCGATTGCGGCCTCAACTGACGCCATGAAGTCCTGTTTGAAGACCACATCATCTTCCAGGATGAGAGCAAACTCGGCATCGCTCTGCAACAGCCGGCGCGCACATTCTACGTGGCTGAGATAGCAGCCGATTTCTGGAGGGCAAGTCCGACGGCCATGCATCAACTTGTAGGAAAGCGCGCTGAATTCCGGGATTGGAAATGTCAGCGCCCTGCCATCGATTGCCTCGACACGCTCCGCCGTCAGACCGATGTCTGAAAGCTTGTCGAACATGGCCTGTTTGCGTTCCTTTGCATTGGCCATGTTGATGAGGTAGATCGCAAGTTTTGATTTATTATTTTCGAATATATGCAATTTAACCTCAGGAAGAACGGCCTGGCAACACAGATGGTTATTGCCGAGAATCATCCTGATGGAAATAGCAGACGCTTTCAGCCAATCAAAAATACTCGGTGAAAGCTTAGAGCGACGTTGTCCTTTTGGAGGATAAAGCTCAATCTTGACGAGCGAACGCATCTGCCCGAAATTCGTTCTGATTTTCAGGCAGATGCTGTCCCTTCATGCCTTTTCGACAAAGCCATCGAGCACGCGTTTCTGGCCGGCTCGATCGAAATCGATCGTCAACTTGTTGCCTTCGACGGTTGCGACATTGCCGTTGCCGAACTTGATGTGGAAGACCCGGTCTCCGACGGCGAACTTCGAAGGCGCATCGGCGACCGATTTCGCCACAAGTTCTCCATCGATCGTCCGCGCACGTGGCCCACTCTCGCCATAGCCGATCCGCTCCACGGCATGTCCAGACCGACTGCCCCAATTGTCACGCGTGGCATCGGAGCGGTTGGCCTGCGCCCGCTTCCAGCCGGGGGTCGAGTAATTATTGGCGAAGGGTTCGGCCTTGTCGAAGCGGGATTGGCCATAGCCGCCGCGGCCGCCATAGCCTCCATAATTGTTTTCCGAAGCGGTGACCTCGACATGGGATGGCGGCAGCTCATCGAGAAAGCGTGAGGGCAGGGTGGATTGCCAGAGGCCGTGAATACGGCGGTTGGACACGAACCATATGTGGCAGCGCCGCTTGGCGCGGGTGATGCCCACATAGGCAAGGCGCCGCTCTTCCTCGAGACCCGAGCGTCCGCCTTCATCGAGAGACCGCTGATGCGGGAACAGGCCTTCCTCCCAACCGGGCAGGAAGACGGTTTCGAATTCCAGACCTTTCGCAGAATGCAGCGTCATGATCGAGACGGCATCGAGCTCTTCATTCTGCTCAACATCCATGACAAGTTCTACATGCTCGAGAAAACCGCGCATGCTCTCGAAGGACTCCATCGAGCGGATAAGTTCTTTAAGGTTCTCTAATCGTCCCGGGGCTTCTGCGGTCTTGTCTGCCTGCCACATGGCAGTATAGCCGCTTTCATCGAGGATCTGTTCGGCAAGAACCGTGTGTTCCGTAGTTTCCAATAAGTCTTGCCAGCTACGAAAGTTCTGTACAACGTCAAAGAGCGCCTTCCGTGCAGAAGGCTTGAGCTCATCAGTCTCAATTATTTCAGCTGCTGCTGCTAGCTTAGGAATGTTTCGCGCACGGGCGTAAGAATTTAACTTATTGAGCGCGATATCACCAAGACCGCGCTTCGGCGTGTTGACGATACGATCAAAGGCGAGGTCGTGTGCCGGTTGGCAGACGAGACGGAAATAGGCCATGGCATCGCGGATTTCCATGCGCTCATAGAAGCGCGGGCCGCCGATGACCCGGTAATTCAGACCAAGTGTAACGAACCGATCTTCGAACTCGCGCATCTGGAACGAAGCGCGCACGAGGATCGCCATGTCGTTGAGATTGTGCTTGGTGTTGCGCTGAAGCGCCTCGATTTCTTCACCGACGGCGCGCGCTTCCTCTTCCGAATCCCATGCGGCATGGACCACGACCTTCTCATCATTCGGATCGACACGGTCAGTAAACAGCGTCTTGCCCAGACGTCCTTCATTATGGGCAATCAGATGGCCGGCAGCGCCGAGAATATGCTCGGTGGAGCGATAGTTGCGCTCGAGTTTGATGACCTTTGCGCCGGGAAAATCCTTGTCGAAGCGCAGAATATTGTCCACTTCCGCGCCGCGCCAGCCATAGATGGACTGGTCGTCGTCGCCGACGCAACAGACGTTTTGAGGTTGACCCTTGGCGCGCTGCGCCAGAAGCCGCAGCCACATATATTGGGCCGTGTTGGTGTCCTGATACTCATCCACCAGAATGTAGCGGAACCGCTGGTGGTATTCTTTGAGAATATCGGCATGACGGCGGAAGATGGTGATCGGGTGCAGCAACAGATCGCCAAAATCGCAGGCGTTCAAGTTCTTCAGCCTGTCCTGATAGGCGCTGTAAAGGTCGCGGCCTTTTCCATTGGCAAAAGCCCGGCTGTCACCTTCCGGAATATCGGGCGGGGTCAGCCCCTTGTTCTTCCAATTGTCGATCATGCCGGCGAACTGCTTGGCCGGCCAGCGCTTGTCGTCCAGACCTTCGGCCTGGATCAACTGCTTGATGAGACGCACGACATCATCGGTGTCGAGAATGGTGAAGTTGGATTTTAACCCAACAAGCTCTGAATGCTTGCGCAGCAGTTTCACACCGATGGAGTGAAAGGTGCCGAGCCATGGCATGCCTTCGACCGCGCCGCCGACGAGAACTCCGATGCGTTCCTTCATCTCACGGGCAGCTTTATTGGTGAAGGTCACGGCCAGGATTTGGCTCGGATAGGCTTTGTTGGTCGCGAGAATGTGGGCAATGCGTGTCGTCAGCACCCGGGTCTTGCCGGTACCTGCACCCGCCAGAACCAGCACTGGCCCATCTACAGTTTCGACGGCCTCCCGCTGCTCTGGATTGAGACCAGAGAGATAATCGGGCGTACCGCGTGCCTGGTCGCGCGCTGCCATAGCGCGGGCGGCAATCCCCAGGCTACCCTCGGCTGGAGCGGCGGTTGGGACGGGACGGCGCGGCTCGTTTGGTTCTTCGTCGAAGAACGGCATATCGTCGAAACTATTGCTCATGCGGCTCAATGTAGTGATTCGGGATGTAAACGCTAGAGCGTCCTATGGGTCTAAGTATCGCACTTCGCGAAAATCGGTCCCGGTTTTGGGGCCGATGCGGTGGAACATCGTTCTGCTTCTATTCCCGTATGCGCCGCGATCGCGTCCAATCAAAGGCGAAATGGCTTTTTTGCGCCTCTGTGCCACCTCGCAGATCGGCGTTTCCACCGCGGTGCCTGGGATAGCTTTGACGGCGAATTACAACTGCTGATAAAGTATATCGGCTATTTTCCGCTGTCTTGCCGTAAAATTTTCGCGAATTACAATTCTGTAAGAAACGGAATCTTGCGTTGCGTTGTTAAGCAACAGCAAAGATACTGCGCCAAATCATTCGCCTGTCCGCCCTGCGGCACGGTTGCGTTTGCGGATGGATCACACGGAGAATTGCATGCGGGTTTGGAAGCAGGTTGGTGTCAGTCTGGCGGTTGTCGGCGCTGGTTTCTTTTTGTGGGCGTTCAATTCGTCCACAGGACAGAGCCTGCTGGCGAAAGCAGGCATCGTCACGACCGGAGAACCTGCCGCAAAGAACGCCGCCAATGGTTCGTCCAGACCTGCAGGTCAAGGCGGCGGGAGCGGGCGCAACAATGCAACGCTTGTGATCACCGCTCCTGCGAAAACCGGCACGGTGAATGACCGTCTTAATGCCATAGGCAACGGTGAGGCGATCCAGACTGTTGTCGTCACACCGCAGGCGTCCGGCCTGATTTCCGAGATTCTCGTCTCGTCGGGCCAGAAGGTGAAGAAGGGTGATGTGCTTGCAAGGCTCGATGATGATGAGCAACTGATCGAGCGCGACAAGGCGCAGGTCGCTCTCAAAAGTGCGGTCGAGAAATCCACATCTTATCGAAACCTCCGATCGGTGGCCCGTCTCGACGTTCTCGATGCGCAGATTGCCGAAGAGTCTGCCAAGCTTGCGGTCAGCACCGCCGAGCTCAATCTGAAACGGCGCAATATCGTCGCGCCGATCGACGGCATTGCCGGCATCGTCGCCATCAATGTCGGCGATAACGCAACGACGCAGACCAGTATCGTGAGCCTCGACGATCGCTCGAAGATTCTCGTCAACTTCTGGGCACCGGAACGATTTGCCACTGCGATCACGGTTGGAATGCCGGTGGAAGCGACCTCGATCGCGCGCCCGGGTGAGACTTTCAAGGGTCAGGTGGAAGCAGTCGACAATCGCGTGGACGAGGCAAGCCGCACCGTTCGCGTCCGCGCCGTTTTCGATAACGCCAAGGATGAATTGCGTGCCGGCATGTCTTTCAGCGTCACGATGAAATTCGAGGGAGAAACCTACCCATCCGTCGATCCGCTGGCTGTGCAGTGGGATGCCGATGGCTCCTATGTCTGGCGTGTGAAAGACAACACGTCGAACAAGGTCCGCGTTCAGGTGGTGCAGCGCAATCCCGATGCGGTTCTGGTGAAGGCCGAGCTTTCACCCAATGACCTTCTGGTGACCGAGGGTCTCCAGCGCGTCCGTGAAGGTGGTGCTGTGCGTGTCGGCAACGAACCGAAAGCAGCGGAGGTCGCGAGCCAATGAGCGGTTCATCAACCGGACAGACGCCGCCCGCAGGGCAGGATTCGAAGCTTGCCTTTACAGCGCTCTTTGTTCGACGGCCGATCCTTGCCGCGGTGATCAACACGTTGCTGGTTGTCGCGGGACTCGCGGCGCTTGTCGGCGTCGAAGTCCGTGAATTGCCGGATGTCGATCGTCCGGTCATCTCGGTGCGCACGACCTATGACGGCGCCTCACCACAGACGATCGACCAAGAGTTGACGCAGACGATCGAGGGCGCGGTTGCCCGCGTCAGCGGGGTGAAATCCATCTCGTCTGCTTCTCAGTTCGGCACTAGCCGCGTGACACTGGAATTCGGTGACAATATCGATCTTGCCGTTGCTGCGAACGACGTCCGCGATGCGATCGGCCGCGTGACCAACCAGATGCCGGAAGATGCCGATGAACCGCAGATCATCAAAGCGGATTCAGACAGCCAGCCCATCATGCGTCTTGCCGTCACGTCCTCTACGCTCAGCATGGAAGACCTGACCAAGCTGGTAGAGGATGAGATCGTCGATCGTCTGGCCGCTGTGGATGGCGTTGCCGATGTAGAACTTTACGGCGACCAGGAGAAGGTTTTCCGGATCGATCTCGATCAGGCAGCCCTTGCCAGCCGCGGTCTCACGGTGACCGATGTCTCCAACGCGCTCGCAACGGCAGCACTCGATGTTCCCGCGGGTTCGCTGAAGAGTTCAACGCAGGACATTGTTGTGCGAGCAACCGCCAGCCTTACGACGCCTGCCGAATTCGAAAATCTGCTGATTAAGGACAGGGTGCGTCTTCGCGATGTGGCGAGCGTGCAGCTTGGCGCCGATGATGAAAGCACGTCGCTGCGCTCCAACGGTGTGCAGGGCGTCGGTCTCGGCGTCATTCGCCAGGCGCAGTCCAACACGTTGAATATCTCAACCGGTGTCAAGGCAGCTGTCGATGCGATGACGCCGAACCTGCCGGAAGGCACACGGATCGTCGTGACCAGCGACGACGCGGTCTTCATCGAAGGCGCGCTTCATGAAGTGGAGCTGGCGCTCGGTCTTTCCGCACTGATCGTGGTTGTGGTTCTCTATCTCTTCCTGCGCGACTGGCGCGCCACGCTTATTCCGGCCATCACCATGCCGGTCGCGCTGATCGGCACGTTGGTCGCCATCTACATGGTCGGCTTTTCCATCAATATCCTGACGCTACTTGCCATCGTGTTGGCGACGGGTCTTGTGGTGGACGATGCGATCGTGGTGCTAGAAAACATCGTTCGTCGCAGGGCCGAAGGCATGGGGCCGCGGGCCGCGGCCGTTCTTGGTACGCAGGAGGTGTTCTTCGCGGTTCTTGCGACAACGGCGACGCTGGCGGCGGTCTTCATTCCGCTGTCCTTCCTGCCCGGCCAGTTGGGTGGCCTGTTCCGCGAGTTCGGTTTCGTGCTGGCTTTCGCTGTCGGCCTGTCCTCCATCGTGGCGCTCACACTCTGCCCGATGCTGGCGTCGCGTATGCTGAAAAAGACCGTCGAGCATCAGACAGGCCCGCTTGCCTGGTTCGGCAATCTCTTTGCCAGCACTTACAGGAACACGCTATCGAGCTGTCTCAACAATCCGCTGATCGTCATCGTCGTGTCGATTGCCTTTGCAGGCGTCTCCTGGGTGGCCTTCGGCATGGTGCAGAACGAATTGACGCCGCGCGAGGATCGCTCGTCGGTCTTCCTGCGGGTGACTGCGCCACAGGGTGTCAGCCTTGAATATACCCGCGACCAGTTGCAGCGCATCGAAGAGAACCTTATGCCGCTGCGCGAAAGCGGTGAAATCCGCAACGTCTATTCGATCACCGGTATGAACGGCTCGTCCAATACCGGCTTCATGGTGCTGACGCTGGCGCCATGGGCGGATCGCGACCGCACGCAAAACCAGATCGCGCAGGATATCAATGCCGCCGCGCAAAAGGTGCCTGCGCTTCGTGGCACGGCGCAGCAGCCGAACAGCCTGCGCATTCGCGGCGCGGGCAATGGTCTTACCATGGCGATGGTCGGCTCCAACTATCCGGCGCTGACGGAAGCGACACAGAAACTGCTGCTGGCCATGGAAGAAACCGGCATGTTCGACATGCCGCGCTTCGATAACGAGCCGAACCAGGCGCAGCTTTCCGTCTCCATCGATCGCGAACGGGCATCCGATCTCGGTATCGATATCACCGGCCTCTCGCGCGCCATGCAGTCACTTCTCGAAGGCCGCTCCATCGTCGACGTCTTTGTAAATGGCGACGCCATTCCGGTTCGTCTTCTCGCCTCTACCCGCCCGATCAACGATCCGACAGACCTCGAGAACGTCTTCCTCAAGACCGATGACGGCAAGATCGTGCCGATGTCGGTCATCGCGTCACTCAAGGAGACTGCCGTTGCACCGCAGCTGAACCGCGAGCAGCAACTGCCTTCGGTTGGCTTTTCCGCCAACCTGCGTGAGAGCGTTTCACTGGGTGAAGCGGTTGCCAAGGTCAATGAACTGGCAGGCCAGATCATGCCATCCGGTGCGCGGCTGATCCCGCTCGGTGAAGCCGCCACGCTTCAGGAAAATTCCAGCGGCATGTTGCTGACTTTTGGCTTTGCCATTGCGATCATCTTCCTGGTGCTGGCAGCACAGTTCGAAAGCGTTTTGAGTTCGTTGATCATCATGACGACGGTGCCGCTCGGTCTCGCCTGCGCGGTGATTGCGCTGCTCGTCACCGGGTCGAGCCTCAATGTCTACAGCCAGATTGGCCTTGTGCTTCTGGTTGGCGTCATGGCGAAGAACGGCATTCTGATCGTGGAATTCGCCAATCATCTGCGTGACCAGGGCGCGAGTGTTCGAGAAGCCATCGAGAAGGCGTGCAGCATTCGCCTTCGCCCGGTGATGATGACGATGATCGCCACCATTCTCGGCGGTGTGCCGCTGGTATTGGCGCAGGGTGCAGGTGCTGAAGCGCGTATTGCGCTTGGTTGGGTGATCGTCGGCGGTCTTGGCTTTGCAACGCTGGTGACGCTGTACATCACGCCGGTTTCGTACCTGCTATTGGCGCGCTTTGCCAAGCCGCAGGCGGATGAGGAAATTCGCCTGCATCGCGAACTGGAAACGGCGATCCGCCGTCGCGCTCTTGAAGAGGACAAGCCGCTTCTCGCTGCGGAATGATTTGACGTCAAACAGCGGACAAGAGCAAAGCCTGTGCTGGACAAAGTCAGAACCTTGTCACATACCACGCCATGACCCGCGCCGGACGCGGGGCAAAAATATGCAGCATGGTGGAGTATGTCATGGCTTTGAAAGATGTCGTATCGGGAACACGAAACGAGGCTGGCATTGCCGCTGTTCTGACCGTGCTGAAGCGCGATCTTGGTGAAAAATTCCAGACGGGCCAGTCTTTCCGAGAGCAGCATTCGCACACCACGACTTACCTGACAACGCAGCTTCCCGATGGCGTTGCCTTCGTCGAAAGCGCCGATGATGTGAAAACCGTCGTAAAAGCCTGTGCGGAGCACAAGGTGCCGGTCATTCCCTTTGGCACGGGTTCCTCGCTGGAGGGGCAAGTGAACGCACCATCCGGTGGAATCTCCATCGATTTCAGCCGGATGAACCGTATTATCGAGGTAAACGCCGAGGATCTGGATGTGACGGTGGAGCCCGGAGTCAATCGCGAGCAGTTGAACACCTATCTGCGCGACACTGGCCTGTTCTTCCCGATCGATCCGGGCGCCAATGCCTCGATCGGCGGCATGGCGTCCACCCGCGCATCCGGCACCAATGCGGTGCGCTATGGCACGATGAAGGACAATGTTCTGGCCGTGACGGCTGTCACCGCCAATGGTGAGGAAATCCGTACCGGCAGGCGCGCACGTAAATCGTCCGCCGGTTACGACCTGACGCGGCTTTTCGTCGGTGCGGAGGGCACACTTGGTGTGCTCACATCCGTTACGCTTCGTCTTCAGGGCATTCCGGAGAAGATCGCTGGTGGCGTTTGTACTTTCGAGACGATCAAAGCCGCTTGCGATGCGGTGATCATGACGATTCAGATCGGCATTCCGGTGGCGCGTATCGAGCTTCTGGATGAGGTGCAGATCCGCGCTTGTAATGCCTATTCCGGTCTCGGTTACGAAGAAAAGCCAACGCTTTTCGTCGAGTTTCACGGAACGGAAGAAACCACCGCATTGCAATCGCAGCAATTTGCCGAAATCGTTGCCGAGTTCGGCAGCACGGATTTCAAATGGACCGGCGATGCGCAGGAGCGCAACAAGCTGTGGAAAGCCCGCCATGACGCCTATTGGGCATCGCGGGCTTTGGCGCCACATCTCGACGGCCTTTCGACCGATGTCTGCGTTCCGATCTCCCGCCTTGCCGACTGCGTGGTGGAGACCCAACGCGACATTCGGGAAAATGACATGCTGGCGCCGATCGTCGGCCATGCGGGCGATGGCAACTTCCACGTTCTCGTGCTTTTCGACGGCAAGGATGCCGAAAGCGTGGCGAAAACCGAAGCCTTCGTGGCGCGTCTCAATCGCCGTGCGCTGTCCATGGATGGCACCTGTACCGGTGAGCACGGCGTGGGGCAGGGGAAGATGAGCTTTCTGGAAGAAGAGGCCGGTCCTGCACTCGATACGATGCGTGCCATCAAGCGGTCGCTAGATCCGGATAATATTTTCAATCCGGGCAAGCTCTTTCGTCTTTGATCCGGTTAGAGAGCAAGGGCTTTCAACCAAATGATGCTTGCCCTAGGGCGAAAAAACGCTAGTTTTCAGCGGTGATTATGGGAGACGACGGGTCGTGCTCGGACGCATACTGGTTTTTCTGGGCGGACTGCTGGTCGTAGCGCTTTTTGCAGCGCTTTTGATTCCGTATTTCATCGACTGGACCGACTTTCGTCGTGACTTCGAGGATCAGGCAAGCCGCATCCTGGGCAAGAAGGTCGTGGTGCACGGGCCGGTCGAGGCCCGGCTTCTGCCATTCCCATCCGTTACTCTTCATGATGTGCGAGCAGGCACCGATGCGGATGGCTCGCCTCTCATTCAGGTCGCGCGCTTTTCCATGGATGCCGAACTCGCGCCCTTTCTTTCCGGGGAAGCGCGTATCTTCGACATGCGCATCGAAGAGCCCAAAGCCAAGATCCGCCTGCTGAAGGATGGTACGCTCGACTGGATGCGTGGTGGTCGGGTTGAAATTCCAGCGCGCACCGTGGTGCTTGAAAGCGTCAATATCGAAGACGGGCAGATCGAGTTCATCGACGAGCAATCAGGCCGCAACCGCACCATCACAGGGTTGAATGCCGCCATGTCGGCCAAGTCGCTCGCCGGACCATGGCGGGCGGAGGGTCGCGCCGCGATTGATGGTCACGCTGGCTCGTTCTCGCTTACAAGCGGCGAACCCGACCCCACAGTCGGTCGCATGGGTCTGCGTCTGCGCATGCAGCCGGATGAATATCCCGTCGAGATCGATCTCGATGGCGGCATTGGCGCGACGGCGGGCCGTCCTGTCTATAGCGGCTCCTTCGCCTTCAATTTCCGGCGCGACGATAAGCAGCAAAAGCAGGATCAATCGATCTTTTCCGCGCCGCGCACACGCGGCAGCTTTGAACTGACCAATGGGCGCCTGCGCATTCCCAGCTACCGCATGGAACTAGGCGCTGCCGATAACCCCTATATTGTTACCGGCGAAGCCACGCTGGATACGGGTGCCGCGCCCGAATTCCTGCTGACAGCCGACGGGCAGCAGATCGATTTCAACCGCTTTACACCGGTTCCGGTCCCTTCGAGCGGCAAGACATCCCGTGTCCCGACTGTCTCACTGCGCCAGCGGATCGAGGCCTTTGCCGATCTTATTGCACGCATTCCGGTGCCGCAGGTACCTGGCAAGGCCATCATCAGTCTGCCAGCGCTGGTTTCCGACGACACCACCATTCGTGATATCCGTCTTGATGTGCGTCCGGATGGGGCAGGCTGGCAGGTGGTCAACGCCGTTGCCATGCTGCCGGGCCGCACCCAGTTCGAGGCCAAGGGTTCGTTGACGCTGACCGATGGCCCGGCCTTCAACGGCGATCTTCTTGTCGCCTCCAACCAGCCATCCGGTCTTGCCAACTGGCTGACCGGCAGCGTCGATCCGGCAATCCGCCAGATGAATGCCGCCGGATTTTCCTCCAAGGTTTCGCTGACCACCAAGGCGCAGCGCTTTGATGATCTCGAACTCGCCATCGGCCAGGCGTCACTGCGGGGAAGTCTGCTGCGCCAGGCGACGGACAAGGGCTCCAGCATCGACATCGATCTTGCTGGCGACGAGATCGACGTCGATGCCCTTAAGGCGCTTGGAAGCCTGGTGCTCGGCGATCAGAACGGCTCCTCTGTCTTCGATCATCGCATCAGCGCCAAGTTCAAGGCTGATCGTTTCAATATGGCGGGCGTGACAGCCAACAAGGTGGAAACCGCCTTTACGGTGTCGGATGGCGTGCTGTCTCTCGATACGATGACCGCGGGCGATATTGCTGGCGCCGAGGTTCACGCCAAGGGCCAGTTGCAGGGTACATTGCTGAAATATGGCGGCAAGGGCACCATCAACCTGCGCGCACCAGACATGCAGCCGGTCCTTGAACTGATCCGCCAGAAACTGCCGCACCACCCGCTCTTGGATCGCGTTGTGAAAAGTGCTGCCTGGTACGCCAATTCCGACGTCACCGTCGATCTCTCAATCGATAGCAATAGCGGTGGTGCCAATGCTGCCGTCTCCGGCACCATCAATGGTAGCCGGCTTTCGGCTGTCGCCAAATTACCCGACTTCTTCTCGATCACCGATGACACGGCGCTGACGCTCGAAGCGGTCCTGAAGAACCAGTCCACTGCCATTCTCTTCGGCCAGGCGGGCCTCGATCCGCTGCCTTTCGATGCGGATGGCGAAGGCCTGCTTTCGGTCAAGCTGAACGGCAGCCTCGGTTCGGCAATGCAGACGGACTTCCGTTTCTCCACCGAGCGCACGCACTTCACCGCCGCTGGCAGTTTTTCGCTTGCGCCTGAAACCTTTGGCGAGGGCAGCGCGGACCTCGCGCTGGAAAGCGCTGATATTGAACCCTATCTCATCATGAACGCCATTGGCCTGCCGCAGCTTGGCGGCGGCATGTCGACGAAGGCGAGCGCCAAGCTTTCGGTCGACAAAGAGAAAGCTACCTTTGGCAACCTGACCGGGCAGGCCGGTGGCAATGCCTTTTCAGGCAGTGTGGCGGTCTCGCGTGCTGCTCCCTACAAGCTGACAGGAGATGTCTCACTTGCCAATGTCGACCTGGCGTGGCTGGGGGATGCGATGTACGGACCTGTCATCGATCCGGAGAATGGCGGGTTGAACGCCAAGCCTGTAGCACTTCCGTCCTTCCCAAAGATCGAAGCGGCACTCTCCGTCAAGGCGGCGAAGTTCGAGGTCGGTCCCTTTGGTACCGTCACCGGATCGTCTTTTTCACTGGCTCATGGAAATGGCACGCTCTCGCTCGACAATATGGCGGGTGACTGGATGGGCGGCAAGCTGTCCGGCAGAATGGCGATGGCAACGGGTGAGGGGGCAGGAATCTTCCGCACCAAGCTCGCCATTTCCGGTGCCAATCCGGAAGGCATCATCTGGAAGAGCGGGAACACCCCCGTGGCGACCGGCCGCTTTGCCGCAGACCTGACGGCGGAAGCGACCGGCAAGAGTGTTCGCGAGTTGCTGACGTCCGCGAGCGGTTCTGGTGAAATCCGTACGAATGATCTCGTTTTGCGGGGCATCAACCCGAATGCCTTTCAGCCTTGGCTTCAAGCGGCGGCGGGTCTTCAGGGCAATATCGATGCGGCAAAAGTTCGTCCGCTGGTGGATCAGCAACTCTGGCATGGCGATGTTTCGCTTGGTCAGATCTCGATGCCCTTCACCATTAGCGATGGCGGCCTGCACATGCAGAACGTGACGGCATCCACAGACCAACTTTCCCTCAAAGGTGATCTGTCGCTCAACATCGCCGATGAGACTTTGACGGGCGGTGTCGAACTCGACTACAAGCCGGGTACCGAAGAGCTTGCAGGTGCCACGCCCTCCATTCGATTAAATTATGTCGGCCCCCTGGCTCAGCCGGCTTTGACGACGGATGTCTCGGGCCTTACCAGCTACCTCTCGCTTCGCGCCTTCGAGAAGGAACGTCGCCGTGTGGAAGCGCTGCAGGCGAGCGTTCTGGAAAAACAGCGACTGAGACGCGAGGTTGCCCTCTATCGCTTCCAGGCGGCAGAGCGGCAGGCCGCAAAGGACCGCGCGGAAGCGGAAGCGCGAGCAAGGCAGGCGGAAGAGGAACGTCTGCGCGCGCTGGCGCAGGAGCGTCTGCAGGCGGAGAAGGAGCAGCAGGAGCGTTTGCAGCGGGAGCAAAAGCAGCCTGAGGCGACGCCTACGCTGAAAATTCCCCCGACGCAGGATGTGATCAGACAGTTCTCCAACCCATCGAACGATTCCCCACCCTAAAGCGCTTCCCTATTGGATGGCACCGTTCTGCCGGACCAGGGTGTCGTCAGGGCAAAGGCGATTGGCGACGGGCATGACCAAAGTCACGGCCGAGCCGATCGCGTTTGATCCTGGCGGAAAGATACCAGACCGTGCTTCGTAGTGGGACGCGGTGAGCGTGCCGGACTCTCGAAACTCTTGCAGATGTGCCGGCAAATTTGCGGAAGCGTGCCACCCGCTCGCCCGGACGGCTTGGCCCGATGCGGTCGCTCCGGCACGCGCCCCCGCCGATGATGTGCGACATGGATGAACGACCTACTTCTGGCTTTTCAACCAGGTCAGCACATAGACCCTGAGCGCAGAGGACAGATTGCTGCTTTCTGATCTGTTGTCGTCTATCTCCGCCAACAGGGATGCGAAGCTCATCTTTCGCCTTTCCGCTATGGCGCGGAGCTCGTCCCAGAACGCATCCTCTAGAGAGATGCTTGTGCGGTGACCATGAAGAGTCGTGGAGTGCTTGCGTATCAAGGTCGCTGCTTTCCAAGCCGGTTCAAGAGGGTGCCAATCTGATTCATTTTCTGCCTGCAAGTCCATGAAATGTATAGGAGCTTGCGTTCGATAACGCTGTTACATGGCCTGGGTTCCACCACTTCTTTCAAGGACGGGTGATATCGAAATAGAGCCTAAAAATTCGGACATCTTAGCCGATGATGAGAGGCCAAGAGTGGGAAGGTGGCGGATTGTGAGTGGGGCCGCCTAATCATTTTCTTGTTAAATGGAAACAGTTCTGTTGATTCAAACGGGATCGACTGATTGTCCGGAGGATGCGTGCCGTAGCCAAAGCATACAGCCAAGCCGTCCGGGCAAGCAGGTGGCCCGTTTCAAACAACCCTCCCGCAGATTTGCTGGCAAATCTACAGGAGTTTCATTCGCCGGCGCGCTGATCGCTTCGCACGGCGAAGCGGCGCGACGGAGGGCCGGGTATCTTTCCGCCAGGCTTAAAGTCGATCGGCTCGACCGTAGCCTTGGGTATGCCCGTCGCCAATCTCCCTTGCCCTGACGAAAACCTGCTCCGGTAGAACGGTTCCATTCAACAAGGAAACGTTCCAGTCCTAGCCTGCGTCTCGAGTGCGGGACGATGAGCCCTTTGACAGCCTAAAGGGTTTCGCGATCTTTCAGATTCGCTCATACGCTTTAGGTCTTTGTTATCGCATGTCGTTATCGCAAAACTGGTGCACACTTTTGCGCGACATACTTTATCAGGCAGCGCGCGGCTTTGGTAGATGGAACGCGGAACTGCTGAGCTCAAGATTGGGAATATGGGAGACCGGTTTGGAGAGCGCTTCAAGATGCGGCAAGGGAGAAGCCCCTGGCGGCCAGCCCTATTCGGGCTCGCCGTCCCGACGATCAAGCTTGCTCTGATCGAGTTGACGCTCAGCCTTCTCGTTCAAGGCTGTCGTCAGAGACTTTTCGGATTTCGTTCTGCCGAATGACAGGCGGTTTTGCTCCGCCTGCTTTTCTTTCTCGGAGCGCGCCTTCTGCTTGCGAAACTGGCGCAGGTTGATGACATCACCCGTCATGCAGCTCTCCTAGAGTATGTTGCGCAAAGCGGTGGAGAGCTTTGCGATGACAACATGCCAGAAACTAGAATCTAAAACGTGAGGAGCAGTCCTGAAAAAACGCGACACGTTTTCGTGGTCGACGGCTGGTGCGCGGCGCTCACCAGAACGCCAGACGCCTTACTTGTTCTTGCGGAAGGCATCCAGGGATACAACCGAGCCTGCCTTCTTTTCCTCGTCAGCCTTCTTCTCTTCCGGCTGAACCTTGCCTTCAGCGGGCACAGGGTAGGCGGTGATTTCCGCTTCCTGAACTTCTTCCTCTTCGGCGAGGGGAACGTCGAATTCGAGTTCGAAATTGACCGACGGGTCGTAGAAGCCACGGATGGCGTTGAAGGGGATGACGAGCTTTTCAGGCGTGTCGGAGAAGGACAGACCGATCTCGAAAAGTGTTTCGGTGACCTTCAAGTCCCAGAACTGGTGCTGAATGACGATCGTCATCTGCTCGGCATATTTTGCCTTGAGGTGCTGAGAGATCCGCACACCCGGCGCGCCGGTCAGGAACGTAATGAAGAAGTGGTGATCGCCCGGCAGCCGACCAGTGGCCGCAACCTCGCTCAGAACCTTGCGGATAACGCCGCGAAGGGCATCCTGTGCGAGAATGTCGTAACGGATATGATCCTGCCCCATACGGTCCTGTCTTTCCTTATTCGAACGTCTTTTACCTGAGTATACGCAATGTCTTAGTGCGCAGCAACGAAAAAGCCTTCACCGCTTGCAGCATGTCCTATCGTTCAACCGCGGCAAATATATGCGCGATCTTCAGCGTACCAGAAGCGAGTCAGACGCACCATATAACGAATTTCGAGAGAGGGGAGAAGGTGGAGGTTTCTGTTGCCAGGTACCTCCGAACCCCGCCTTACGGGGCTAACCGTAAGGACTTAGAGCGGAATTCCCGCACCGCCATTAGGCAGCGAGAGCGTATTCCTTAGCGTTGTTGTCATTTGCAACTACACTTGTGACCCGATAACGGCGGTATCATGCCGAGCAAAAGTTCGATCTTTACGCCCTTGTCGATCCTATTTCGCCCCCATCAAAAGCCGGCCTTTTCATAAGAAGCCGCCGGTTTTTGGTGGAGGCGCCGGGTACCGCCCCCGGGTCCAATAGGTTTATTCCATCGACCGTTTATCGCCATAGCCGGATTTGCATCCGGCAGAGGTCATATAGGCATTTCCGCGCGCTTAGAAAAGAGGTCTTGTGACATTTCCGTAAAGGACGGACACGTTGACTGTGGCATGAGATTCTTGACGCGGTTGCAGGCTTAGAACATCTTCTTCCAGAAGTGGCTGTGAAAACGATCTGGCCGCTCAACATGGAGGATAAGGAAATGACGGACTATCTTGCAGATGTGAAGAAGTACGATGCCAATGCCGATGAAGCCGTGGTGAACAAGATCGTCAAGTATTTGGGCATAGCGCTTCGCAATCGCGACTCGGCCTTGGTATCGTCATCCGACCCGGAGGAGCTGGCGCGGGTGAAGAGCGGATGGTGCGCCAAGAAGCTCGGCGTCGATGGCGCAGATGCGGATGCCGCAATCGATGCCACGGCGAAGGCGATGGCGAGCGACCGCAGCAAGTCCCGCGTGACCTTCTACTACCTCGTTGCCAAACATCTCGGAAAGCTCGAGACGGTCTAAGCGCAAAAGTTCTGGAGAACGACGTCAATCGATTGGTTCCGCTGCCGGGAAGGGGTATAAGATGTACCCCAAAGAGACTCGGTGGCGGGACGACATGAAGCAATATCTCGATCTTCTTCGGCATGTGATGGAAACGGGCAGCGATCGCGGCGATCGTACAGGCACGGGCACGCGCTCTGTTTTCGGCTACCAGATGCGTTTCGATCTTTCCGAAGGCTTCCCGGTACTGACAACAAAGAAGCTGCACTTGCGCTCCATCATTCATGAGCTCTTGTGGTTCCTGAAGGGCGATACCAACATCGCCTACCTTAAGGAAAACGGCGTAACCATCTGGGATGAGTGGGCGGATGAGAAGGGCGATCTCGGACCGGTCTACGGTGCGCAGTGGCGCTCCTGGCCGGCACCTGATGGTCGCCATATCGACCAGATCCAGCTTCTCATAGAAGGCCTGAAGACCAACCCCAATTCCCGCCGCCACATCGTTTCGGCCTGGAACCCGGCGCTGGTGGACGAAATGGCGCTTCCGCCATGTCACTGCCTGTTCCAGTTCTATGTCTCGGATGGCAAACTCTCCTGCCAGCTCTACCAGCGCTCGGCCGATATCTTTCTCGGTGTGCCGTTCAACATCGCGTCTTACGCCTTGCTGACGCTGATGGTGGCGCAGGTGACGGGCTTGAAGTCCGGCGATTTCGTTCACACGCTGGGTGACGCGCATATCTATGCCAACCATTTCGAGCAGGCCGAGTTGCAGATGACGCGCACGCCGAAGCCTTTGCCGACGATGCGGCTCAATCCCGCCGTGCGCGATCTGTTTTCCTTTAAGTTCGAAGACTTTGCGCTGGAGAATTACGAGGCCGATTCAAGCATCAAGGCGCCGATTGCGGTATGAGTGAACCCCGCATCGTTTTGATTGCCGCGGTTTCCCGAAACAATGTCATTGGGCGTGAACTGGACATGCCGTGGAAGCTGTCTTCCGATCTCAAGCGCTTCAAGGCTGAGACCATGGGCAAGCCAATGATCATGGGCCGCAAGACGTTTCTCTCCGTTGGTGAGAGACCATTGCCTGGACGCCCTCACATTATCATCAGCCGTAATCCCGATTATAAGCCCGACGGTGTTGAGGTCGTTTCTTCGCTTGAGAAGGGTTTGTCGCAGGCAAAAGCACAGGCTCGAGTGCTTGGTGTGGATGCGGTTTACGTAGCAGGCGGGGGCGAGATTTACCGTCAGGCTATGCCGTTTGCCGATCAACTTTCCGTCACCCATGTGGAAGTTGAACTGGATGGCGACACGTTTTTTCCGGAAATCGATCCGGCCATTTTTGAGAAAACCGACGAAACCACCCTGCCAGCCGGGGAAAAAGACGATTATCCGGTGCGGTTTTCAACCTATCGGCGCCGCGCTGCGGCAAAGTGAACTATTTGGGCTGGACGGGTATTAAAGTACCGCCCCTGCGTTGAAACAGACGCTTTGCCTTCTTATAACGAGGACGATATTCCCGCCGGCTGTGCAAAAGCGCGTTGGAGAGGGAGCGGGAAAGTTTTTATAACAAAGAGGTATGAATGCCCTGGAGCAATCAGAATGGCGGCGGCGGCCCTTGGGGCGGCGGCGGTAATAGTGGCGGCGGCGGAGGAAACAACCAGGGTGGACCTTGGGGACAAGGGCCAAACCGCCCACGCGGCGGCGGTAACGGCAATGGCGGCCCGCCCGATCTGGAAGAGATCATCCGTCGCAGTCAGGATCGTTTCAAAAACATGCTTCCGGGTGGCTTCAATGGTGGCGTCGTCGCCATCATCGTCCTCGTGATCCTCGCCTTTATCGGCATTCAGTCCATCTACACGGTTCAGCCTGATGAACGCGGCGTCGAGCTTCGCTTCGGCAAGCCGAAGAACGAAGTGTCGATGCCGGGTCTGCACTATCACTTCTGGCCTATCGAGACTGTCGAGATCGTCAAGGTCACCGAGCAGCAGCAGAACATCGGCGCACGCGCGACGTCTTCGTCCGCTGCCACCGGCGTGATGCTGACCGGCGACCAGAACATCGTCAACGTCCAGTTCTCGGTTCTCTATACGGTCTCCGATCCGAAATCCTATCTCTTCAACGTCGACACGCCGGCTGAGACCCTTCAGCAGGTTTCCGAAAGCGCCATGCGTGAAGTCGTTGGCCGTCGTCCGGCGCAGGACATCTTCCGTGACAATCGTCAGGCGATTGCGGCGGATGTTCGCAGCATCATCCAGGCGACGATGGACAGCTATGGCGCCGGCATTTCCATCAATGCTGTTGCGATCGAAGATGCGGCACCGCCGCGCGAAGTTGCCGATGCCTTCGATGAAGTGCAGCGTGCCGAGCAGGATGAAGACCGCTTCGTGCAGGAAGCCAACCAGTATGCCAACCAGAAGCTTGGTGCGGCACGCGGTCAGGCAGCCCAGATCGTCGAAGAGGCGAATGCTTACAAGAGCCGTGTCGTCAACGAATCTCAAGGTGAGGCACAGCGCTTCATCTCGATTTACGACCAGTATCGGACGGCACCGGAAGTGACCCGTGAGCGCATGTTCATCGAAACGATGGAGCAGGTGCTGAAGGGTTCGAACAAGATCATCATCGATGAAAAGCAGGGCGTGGTGCCATATCTGCCTCTGAATGAAATGATGCGCGGCAATACCGGCGCAGCACAGCAGGGAGGCAACTGACATGAGCAATCGTCTTACGGCAATTCTCGTTGGCCTCGCGATCCTGTTCTTCCTCGTCTACTCCTCAGTTTTCGTGGTCAATGAGCGGCAGCAGGCGATCGTCGTCCGCTTCGGTCAGATCCAGGATGTGAAGACGCAGCCAGGCCTGTACTTCAAGCTGCCATTCGCCTTCATGGATGCCGATCGCGTTCAGTATATCGAAAACCGTGCGCTGCGCTTCGACCACGACAACATCCGTGTTCAGGTCTCCGGCGGCAAGTTCTATGAAGTCGACGCCTTCGTGGTCTATCGCATCACCGATGCACGTCGTTTCCGTGAAACCGTGTCGGGCGATCAGCTCTCGGCGGAATCGCGTCTGCGTACCCGTCTCGATGCATCGCTTCGCCGGGTCTATGGCCTGCGTGGCTTTGAATCCGCTCTGTCGGATGCCCGCGCATCCATGATGCAGGAAGTGCGTGACGATCTGCGTCCTGACGCCGAGTCGCTCGGTATCAGCATCGTTGACGTCCGTATTCGTCGTACGGATCTCACGCAGGAAGTGTCGCAGCAGACCTTCGATCGCATGAAGTCCGAGCGTCTGGCGGAAGCCGAACTGATCCGCGCCCGTGGTAACGAAGAGGGTCAGCGCCGTCGTGCTATCGCTGATCGTCAGGTCGTCGAGCTTGAATCCGATGCCCAGCGCCAGTCTGAAGTGCTGCGCGGTGAGGGCGACGCGGAACGCAACCGCATCTTCGGCGAGGCCTTCCAGCGCGACCCGGCTTTCTTCGAGTTCTACCGCTCGATGACGGCTTACGCAAACTCGCTGACGGGTAACGGGACGACCCTGGTTCTTTCGCCGGATTCGACCTTCTTCCGCTATTTCAACAACATCAACGGCACGCAGCCGCAGGGTTCAGCCCCCGCCGCTCCGGCAGCACCCACCACGGCGCCGGCACAAGCGCCAGCGAACTAATTGTTGAACGTATGAAATTGAAAAGGCCGCCGCGAGCGGCCTTTTCTTATGGAAGAAAGTCCGTGTGCTGTTTAGGGGTTTAAGATAGGCCTTTATTTGCAGTGGAAGGACCGCGAAGATTCGCGTGCTCTTCACGAAAAGGTTTTTCACACTTCATCATTCCGCCTTATGCTTGGCTACTAAAGCTTGAGGCTACTATTTGCAGATGCGAGGACGCTTGATGCCCGTGACCCGATTTTCGCCCTTTCGCAGCAGCGTTGCCGGTTTGGCAGCTTTTGCCGTTTTGTCCGGTGGTATCGCCTTGCCGGCGGGTGCGATGGCGCAGACCAATGGGCCGGCTTCCGTTGCCGATCTCGCTGCACCGCTTCTCGATGCGGTGGTGAATATTTCCACCTCGCAAAGTGTGAAGGCCGAGGGCAAGGGTCCGACGCCGCCGCGCATTCCTGACGGTTCGCCGTTCCAGGAGTTCTTCAAGGATTATTTCGACAATCAGAAGCCCGAAAGCGGGGAGAAGGTAAGCTCTCTCGGTTCGGGCTTCGTCATCGATCCGGCAGGTTACGTCGTCACCAACAATCACGTCATCGAAGGCGCTGACGATATCGAGGTGATCTTCCCGAACGGCAACAAGCTCAAGGCAAAGCTGGTCGGCACCGACACCAAGACGGACCTTTCGGTTCTGAAGGTGGAGCCGAAAGCGCCCCTCAAAGCTGTCAAATTCGGCGACTCTCGCACCATGCGTATCGGCGATTGGGTGATGGCGATCGGCAATCCTTTCGGCCTCGGCGGCTCGCTGACTGTCGGTGTTGTTTCGGCCCGAGGCCGCAACATCAACGCCGGTCCCTATGACAACTTCATCCAGACGGATGCTGCCATCAACAAGGGCAACTCCGGTGGGCCGCTCTTCAACATGAAGGGTGAAGTCATCGGCATCAACACGGCGATCATTTCGCCGAGCGGTGGCTCGATCGGTATCGGTTTTGCCGTTCCGACAGAGCTTGCGCAGAACATCGTGCAGCAGTTGATCGAGTTCGGCGAAACCCGTCGCGGCTGGCTTGGCGTCCGCGTTCAACCGGTCACGGACGATGTTGCCTCCAGCCTTGGCATGGACAGTGCCAAGGGCGCGCTGATTTCCGGCGTCGTCAAGGGCGGACCTGTCGAGAACGGTCCGATCAAGCCGGGCGACGTCGTCCTGAACTTCGATGGGAAGCCGATTCACGAGATGCGTGATCTGCCGCGGATCGTGGCAGAAAGCCCAGTCGGCAAGGAAGTCGATGTCGTCGTACTGCGCGACGGCAAGGAGGAGACGGTGAAGGTCAAGCTCGGCCAGTTGCAGGACAGTGCCGAAGATCAGCAGCCCGGTGCGGGTAGCGATGACGCCATGCCGGACGATGGCGATGGCGGCGAAATGACGGCACCGGAGGATAAGAAAGGCGAGACCGAGCAGCAGGCGCCCGATACACGCGAGGCAGCGCAGACGGTGCTCGGCATGAACCTCGTGGCGCTGACCGACGAGTTGAAGACCGAGAAGGGCGTCGCCGAAAGCGTCGAGGGCGTCTATGTGGCAAGCGTTGCGCCAGGCTCTATTGCAGAGCAGAAGGGCGTCAAAGCGGGTGATGTGATCGTCGAGGTCGGACAAGACTTCATGGAAGTGCCGGGCGACGTGATGGTGCGCGTCAATGGTTTGAAGTCTGCTGGACGTAAGAACGCGCATATGATGATTGCCGATGCGCAGGGCAATCTGCGTTTTGTGGCGATACCGCTGGAATAGTCTGTTCCGGTCTGATCTTTGTGATTCTCCAGCGCGAATGACGACAGCCGTCCGTTTTCCACGGGCGGCTTTTGTTGGTCATTTCCCTGTGCCAGCTGTGCGCGCTTTGTCGCTTCGCCTGTGCCTGCTCTCCGAACGTGACCACGCACGAGTGCCCGGTGTCGAACATTTTTTCGTTTGTTTTGCTTTAGCTGATAACAACAGAAATATTTTTGCTCACCATCCGCAATCGAGCAATCCCTTTTCTATATAAAATTAGTAGACAATGTAGGTTTCTTTCCAGGCGGCACGTGATGAACGGGTGCTGTGGCTGAACGGTCCGCATATCTGCCTGAAGGCAGACGCGGCAGAGTTTCAAAGCGAGGAACCAATGGCACGCAAGATAAGACTGGGTGCATTCCTGCCCGGCGGTGGGCAGCATATCGCATCATGGCGTCATCCCGATCAGCCGGTGGATGGTGCGGTCAGCTTCGAATTTCACAAGCAGCTGGCTCAGACTGCCGAACGCGGATTGTTCGATGCGTATTTTCTCGCGGACAATCTTGCCATCGGCTTCGGAGGGGCGCGGGAAGGTGGCAATGCCAGAGTGGCCGGTTTCGAACCGACAACTTTGTTCTCGGCGCTCGCCCCTTTCACCAAGAACCTCGGCTTTATCGCCACCTCGTCCACCACCTATGAGGAGCCCTATCTGACGGCCCGCAAGTTTGCGTCGCTGGATCTTATTTCCGGCGGCAGGGCAGGGTGGAACGTGGTGACGACCACCGGCGATTCCGCTGCGCAGAATTTCAATCTTGATACCCAACTGCCCCATGCCAGCCGGTATAAACGGGCCGCCGAACATGTGGATGTCGTCAAGACGCTATGGGACAGTTTCGAGGACGATGCCTTTGTGCGCGACGTGGAGAGCGGTGTCTTTTACGACAAGGCCAAGCTGCATGAGACCAACCACCGAGGTGACCATTTTCAGGTACGTGGCCCGCTCAACGTACCGCGCTCGCCGCAGGGCCATCCCGTCATTGTGCAGGCCGGACAGTCGGAAGATGGTCGCGATCTGGCTGCGGCAACCGCCGAGGTGATCTTCACCGCGCATCAGCACCTCGATAGGGCGCAGGAATTTTATCGCGACATCAAGACGCGCGCTCGTCGCCTCGGCCGCGATCCAAACCACATTCTTGTCATGCCCGGTGTGTCGCCGTTCGTAGGCAGAACCCAGGCGGAAGCGCAGGAGAAGTACGAGAGGCTGACTTCGCTCATTCTGGAAGAGGATGGCGTTGGTCTTCTCAACGGTTTGACGGGCGGTACGCTCGACCTTCGCGGGTATGATCTCGATGGCCCGCTGCCCGTCGCGCCGCCGACGGAAGGGATGAAAAGCCGCCAGGCGCTGCTGCGTCAGATTGCCGACGAAAACAACTTCACCATCCGCCAGCTCTACCAGTGGGTCGCTTCCGCCCGCGGGCATTTTACCATCGTCGGCACGCCGGAAACCATCGTGGATACCTTGCAGGAATGGTTCGAGAATGAAGCGGCTGACGGCTTTAACATCCTGCCGCCATGGCTTCCGACAGCGCTCGATGATTTCGTCGATCTCGTCATTCCAGAGCTGCAGCGTCGTGGCCTCTTCAGAACGAAATATGAAGGGATAACTCTTCGCGAGAATCTCGGCCTGCCATATCCCGTCAATCGCTGGTCGGTTCAGCAGCCGATTGCCCAGGCAGCGGAGTGAGGTGCGATCATGTCCTATGACGAGGTAAAGTCCACGCATTCAGGGGTTCTGGATTATCGGGGCGAGAAGCGAACGCCCGTCGCCCTACAGGTGGCGAACCGCTATGTCGCGCCGTTCCTCTCCCGCTACGGTCTAGTGCTCGCCTTTCTGGCAGCCTGGCAAATTTCGAGCACGCAGGGGTGGATCAACCCGGCGGTCTTTCCACGGCTTGACACCATTATTGCCGCGCTGTGGAAGGGCATTGTCGGCGGAGCGTTGATAGACGACATCGCGATCAGCCTCCAGAGATCCGGCATTGCCTTCGCAGCGGCCGTCGCCATCGGTATTCCGCTCGGCCTCTTCATGGGGCAGGTGGCGGCGGTGGAGCGGGCTCTCGACCCGCTTCTGCAATTCTTCCGCCAGACGTCAGCGCTGGCGCTCTACCCTGTCTTCATTCTGATGCTGGGGCTCGGTGAAGCCTCAAAGGTCTTCGTCATCTTCTGGGCGACGCTCTTCCCGATCCTGCTATCGACCATCGGCGGCGTCAAAGAAGTGGACCGCAAGCTGATCGAGATGGCGCGCACTTATGGGGCTGGGCCGATTGCGATCTTTCGCCGTGTGGTGTTGCCTGCGTCCGTTCCTGCCATCTTCGTCGGCTTGCGCCTTTCCGCCACCACCGCGCTTCTGCTGCTCATTGCTGCCGAGATGATCGGTGCCAACAAGGGCGTCGGCTTTCAGGTGATGAACGCCCAGTACAATTTCCAGATTCCGCTGATGTATGCGTCAATTCTTCTTCTGGCGCTTCTCGGCCTCGCGGCCAATGCCGGGCTCGTGCTGCTTCAGCGCAAGCTCTGCCGCTGGTCCGCGCCCTCTCATTGATCCCCGCATCGATCTCTTTTTCTCAAATTCAAAGGATAAGACCATGAGCTTTCATTCCCGCAAGCTGCTGCTGTCCGCAGCCATCCTCTTCGGCCTGACCAACATCGCCTCGGCAGAAGAGGTGAAGCTCCGCTACCTCGCAAGCCAGGGCGGTCTCGCCGCACATGAACTCGCCGAAAAGCTCGGCTACTTCAAAGGTACCGGTGTGAGTTTTGAAAATGTCGGCTACGCCCAGGGTGGCCCCGCGTCGCTCTTTGCGCTTGCATCCGGCGATGTCGAAATCGGTAGTGCGGCGACCTCTGCGGTGCTGAACTCAATTGCCGGCGGAAACGACTTCGTTGCCGCTTATCCGTCGAATGGCATCAACGACCAGGTCCAGTCGGTTTTCTATGTTCTCGATGACAGTCCGATCAAGGCGATCAAGGACATTGCCGGCAAGACGATTGCGGTGAATACACTCGGGGCGCATCTCGATTATACGATCCGCGAGGCTCTTCATTCGCAGGGATTGCCGGTCGATGCGGCAAAGCCGGTGGTCGTGCCGGGACCGCAACTGGAGCAGGTGCTCCGCTCCAACCAGGTGGATATCGCTGCCTTCGGCTACTGGCAGACGACCTTCGAAGGGCTAGCGAAGACGCATGGCGGTATCCGGCCGGTTTTCGATGACACGGATGTTCTCGGCGATATTGCCGGCGGCTTCGTGGTCTTGCGCCGCGATTTCATCAAGGCGCATCCGGATGCGGCCAAGACCTTCGTCGAACAATCTCAACGCGCGCTTGATTACGCTCGCGAGCATCCGGAGGAAACCAAGGCAATATTCGCCAAGGCCTTGGAAGAGCGCGGCGAAAACCCTGAATTGGCGAAATATTTTCTCGGTTATGGCGTCCGCCCCGGTGGCAAGGCTGTCGACCGCGACCTGCAATTCTGGATCGACGTGCTGACCCGCGAAGGCAAAGTCCAGCAGGGCCAGCTCGTGGCAGATAAAATCCTCTATTCGCCCGAAACCGCAACCGCCAGCAATTGAGGTGATGCGATGAGCGCAGTTCCTTCGGAACGGGGCGAGGTGGCGATCCGCCACCTCTCAAAATCCTACCATTTGAATGGCAAGCCGTTTCAGGTGCTGAAAGATCTGAACCTGACGATCCGATCCGGCGAGAGCCTGGCGATCGTCGGCGCCAGCGGTTCGGGCAAGACGACGCTGCTACGCGTGCTGGCAGGGCTTGAAGAGGCCGATCGTGGCGATGTGCTGATCGATGGAAACGCGGTGCGTGGTGTCGGCCGTGACAGAGCGGTGATCTTCCAAGAGCCTCGGCTTCTCCCTTGGTTGACGGTGCTTGACAACGTGGCCTTCGGACTGGAGACGCAAGGCTTGAGCCGCGATGAGGCCCGCAACCGCGCCCGTCGCTACATCAACCTCGTCGGCTTGCAGCAGTTCGAGAATGCCTATCCGCGGCAGCTTTCCGGCGGCATGGCGCAGCGCGTGGGCATTGCCCGGGCTCTCGCCGTCCAGCCGGAAATCTTGTTGCTCGACGAGCCGCTCGGTGCCCTGGATGCGATGACGAAGATCGGCATGCAACAGGAGTTGGCGAGGATCTGGCGCGAGGAAGACGTGACCACGGTTCTCGTGACCCATGATCTGGAGGAGGCGATCTTCCTGGCCGACCGTATTCTCATCCTGCCGCGGGAAAAGGGTGCCGTGCCAAGATTGATCGATGTCGATCTTCCGCGCCCGCGTGATCGCAGTTCAGCCGCCTTCGTTCGCCAGCGCGAGGAGCTGCTCAACCTCTTCGGTCTGCACTAAAGCGCGGCGCGATCTTTCAGATTCGCTCTTCGCTTTAGGTTTTTGTTATCGCATGTCGTTATCGCAAAACCGCTGCGCACTTTTGCGCGACATGCTTTAGTGGGACCGTTTGGAGGCGCGACGTTTATCGCGCCCGCCAGTCCTCCAGCGTCAGCGCGTAGGTGACATGGGGACGTAGGTGAGGATGCGTTTCTTCCGGCACGCGCGGATGATCAAAGTCGCGTGACGGGTCGCGCTTGAGCCCTATGCGTTTCATCACTGCGGTGGAACGATGGTTATTGTGGACGGCGAAAGAGACGATCTCCGCAAGACGCTTGTCCTCGAAAGCCATGGCCAGCAGCGCTTTCGCCGCCTCGGTCACGTAGCCGTTGCCCCAGTACCGGGTGGCAAGCCGCCAGCCGATTTCCATGGTGCCGGGCGCAAAGACGTCGTCGACCGTGACGGGGGCGACGCCGCAAAAGCCCATGGGCTCGCCGGTCTCGCGGTTTTCCATGGCATAAAAACCGAAGCCGGTGGCATGGATCAGCGCATTGATCCGCTCCATCATGGCGTCGGATTCCTCGTCGCTTCGGCGCATGGCAAAGAATTCCATGACGACAGGATCGGCATTGATCTCGCGAAAGAGGGCGCGGTCGCTCTCCTTCCAGTCTCTCAGGATGAGGCGCGGTGTGCCGTGGATGATCATGCGCTGACGAAATCCGACTTACGATAGCCTTGGAGATAGAGAAGGGCGGTGAGATCGCCATGATCGATGCGCATCTTCGCTTCGGCTGCCACGGCAGGCTTGGCATGGAGTGCCACGCCGCTGCCGGCAAGGTGCAGCATGCCAAGATCATTTGCGCCATCGCCAACGGCCAGTGCATCGTCTGGTGAGATACCAAGCGTCTCGGCAATGTCGATCAGCGCATCGACCTTGGCCTGCTTGCCAAGGATTGGCTCGGCCACGGTGCCGTCCAGTTGTCCGTCCTGCTCACCCAGAATATTGGCACGATTTTCCTGGAAGCCGATCATATCCGCGACACGCGCAGTAAAAACGGTAAAGCCGCCAGAGACGAGCGCCGTGTAGTAGCCCTTGGCCTTCATCGTCGCCACGAGTTCCTTGCCGCCTGGGGTCAGCGTGATGCGCTTTTCAATCACCTCATCGACGACTGAGACCGGAAGGCCTTTCAACAGCGCAACGCGCTCGCGCAGTGCGGGCTCGAAGGCGATCTCGCCATTCATTGCACGCGCAGTGATGGCCGAAACCTTGTCCTTCAATCCGACTTCGGCTGCCAGTTCATCAATGCATTCCTGACCGATCATGGTGGAATCCATATCGGCAATCAGGATTTTCTTGCGGCGCGTATCCTGATCCTGAATGACGATATCGATCGGCAGGCCAGCTATCGTGCCGGACAGGGTCTTGTGCGCTGCCTCGGCATCGGCGCCTTCCGGCAGCACGATATCGCAGGCAACACCGTCTGCCAGCCAGTAGAGCCCCGATGCGCCAACGGCCTGTGCCGCCGTTTCTCCGAGGGCTGCGGCGAGAACAGGATTTGACGGATTGGCGATAAGCGTGGCAACGAAAGCCATGATGAAAAACCTTGATGAACCATTCGATGCGATCCTGATAACCGGCCCAACGGCAAGCGGCAAGTCCGCGCTTGCGCTTCGTCTTGCGCAGGAACATGGGGGCGTCGTCATCAATGCCGACAGCATGCAGGTTTACGACACACTGCAGGTGCTGACGGCCCGCCCTTCGGTAGAGGAGATGGAGGGGGTGCCGCATTATCTTTACGGCCACGTCCCCGCCAACGCGCTCTATTCGACGGGTGAATGGCTGCGGGACGGCACCTCGCTTCTTGGTGAGGTGAAGGCAAAGGGGCTGCTCCCTGTCATCGTCGGCGGCACGGGGCTGTACTTCAAGGCGCTAACGGGGGGCCTGTCTGACATGCCCTCAATCCCTGTCGATATCAGGGAAGGATATCGTCAACGGCTGTTGGAGAATGGAAGCTTCGCCCTCTATGGCGAATTGGAGGCGCGGGATCCTGACGTGGCCGCGACCTTGATGCCGACGGATGGCCAACGGATCGTGCGCGCACTGGAGGTTTTCGAGACAACCGGGCAATCGATCCGGTCGTTTCAGACTGCAAGGGGTCCGATGATTGTCAATCCCGATCGAGCGCGCAAGATCGTGGTTCTACCCGAGCGTAGCGTTTTGCATGATCGCATCAACCGCCGTTTTGCCGGCATGATGCAGAGCGGCGCAGTGGAGGAGGTGAAGGCGCTTCTTGCTCTTGAGCTTCCCGCGGACTCGACTGCCATGAAGGCGATCGGCGTATCGCATATTGCCGAGATGCTGGAAGGCCGCATGAGTGAAGCCGACGTGATCGAGAAAGCCGCAGCCGCGACCCGTCAATATGCCAAGCGGCAAATGACCTGGTTTCGCAACCAGATGGGGGAGGACTGGCAGCGCGTCGCTCCGTGAGCGTTCTCAGTCCTTCTTGTAGAGGCTTCCCAAAGGTTTCTTCAGCAAGGTCTCCCGGATGGAGGAGCGCGTCTCGTTGGTGAAGAATGGGCGAGTGGTGTCGGGCGCTGAAGGTGTCGGTTCCTGTGGTTCAGGCCTCTGTACGGCAGTCAGGTTGCTCCGCGGAAGCATGTCGGGGCGGTAGGGTTCGGAGTCCCCGCCAAAGGCTTTGGACGAATCATAGGTCGTCCAGCCTCCCATCTCCATCTCGCCGACATCCTTGGCGACCGTCGCCTCATAGCTTTGTCGGAAGCCGGAAATATCTGGGCCTGAGACCGCGCGCATCCTTTTGACGATGGAGCGCAGGTCCACATTATCCGGGACATCTTCATGGTGGTGGCTAATGATGCCATTTGCCTTTGGCAGCATGTGTGGTGGCAGGCGGTTGAAACGCATGCGCATCGGCACGTTGATCGCCTCGCCGAAGGCAATCGCTTCGCCATTGCCAAGCGATGACAGGAAGCTGGTCGTCGAAGTCGAGGAGTTGGAAATCGCCGAGCGAATGATGTCCTGGTCGTTGTCATTGGAAAGGCGCATGGCAAAGACGGTCGAGCACTGCGACAGGATCGTCTGGTCGAGTTCACCGGGGCGCTGTGTGACGATGCCGAGCGACACGCCGTATTTGCGGCCTTCCTTGGCAATGCGGGCAATCGCCTGTCGTGTAGGAAAGAAGCCGAGTTCCGGATCGGCCGGCACATAGCGATGTGCCTCTTCGCAGACCACCAACGTATGGATCGCTCCCTGGCCCCAAAGCGCCAGTTCGAAGGCCATGCGGCACAGAACTGAGGCAACGGAATTGACCACTTCCGACGGAATGCCCGCCAGTTGGAAAACCGAAACAGGCTTTCCATCTCCCGGTACGCGGAAGATATGCGCGACCGTCTCCATGATCGTGTCACTGATGGTGCTGTTGGAGAACATGAAGTAGTAGCGCGGATCGTTGATCGCAGCCATGATGCGCAGCTTGAGGGAGCGCAAGACCGGCTTTTCGCCGCGGCCCTCCAGCCGTCCGATACGCTCGTCGATGAGCGCAAGAAGATCGGCAATACGGTAGGGGACCGGCGTGTCGGCAGTCAGCGAGGTTTTTTCCGAGGCGCGGCGCATGGTCGAAGCTTCCGATCCGCGGAAAGCGCGTTTGGCCTCTGGAATGAGATCGCGCAGGATATCCAACTCATCGAGGGGTGGCTTTTGCCCGCGAAAGAGTACTTCGGTGAATTCTTCGAGCTTCATCAGCCAGAAGGGCAGGTCCAGCGTATCGGTGTCGATAACGACGGACGTGTTGGGAAAGGCTGCGGCAAATTCATTATGTGGATCGAGGATCAGTACCCGGAGCTTTGGGTCCTTCTCGATCGCCTTGTTGACAAGCAAGGTCACCGCCGTCGTTTTGCCCACGCCTGTGGAGCCGACGACGACAAAGTGCTTGGATAGCATTTCTGGAATGTTGATGATTGCATCGACGCTCTGGTCCTGGCTCAGATGCCCGACGATGCAACTGCCTCTTGCGCTGTTGTCATAAATCCGCACGAGGTCGCTGGCGCGGATGCGGTGTGCGATGGCGCCAAGATAGGGGTAGCGGGTGATGCCACTCGAAAATTGTTCGATGCCTTCTGGGGTCGAGTAAATTTCGCCGAGCAGTTCCACATCGACGAGTATCGTGTTCGCTTCGCGCTCGGACCAGAGCGGGCCGTCGACGTTCATGGCGTAGGTGAGAGCCACGACACGGGTTTCGCCGAGATCGATGGAGATAAGGCGGCCAACCGACCACAATTGCGCAAAGCCCGGATTGGCGCTGTCGGCGGTGACGGAAATTCTGGCTGTCGAGCCACTGCAGAAAACCACGCGTCCGAGCATGCGGTTGCCCGCCGTCTGTCCGTCGCGGCGATCATGATCGCCCGCTTTTGCTGATGTGTGCAGATCTTGGTTAAGCACGTGTTGTTCCTGCCAGGTCGATGCCTATGTCTCTAAAGGCCTCTTCTTTTGCAGTCGGTTATAGGCATGTGGCTTTAATAAGTGGTGTAACAGCCGCGCATCTTTGTTTCGTTGCAGGCTGCTTCAGGGCAATAAAGTTAAGAGGCGGTGGATTTTTTCGCCGTTTTGCGTTGACGCCAATCTGGTTTCTGTCTAACACTCCGCTCCATGAAAAATCTTAACGTACTTATCGTGGTGGGACGGCGCATGGGCAGGATGGTGTAACCATCCGGCGAAAGCACCCATGCGCTGAACGAGGCTCCTCTAGGGGCCTTTTTTTATGTCTCCACTTGGGCGTTTACGCCCAGCGATATCCAAAAGCCAAATCGGGATGGAACAGGCAATGACGGATAAGGACACTACGGAAAACAGCAATCGCATGACCGGCGCGGAAATCGTTCTGCGCGCGCTCAAGGACAATGGCGTCGAACACATTTTCGGCTATCCGGGCGGTGCGGTTCTCCCGATCTATGACGAGATTTTCCAGCAGGATGAAATCCAGCACATTCTGGTTCGTCACGAACAGGGTGCAGGCCATGCTGCGGAAGGTTACGCTCGCTCCACCGGCAAGGTCGGCGTCATGCTTGTTACGTCCGGTCCTGGCGCAACCAATGCCGTTACGCCATTGCAGGACGCGCTGATGGATAGCATTCCACTGGTCTGCATTTCTGGCCAGGTCCCCACCACGCTGATCGGCTCGGACGCTTTCCAGGAATGCGATACGGTCGGTATCACGCGCCCCTGCACCAAACACAACTGGCTGGTCAAGGACGTCAACGAGTTGGCGGGTATCATCCATGAGGCATTCCGGATTGCCCAGACAGGCCGCCCGGGCCCGGTCGTTGTCGACGTTCCCAAAGACATCCAGTTTGCGACCGGTACCTATACGCCGCCATCTGCCGCCATTCAGCAGAAGAGCTACAAGCCGAAGGTTCAGGGCGATTTGAATGCCATCCATGCGGCGATCGAGCTGATGTCGAAGGCGCGGCGACCTGTTTTCTACACCGGCGGCGGTGTCGTTAATTCGGGTCCGGAAGCCACTCGCCTGCTGCGCGAACTGGTTGAGCTGACCGGCTTCCCGATCACCTCCACATTGATGGGCCTGGGTGCTTATCCGGCTTCCGGCGACAAGTGGCTCGGCATGCTCGGCATGCACGGTTCTTATGAAGCCAACATGGCGATGCATGATTGTGACGTCATGGTCTGTATCGGCGCGCGTTTCGACGATCGCATCACCGGTCGCCTGAATGCCTTCTCGCCGAACTCCAAGAAGATTCACATCGATATCGATCCGTCCTCGATCAACAAGAACGTTCGCGTCGATGTTCCGATTATCGGCGATGTCGGCCATGTTTTGGAAGATATGGTTCGTCTGTGGCGGGCGCTGCCTGCCAAGCCCGAAAAGGCGCAGACGCAGGAGTGGCACAGCCAGATCGCGCGCTGGAGGGCACGCAACTCGTTTGCCTACAGGAATTCCAGCGATGTCATCATGCCGCAATATGCGCTGGAGCGTCTGTCGGAAGCCACCAAGGCCCACGATACCTACATCACCACCGAAGTCGGCCAGCACCAGATGTGGGCGGCACAGTTCCTCGGCTTCGAACAGCCGAAGCGCTGGATGACATCCGGTGGTCTTGGCACCATGGGTTATGGTTTCCCGGCTGCTATCGGTGTTCAGGTTGCTCACCCGGATGCACTGGTCATCGATGTTGCGGGTGATGCTTCTATCCAGATGTGCATTCAGGAAATGTCCTGCGCCATCCAGTATAATCTGCCGGTCAAGATCTTCATCTTGAACAACCAGTATATGGGCATGGTCCGCCAGTGGCAGCAGTTGCTGCACGGCAACCGTCTGTCCAACTCCTATACCGAAGCGATGCCGGATTTCGTCAAGCTGGCCGAAGCTTACGGCGCCGTTGGCATGTATTGCGACGATCCGAAGGAGCTGGATGACAAGATCGCAGAGATGATTGCGGTGAAGAAGCCGGTCATCTTCGATTGCCGCGTTGCCAATCTCGCCAATTGCTTCCCGATGATTCCGTCTGGTAAGGCACATAACGAGATGCTGCTGCCGGATGAAGCAACGGACGAAGCAGTCGCCAATGCCATCGATGCCAAGGGCCGCCAGCTCGTCTAAGCGTGGGAAGAGGATAAAGACATGAATGCACACCTACAGCCCACCGGCTCAGCCTACTTCATCCAGACGGAAACGGCGATGGTGGAAAACCACACGCTTTCCGTTCTCGTCAACAACGAGCCCGGCGTTCTCGCCCGTGTTATCGGCCTGTTCTCCGGGCGCGGTTATAATATCGAAAGCCTGACGGTTTCCGAGACGGAGCATGAGGCGCATCTTTCGCGCATCACCATCGTGACACGCGGTACGCCTGGTGTGCTGGAACAGATCAAGGCGCAGCTGGAGCGGATCGTTCCTGTTCACCGCGTGGTGGATCTGACTGTGCGTGCCCGTCAAGCGGGGCAGGATCGCCCGATCGAGCGTGAAGTTGCGCTGATCAAGGTGGCAGGACGTGGCGAAGACCGTGCCGAGACCTTGCGTCTTGCTGACGCATTCCATGCCAAGGTGGTGGATGCGACGCTCGACCACTTCATCTTCGAGATCACCGGCAAGTCCTCCAAGATCGACCAGTTCGTTTCGATCATCAAGCCTCTTGGCCTGATCGAAATTTGCCGCACCGGCATTGCGGCAATGAACCGGGGCCCAGAGGGTATGTAAGCCTCAGAGTGCCTCGGCTAAGATGACAGCAGGCTCTACGTTGTGGAGCCTGTTTTTTTGACCTCACGTAGCGTAAGTCCGTCATATCTCACGCTTTTTTGAGATTTGGTTTCGTCGAGCGGTTATCCGATTAAGCATTTTTACATTCGTTTTTCCTTATAACGGCCCCAGTCTGCGTGCCATGACGGCCCGTCCCATCGAGATTGACGAAGCAATGGTCCGCCCTTGAACGGGTTAACGGGGTGCGGTCGCTATTGTCATCTGGCAGCTTGCCCAAGCGAGGACAAATGTCGTTTCTTGAAAATGCAAAAATCCGTACGAAAATTCTTTCATTGATCGTGCCCGTAGCCATGGTGGGTCTGACCGGTCTCGGCCTCGTGTCGTTCAACTACAAAAACGCCGATACGGTCTACTCCGATCTTCTTGCTCGAAACGGTGTGGGTGCAACCGAGTTGTTTCGCGCCAACACATCTCTCGTGGCTGCCGGCTATGACACAACGCTGGCTCTCGTTCTGAAGGAACAGTCAATCGATATTGGAATGGTGGAGGCGACCTATAAGAAGGATGTGGTCACACTCGTGCAGCGTCTGGAAAACGCCGCGAAGCTTATGCCGGAGCTGGCGTCCAAAATTACCCCGGTCAAGGATCGGGCCATCACCATCACCAAGTCGATGGATCAGGTTTGGGATGCGATGCGAAGTGGAGATTATACCAGGGCACGCGAAAGACTGGCCGGCATCAGTGGTGATACCGAAGCTTGGCGCACGGATATTCGGGCGATCAGTGAAGGCAATCTGACGTCTGTTCTGCAACAATCAGATGATCTCAGTGCGCAAACCAATTCGACCATTCTCACTTCGCTAAGCGTTCTGGGCGGACTTTTCGCGGCCGCGATTGCGATGTCCCTCTGGGTTTCTGCGCGTGGAATTACCGGCCCTATCGCCCGCCTTTCCGCCCGTATGGTGTCGCTTGCCGGTGGCGAAACGCGTGAAGAGATCGACGGCGTCGATCGCAAGGATGAGGTTGGGCAGATGGCACAGGCGGTCTCCGTCTTCCGCGAGAATGCGCTGGAGCGCATCCGTCTGGAACAGGAGGCTGACGCCAATCGCAGCCTGTCGGAAAAGGAGCGGATTGCCCGCGACGAACAGAAGGCCAAGGAAGCCGAGGACACGCAGTTTGCGGTCGACCATTTGGCAGACGGCCTGTCGCGTCTGTCGGATGGCGATGTGTGCTATCGCATCAGCCAGCCTTTCGTGGCCCATCTCGATGTCGTGCGTGAGAACTTCAACGCCTCTGCCGAGAAGCTCCAGTCGGCCCTGACCCGCGTGGCGGAGAACGCCCGTGGTATCGATGCTGGTGCGAATGAAATCCGTTCGGCCGCCGACGATCTTGCCAAGCGCACCGAACAGCAGGCAGCCTCCGTCGAGGAAACCGCTGCCGCGCTGGAAGAGATCACCACCACGGTGAAGGACTCCACCCGTCGTGCTCAGGAGGCGGGTCATCTGGTTGCCAAGGCGCGCACCGGTGCCGAACAGTCGGGTGAGGTCGTTCGCAAGGCCGTTGTCGCCATGGAGCGGATCGAGAAGTCGTCGGGCGAGATTTCCAACATCATCAGCGTGATTGATGAGATCGCCTTCCAGACCAACCTTCTGGCGCTGAATGCCGGTGTCGAAGCGGCACGTGCTGGTGAAGCAGGCAAGGGCTTTGCTGTCGTTGCGCAGGAAGTGCGTGAACTGGCGCAGCGTTCTGCCAGTGCGGCCAAGGACATCAAGGGCTTGATCTCCACCTCCAACACCCAGGTTCAGGAAGGCGTGGAGCTTGTCGGTGAAACCGGCCGTGCGCTTGAGACGATCGTGGCCGAAGTTCAGGAGATCAACCGTCACGTCATGGCGATCGTGGAAGCAGCACAGGAGCAGTCTTCCGGTCTGCAGCAGATCAACACGGCTGTGAACCAGATGGACCAGGACACGCAGAAGAATGCGGCGATGGTGGAAGAGACGACGGCTGCCAGCCATGGTCTTGCCCGCGAAGCCTCTTCGCTGAACCAGCTTCTCGGCCAGTTCAAGCTGTCTGCCACCTTCGAGGCCCCGATCCGTGCGGCAACTCCTGCGGAGCGTCCGGCAGCGTCACCAGCCCGTGCGCTTGGCCGCAAGCTCGCAACCGCCTTCAACGGCAACGCAGCGGTCAAGCAGGACTGGCAAGAGTTCTGAGAAAACGGATGGTCAAATCCAAATGATGAGGCCGGGCGTTGAAAGCGCCCGGCCTTTTTTGTCCGACGTGCAAGCTGTACGGTTGCTAAACTGAATCCACAAACGGCGATAACCGTCTGAAATGGAATCACAACATCGCTAGCGACATCTTTTTTGTCGGCGGCGGGAAGGCCGCATCCAGAGCAGCCCAATCCTCGTCGCTGATATCGAGATCGGTCGCGCCACGATTTTCCTCAACCCTTTCAGGCCTGGCGCTTTTGGGGATCGCAATGACTCCGTCGCGTTCCAGCAGGAAGGCGAGCGCGACCTGCGCTGGCGTTGCCTGATAGGCCTTGGCGATCCGGATCAGTTCATGATTGTTGAGGATGCGCCCCTGTTCTATCGGTGAGTATGCCATGAGTGGCACACCCTTCCCTTGGCACCAAGGCAGCAGATCATATTCCACGCCGCGCCGGGATAAATTGTAGAGGACCTGGTTGACGGCGCAGTTGCGGCCGCTCTCGACGTCAAACAATTCCTCCATGTCGTCCGTATCGAAGTTCGAGACGCCCCAATCCCTGATCTTGCCCGCTTGCTTCAGCTTTTCAAATGCTGCGACCGTCTCTTCCAGCGGGTGGGAGCCGCGCCAATGGAGAAGATAAAGATCCAGATGGTCGACACCAAGACGCTTCAGACTGCGTTCGCAGGCCTCGATCGTTCCCGTCGCGCTGGCATTGAAGGGGTAGACCTTGCTGACGAGAAATACGTCGTCACGCAGACCCGCAATCGCTTTTCCAACGACGGCTTCCGATCGCCCGTCGGCATACATTTCTGCCGTATCCACAACCGTCATGCCAAGCTCGACAGCTTTGCGGATGCTTGCTACCTCCTGTGCCTCTTCGGCTTTGCTCTCGCCCATGTTCCAGGTGCCGATGCCGAGTGCGGGAATCTCCTTTCCTGAAGGGAGTGTCAGCATTGGGATATCGTCATACATGAAAGCCTCCTCGGGTTTTTCTCGACAGTAAACCAGAAGCAGACCCTGCCGATCCATCAAAACTTGTGCGGCATACCATTCGTGCCAATTGCTGGTTTTCCACGGGGCGGGCGAATAGGATTGCGCTCCAAGGGGATATTCATGACGATCGAGACTTTCATCGCACTTCTGGTGTTTGCATTCACCACATCGATAACACCCGGACCTAACAATATGATGCTGTTTGCGTCTGGCGTAAATTTCGGCTTTCGCCGGACGATTCCTCATATGCTGGGGATTGGGGCGGGTTTCCTGTCGCTGCTGATCGGCGTCGGGCTTGGGCTAGGCGCGCTGCTGCATTCAATCCCGGTGCTATACACCGCGCTTAAGTTTGCCGGTGGCGCCTATCTCGTCTGGATCGCTTGGAAAATCGGTACCTCACGGAGTCTCAGCGACGGGAAGACCGGTGCAGAGCCGATGACATTTCTGGGCGCCGCCGCCTTTCAGTGGGTCAACCCGAAGGCGTGGGTGATGGCAGTTGCTGCCATGGCGACGTACACGGATGAGAGCCAGTATACGTTTACGGTGCTGCTTGTCGGTCTTGCCTTTGCGGCGGTGAACCTCCCGAGCGTTTCGACATGGGCGGGTTTCGGCTCTGTACTGCGCGAATGGCTCTCCGTTCCAGCGCGGCTCAAATGGTTCAACATCACCATGGCGGTGCTGCTCGTGCTCAGCCTCTGGCCGATAGTGAAGTGAGAACATTATGGCTGGTCTAGGCTCAGGACCTATTAAGTAGCTTTGCTTGGTATTATGGTTTTGATTCATTTGGATCGAACCAGGGCACCGCGACGAGTGATTTGCTGTTGTTATCTGAGTCGCAGATGCCCCGGATCGAGCCATATTTCTCTTTGTCTCACGGCTTGCCGCGAGTTGATGATCGGTCTGTTTTGAGCTGCATTATCTTCGCCCTGCACAATGCATTGCGCTGGCGCGACGCGCCGAGTGAATACGGTCCGCACAAGACGATCTACAATCGCTTCATCCACTGGAGCAAGCTCGGCGTATTCAACGGATTTTGGCTGAGTTGATCGCCAAACGAGGCGAGCCAGAGCAATTGACGATCGACGCTATCCTTTGAAGGCCCATCGTACAGCAGCCATCCTGCAGAAACGGGGATGTTCCCAGACGTATCGGGAGCACAAAAGGTGGCCTGAACTCCAAGCTGCATGCCGTCTGCGATGGCCGCGACTTTCCTAAGGCCAAGACCCCGCTGGCCGACAAAGGAGTGCTCTCACTCTCGGCAGCATGGCGCTCTATATGAAACGCCGGTGCAAAGAGGACGTCGCTGCTTAATCGGGGCGCGTTTTACTCAATGAAGAGGCTCCGGTAACGCGGCATTTTTTTCGTTTGGACTTGAATGAACGGATCGACCCGGGACGGCACAAATGATGCTCCTTACCGGTCATTATGACCATTTCGATACCTTGTTGTATATTAGAAAGTCGTGCAATACGGATGCCTTCAATGCCGCTGTGAACGCTATGCCTCATCAGCGAAGGAGAGGATTGCCATGCAAGCTATTCGCATTACAGCAGTATCGATCAGGTCAGAGGGATATTGATGAGCAACTTTATCAATTGGCTCCGTTACGTTCTCGACATCGAGAAGCCCTATTCCGACTACGAAAGCGACACTTACCTAGACCGGAAGCTTCAGACACGGCCCTCAACCTCTCAGAAAATCATTGTCGCTAGCATCTTGATTTTAGGCGTGGCCCTTATCCTCGCGGATTGACCGAGGCCCCTTTCAGAGGGGACGATCTATAATCGTTTCATCCGCTAGAGCAGACTCCGAGTACTCAACCGGATTTTGGCCGAGTTGATCGCCAAACGGGGCAAGCCCGAGCAATGACGATCGACGCTACGCATTTGAACGCCCATCGTACAGCAGTGAGCCTGCTGAAAAGGGAATGTTCCCAGACGTATCGGACGCACCAAAGGCGGCCTGAACTCCAAGCTGCATGTCGTCTACGACGGCCACAACTGATCGCTCATCCTGCCTCTAAGCGAAGGGCAGATGACCGACTATCAGGGAGTTGCGAAGATAATCGACGCCTTTCCTAAGGCCAATACCCTGCTTGCCGATAAAGGTTACGACGCAGACTAGATCACCACCTGCAGTCCATCACGGACAAAACGCAAGGTGGTCATCCCGCATGATCCGATGCTCTATAAAAATGCTACAAGATCGAGAACATGCTCGCTCGGCTCAAGGGCTGGCGCAGGATCCATACACGATACGACCGCTGCGCCCACACCTTCTGCTCAAGCATATGTATCGCAGCAGCCGCCATCTTCTGGCTCTGATTTAACGAGTCCTGGGTCTAGCTCGTTCGTTTAAATGATCCCGAAGGGAATATCCGGTTTTGTGAGCATCAGCCAAATGATGGCGATGACAGCGAAGAAGGCCGGGAAGCCGCAGGCGAACCAGATACGGTAAAGGCTGAACCATTGAGGAGGAAGCGCTGATCCGTTGGCTGCCGAGACCCTGGCGATATCGCGCAGCCTGATCTGGATCCAGACAACTGGCAGCCAGAAGAGGCCGACGAAGACGTAGAGCATGAGGGAGAGCCAGACCCAACCTTCGGTTACGGGCCAGCCAATGATGCGTGCGAGACAATAGCCTGTGATTGGTTGAACGATGGCGGCCGTTGCCGTGAAGATCGTATCGGCAATCACCACCGTTCCTGCGACATGAGCAATCAGCGTTGGGCTTTCCGTCCGGCGCGCCATGACCATGAAAAAGGCAATGCCAGCGCCAGTTCCCAGCAGTACTGTTGCGCCTATGACATGGGCGAGGCGGAGCAGCTCTTCCAGCATTGAGCAGCTTACCTTTCTTCCAGCGTCGCCAGGGCAACGAGCGTGAGCACGATCGATGGCAAGACCTTCACAAGTGGCCCGAGCGGATCGAGCCAGAGTGAAGGTGCAAGAAGCGTTGCACCGAGAAGATAGGATGCGGTTACCACCAGCATTCCCTGCACGGCTCTTCTGGAAAAACGCCTGATGACGACGGCAAGGCCGAGCGCGATATCGAGTGCACAGGTCGCAACTGTGAGCGCGGTCGCCATAGCCGGTGGCAGGAAGGGCAGGAAATGGCCTGCCGCACCATCGATGTTTGCCAACGGAACGAGGCCGGACAGCAACCAGAAGAAAGACAGGCAGAGTATGATGATGGGTTTCAGCAGGTAGAGGCGCGAGAACCAGAGATCCTGCACGGCGGATGGATGACGGGTGAGCGTTTCGGCTGCCGTTGCAACCGAGAGCGTGTTTGTCTGCGCTTGCGTCGAGACACCTTCCGACATCACCGCCATGGCTGTGGATCGAAGCGGCGAGCGCCAACCGAGATAACCTGCAAGATCCGCTATTACGCTGACAGGTCTGGTCGTAGAGGGTGAGAGCGGGACAAATCTTGCGGGAGGAAGGCCAAGCCATTGGCGATGTAGCGAAACGAGCTCTTTCAGAGTCGTTGTCTCATCGGCTGCCAGATGGAGGTCGCTTCCAGGCGCGATGTGTCCGCTGACAGCGCGCGATACGGCCGAGGCGACATCGTTCACCGAGACCACGCGAACGGGACTCTCTGCATGGGCGAGAGGAACGACGCGGGGCAGACTGGCGAGCGCCCGGATGAGCGCGGTACCCCCATGGGCGTTGCGACCGATCACGAGGGCAGGGCGGAAGATAACGTGAGGCAATCCACTTGCGACAAGCGCTTCGTCGGCGCCCCGTTTGGTCGCCAGGAATGGTAAGTTGTCCGCGATGCCGGAGGTTTGCGCCGAAATTTGAATGATGAGCCTGCCGCGTGCAAGAATGCAGGCCTCATAGAGCGCCAGCATCGCATCGAGTTGCGTCGCGGAGAGATTGTCTGCCAGACCATCCTGGAGTGCGCCTGCGCAATTGACGATGACCTCATGGTCCGCCACCAGCTCTGTCCAACTGTCGGCATCCTTCATCCGCGCGAGATCACAATCAATCCAGTTGGCATGGGGGAATTTGCGTCCGGCGGAAACAGTGTTTCGCGCTAGACCCGTCACGGCATGGCCATCATTGTGCAGCCTGCGAAGAATGTCCGAGCCGATGAAGCCGCTTGCACCGAGAATCAATATCTTCATATCTCTATCTAATCACATGTGACGTGGTATGCCATTGCCTCCCTCCGCCAGTTGCGTTCTCCAGTTGCTTCTGAGCCGAACATTCTTCTTTCGTTCTTTTTCTGTTGCGCTTGCGGCTCGAATCCTGCGAAGAGGAGATATGCAATTTTCTCCACAACAGGATGAAGCCCTCAAGGCTGTTTCGCGCTGGTTGAAGGAAGGCCGCTCGCCGGTGTTCCGTCTCTTCGGCTATGCGGGTACGGGCAAGACCACGCTCGCCAAGCATTTTGCCGAGCATGTGGATGGCGAGGTGCTGTTTGCAGCCTTCACCGGCAAGGCCGCGCAGGTTCTGCGCTCGCGTGGCGCTTCCAATGCACGCACCATTCACTCGCTGATCTACCGGCCCCGTGGCGAAGAAGCCGTCGAAGACGAGGAAACCGGCAAGACCTCGATTGCGCCGATGTTCACCATCAATCGCCAAAGCCCGCTTGCCAAGGCCGCGCTCATCATCATCGATGAATGTTCAATGGTGGATGAGCAGCTCGGCAAGGACCTGATGAGCTTCGGCACGCCCGTTCTGGTGCTGGGCGATCCCGGGCAGTTGCCGCCGGTTTCAGGCGGTGGTTACTTCACCGAGCAGGAGCCGGATTATCTGCTGTCGGAAATCCATCGTCAGGCGAAGGACAACCCGATTATCCAGCTTGCCATGGATGTGCGAGAGGGACGCGAGATCATGCGCGGCGACTACGGCACTGCGCAGGTGATTTCCAAGTCTGAGGTCACCCAGTCTCTGGTGCTGGACGCGGATCAGGTTCTGGTCGGGACCAATCGGACGCGCAAGCGCTACAATCAGCGGCTTCGCGAGTTGAAGGGTTTTTCGGCGGAATATCCGCAATCCGGCGACAAGCTTGTGTGCCTGCGCAACGATCCTGCGAAAGGCCTGCTGAACGGCTCACTGTGGCAAGTGATGAGCTCGTCGCGAGAGACAGTCAAACCGGGCATCAATTTGATGATCCGGCCGGAAGACGATGATATGGATCGCGGTGCGGCGAAGATCAAATTGCTGAAGGCGGCCTTCGAAGAGAGTGAAACGGAGATCCCTTGGTCCACGCGCAAGCGTTACGACGAGTTCGATTACGGCTATGCGTTGACGGTTCACAAGGCGCAGGGCTCGCAGTGGAACAATGTCGTGCTTTTCGATGAAAGCTACGCATTCCGCGATACACGTGAGCGCTGGCTTTACACCGCGGTAACACGCGCAGCGGAGACGCTGACTATCGTCCGGTAAGGCTTTTGCCCGGGCTTCTCAGCTCTGGATAACGCCCATCGTCAGGGCCTTTGCGACGACCTGAAACCGGTTGTTGACGCCAAATTTTCCCAGAAGGCCTTCTTCCAGACCGCTCAGTTCCTCTGCCGACATTCCCAATGTCCGGCTTAGGCGTGTCGACGAGTAGCCCTCGGCCATCAATTCGAGACAGCTTTTTTCCTGGTCTGTCAGGTCGAAAGCGGCCTCATACTGAGGCTCTGAATAGGTTTCGTCGGACACATCCATCAAATTGCTGATCTGATCGATCTGGCGATGAACGGTGGAAATCTCCAGAGTTAGTTCGCGTTTGCGGATTTCAAGCGCGGTCTGGAAAATGTCGTCAGCCTCTTCCTGGGATGAGGCATGATCGAGCTTGCCCATGATCTCCTGAATGATCGCAACCGCAACGCCGATATCCCGCAACAGGTTGACGACTGCCATGCGGTGAACATCCTGGTGTGAATAAATGCGCATCAGCCCCATGCGGCGCGAAGAGAGGATCTTCTTCTCCTCATAGAAATGCAGCGTTCTATGGGTGACGCCAAAAAGATTTGCCATGTCTGCAATAACGACGGGCTCTGGTGGAAGCGACGACGGCACCTTCACGTCCGGGAGAAAGCCCTTCGGGCTCTTCGATCCTTGCGTTGCGGCTGGCTCACTTGCCTTTCTCATGGACTTGCTGCTCCATGACCCGGGCTTGACGGGGAGTGCCTCGCGGCCCTTTTGGCCTCGCGCGTTCATATGGGGTACAGCCAGCTCCGGCATGACTGCCGCACCCGTTTCGCTGACAAAATGTGTATCCAAATCAAAGTCAGCATCTTCTAATGAAAGCGATTGTGTCATGTCGGCCCCCGATCGTCAGGACCTAATGCGCTTGTTTGAAGTTGGTTCCATAGGAATCGTAATTTTTTTGGAAGCTTGCACAATGATACGATAATGGAGGAGATGTCGGTCAATCGGGACCGCAACGCGATGCCCTTCATCATCAACGCCGGGGAATGAAATGCCGACCAAATTGTCCGTCAATCTCAACGCAATTGCCATGCTGCGCAACCGGCGCGACCTGCCTTGGCCTGATGTCGCTGCCTTCGGTCGCATAGCTTTGCAGGAGGGTGCAAGCGGGCTGACGGTTCATCCACGACCTGATCAGCGCCATATCCGATTTTCCGACCTGCCGGTGCTACGTGCGCTGATCGATGACGAGTTTCCACAGGCCGAGTTCAACATGGAGGGCTATCCGACCGAGGATTTTCTTCTGCTCTGCGAAGAAAACGAGCCGGAGCAGGTGACGCTGGTGCCGGACGATCCGTCGCAGGCGACCTCGGATCACGGTTGGGATTTTCGCAAGCATGGCGATTTTCTCAAGCACGTGACGTCACGTCTGAAGGCACGCGGCATGCGGGTTTCGCTCTTTGCCGATGGCGACGCCGATCGTACAACGATGGAGCTCGCGGCGGCAACCGGTGCTGCGCGCATTGAGCTTTACACCGGCCCGTATGGCGGCTGTTACGATGATCCCGAAGCGGCTGCAGGTTGGATTGAAAAACTCGGCCAGACGGCTGATTTTGCGAAGGAATTCGGACTTGACGTTAACGCAGGTCACGATCTCACCGTCGACAATCTTCCGGCTCTCGTGAAGCGTATTCCTCACCTTTCAGAGGTGTCGATCGGCCACGGCCTGACGGCGGATGCTCTCGAATACGGCATGGCCGAAACGGTTCGGCGTTTTTGCCGGGCCTGCGGTCAGGCTATTTCATAACTCACATCAATTTTTGCCCCTACAATGAAACCGCGTACAACCTGCGCGGTTTGATTTTCTGATTGTAATAAGGGCAAGTCACATGCAGGAACATCATGTCGTCGTCGTTGGGGGAGGCTTCGGCGGACTACAAACTGTCCATGGTCTGAAGGGCGCGCCTACTCGCATCACCCTGATCGATCGCCGCAACCATCATCTTTTTCAGCCACTTCTTTATCAGGTCGCAACAACCGCGCTCGCGACATCGGAGATCGCCTGGCCTATCCGCCATCTGTTTCGGGATAGGCCGGAGGTCTTGACCATGCTCGCCGAGGTCTCCGGCGTCGACCGGACGAATCGAACCGTTCATCTGAACCATGGCGAAACGGTCTCCTTCGATACGCTGGTGCTCGCGACCGGTGCGCGCCACGCCTATTTCGGCAATGATGCGTGGGAAAAACATGCACCCGGCCTCAAAACTCTGGAAGATGCTACGACTATCCGCAGGCGGCTTCTCCTTGCCTTCGAGCGCGCTGAGTTGGAGAAGACGGAGGCGGTAAAGCAAGCCTATCTCACCTTCGTCGTGATCGGTGCTGGCCCCACGGGCGTCGAAATGGCAGGGATGATTGCCGATCTTGCCAAGAAGGTGCTGCCACCGGAGTTTCGCAACATCGATACGCGCAAGACGCGGATCATCCTCGTCGAGGCGGGAAAGCGCGTGCTGCCTGCCTTCACCGAAGAACTATCGGATTATAGCAAGCGGGCGCTGGAAGAACTCGGCGTAGAGGTCATGCTCGGCACGCCCGTTTCGGATTGCACCGAGGAGGGCGTCAAGGTCGGCGATCATTTCATTCCGGCGCGGACCATCATCTGGGGAGCGGGCGTGCAAGCTTCTCCCGCCGCGCAATGGCTTGGCGTCACGGCAGATCGCGCCGGTCGTACCGAGGTCGGTCCGCATCTTCACATTGCCGACGATCCAAACATCTTTGTCATTGGCGATACGGCGCTGGTTCAGCAGGAGAGTGGCAAGCCTGTCCCGGGCATCGCGCCTGCTGCCAAGCAGCAGGGCAGCCATGTCGCCAACGTCATCAGGGCTCGGCTGGCGGGACAGCCACAGCCAGCGCCATTCAAATATGTGCATCAGGGCAATCTTGCCACCATAGGCAAGCGGGCGGCTGTCATCGATTTTGGCAAGATCAAGCTGAAAGGCGTCATCGCCTGGTGGATATGGGGGATTGCCCATATCTACTTCCTTATCGGTACCCGCTCCAGGCTTGCCGTCGCATGGAGCTGGGTGTGGATCTATCTCAGCGGCCAGCACAGTGCGCGCCTGATTACCCAGCGTGACACGCTGAAGGATGAGACGCAGCCTGTCGGAAAGGCTCCTTAACGAAAAGAGGCGGGCCCAATCGGTGCCCGCCTCCATCCTATCTGCCGATAATCACTTCGCGTTAAGCGTCGAGCGTTGCCATGTCGATGACGAAGCGGTAGCGCACGTCGCTCTTCAGCACGCGCTCATAGGCTTCGTTGACGTCCTTGATGTCGATCTTCTCGATTTCGGAGACGATGTTGTGTTGCCCACAGAAATCCAGCATTTCCTGAGTTTCCTTGATCGAACCGATCATCGAGCCGGACAGGCTCTTGCGACCAGGAACCAGCGAGAAGGCATGGACCGGAATCGCATTTTCAGGCACACCGACCACGACCATGGAGCCGTTGACCTTGAGCAAGCCGAGATAAGCGTTCCAGTCGATTTCTGCCGATACGGTGCAAATGATGAGATCGAATGTGCCGGCAAGTTTCTCGAAAGTAGAGGCGTCGCTGGTGGCGTAGTAATCCTTCGCGCCGAGCTTCAACCCGTCTTCTTTCTTGGAAAGCGACTGCGACAGGACGGTGACATCAGCGCCCATGGCTGCACCGAGCTTCACGCCCATATGGCCGAGGCCGCCCATGCCGACGATAGCGACCTTCTTGCCGGGACCAGCTTTCCAATATCTGAGCGGCGAGAAGAGGGTGATACCGGCACAAAGAAGCGGTGCGGAAGCGTCCAGCGGCAAGTGGTCCGGTATGGACAGAACATAGCCTTCCTTGACGACGATGTGGTCGGAATAGCCGCCCTGGGTGGCCGTCTTTCCGTCGCGCTCGACCGAGTTGTAGGTCTGGACGAGACCCGGCATGTAGTGCTCGTTGTCGACGTCGCGCGTCGCGCAGCCAACGCAGCTATCGACGAAGCAGCCGACACCGACATGATCGCCGACCTTGAACCGGGTGACCTTGGATCCGACCGCCGTTACGACGCCGGCAATCTCGTGGCCGGGTACGATCGGATAGACCGCATTCTTCCATTCGTTGCGAACGGTATGAATGTCCGAATGGCAGATGCCCGCAAATTTAATGTCAATGACGACATCATCTTCGTTTGGCTCGCGGCGTTCGAAGGTGAACGGCGTAAGCGGCTTGGACGCGTCTGTTGCAGCGTAACCTCTTGCAGTAGCCATCTGAAGTTCCTTTCAGTTGTGGAATGAGATGGTTGATCATGCGCCCAGAACACGAAAGAGCGTTAGAGCGATCCTCCGAGCTTCTTGCATAATTCTACAAAAGTGAGGCGTGCCCTCTTTGCGAAGAGGGGAAGGCATTTTAGATATGTCTCAACGTTGCTCCCAAGGTTTTCACCCCATGACGCTGCCTTTCAGCCCCTATCAGGAAATCGTCTCGATTGCGGCCCGCTATGCCAAGGCGGAGGGGGAAGTGACGACCGATATCGACGCGCTGCGGCTGAGCAAACGTTCGAGCCCCAGCGCGCCTTGCCATGGCAGCTATCATCCCTGTTTTGCCATGGTCATTCAGGGCGCCAAAAGTCTTCAGCTCGGCACCGATACGATCAATTACGGGGCAGGGGATTACCTGCTGACCTCATTCGATCTGCCGGTGGCGTGGCGTGTTGTCGAGGCAAGCCGCGAGGTGCCGCATTTTTGCATTTCAATTGCGATCAACAGTGAAAAGCTTCTGGATGTGATGAGCCGGGTACATATTGCGCGCTCGCCAACTGCTGTTCCCAGCCAGCGAGGCATTGTGGTGAACGCAGCGACGCCCGAGCTTCTGGACGCGACCACGCGGCTACTGCGCTTGCTTGATCGTCCAGGGGATATTCCTGCCATGGCACCTCTGATCGAGCAGGAAATCCTCTACCGCATTCTTACCGGGCCTGCGGGCGGGCAATTGATAAACATTCTGGCGGCAGACAGCCATGGCAACCGGATTGCTCGCGCCATCGCATGGCTTCGCGAGAATTACACCCGTCCGATCCGCATCGAGGATGTGGCAGAGCGGGTTGGCATGAGCGTCTCGTCCTTTCACCAGCATTTCAAGGCGGTGACGGCAATGACCCCGGTGCAGTACCAGAAACAGCTCCGCCTCCATGAAGCGCGCCGCCTGATGCTGTTGGAGCGGCTGGACGCGGGCACCGCCAGCCTCCGCGTGGGCTATCAGAGCCCGTCGCAGTTCAGTCGCGAATATGCCCGTGTTTACGGCATGTCACCTGCGCGGGACGTGGAGGCGTCGCGGGAAAGCATGGGCGCGGCTGCGGAGTAGCGCGCGCCTTTTACGAAAGTCTAAGGTTGTGTCTGCCGCCGTGCCGATGGAGAACAGCACGGCGGATGGTGTTGGTCTTATCCGACCAATGCTGCCTTGTTGGCCTTGAAGAACTCTGCGGCACTCTCAGGCTTCTTGCCGGTGAGAATTTCATAATCATCCGTCAGAATTTCGAAATTGCCGGCGGCAATATTGGCGTCGGCGGAAGCGAGCATGGCGGCGACGAAGCCGGGCAGGCCAGCGCCTTCGATGCCTTTCTGCAGATCCTCAGGCGACACCTTGACGGCCTTGAGCGGCTTGCCGGTCGCTTCGGATACCAGGGCTGCGATCTGGTCGGCATCGAGCAGTTCCGGTCCCGTCAGCGTGTAGGTCTTGTTTTCCGCCTTGCCCTTGGCAAGAGCCGCTGCGGCTGCACGAGCGCAGTCATCCCGCGAGATATTGGAGACTTTGCCGTTGCCGGTTGCTGTGAACCACTGGCCGCTTGCCAGATTGTGCGGCATGCCATGCAGGTAGTTATCGAGGTACCAGGCATTGCGGATGATGGTGTAGGGCAGGCCGCTTGCCTTGACGGCTTCTTCCGTACCTAGATGATCCGGGGCAAAGGTCACGAGGGACTTATCCGGGTTCGGCATGGACGTGTAGGCGAGGTGCTTGACGCCCGCCTTTGCGGCAGCGGCAACCGCCGCCTTATGCTGCTTGAGACGCTGGCCCGGAACGGCGAGCGCATCGGTAGAAATGATAAGGAGCGTGTCGATTCCCTGAAACGCGCTATCAAGTGAGGACGCGTCGTCGAAATCGGCAGCGCGTGTCTCAACACCCTTTGCTGCGAGGCCAGCAAGCTTGGCCGTATCGCGGCTGGCGGCAACAATGTTGGCAGCCGGAACGTCATAGGTTTCCAAGAGGTGACGGATAATTGCCTGGCCGAGATGACCGGAGGCGCCGGTCACAAGAATCTTGCTCATCATGTCTGTCCTTTGTTAGTCTCAAAAAGAGAGTAGCTCTAAAATAAGAATTGACCGGGTGCTGTAAAGAAGGCATTTCTTGCGCCCTACGTTACCAGAAGGGAACCACCGCCATGAGCGCGACAGTCTCACGGTTGAAACCGACAGCAACGCATGCGCCAGCGCAGGCCTCGGCGCCCCTTCCTGATTTCGCCAATCTCGATTTCGACAATTGCCCGGTGCGCGATCTGCTCAACCACATCGGCGGCAAATGGTCGACACTGCTGTTGCAGGCGCTTGCCGATCGCCCCTATCGCTTCGGCGAGTTGCGGCGCATGGTGCCCGATATCTCGCAACGCATGCTGACCCAGACGCTGCGGGATTTGCAGCGTGATGGCTATATTCACCGCGAGGTTTTTCCGACAAAGCCGCCAAGCGTCGAATACAGCATGACGCCGCTCGGGCGGTCTCTTTACGCGCCTCTTTCGCAGGTCATCAATTGGGCGCTCGATCATCATGATGCGGTGAAGCAGGCTCGCAAGACCTTCGACGCTACTGCCTGACCTCTTGTTCCCTCCAGCAATTTCAACGCGCCTTATATTGCGGCGCGTCAATTCGCACTCTTCGTTCAAAAATCCTCTTGACCCTGAGAAGCGCTCCGCTTAAATGTCGCTCGAACCGTACCGTACGGTACATAATCGAGAGTGGAGTGGACAAGGTGGGGACCGATCCGATCACAGCGCAGGAGTTTTCGCCGCGACAGAACGCCGTTCTGGAGCAGGCATTGCGTCTTCTGGTCGAGGGTGGAGAAAAAGCGCTGACGACCTCTGGTCTGGCACGCGCGGCCAACTGTTCCAAGGAAAGCCTCTACAAATGGTTTGGCGACCGCGATGGTTTGCTGGCGGCGATGATCAGCTTTCAGCAGAGCAAGGTCCGCACCTTTGAGAAGGCGGGCGATCGCGTGACCGCACCGCAGCTCGTCGATCATCTCGAAGTCTTTGCCCATGATCTGCTCGAGGTTCTGGCAGGCGATGTCTCGCTTGCGTTGAACCGTCTTGCCATCGGTCAGGCGAGCCGTGAAGGCTCCAAACTCGGTAATCTGCTATTGGAGCGGGGACGTCGTCAGATCGACAAGCGTGCTCGGGGTCTGATCGAAGCCGGTCGCCGTTGCGGCTACTTGCGCTTTGACGATCTGGAAGATGCCTATCGCAGCTTTTACGGCCTGATCGTTTCCGATCTGCATGTTCGCATGCTGCTCGGCGAAGCGCAGGCCAAGGATTTTTCCGCCCGGGCGCGGAAGGCCGTTGCCGCCTTCCTGACGCTGTACGGTACGGAAAAGGTACATTCGGAAAAGGGCGGAAAACTCGCCTGAGCTCCGGTTTAATCATCTGGTTTTGAATAGGGAAGGACCTAGAAATGCGCGTTTATTACGATCGTGATGCCGATCTCAATCTTATCAAGGCGAAGAATGTCGCCATCGTCGGTTACGGTTCGCAGGGCCGCGCGCATGCGCTGAACCTGAAGGACAGCGGCTCCAACAATGTCGTCATTGCTCTGAAGGCCGGTTCGCCGACCATCAAGAAGGCAGAAGCTGACGGCTTCAAGGTCATGACCGTTGCCGAAGCTGCCAAGTGGGCCGACCTGTTGATGATGGCAACGCCTGACGAACTTCAGGCCGACATCTACAAGGCCGAGATTGCCGGCAACATCCGTGACGGTGCTGCGATCGCGTTTGCTCACGGCCTCAACGTTCACTTCGGCCTTATCGAGCCGAAGGCTTCGGTCGACGTCGTCATGATCGCACCAAAGGGCCCAGGCCACACGGTTCGCGGCGAATACCAGAAGGGCGGCGGCGTTCCTTGCCTCGTTGCCGTTCACCAGAACGCTTCCGGTAACGCTCTTGAACTCGCGCTTTCCTACGCCTGTGGCGTTGGCGGCGGTCGCTCCGGCATCATCGAAACGAACTTCAAGGAAGAGTGCGAAACCGACCTCTTCGGCGAACAGGTCGTTCTGTGCGGCGGTCTCGTCGAACTGATCCGCGCTGGTTTCGAAACGCTGGTCGAAGGCGGCTACGCGCCCGAAATGGCTTACTTTGAGTGCCTGCACGAAGTGAAGCTGATCGTCGACCTGATCTATGAAGGCGGCATCGCCAACATGAACTATTCGATCTCCAACACGGCAGAGTGGGGCGAATACGTTACCGGCCCGCGCATCATTACCGCAGAAACCAAGGCTGAGATGAAGCGCGTTCTGCACGACATCCAGACCGGCAAGTTCACCTCCGACTGGATGCAGGAATACCGTTCGGGTGCAGCCCGCTTCAAGGGTATCCGCCGTATGAACGACGTTCACCAGATCGAAGAAGTCGGCGCCAAGCTGCGCGGCATGATGCCTTGGATCGGCAAGAACAAGCTGGTCGACAAGGCCGTCAACTAACACCAATTTTGCCCTGCGCTGTAGGGCGAAAACAGGTAACATGCGAGGGCGCGGAGGGAAACTTCCGCGCCCTTTTTCTTGCAGCCAAAGGAGAAAGCTGGTTTCGTTCTTGGGATTGCGAAGGACGTCATTATGCATGAACACGACACGCCACTATCGGCGCCTGATCTGAGTGACATCAGACGACTGGAAGAGAGCCTGTGGGTCGCTGAGACGCGCTTCAACGTTGCGCTGATGGACGATCTCTTTGCTCAGGATTTTTTCGAGTTTGGCCGATCGGGAAGAACTTATGATCGCGCGGAGATGCTGATCGAAGCTCAGCCTGGGCAGGATATAAATGCGACTATCCCGCTTTTGAATTTTCATGCGCGCCATCTCTCGCCGGACGTCGTGCAGGTCACCTATGTGAGCGAGGTGTCTCGAGGTGATAAGATGGAGCGGGCTAATCGCTCCTCCATCTGGAGCCGCCACGGTGATGGCTGGACATTACGTTTTCATCAGGGGACGCCCGTTAGCGTCAATCGGGATGACACAACCCACCTCTTGTCCAGCGCCGCAAATAGGAAAAGACTGCGCGAATCCTTCGCGCAGCTTGAGAACGATGATGTGACTGAGTGAGAATTACCACAGGCTTGAAAGGCGGTTGGAGCCGCAATTTTCAGTTCAAGCTCCACCTACGCACAAATCACGCTGCGGGATAAATTACGCCCTTGGTCAGAATGAAGCAGCCGTAGAAACGCAGCTCACCGGTGGTGATGATGCAGTAGGCTTCTTTAGCCTTCTCGTAGAAGGCGAAGCGCTCGATGCCGTACATCGGCGCGGACTTGCCCTCGGCAGCGTCGATTTCGGCCTGGACTTCCTGTTGGACCGGCTCGATCTGGTCCGGTGCGCCCATGACTTCCATGCGGCCGACGGAGGGCTGCAGTGGCGTGTCGAGAGGGAAGACCGAGAGGATCGCTTTGATCGCCTGGGCGGAGGTGAGGTTTTCCATGCGCAGCACCTGCCCGACCGCGGTGTGCTGGGCAATGCTGTCCGAAGGGAAGTTGGTGTCGGTCACGACGAGCGTGTCGGCGTGGCCCATGGCGCGCAAAGCGTGCAGGACGTCGGCGTTCAGCGCGGGGTGGATATTCTTGAGCATTTTGTCTCCTCCGGACAGCAAATCAGTTGGGCCGCAATCCACCCGGAAAATCTCGCCTCGTCAATCCATCGCCAAGCAGATTGTGAAGTCTTTGAAGAGATTGTATTGGATGTCGATACATCGGGAGCGGACGCAGAAAATCTTCAAAAACCGTACCGGAAACTGATAAGTCAGTATTGCTGACCTATCGATGTTTCTGTACTCATTTGCGTCATAAAACGAAATATGAGGAAACAGACCCATGCTTGATTGGGAACAAATCTTCGCCACGCGTTCATCGCGGATGAAAGCGTCTGAAATCCGTGAGCTTCTGAAGCTTCTGGATCAGCCGGATATCATTTCCTTTGCGGGTGGCATTCCCGATCCGGCGCTGTTTCCCGATGCTGACTTCAAGCAAGCCTACTCGGATATATTCTCCGGTTCCCAGGTGAATTCAGCGCTGCAGTATTCGGTCAGCGAAGGTTACAAGCCGCTGCGCGAATGGATCGTCAAGGACATGGCGAAGATCGGCATCGAGTGTTCCGTCGATAACGTCTTCATCACGTCCGGTTCACAGCAGGCGCTGGATTATCTCGGCAAGCTGTTCCTGTCACCGAATGATACCGCCTTGGTGACATGGCCGACCTATCTCGGTGCGCTTTCGGCCTTCAATGCCTATGAGCCCACCTACGATCAGCTGAACCCAGGCGGCAATCGCACGCCCGAGACCTATCGCGACAATGCGACGAAGGCCGGTGGCTCTGTCAAATTCGCCTATCTCTCGGCCGACTTCTCCAACCCTACGGGTGAGACGGTCGATCTCGCAGGCCGCAAGAAGCTGCTGGAACTCGCCGATGAACTCGATATCGCCGTTATCGAGGATGGCGCCTATCAGAACCTTCGTTTTGACGGTCAGCCGGTTACGCCGATCCTGGCGCTCGATATCGAACGCAACGGTGGCATCGAAAAGACACGCACGATCTATTCCGGCAGCTTCTCCAAGACCTTGGCGCCGGGTCTTCGCGTCGGCTTCGTGGTCGCCGCGATGCCCGTCATTCGCAAGCTGGTGCTGATGAAGCAGGCGGCGGATCTGCATTCCTCGACCATCAACCAGATGGCGATCGAGCATGTTGCCTCGCGCGGTTTCGACAGCCAGGTCGCGAAGATCAAGGCTGCCTATAGCGCCCGCCGTGACGCCATGCTGACCGCGCTCGACAAGTACATGCCAAAGACGGCGCGCTGGACAAAGCCGGAAGGCGGCATGTTCATCTGGGTCACGCTGCCGGAAGGTCTCGATGGGGCGGAGCTTCTGGCGCAATCGCTCTCCACCGAGCGTGTGGCGTTCGTTCCAGGCAAGGCCTTCTTTGCCGATGGTTCGGGCAGCAATACGCTGCGTATCAGCTTCTCCTGCGCCAATGAGCAGATGATCGACGAGGGTATCAAGCGTCTCGGTCGCCTCATCGCCAATGCCGAAACCACGACCAGAGCGACGATGCCGATCGTGTGAGGGAAGGGAGGCACTCTCCTTTCTCGTAATGACAAGATGGTGCTGGCCGACTTTGAAAGCGGCCAGCATTCTAAGTGAGCCCTCGCTCCATCATTTTAAAGTCTTTGCGCTGGTGCCACGCATCACGCAACACGTCCGCTTCCCATTCGAAGGATATGCGCTATGACGAGAACCTACCCCTTCCATCAGATCGATGTGTTTTCCGCCAAGCCTTTGAAGGGCAATCCGCTTGCGGTGGTGTGTGATGCCGATGACTGGTCGGATGAGGAGATGGCGGCTTTCGCCAACTGGACGAATCTCAGCGAGACGACATTCCTGATGAAGCCGACGGTGGGTGATGCGGATTATCGGGTGCGGATCTTCACCCCGACGGGAGAGCTTCCTTTTGCCGGTCATCCTACACTCGGGACCTGCCATGTTTATCGCTCGCATTCGGGAAACACCCACAAAAGCGAGATCGTCCAGCAATGTGAGGCGGGTCTGATCAAGATCAAGGTCACCGGCGAAAAGCTTGCTTTTGCCGCTCCGCCATTGCGGAAGTTCGGGCCGGTCGACCCGACTTCGATTTCGCAGGTCGCAGCAGCACTGGGGCTCGCGCCCGAGCTAATCCTTGATACGAGCTGGACGGACAATGGGCCGGGCTGGCTCTCGTTGCTTCTTAGGAGCCGCGCCGATGTTCTTACCATCGAGCCGGACTTCGTCGCGCTCGGCGGCTTCAAGGTGGGTGTTGTGGCGCAGTGCCGCGCTGAGGATGGGATCGATGCGGATTTCGAAGTGCGGGCGTTTTCGGACCGGGTGGAGGATCCGGTGACCGGCAGCCTCAATGCAGGTCTTGCGCAGTGGCTGATTGGTGCTGGCTTGGCGCCTGAGACCTATGTGGCGAGCCAGGGAACGGCTCTCGGTCGGGCAGGGCGTGTCAGCGTTGACAAGATCGGCGAGGATATCTGGATCGGCGGGCAGGTGACGACATTGATCGAGGGAAAGATTACCCTTTGACAGCGAATGTGACGGTCAAATCCTGTCTGTCACATACATGTTATGCAGGTATGTTTTAGCGGTCCCAGCTTCAAACGGGGACTGGACTTATGAAAACCCTTCTTTCCGCCTTCACCGCCATCGTGTCGCTCGGTCTTTTGCTGGGCAGTGCCAATGCTGCCGATCTGGTGCTTTACACCAGCCAGCCGAATGAAGATGCCCAGGCGACCGTCGATGGCTTCAAGGCCGCCAATCCCGGCATCGATGTCGAGTGGGTCCGCGACGGAACCCCGAAGATCATGGCCAAGCTGATGGCGGAGATTGAGGCGGGTAATCCAGTCGCCGACGTTCTGCTGATCGCCGACACCGTGACGCTGGAGCGCATGAAGCAGGCGGGCCAGTTGATGGCCTATAAATCGCCGGAAGCGGCCCATTACGATGTCTCGCTCTATGATGCGGATGGCTATTACTATTCCACCAAGCTCATCACCACCGGCATTATGTACAACACGCAGGCTGCGATGAAGCCGACGAGCTGGAAGGATCTGGAAAAGCCAGAAGCCAAGGGGCTCGTGACCATGCCAAGCCCGCTGACCTCGGGTGCGGCTTTGATCCATGCACAGACGCTGGCGGCCGTACCCGGCCTCGGCTGGGATTACTATAAGGCGCTGAAAGACAATGGCGCGATCGCCGCTGGTGGTAACGGCGCCGTTCTGAAATCCGTCGCATCCGGCGAGAAGGCTTACGGCGTCGTCGTCGATTACATGCCGATCCGCGAGAAGGCGAAGGGCGCGCCGATCGAGTTCGTCTTCCCGAGCGAAGGCGTTTCCGCCGTGACCGAGCCGGTCGGCATTCTTGCCCACACCAAGCATGCGGACGCGGCCAAGAAGTTCGTGGATTACGTGCTCTCCACCAAGGGACAGGAAGGCTTCGTCAAGCTCGGCTATATTCCTGCGCGCAACGATGTCGCCCTGCCAGCCGGCTTCCCCGCCCGCGACAAGATCAAGGTTCTGCCGCTGAACCCGGCAGAAGCGCTGAAGAATTCCGAAAAGGACCTCAAGACCTTCTCCGATATCTTCGGCGGCTCCAAGGGCTGAACCTTCTCTATGCCAGCCTCTTCATCGCATGGAAACAGCCAGCCGCGCTGGCTGTTTCCTTTTGTCGTCACGGTCGTTTTCATGCTCAGCGCGCTCCCGCTGGGGCGATTGGCCTATACCGGCATTATTTCGTCACTCAAAGGTGACATGTGGCCGTTGCTGAGCGATCCGGCACTGTGGCAGGCCGTGCTCAACACGCTCTCCACCTCTTTCTTCGGCATGCTGATCTCGCTTGCGATTGGCGGCGGTTTTGCACTGGCGCTGACGCTCTGCAATATTCGCGGGAAGTCTCTGCTGAGCTTCCTCTTCATGCTGCCGATGATGATCCCGCCACAGGTGACGGCGCTCTCCTGGATCGGCATGACCGGGCCTTCCAGCACATTGTCGAAGGCAATCGGTCTTGCCCCGCCCATCGGCTCCGCGCAGCCGCTCTACTCAATCTTCGGCATTGCGCTTCTGCTCGGCGTTCAGCATGCGCCGCTCGTCTATCTCTCCTTGCGCGCCGGGCTGCTGGCGCTGCCGCAGGATGGGATCGAGGCCGCGAAGCTATCCGGTGCATCCTCATGGCAGGTGCTGAAAGATATCATCCTGCCGCTGTCCATGCCCGGGCTGATTGCGGGTGCCGCGATCGCCTTCGTCTCCGGTGTCGGCAATTTCGGCATTCCCGCTATTCTCGGCATACCGGCTTCGATCTTCACCCTGCCGACGTTGATCTATAGCCGCTTCTCCAGTTTCGGCAGCAGCACCTTTGGCGACATCGCCATGCTGTCCGGCATGATCGCGATCATCTCCGTCCTCGGTCTTGCCATTCAGGAACGGGCGATGAAGGGACGGGACTACCGCATCATCGGTCTGTCGGGTAAGGCCGCCACGTTTCAACTTGGCGGCTGGCGCTGGATTGTTGAAGCACTTCTTTGGCTCTCTATCCTCATCATCCTCGTCGCGCCTCTGACGGCGCTCGTGGCAAGCTCGCTTGCTCCGGCCTATGGTGTGCCGCTGACGTTGAAGACGGCGACGATCCATGCCTATGAGGAAATCCTCTTGCGGCAGGCGGTGACGCGCACGGCTTTTGCCAATTCGCTGTTCCTCGCCACTGCCACATCCTTATGTCTCCTTCTGGTGACTGTGCTGACGGCCTACTTCCTCGTGCGCGGCAAAAGCCGGTTCATGTTCCTCTTGTCGGCGCTGGTGGATATTCCCTATGCGCTGCCAGGCGTGGTGATTTCCGTATCCTATGTGCTGCTGTTTGCGGCTCCGATCCCGCTCGTCGGCATCACGCTTTACGGCACCCTGTGGATCATTCTGCTGGCCTACTTCTCCTCCTTCTTCGCCGTGAGCCTCAAACCGATGGTGAGCGCTTTCACCCAGTTCGACCCGGTGTTGGAGGAGGCGGCGAGGCTATCCGGTGCGGGCTTCTGGAGGCGGATGAAGGATATCATTCTGCCGCTGGTCGGGCCTGCAGCAGGTGCCTCCGTCATTCTGGTCTTTCTGATTGCCTGCAACGAATTGACCGTCTCCGCGCTGCTCTGGTCGGCGGGCACGCAGACGCTCGGCGTGGTGATCTATAATCTCGATGATAGCGGCAGTTTCGATCTCGCCTCCGCACTCTCCGTGCTGGTGGTGGCGATGGTGATCGTGCTGATGCTGCTGCTCGAACTGCTCGGCCGCAAGCTGCCGAAGGGAGTTGTGCCTTGGCGAAACTGATCCTCAACCGCCTGTCGAAAAGCTTTGGTGGCGGCAAGCCTGCGGTCAATGACGTGTCGATGACGATCCGCGAAGGCGGTTTTCTGGCGCTGCTTGGTCCCTCCGGCTGCGGCAAGACGACAGTGCTGCGGATGATTGCAGGTTTCGAGCAGCCGAGCGACGGCGCGATCCTTCTGGGTGAGCGGGTGCTGGCGGATGCCGGTAGCATGGTGCCGCCGGAGCGGCGCAATATGGCGATGGTCTTCCAATCCTATGCGCTGTGGCCGCATATGACGGTGGCGGAAAATACCGGCTATCCGCTAAAGGTGCGCGGCATTACCGGCGAGCGTTACCGCCGCAAGGTGATGGATGCGCTGGCAACCGTGCGGCTCGACGCTTACGCCGAGCGTCGCCCATCGGAGCTTTCGGGCGGACAGCGTCAGCGCGTCGCGCTTGCGCGCTGCCTCGTCACGGAGCCCGACGTCGTGCTTCTCGACGAGCCGCTTGCCAATCTCGATCGGCATCTGCGCCAGGAGATGGAAGAGACCTTTCGCGAGTTCCACGCCACATCCGGCGCGACGATGGTCTATGTCACGCATGATCAGGCCGAAGCCATGGCGCTTGCGACAGATGTTGCAGTGATGTCGGAAGGCAGGCTGTTGCAGATGGCGCCACCGGCGGAGCTATATGCAAGGCCTGAGGGAAGGCTCGTCGGCTCGCTGGTCGGGCAGGGCGCGATCATCTCGCTCGGCCTGCCCGATGACGCGCCACGGGCTTTGAATTGGAATGTACTAGAGGCGGCCATACAGGCTGATGCGCCTATGTCTCCAGCAAGTGATATTCTCATCCGCCCCCAGGATGTGCTTCACGACGCTGAGGGTGTCGCCTGCCGGGTGAGCAACATTCTGTATGAGGGCGAGCGTTATGCGCTGCGCCTCACCTTGCCCGATGGGCAGGTGTTGCGGGCCTATTCCCGGGAGCCTGCGGCACTCGGGGCGATCTATCCCATCGCCATCCGCTCGGCTTGGCGATTATAGCACGGGTCACTTGGCTTCCATCGAGAAGCGACTAAGTTGGGCATTCATTGGGAATGATTCATGTCGCTGCGGCTTGCCACCTTCAATATCGAAAATCTGATGACCCGGTTTGATTTCACCGGGTTTCGCAACCAGACCCGTCGCGATCGTGCCATGCAGCTTTTCGACGTGCGCGACGAGGCGACCTATAATGCGCTGGAAAGCGCGCGCATGTTGGCCTCCACCGATGACACGCGCCAGCTTTCGGCGCTCGCCATAGCCGATGCGGATGCCGACATTCTCTGCCTGCAGGAAGTCGATAACATGGCTGCCTTGCAGGCCTTCGAATATGGCTATCTCTACCGCATGGTTGGCAATGGCTACCGCCACAAATATCTCGTGGAAGGCAATGACAGCCGCGGCATCGATGTGGCGGTGGTCATGCGTGACGAGACCTTGGATGGCGAGAAGATCGAGCTTGTCGATATTCGCAGCCATGCGGCGCTCACCTATCGCAATCTCGACCTGTTCAATGACGAGCTGTCACTGACGAACGCCATCGATGACAAGATCTTCAAGCGCGACTGCCTGGAGCTTGAACTCAAGATTGGCGGCAAGCCATTCTCTCTCTTCGTCACACACCTGAAATCCATGAGCAATGCCCGCGAATCCACCGACGCGCGGCTCGGCACCATGCCGGTGCGCGAAGCGGAAGTGCGCGCCATCCGCCGTATCATCGAGGAGCGTTTCGGCGTAGATCAGGCGCGCCACAGCAATTTCGCCATCTGCGGCGACATGAACGATTATCAGGAGCGGGTGGTTATCAATGGCAATCGCCGGACCGGCTACAGCTTCACGCCGGTAGCGGAAGCGCGCAGCGCGCTCGACCTTCTGACCAAGGATGGCTTTGCCATCAACCCCATGCAGCGCCGGGACGTGATGGACCGCTGGACGCTGTATCACTCCAGAGGCCCGCAGGAGCAGCATCTTTGCCAGCTCGATTACATCCTGCTTTCGCAAAGCCTCGCCGAGCGGAATGCGTCACGCGTGCCGGAAATCATTCGCGGCGGTCAACCTTACCGCACCGTCTTCCCGCCGGGGCAGGAGGTGGAGCGCTATCCCCGCACCGGCTGGGATCGGCCGAAAGCATCGGACCACTGCCCGGTGGTGATGACGCTGGATCTGGGGTGAGGCCATTCGCCGGGCGTCGACGTAGGGGTAATCTGCGGGGCAGAGGCTCTAAAGGCCGGAAATAGAATTGTCTCGACCGAAGCCCAAGCGAGCCAACTTCTCTTGCAGCGCATCGTCCGTCGCTACCTCCAGGGATAACAGGCCTCGATAGGAATCGCCTGTTTCCCCGAGCGCCGACCAAAAGGCGGGCTCGGTCTTCAACCCTTGTTGCCGTAATAGCTTGATCGCGTTTTTGAAATTCTCACCGCCGAGAGCAAGAAGCCGCCTTTCGATCTCGAAGTGACGCCAGCCATTTTGAAGGGCAACCGGCTGAGGGCTTGCGAAGATCTCGAAATCCCAGCCATGCGTATGAAACGTCACGATGATTGGCCGGTCTTTGGATATCCATTGCCATATGCGCAAGTCGCTGATCGTGCCGTAAGCGTTCTGAACATCCGTCAAAAACGCGTTGGCGTCCGGCGCATGGCAGAGAATGTCGATATCGCTCTCCTCTGTCTCAACGCCAAGAGGCGGGGTCCCGGCGACCCTGGGGTCATAGGCTCTCAAGGCTTTCAGAACGCCAAGTTGCTGGACGGCGATTTCGAAATGAGGTCGCGTGATCTGCGTCATCCTAGCAGAAAGCCGTAAAAGCGTCTGATGTTCTGGCTTTGATCGGCCATTGCCACGGCCAAGTTTTCAGCGAGAGGCACCAAATTGAAGGCGCTTTACACGCCTTCGAACTTCACCGTCACGCCGCGCTGGCGGAAATAGGCCTGCATCAACTTCCGCCCGGAGCGGTTGTTGTGCGAAAGCTTCGACGCGTCGAAGGTCGCGTCCTTCAAGCCCTCGCGCTTCAGCGCGGCCTTCAGATTGGCGATGTGCAGATCGATATCGGCATTGTCCGCGCGCAGCGATTCGTAAATGCGATCCGTGGCGTCCGCTACCGTCAACTCGCTCATCGTCATGCTCCTGTTGGTTCCGGCTGATGCTCAACCCAAATAGGGTTGTCAGAGCCATACTTTTTCCAGCAGCGCAAGCTTTTTGCCAGCGCGTCGAGCGAATGCCGTGAACGCACAGAATAGCCAATTCCGATAGTTACGATGACATCTTGAAGGATTTTGAGGAGAAAGCTTCCTAAAAAGGAAACGTGACTGGTGCCCCCGGCAGGGTTCGAACCCGCGACCCCCTGATTACAAATCAGGTGCTCTACCAACTGAGCTACAAGGGCAAGCCAGTGCCGCCGAATTAGCAGATTCTCCTTTCATGTAAAGGGAAAACTTATCTGTGGCGTCAAAAGGCGAAACGCTGGCCTGGGATTCGTCTGAGCGAACGGCCTTTACTGACCGATCGATGTGGAAAGCGAGGAGCGCATGTTGGCGCCTGGAATGATGGGCAATCTTTTTTCGATGCCGCTTTCCACAATTTTGTCTCTCCTTCGCCTATCATGGTCACGCGCCGGACAAATTTGCGGGTGATGGGCTTCGGCGCGGCGTTTCAGTTCCTGTGCCTCTTCGGTGGTTCGGCGTTTTACGTTCAAAACCGCAGGCGAGGGGTGCCGTGGCGGGTGAAAATTGCGTATGATCCCGTTAGCCTTTGTGCGTGGTATCACCTGCAAAGGCGGATTTCGGTAATGCGAGTACAGGTGTTTCGGTGATCGATCCTTATGTTTTGCTGGGTGTTGAGCGTGAGGCTGATGAGGCTGCGATCAAGGCTGCCTATCGCAAGGCGGCGAAGAATGCCCATCCGGACAGCGGCGGGGATGCCGACCAGTTCGCCAAGCTGCAACTGGCCTATGATCTGTTGAAGGACCCGGTGCGTCGCAAGGTGTTCGACGATACCGGCTATGATCCGCAACTGGCCGATCCAAAGGATCTCAAGGGTCTGTTGATGCTGGAAACGCTGGTGAACGAGTTTATTCTCGATGAGCGTGAGCCGGGCAGTTTCGATCCCGTTGCGGCCATGCGGCGCAAGCTGACCGACGATATTCTCAAAAGCCGCTTCCATATTCTCGAGCTGGAGCGCCATCGCACCCGTGTGCGCAAGCACATGGACCGTCTTGGCATGAAGCCGGAAACGGATGTGCTGGGCTCCATGCTGCGCGCGCGCAGCCAGTCGCTTGCCGAAGCGATCCGCAATGCCGAGCATCAGATCGAGGTCATCGAGCAGGCCTATACGATGCTGGAGGGCTATTCCTATGAGCTGGAACGGGCGATCATGGCCGAACCGGTGCTGAAGGGGGAGGCGGCGGAGTAAATCCGTCTGCCTCAGCGCAGCGGTGCAATGCCTCTTCGCTTGGATGACTCCGGTCGCTCCGCTTGACGTTCACGTCCCGAAACATGATCGGCCTACACCGGACGTTTCTCAGGGACCGTTGACCAGGGCGAGAATAAGCTGATGCACCGCGCCGCCATTGGTGAGTTCGACCTTGTCGAAATCCCGCCCGCGCTGGCGCTGCTCGTCGGAAAGCTCCTTCAGCCGCTGCTGTAAGACGGCGCGCACCTTCTGGCACTTCGGATCGTCTTCTGCGCGCAGACCGACGCTATAGGCTTCGATCTTCTTCACCATGTCGAGAATATGTTCGCCATGCACCCGTTCGTGCTTCTCCACGCCGGCAATGAAGCGCTGCCAGCTGGCAGAGACATCCGCTGGCAGTTTCGCCGGCGCCTTCGGCCATGTGTAGATGATCGTCAGGTTGGGACGCGCGGTCGCCAGTACGCACGAGCCATCAGGTTGCGGGCGGTAATCGCGCCGCCACGTCAGCTTGAAGGTGGTGTGGGCAACCGCCTGGACACCGGCCTGTGGCCCACGCTCGCCGATGGATCGGTAGAGCTCGATGCCGGAACTGCCGGATATGGCGTAGGTCTTGATCTGCTCGGAGGGTTGCCAATTGCCGGTTTGCGCCGCTGCGGCCATGGGTATGAGAGATGCCACGAGAAAGCCCGCAAGGGCGGCGAGGGGGCGCGAATGGGGCAAGCGGAAAGTCCTGTTGATAATGGACGGGACGATAAGCGAAGTGATGGTGAGCGGGCAAGCGGCTTGCGAATGTGCTTGATACTCATCTGCTTTACCTGCGCAAACGGCATGTTCTTCACGGGATGATCTCCCTCCACCGAATGCCGGGACAATCGGCATGCGGCGATGCATGGGGCGCTATAGCGGCTCAATACTGCAAGCCTCAACCACGCATGGAAAAGGCCCCGGCGCTCAGAGCGCAGGGGCCGCTGATCGATCGCCCGAGGGCGCGTGCGATCAATCAATCGTCGAGCTTGTCGTAGTCCAGCTTCGGCGCGTTCTGCAGCGCTTCCTTGGTGGTGTCGACGTGGGCCTTCCACGTGCCATTGTCATTGTTGATGGCAACGGAGGTCGGGTCGAGGACGACGTAGCTCTCGTTGATGCCGAGGAAGCCGCCGACGCTGGCAACGATACCGATGACAGCCTTGCCATCGCCGATCACGACGTCTTCGATTTCGCCGATTTCTTCGTTCTGGGCATTGTAGATGTTCATGCCTTCGAGCTGATCAGCGGTAAGGTCGGTCTTCTGCACGTTGACGAACTTCAGCGGGCCAGCTGGCTTGGTGCCCATGGTGAAGCCTGGACCGGAGAGCATCGCGTCAGAGCCAGCAGCGGCAGGCGCAGGTGCGGCCGGAGCGGCAGGTGCAGCCGTCTGTGCGAAAGCGACGGAGGAGGTCAGTGCTGCAACGGCAGCGAGTGCGAAAACCTTGTTTTTCATGAATGTTTCTTCCCTTTTGTATGCTGAACGTTTTGTTCGGGGGAAGAACGGGTGGGGGTGGATTTGGTTCCTGGATGGTAAAAAATGACTATATGTCAGTCCACGGATCATCTGTATCTACGATGATATCCGGTGCAAGGTAATTTGCTTGCATATGTAGGTGCATGTTTACCCGCGCAGCGCGGGCCATCTCGTTCGACGTAATTGCGTAAGGCGTGCCCATGGCCGTCTGCTTCAAAGCATAGGTGCCCCATACGTTGATCTGATCGTCCCAAAAGTCAGTCTTTAAAAGCTCTTCAGCAGCTTTTTGAAAATCCCATTCATCCGATTTGTTTCTTGCTATGATCCATTGATTTCGCAAGGGATAGTCAATCCGAGGTCTTGGTGTTGACGCTCTATCGTAGCTTCTTGGACGCGTGCTAGCCCAGTCTCCATGCAGGACTTTCGAGTTATTAAATCGCCTAGCAATCCCGGCGGAGAGACGACGAGTTTCGATTGTTACAGGCTCTACCCCCTCAAATCGCGTGAAGTCTTTGGGAAAACAGGCGGAGCAAACCACCACTGCCGCTCGGTCCTTTATCGCAAAAATGTCAGCACACGTATTTTGATACCAATGTTCCTCAGCGAGCGGCGACTGAGACCAACCTCGATCTAAATAAAAAGCGAAATCTGTATGTTCAATTTCCGCGATGCGATGAAACCGTGATGGCGAGATTGGAGAGTTCATCTCGTGGATATGGAATAAAAACCCTCTCCCTAATGTCTCCGCATTTTTTATCTGTTGTTCAAAAAGCAAATCTTGGAAAACTCCAGTGTCTATCACCGGCATACATTGTGGAAATCTAGCTATGTAATCAAAATATTTTTGATATCCGCCTGATGGTTCAAACAAATCTAAAAAATGTTTAGCTGCGGGCTTTGTGGGATCGGTCGGCCTGAAGTAGCGATCCAAACCCAGAAAGAATGGTCGATTCCCAAAAGCGTCGACGATTTTCTCCATCGCCGCGTCTAGCTCCTTGGCGTTTGGCCACGGTGCAAGCAACAACAGTGGAATTATGTTATCTTTATCTACTTCTGGAAGTTGTTTGAGGGCTTTGATTTCTGCTCTGCGGGCACATATGTTTGGCGAATATTGATAGCCAAATATGTCTACTAGCATTAAGCGATACCTAGTTTGATCCGCATTGCATCTTTGGACACGCCGAATCGTTCAGCTAAATCAACTATAGCATCTTCATCAACGCTTTCAAAATCGATTTGCATCTCTTCTAGGACGGCATCGGGCATAATCAGCTCAGCTGCGAATCTATTCGCTTCGTACTCTAGAGCGTTAGATAATGTGGAGCGATAGAGAATGTCCTCGGTTAAGCCATCCCCAATTTTGTCTTTGTGGAGGAGGAAATGCGCGATTTCGTGAGCAAGAGTAAAGCGCTGTCGTTCCTTCTTTTCATGCCGATTGATTCTTATCTTGTATTTAGAAATGTTATTCTCAGAATCCTTACGTATTTCTCCTGATATTCCAGGGTTAAGTGTAGCGACTTTCACCTCTATTCCTAAGTCCCGCGCAAGCTCTCCTAGTTTTACAGGAATATTTTTCTGATGCTTTACTATGGCGTCTATCTGTTGATTCGTTAATCTCTCACGGAAACGCTTCATAGGTTCGTCCTCTGCTGGGGTCGTTTGGCGGTGTTTACCGTTTGGAGTTCAAAACTCAAGTCTGTATTTTTTGCAGTTGTGTTCAATATTGCGCGTTAGCCTTGCGTGACACTTGCTCAAAATCCAGGGATTTGAGATCGTTAAAATCATGAGCTTTGCTCTCAATCTCACCACTCCCCATCCACAAACTTCAACGCATCGATAATCGACACCTTCCACAGCGACCAAACATGATCCCCATCGGTAATCCGCAATTCCGATGTGCGATTATCGGCCTGTAGCGTTTCGTGCAGGGCGACTGCGCCGCGCCAGAGGTAGAAGCCGTCGTCGTCTCCGACGGTCAGGTAGGTGGCGGGGAGGTCCTGGGATTCGGCGATGTGTTGGGCGACGAGGGTGAAGACGTTTTTCTCGTTGAAGAGCCTTGCATCGAAGGGCGTGCCGAAGGCGCCGGAGAAGTGGTCGCCGGTGGAGGGCAGGACGATGCCGCTGGTGATGGTGGCGCGATCGACACGGTGGAAGAAAGCGCTGTCCTGGATGAGTTTCAACTCGGCGGGTGTCTTGTCTAGATCGGAGGCGGGGACGTTCTGCCAGATGGCGCCCGACAGGCTGGCGACGGCGGCGTAAAGATCTTCATGCGCATAGGCCAGATGCAGCGCGCCGAAGCCGCCCATGGAGAGGCCTGCAATGGCGCGGCCTTGCCTGTCCTTGCGCACAGGCAGCGTCTTTTCCACATGCAGGCGAAGATCGCCGGTGATGGCGGTCTCGTAATCGCCGGGGCCGTCAAAGGCAGCGGAATTCACATACCAACTGTTCTTCACGCCCGGCATGACCACGACCAGCGCGCGGATCGAGCCTGCGGCGATCATATCGTCCAGCGTCTTTTCGATATTGCCGAGATCGCGCCAGCTGTTCTGGTCGCCATCATGGCCGTGCAGCAGATAGAGAACCGGCCAGCCATTTTCCGGCGGTTCGCCATCCGGGCGATAGATGTTCACCGGAAGATCGGCATTCAGCGCATTGCTGTGGAAGGTGGCGTCGGTGAGGGTGCCGGCAAGGGCGGGTGAGCTGAGGCAGGCGAGAGCCAGGGCCGAAAGAGCAAGGTGGTGCAGCCGCATGGCGCTTCTCCTTCCGTTTCATTGCGCGCAACGGGAATGCCGTCGCGCGCTTGAAAGTTCCCGCATTTCATCAGTGCGACTATTGCCCGGGTCTGCCCGTCTTGCCTTTGGTTCGGCTCTTGCGCTTCTGTTCGCCTTGATCTTCATAGGAGCCGACGCCGACCTTGCCGCGTTTCAACGGGCGTGGATCGTCCTTGTCGCCGGTGGCGCGTTCCGGTTGGCCTTCCAGAAGTGGCGAGAAGCGCTTGCCGGATTCGGTTGTCGGCTTTTCGGGCACCGCACCGCGAACGGGTTTTTCCGTGCGGCCGACGGTCATTTCGTCCAGCGTGTTCTTGCGGAACAGCGGTTTCACCATGTCGGTGCCGGGGCCCATGTCGTCCAGTGAGGGTTTAGCGAAGAGGGATTTGCCGTTGGTGTCGGCGGATGGGGTGCCCCCCTCTGTCCTGCCGGACATCTCCCCCTCAAGGGGGGAGATCGACTCGCGGTTGGCGCTCGATCCAGTTTTTCTGGACCTGCTTCCGCTCTCTTGTGATCGTGCTTCGTCTTTCGCGATGGGATCGTCCATGGCGGCGAGTTCGGCGGCTTTGAGGCGCTTGATTTCGTCGCGCAGGCGTGCGGCCTTTTCGAAGTCGAGATCGGCTGCTGCATCGCGCATCTGTTTTTCCAGCGCGTTGAGATGGGCCTGCAGATTGTTGCCGACGAGGTGGCCGCCATCGGCAAAGCCCTTGCCGGAAACGCCGGAAATATCGGCCCTTACGTGATCTCGTTCATAAACTGAATCAAGAATATCGGAGATCTTCGCCTTGACGGATTCCGGCGTGATGCCGTTTGCTTCATTATAGGCCATCTGCTTTTCGCGGCGACGGCTGGTTTCTTCCATCGCCCGCTTCATCGAACCGGTGATGTTGTCCGCATAGAGGATGACCTTGCCATCGACGTTACGCGCGGCACGGCCAATTGTCTGAACGAGCGAGGTTTCGGAACGCAGGAAGCCTTCCTTGTCCGCATCCAGAATGGCGACGAAGGCGCATTCAGGAATGTCGAGACCTTCGCGCAGCAGGTTGATGCCTACCAGCACGTCGAAGGCGCCAAGGCGCAGGTCGCGGATGATTTCAATACGTTCCAGCGTGTCGATATCCGAGTGCATGTAGCGGACGCGAACGCCTTGCTCGTGCAGATATTCGGTCAGGTCTTCGGCCATGCGCTTGGTCAGCACGGTGCAGAGCGTGCGGTAGCCCTTTGCGGCAGTCTCGCGGATTTCGCCGAGAACGTCGTCCACCTGGGTGCGGGCGGAGCGCACTTCCACCGGCGGATCGATAAGACCGGTCGGGCGGATGACCTGCTCGGCAAAGACGCCGCCGGATTGTTCCAGCTCCCAGCCGCCGGGCGTGGCGGAGACGGAGACCGTCTGCGGACGCATGGCGTCCCATTCCTCGAAGCGCAGCGGGCGATTGTCCATGCAGGAGGGCAGGCGGAAACCGTATTCGGCCAGCGTCGCCTTGCGGCGGAAGTCGCCGCGATACATGCCGCCGATCTGCGGAATGGTGACGTGGGATTCGTCGATGAAGATCAGGGCATTGTCCGGGATATATTCAAACAGGGTCGGTGGCGGCTCGCCGGGGCTGCGGCCGGTGAGGTAGCGCGAATAGTTTTCGATGCCGTTGCAGGAGCCGGTGGCTTCCAGCATTTCGATATCGTAGCGGGTGCGTTGTTCCAGGCGCTGCGCTTCCAGCAGACGGCCCGCCTTTTCCAGCTCGGCCAGGCGATGCTTCAACTCTTCCTTGATGGACTTGATTGCGCCGTTCAGCGTCGGGCGCGGGGTCACATAGTGCGAGTTGGCGTAGATCTTCACCGATTGCAGATCGCCGGTCTTCTGGCCGGTCAGCGGATCGAATTCGGTGATGCTTTCGATCTCGTCTCCCCACATGGAAATGCGCCAGGCGGCGTCTTCCAAGTGGGCGGGGAATAGTTCGATCGTATCGCCGCGCACGCGGAAGGAGCCGCGCTGGAAATCCATGTCGCGGCGCTTGTATTGCTGTGCCACCAAATCGGCCAGGAGTTGGCGCTGGTCCAGCTTGTCGCCTACCTGCATCTGGAAGGTCATGGCGGTGTAGGTTTCCACCGAGCCGATACCGTAAATGCAGGAGACGGAGGCGACGATGATACAGTCGTCTCGCTCCAGAATGGCGCGGGTTGCGGCGTGGCGCATCCGGTCGATCTGTTCGTTGATCGAGGATTCCTTCTCGATATAGGTGTCCGAGCGCGGCACATAGGCTTCCGGCTGGTAGTAGTCGTAATAGGAGACGAAGTACTCGACCGCGTTGTTTGGGAAGAAGTTCTTGAATTCGGAATAGAGCTGGGCCGCCAGCGTCTTGTTCGGCGCCAGGATCACGGCTGGGCGCTGCGTCGCCTCGATGACCTTGGCCATGGTGAAGGTCTTGCCCGAGCCGGTGACACCCAGCAGCACCTGGGAGCGGTCGCCGGAATTGATGCCTTCCACCAGATCGGCAATCGCCGTCGGCTGGTCACCGGAGGGCTTGTACTCCGTCACCATTTCGATAGCGATGCCGCCTTCGGATTTCGGCGGGCGAACAGGTCGGTGCGGCGTCCACAGCTTGCCGTCCTTGAACAGCGGGTTGCCACTTTCAATCAGCTTGGAGAGCGCATCCACCGTGGCCGTCACGGCGCCGGGCGCCAGCGACTTGGCGTCTTCCAGCGAGACATCCATGCCGGCCACCGGGTTGAGACCGGCGGCGGCACGGGTCTTCGGATCGGACGAGCCACCGATGGACACGCCGCGCGCCGTCTTGGACGCCGTCGGCGTCTTGCTTGCCTTGGCGGCAGCCTTTTCCGCTTCCTTGCGCGCTTCGATTTCGATCTTCTTGCGGTGCTTGCCTGCCTTGGAAGCGACTTCGCGCTGGGTTTCCACAGAGGTCGCTTCGGCTTCCGCTTCCAGCTGCTTCACCCAATCGGCAACAGAGCCTGAGAGGGGAGCGCCTTCAAAGGATGCCTGGGGCATCTCTTCGAAACCATTGGAGCTGGAGTGTTCGGAGGATTTTTTGGGTGATCTGGCCATGGGCAGAATATGGAGAGGATCGTGTCCAAAAGGAAGGGGTGAAGGCTAAAAAACGAGTACAAAAAGGAAACGATGGGCGTGTGGAACAAGAGGTCGTCAACGGCGTTTCCACCGGCTTTTTAGCCCGCTTCGACGGGCAATGCGGTCCGACTGATGTCCGTCTTATCAAAACGTGTCTTCCATGGCTTACGAAGGAAAAGATAAACAGATATTGGTTTGGCATCGCCGTGGACGGCGGATCGAGGCCAAGTTTCAAGGCTTGTAGATAAGAGGTGATTCCATGCTCACGCGCCCTGCAACGGTAGAGGATGCGCCAGGAATGGCGGCGGTGCAGAACGAGATCTTTGCGGCGGGCCTTCGAAAGGCGCCGACGGATGTCGCGATCGTCACGAAGACTTATATTTCGGACCCCGACCGGATCGCCTGCACGGTCGCTGTCGATGAGGATGGGCGCATTCTTGGCTTCCAGTCGCTGAAGCTCGCGACGGCTGCCGGTAATCCCTATGGCGTGGCAGAAGGTTGGGGCATCATTGGAACGCATGTCAGCCCTTCTGCTGGGCGAAGAGGTGTCGGGAAGGCATTGTTCAAGGCTACGCTCGAGGCCGCCGAAGCTTTCGTGCTGAGAGATATCGATGCCAGTATCGGGGCGGATAATGAGATGGGCCAGGCCTATTACGAGGCGATTGGATTCAGGACATACCGAACGACGGAAGACCGGGTTTGCAAGGCTTACAGGATCGGGTGACGGCGATTGCTCGTCACCCTCATGTTAAGTTGCTTAAGATCGTAGCGACAGAGACTTGTTTCGTCGCTGGATTTTCTGCACGGCAAGATCCAGCATCAGCATCACGATCAAACTGGCGCCGACCAGCGGGAAGATGACGCCGCCAATGGCGAGGATGGCGGCAAGCCCATAAAGGGTGCGTTTGCTCTGAGGCATGGGCGGAACGCCGAGCGAGCCTTTCGGGCGTCGCTTCCACCACATGACGCCGCCCGACACGGCGAGCAGGATGATGGCCACGCAGGCGAGCGCCAGCACGATCTGGTTCGCAAGGCCGAATTGCTGACCCAGATGCACATTGATGCCCCATTCCAGCCCGCGGCCAAGCGGCCCGTAATCGGCGTAGCTCATGTCGATCAGTGGCGTGCCGGTATATTGATCCAGATGGATGACCCGCTGTTTGGAAAGATCGTCCGGGTAGATCGATCCGCTATAGACGCCCTCGGGCTTCGTCGGAAGCGCCACGGCATAGCCGCCAACGAGGCCGAGTTCATCGAAGCGCGCTATGGCTTTGTCTATCCCGATGGCGGCTGGCGTCGGGTTGCTAAGGTCATGGTTCATCGCCATGTGATCCATGGGGATGGCGGGCGAGGGCTCCATATGCTGACCATGATCGTGACTGTCGGAGGTCGGTATCTTTGCCTGTTCCAGCGACCATGAGGTTTTCGATACATCGTTGAGCCTGTCGCCCGACATCGGTACGTTGACGCGTACGCCTGCCGGATAGCCGAAGTTGTTGCCATTGGCCCATTCATTGACCTTCGCGCCCCAGACGCCGGACCATGGCATGCCGGTGATGGCGAGGAAGACGATGAAGGCGCCGACGAAGATGCCGGTCACGGCATGCATATCCCGCCAGAAGACACGCTTCCTCGGCGTGCCGCGCACCGAAATTACGCCGCCGGTCTGGTTGCGCGGCCACCAGAGATAGATGCCGGTTGCGACCAGCAGGATCGACCAGCCTGCGGCGATCTCGATCAGGTAGCGGGCATAGGTGCCGAAATATTTGAGGCTGTGGAGGGTGCGGATCGTCCACATGACGGTGCCGCGATCCGGCAGCGAGCCGAGGACTTCTCCTGTATAGCCATTCACGTAGACGGCGCGCTTGCCCTCCGGCGTGCTCACGGTGACTTCCGTCGACGCGCCAGGATCGGCGGGTTTGGTGAGTTTGACGGCGGTGCCGGGGACAGCTGCGACAGCGTTGGCGATGATTGTGGAAGGTAGAGCGGCTGTCGCCGTATCTGCCACCTCTATCCGCTTCAGCTTGGAATGGAAGGCATTGTCCAACTCATCCCTGAAGAGATAGAGCCCGCCGGTGATGGCCAGCGTCATCATGAAGGGCAGGACGAAAAGACCGGCGTAAAAGTGCCAGCGCCAGACGGCGCGATAGAGATTGAGCGATGACTGCGCGCTCACGCGCTCACCCACGGAGGTGGTGCTGATGGACATTATTGGCTCCGTAAAACGGTGCAGGCGGTCGCATCTATCCTGTTGGCGACGTGCCCGCTGGAGATTTCAACGCAGGTCGCATCGCAAAATCGCCGTGAGGGACCGGCAATTTCGGCGTGATACGCCCGTAATCAGCCAAGAGGCTGATTGTTCTCGGCGCCTCTCCCTATGCGGGGAAAGCGCCTTGGATCATGCGTGAGACGGAGAGGGTGGTCCGCGAGGCTGTTGCTCGCGCGTGGGCGGTGCAGAGATCTTGTTTTCGTTCCAGCGCCACAGGGTGACGTGAACATGCGGAACGACGCGCCCGGCAATTTCGGTCGGACTTGCCAGCAACGCGGTGAAGGACGCGGAGGCAAGGCGGCAGAGTGTGCCACAGCAGCTATTGGCGAGTTTCTCCGCAGGCGATTGCTTCTGCGTGCCGCCATCCGGCATATGAGCCGCGCAGATGATGTCATCGGCGGCAAGGGCCGTGGCCGCCATACTGCCGTGAGCCACGCCATTCGCAAGGCCTTGCAGCAGAAACAACATCAAGGCCAGCGCTGCGACAGCGCCAGCCGAACTGCGATCCTGCATGATCCTGCGAATAAGCTTCATGGACAATGAAGTGGCACAGTTTCGCCATCATGTCACTGCGGCAAAGGCGACACAGGAGGACCTGCGCCAGCCTTTTAAGAGCCGCGGTTTAGCAGTTGATGCAGCCGATCGAATGTGAGCTGCTGTGACGGTGTTTGGTCTATTCGCATTGCCGTGGTGGATTACAAATTGTCCATGTCGGCAAAATGCCGCAGTTTTGCAGCTTTTCCGCCGGAATTGGCTGGAATTCTCTTCGCCATCGATAGTTGGCAGGAGTGGCAGGCATGGCTCCGTTTTCTCCAACGATGGCGGCGATCCGCTATGGTTACGGTCTTGCGCCGGACCAGATACTCAGCCGCAATCCTGACGATCTGCTGGTGCAGCTCGTGGATGCGCCCTTGAAAGACAGCTTCTTTCCCGTCGGCGGTGCCTTCGATGCGCGGCAAAGGGCCGACGACCTCGCCAAGGGGTTCGAAGCGCTGAATATCGCCAAGAAAGATGCGGAAAGTGATCGCGAAGCCAGGCAGCAATTGCAGCGCAAGGCAGAGCAGAGCTTCCAGCGCGATAGCCTTGCCCGGGTGCTTCAGGCGGCCTTCTCACCCTATGGGTTTCATGAGCGGTTGGCCGCTTTCTGGTTCGACCATTTCTCTGTCAACGGACACAAATCGTTTCCGATGCGGATGATCACGCCACTCTATGAAGTGGAGGCCATTCGTCCGCATCTTGCGGGATCGTTTCGCGATCTGTTGCAGGCGTCAGTGCTGCATCCGGCGATGCTGATCTATCTCGATCAGGCGCAGTCGACCGGCCCGCAATCGGCAGCGGCGAAGAACCGCAAAAAGGGCTTGAATGAAAATCTCGGGCGCGAGTTGATCGAGTTGCACACGATGGGTGCCGGCAGCGGCTATACCCAGACCGATGTCCGATCCGCAGCACTGGTTCTCACCGGCATGACTGTGGATGATCGCTACGAGATGCTGTTTCGTCCCGGCATGGCAGAGCCGGGCGAGATGAAGGTATTGGGCGTCAAATATGGCGGCGAGCCGCGCTCTGCCGATGACTGTCTTGTCATGCTGGACGATCTGGCAAGCCGGACGGAGACGGCGCAGCACATCTGCCGCAAACTTGTCACCCACTTTATCGCCGACGATCCGCCGCCGGACGTCATCACCGCGATGGTCAAAGAATGGAAGGCGAGCAACGGCAATCTGGCCAAGGTCTACGCCGCGATGCTCGACCATCCGCGTGCGTGGCAGGACCCCGGCGCGAAGATGAAACTGCCATTCGACTATGTCGTCTCTGGACTTCGAGCGTTCGGCATTACCCGGAAGAATTGGCGCGAGCGAATGTCTCCGGATGGTGATGATAGCTATATGCCGTTCGATACGCCAATCGCAGCCGCAGCTCAGGAGGCGCTGAAGACCAGCGGCCCAGGGATGGCGCCGGCATTGCCAGCCGACGGCGGACAGATGGTGATGGAAAAGCCGGCTGCGGATATGAAGGCTGCGATGCCATCCGCTCCGGCGCAGCTGCCAAAGCCAAAGGCCAGCCTTGCGCGCACGCTGACGCTTGCAGCCCTTCGCCGCATGGGCCAGCCGGTCTGGCAACCGCCGAGCCCAGCCGGTTTTGAGGAGGGCGTCGCGTCGTGGCTTTCGCCCAGCCAGATGAGCGAGCGCATCCTTTGGGCGCGCAAGGCATCCGGCACGCTTGGCAAGGATATGGAACCGAAGAAGCTTCTCGAAGTGTCGCTGGCCGATCAGGCGCGCGACGACACGATCCGTGTGGTGGGGCAGGCGCCGAACCGTGTCAGCGGCTTGACGCTGGCGCTGTCTTCCCCCGAATTCAACAGGAGATAGGACATGGCCTTCTCTCAGGATATGATGTTGAGCCGCCGCAGCTTCTTGATGACCGCTTGCTGTGCGGCCGCTGTGCCAGCTTTCTCTCCGGTCAGCTTTGCCGCAATGCCTGGCGAGAACCGTTTCGTCACGATCGTTCTGCGCGGTGCGATGGACGGGCTCGATCTGGTGCAGCCCTATGGCGACCCGGCCTTTGCTCAGTTTCGCCCGACATTGGCGTTGAAGCCCGACAACGGCCTGATCGATCTTGACGGCCACTTTGGCCTGAACCCTGCGGCTGACGCGCTGATGCCGATGTGGCAGGCGAAGGAACTGGCCTTCGTTCATGCGGTTTCGACGCCTTATCGCGACCAGCGCAGCCATTTCGATGGGCAGGATATGTTGGAGAGCGGTGCGGAGGCGGTGCATGGCGAACGCACCGGCTGGCTTAACCGGGCGCTTTCCGCCATTCCGCGATCTGAAGATCGCAAGGCTATCGATATCAACACATCGATGGAGCTTATTTTATCCGGTCCGAACGAGGCGGATGTCTGGGCCTCTAGCTCTAACATGACAATGGCGGCGGATGAAGTCGGTTTCTTCAAGCGGCTCTATGCCAATGATGCCGAGTTCAGCCGCGTGCTGGCCGAAGCGTTGCGAACCGACATGGCGGCGGAGCAGCTGTTCCAGGATGAGAAGCGCGGGGAGGGGATTCGCGATATTGCCAAACTTGCGGGCGGCATGCTGCGCGAAGACTACCGTATCGCCAGCTTCTCCGTCGATGGCTGGGATACGCATGCAGGCCAGAAGGCGCAATTTGCCCGCACCGTGAAAGACCTGACCATTGCGCTGACGACGCTGAAAGACGCGCTTGGACCCGACGTGTGGAAGAAGACCGTGGTTGTGGCGATGACCGAATTCGGCCGCACCGCCCGTGAAAACGGGACTGGCGGCACAGACCATGGCACGGGCGGCGTCGCAATTCTCGCAGGAGGTGGCATTCAGGGCGGTAGGGTATTGGGCAAATGGCCCGGGCTGGGTGACGGTCAGTTGCTGGACGACCGGGACCTGATGCCGACCGGCGATGTGCGCGAAATCGCTGCCGCGATGCTCTATCGTCAGTTCGATGTCGGTAGCGAAGCTCTGACCAATGGCGTTTTCCCGGGATTGGCTTTCGACAGGTCGTCAGCCTATCTCAAAATATGAGCAGCGCTTTATCGGACAGTCTCTCTATCCTTCTTCCAGAAAGCGTTGGAACGCCTTCAGCGTCTCTTCGCTGACATGATGCTCAATTCCTTCGGCATCGGCTCGTGCCGTGTCAGGATCGATACCGAGACGACATAGGAAGGCTTCGACGATCTCGTGGCGGCGTCTCATCTGTGCTGCCAATTGCTGGCCCTCTTGCGTGAGGAAAATGCCGCGATAGCGTTGTTGCGTGATCAATCCTTCTTCAGCGAGGCGCTTCAGCATCTTGGCGGCCGTTGGCTGCTTGACGCCGAGACGTTGGGCAATATCGATCTGACGTGCCTCCCCGGAATGCTCGATGAGGTCAGCAATCAGCTCGACATAGTCTTCCATGAGTTCGCTGCGCCGTGCCTCCCGGCTTTTCTGAAAGGCTTCAGCATGCGTTTCGACCTCGGTGGAGGACAGTCGGCTCTCGCTGGATGTGGTCTGCTTCATCGGTCGAGACTCTTTATGAACGCTTTGGTCACAAGCTGGCCCAGACTATGACTTTCCAGAGTATGAACGGAATGCTCTCAACCCAGGCCGGGGACCGGAACGCCAAAGGTCTGAAGCAACAGTACCACGTTGAGGCACAGGATGACGACGGTGCCGACAATGGCCGCGATGTCGATCAACCGCTTGTTGGCGAAGCTGCCCATGATCGCGGGATTACGGGTGAACATCACGAGCGCGATCATCGGAATCGGCAGGGCGAAGGATAGCACGACCTGGCTGTAGACGAGCGCATCGGTGGTATTGGCGCCCATCAGCACGACGACAAATGCCGGCAGCATGGTCACGAGGCGGCGCAGCCAGATCGGGATATGGAAACCGACGAAACCCTGCATGATCATCTGCCCTGCCATGGTGCCGACGGCGGAAGACGACATGCCCGAGGCCATCAGCGAAATGAGAAACACCGTCGCCGCGGCACCGCCCAACAAGGGTGTGAGCGTGTGATAGGCCGTTTCGATCTCCGCAACATCCGTATGGCCGGCATGGAACGCCGCCGAGGCCATCATCACCATCGCCATGTTGACCATGCCCGCGACGGCAAGAGCGATAACGCATTCCCAGTTGGAAAAGTGCAGAAGTTTCTTTCTCTCGGCGTCGTTGCGGGCCGTCGCACGATGCTGTGTCAGGCCTGAATGCAGATAGAGCGCGTGCGGCATCACCGTCGCGCCGATAATGCCGACCGCGATCGTCAGCGCCGTCGCATCCGGCATGGAGGGGGTGATCACGCCGAGACCGGCTGCGGCCCAGTCAACCGGTGCGACGAACATCTCGATGACGTAGCAAATTCCGATGATGGACACCAAGGCCCCGATGATCAGTTCCATGGGGCGGAAGCCGCGGCCCTCGAAGAGAAGAATGCCGTAGGTGACGACGGCCGTGACCGCCATGCCAGCAAGCAGCGGCATGCCGAAGAGCAATGAGAGACCGATCGCACCGCCAAGGAACTCCGCCAGATCGGTCGCCATTGCGGCGATTTCGCTGACGATCCACATGACGATCCTGACCGGTGAGGAGAACTGGTCATGGCACATCTCCGCCAGATTGCGTCCGGTGACGATGCCGAGTTTGGCCGATAAGGCTTGGAACATCATGGCGATCAGATTCGCCATCACGACGACCCACAGCAGCGAGTAGCCATAACCCGAGCCCGCCTGAATGTTCGTCGCGAAATTGCCTGGGTCCATATAGGCGATAGAGGCAACAACAGCCGGTCCTGCGAAGAGTAGCAGCGAGCCTACACCGCGCCTCTGCCCGGTCAGAACTTCTCGTATTTGTGCATCGGTTCGTTCCGACAGGGTCTGTCGCGTCACAGTGTCTGTCATCAAGGCTCTCCACGTCGCTGCACTGCAACATAGCAAAGGCTAAGTCTCTGTCAACGAGCTATGATTGGGAGATAGAGCAAATTGAAACACCGTCCTCTAGGACTCGCTACCGAGTTTCTGAGAGGACGATGTGAAGACTTGCCAAGGCTTTATGAGGTGGGGGCAGTGTGAGAGATCGAAAGATGCGGACGCCTCTCTCAAAATTCGTTGGAGACGAGCGACTTACAGATCACACCTCGATCGTGTCGACGGGGCTCTGCGGCGGAAGCGGTGCTGGCGTGCCGTTCTCATCCATCGCAACCATGATGAAGGTGCCAGCCGTGACCTTCTCCAATTTGTCGTAGCGTGAGCGCTGCGCCCATGCCTCGACGCAAAGCGTAATCGAGGTACGTCCGGTGCGGGTGATGTCCGTATAGATCGAGAGCGTATCGCCGATCTTGACCGGCAGTTCGAAGGCCATCTCCTTCACCGCTGCCGTCACCACGCGACAGCGCGCCCGTTCGGCAGCACGAATGCCGCTTGCCAAGTCCATCTGCGACATGACCCAGCCCCCAAAAATATCCCCTGCCGGGTTGGCATCGGCCGGCATGGCCAGCGTGCGAAGCGTCAGTTCACCGGTGGGCTTTGGGGTTTGGTTCATTGGGTTGTCTCTCCATGGCTGTTCGAAGTCTTGCGATTCTATAGCATCGGCCCGAAAATCGGAATCGATTTTCGGAAAGCACGATGCGTAGATTCAAATAGATAGAGCGTCTTTTGTGCGCCCGATTGGACGCACGGCGCTTCGGGGTCGAAAGAGCTTACAACATGTCGCGTGAAAAGGGGCACCGCTTTTGTTGGATGGGTCGCTGTGTTTGGAAGGGAACCACCCTCTAAATCCAGATGTCATTCTCAGCAGTTCTCTCATGCCTTTGCTCTCCGGTATTGAGAACCCCTCTCGGTTCGATCAGGAGAAGTTTCACTTCCTCTTCGGCAAAGGGTTTGTGCTCGACACCCTTTTTCACCACGAACATCTCTCCGGCCTGCAGCGTGACATCTCCGTCACGGAAATCGATGCGAAGCGTGCCTTCCAGAACAATGAAGGTCTCGTCGGTGTCCGCGTGGTGATGCCATATGAAGTCGCCCCGTAGGCGTACGATCTTGAACTGATAATCGTTCATTTCCGCAACGACGCGGGGTTGCCACCGCTCTGTCAACAGATCGAATTTTTCGGTGAAGCGAATGGGTGAGTAAGCTGTGGTCATTGAGGTCTCCCTTGTTGAAGGTCGACCCTAGCCAGCGAGGTCCTGAGCGTCTTGAACGATCTTGCAGCCCTACCGCGGCTCTCGTGTCAACGTGAGCCACCGCCCGGGCGATACGCCGAACGCCTTCAAGAACTGGCGCGTCATATGGCTCTGATCGGCAAAGCCTGCCGAAAACGCGGCATCCGCCAGGCCGGACCCGTTACGCAACGATGTCTTCACGGCATCGAGCCGTCGCATCGTGAGGTAGCGGTAGGGGCTTGTGCCGAAGAGAGCGCGAAAGTCGCGCGACAGGCTCCACCGGTCTTGGCCGCAGATGGTCTCGATCTGTTCGAGAGTCACTGTCTGTGGGCGCTCGGCGAGATATTGCCGCGCCATCTCGGCGGATGAATAGTCCACCTGCTTCCTACGCCCTAGCGTGTGTGGGTTAGCCGCAGCCGCAAGGGCGTTGGCGAGTTCAAAGAGAGCATCTTCATATTCGAAGGTCTCGATCGGATCGTCTACCTCGCGCAGGATTCGGCGTGCCGCTGAAAGTAGCCTGCGATCTTCCGAGATGCCTCCCTGAATGTAGGGGAGCGGGCGTCCACCAAGTATGGACTGGATGGCGGCCGGTTCGACATAGGCGATGCGGTAATGGAAGCCGTCATCCGTCCCCGCCTGCCCATCATGCGGCTCATCAGGGTGCAGTACTATGGTTCCGCCGGGAAGGCTGTTGCGCACGGCTCCTCGATATTGGAAGCTCTGCACGCCGGACAGCGTACAGCCGATGGCATATGTATCGTGGCGATGCATTTCATAGCCACGCCCGGCAAAGAAGGCCTCGATCCGTTCGGGTCCAGCCGCGTCATTGGCGCGGCTTATCCAGCCTTGGCGAGTACGGGCTTGGTGACGTAGCAGCGATCCATGCCCGATATCTTTGCTCGATCCGCCGGACAGACTCTCACGCCTTCGTCAAAAACTGCCGCGTTGCATAAAGCGCAATGGCGGCCGCATTCGAGACGTTCAGCGACTTGATCTCACCCGGCATGTCGAGGCGCGCCAGATGCGTGACCGTTTCGCGTGTCTTCTGACGCAGGCCTTTGCCTTCTGCACCGAGAACCAGGGCAATCTTGTCGCCGCTGAAGGTCTGCTCGATAGGGGCGGGGCCTTCCGAGTCGAGGCCGATGGAAGTGAAGCCGAGCTTGTGGAGTTCACCCAGAGCATCCGCCAGATTGGTGATCTGGATATAGGGGATCATTTCCAGCGCGCCGGATGCGGATTTTGCCAGCACGCCGGATTCGGTCGGGCTGTGGCGCATGGTCGTGATCAACGCGCCGGCGTTGAAAGCAACGGCTGAGCGCATGATGGCACCGACATTGTGCGGATCGGTGACCTGATCGAGGACCAGAATCAACGGGCTTTCCTTCAAAGCCGAAAGCTTGCGAACCGGCAGCGGCCGGGTTTCCAGCATCACGCCCTGATGGATGGCGTCCGGGCCGAGAACCTTGTCGATGTCCTGCGGTGCGACCATCTCGACCGGGAAGGGCTGGGCGTCAGCTTCACCTATTTCCAGGCGCGCGAAAGCATTTTGTGTCACGGACAGCTTGATGAGCTGCCTTTCCTTGTTGGCGAGGGCGGCACGCACCGTATGCAGGCCATAAAGATAGACCTGGTCGGCGCCAAGCTGCGGCGGCTTCCAGTCATCCGCGCCTTTGTTTCGGCGCTTCTGTTGGGGCGGCGTGGGGATTTCTCCGCGTTCGCGCTTGCCGTCGCGCACAGCGCGTCGGAGATTGGCATAGTGCGTATCGCGGGTGGATTTGTCTTTGGGATCGTCTTTGCTCATGCCGCCTTATATCTCTGCCACGGCATCCGCACCAGTCCCCACCGCGTCAGCTCGAGCCATCCACAGGGCTTTGACACCACTCGAATTTTTTCCTGAATTTTCGACACACATCGTGTTGACAGAACGATGAAGGGCCGTCATATACGCGGCCACAGACGACGAACGGCGCAGCGCCGAACGGACATCTGGACTAAGCTTGGTCGCTTGATCCTCGCAGAATACTGGAGGGATGCCCGAGTGGTTAAAGGGGACGGACTGTAAATCCGTTGGCTCAGCCTACGTTGGTTCAAATCCAACTCCCTCCACCATTCTGCACGGATCAGAATCACCGCCGCGGGTATAGCTCAATGGTAGAGCAGCAGCCTTCCAAGCTGAATACGCGGGTTCGATTCCCGCTACCCGCTCCAATGTTTCCAATGATTTAGAAGAATGCCGTGTCGTTCGTGTCAGGTTCCGGTGTATCCCTGCATTCGCAATTTTTCCAATTGCTTGCAGGTCGTCGCTACGGCCTTGCTCAAGTGCTTATACTGCTCACGCGTGTCTGACCGGCATTATCTCCTGCGATAGATGTTATTGTTCGAGCCGCTATCAGCCCAGTCCCTTCCGTTCTCGCGCCGCCAGTCGCACTTACCGGCGTAAGGGTGGGATACATCGTTCTGGCCGTTATCGCATGACTGGCCATGTAAGCCTGCTCCACGATAGTCAAAGCGATTATATTGTTCGCCTACGCAACCACTCAATATGCCTACGGATACGAGGCAAATCGCTGCACCAAGAACTCTCATAGATTTATCTCCTCAAGAGGGAGAATAACTCTGTCCGATGGGCGCAGTTCCCTTTTGAGGCAGGGGGCACGTGTTATCTGTACGGCCGCGGGCCAAGGCCCAGGAGTGCACAAGAGAGACGCGCCGCCATCTTACAGCGACCGCTCATGCTTAGAGCGGGCTTGGCTGTAGCAACTGCGGGTCCTCAATCCATGTTTAGATGTGTACCGCAAAACGGAGCGACGCGTCGGTGCAGGACGGTTTCAGCTGGCAAGCGCTCGCTTCATGAGGAGCTGGAGCGACTGTATCAAATTGCCAGTTTCGGCAATGTGACTGGGTGAGCGCCCGAAGAGTTGTTGTAGTACCCACCGTTTTTGCTCAATGTCGGGTTTGATGGTGAAAGCGCCGCGATCTCCTTGCGTCAACTCAAGCCACCCGGCGCCCGGTATCAGCAACTCGCCCGACACCACTGACGAGGGGACGGAAAGCTCGATTTGCTCCGTCGAGAGCGAGGTAATTTGGGTGGAAAAGGTGTTTCCTCCGCTGCGGATTGTCGCCGGAATAGAGACCGCAATCGATTCTTCTTTCCCGAAGCGTGGAAGCTCCACGCAGACGATGAGGCTGATAAAGGAAATCAGCATTGCAACCGCAGACCAGACGAGATTGAGGATATCGGCTGGGGATAGTTCGGTCGGCCTGTCCAGGCCGAAGATCACTGAAAGGATGGAGGCTGCGGACAGGCAGGCCACGATGCCAAAGAAGAGCGCTGTAGGCCTGTGAATGCGAATGACGGAGCGATCTCCGCCTTTTTCCGTGACTTTGAAGGGTTTGCCGAAGGGACTGCGGATCGCCTGGAGCAGGCACATGGTGACGGGCAGCGCCGTCAGCGCATGAGTCACTTCGGTGAATATTGGTAGTGTGCGACCGCCCGATATCCAGGCGGAGTAGATCCAGAAAATGAACAAGGAAGAAATGCCGTATTTCATGAACAGGAGTTCGTCGGCCTGAAGTGCGGCAACGCCTAGGAACCAGTAGATGGACGGCGCAAGCAAGAGGCACAGGATGAAGGGTTTGCAGAGCCAGTTCAAAAGTCCATGCAGGTAATGCAGGCGCTGACGCAGGGAAAACTTACCCCTCCAGAGCGGTCCGGTTTTCAACAGGCCGATCTGGATCGTTCCGAGACACCAGCGGGTTCTCTGGGTGATGTATTCCGGAATGCCTTCGGCAGAGAGGCCGACGCTGAGTTTCTCATTAAGCCAGCGGGTGACATAGCCTTTTTCCAGCAGCCGGTAGGTCAACAGCATGTCTTCCGAGAGCGCTTCATGCGGAAATCCGCCGAGTTCATTGACGTAGGCCCGGCGGACGACAAAGCTCGTACCGACACAGAAGGCACAATCGACGGCATCCTTGGCGGGCTGGAACGTGTCGAAAAAGACTCGCTGGTCGTCGACGAAGCTTCGGCTCAGTCCGAGATTGTGCTGTATAGGATCGGAGTTGAAATAGAATTGCGGTGTCTGCACCAATCCGATTTTCGGATCACGGAACATGCCGGCGACACGCAGCAGGAAATCTTCCTGAGGCGCGAAATCGGCGTCCAGCACCATGATCAAGTCCGATGGATTTTCCGTTGCATTCGTCGCTCTCAGAGCGTTGTCGAGATTGCCCGCCTTGGCATGCTTGTTATCCGGGCGGGTTAGATATTCGATGCCGACTGCCTGGCAATGGGCTCTCACTTCTTCCCGTCGCGTGTCGTCGCAGACGATGACATTCAGCTTCGGGTAGTTCATCGCTTTGGCGCAGAACATCGATTTCTCAAGAATGTGCAGAGGCTCGTTGTAGGTGCAGATGAATACCGTGACCGAGGGGAATGTATCCGTCGCAATCATGGCCTGCTGCGCCGCGTTCGCTTGCGGGGTGCGGTCGGTTCGTCTCAGCAGAATAATGATCGAGGCCAAGGCGTAGACGATCGAGATGGTTTCAAAGGTGAAATATATATATTGCCACACGGCCTCGAAAGTCAGTTCAGCCTCTGGCAACGTGTCGGCCGCGCGCCAGATGAGGTAGAGCGAAAGCGAAGTGAAGACGATTGCGCTGAATATATATCGATCGATCGGATTGTCTGGCGACGACAATTTCGAAAATGCCAGAAATCCAAGCGCTACGCCGATATCGAAGAGCAAGATTTCAAGAACATTGTTTTCTATCCCGAACAGCATGACGCCCTCTTTGATCGACGAAAGGGTTGAAATCCATCATGGCGAGAACCGTCCAGGCGGTCGCGCCAAGATGAGGCCAGCGATAGTAATTGAAGTCTCCTCCGCTGCCGTCCGCTCCGACGGTCAGCTTCGTGGAGATTTGCGGTCTGTCTGTTGCCAAGATGAGGCCGGTTGACTGATCGCGATTGGTCATGATGGTGTGGAGCAACTTCTCCGCTTTGCCGTGGTCTCCGAAGGTGGTGAAAAGAAGAGCAGCCTGAGCGCTTCCTTCCATCCACACGCCGTCACGATCATCGTTGAAATCATAGCCGTTCGCGACGGCATTCTTGATGTCGATGATGGAGCGTACGTCCTTCCAGGCCGGTAATTCATGCGGATCGATGGCGAGAAATGGCCAGAGTTGAACGTCGAGATAGGTGCCAGCACTGACATTGGGGATGTCTTCCGATGTCGTCCCGATGAGAAATCCCTTGCCAGGTCGGTACATGGACAGGACGAAATCCCTGCTGCTGCATCGCAAGCGCTTCCATTGCGGGTCTTGATCAATTTCGGTCAGCCATGATCCCAGCGCTGCAACGTCGATATTATGCTCCGTCGACTTCCACGGCACGCGCGAGGGGGATGGCTCGAAACCGGCGAAGCCTCCTGTGACGCCATTTCCAGTATCGAACTGCGATACGAAGCGCGCCATTGATTTGGCCGACTGCAGATACCGATCGTCACCTGTTGCCGTGTAAAGATGTAGTTGTGAAAGGGCTGCCCAGGCCATGTTTCCAACCGCGGTGCTGGCCTGATATGCATCCTCCTGCCATCGTGCGGATTTTTCATCCCACCATCCAGCAAGGTTTACCGGTGTGGACATGGCGCCTGACCGATAGGCGTTTCTCAACCGCCCATCGCTATAGTGTCGATCATGGTCCTGTGCCGTGATCAGCCCGTCGCCAATTCGTTTAGCCGATTCAAGATCGCCACATGCCAGAAATGCCATGCTGGCCAATGCGTTATCGTAAACGAATGCTACATCCTTCAGTGCCTTCGAGCGTTCGTCGTCCGGCAAGGATGGATAACTCGCGATCAAGCCAGCGTTGCTATCCTGGTGTTTCTGCATAGAACTGCAGAGTTCTTTTGCCTGCTCCTGTTGCATGGCGAAGGCTCTCAACGGGGAGAGGGGAAGGAGTGCCAGCAGAAGAAGCATGAACCGGAACGTCATGGCGGTTAGTCCTGCTTTGAATCTAAGGAGCAAGTCCGGCAAGGACCGCTTCAGTTCCATTGCTCTCGTTGTTTATTTCGATGCAATCTTACGTCCCGAAAATCGATTGCGATTTTCGGACTATGGTTGCAGATGCAGAGATTGAGGGATGGCTTAGATAGAGAGGGCTTTCATAAAGCGCGTCGCGATCTTTCAGATTCGCGCGTGACGCTCATCCGCTTTTCTATCGCAGGTCGCTATCGAAAAATGCTTCACGGCCTTTGCGCAATCCGCTTCAGGCCCACTCTATCTTATTGCGTCGTCAGCTATTCCGAGGTGGTTCCAGCGACCGAACGGGGCGATTGGCGGCTTCAAATTCGCGATCATCGGGCGCGAGCAATGAAGAGACCGCCAGATAGCCCTGACTGACGGTATTTTGCGCGTAGGTGAAAGCAGCTGTTGCGGTCGTCGCCGTATAGTCCACGACGTCTCGGGCTACCTTCTCCAGGTCTTTGCGCAGCGGTCTGAGTTCCCGGGCCAGATATCGACCCCCGTCATAGACGCGATCCGCGCCCGCTGCCAACGCCGATTGGGCGTCATCGACCCACTGCCGCTTCAAGGATACGCTGACCCATGTTCCGACCGAACAGAACTTCGCCATTTGACGGCGGTCCTGTCGGCTGGCCTCATCCGGAGAAATATAGGCGTAGAGTTCACGGCGTTCTGTTGGCGGGAAGGGTACGGCGTAATCAAGATCGACCCGTTCCGTCGTCCGCGGCACCAGGCGTGTGACCACGCCGGTAAGGGGAGTACGGTCGTTGCCAATCGTGACGTTCACATTCGAGCCGACCGAAAGCGCCTGGGCTTCCCGCTCGGAAAAAATCGCCACAACAAAGGCGTTCTGGCAATTAATGGCCTCTGCCACGGTATCGCCAGGGCTCACCTGTTTTCCAACTTGTGCAACCGTACGATAAAGAACGGAAGATGGATCCGCGGCGATTTCCGCCTTGTTCAACCGGGCAACACGCGCATCCTCTGCTCCCAGCAGAGAGGCTAATTCCGTCTTGCGCGTTTCCAGCGACGCCGCCTGCAACTCTATCTGGGAGTAATCGGCTTTCCTCGCCCTGATTTCCCGTTCGAGATTTGAAAGGGACTCGTTTTCCGTGCCGACATAGACCCGATTCTTCAGATTATCGAGAATGGCCTGAAGCCGGGCGGTATTGACGATTGCTGCCTCTGTGGAGGCTTCTTCTTCCGCTAACTTGTTCTCGATCTCCAACTGAGTTCCTGCAACCGCTCCTTTATCGATAAGTCGAAGCTGACGATTGAGGTTAATCTTGCTGGTTTCGGCTTTCAGCTTTGCCGACCTCATGGAGATATTGGCATTTTCGAGCGCGTTCTCCGATAGCGCGAGCACTGCCTGTCGTTGACGCTCCAAATCCCCTTCCATATCGGCGATGCGATCACGATAGTCAGCGAGGATTGATTTTTTAAGATCGAGTTCGTTTTGCAACGACCCCATCTGCATTTGAAGACCGATGAGCGTGGAGCGATCGACGCGATCGTTTTGTATAATTGCAGAAAATGGTGATGCGTCGCCCGCCGAGGTGCCGGCAAAACCAGTAACGGTGCCGCCAATCGGTGAGGTTAGCGGAGTAATGGGCGCGTTGACGACCGCTCTGCTTGATGAAGACGTAAATAAAGGCGGAGCAACAGACGACATGAATACGGCGGACACAACTCCGATCACGCCGTAAGAACCAATTTTTACTGAAGATAAGATGGTAGAGTCGCGTTTGTTTTCTTGCGGAACCATAGCATGTATCCTTTAAAAATACAGTTACAGGCTCCTCCCGATGCACTTATCTGGAGTTAAGAATTCGTTAACTTATATTTTTTGTCAACAATAAATTATAGATGTCGAAAATATTCATCAAAACATCTACTAACTCTATCTTAAATTAACCCTGCGGTTGCTTTTTCTATCTTAGGATGTCTCTCGGGTGTAAAATTTGGCTGACTTCTCACAACTGAAGCCGTTGCTAAATCGCTGAAAGCGAGCGTCTATAAATGCGCCAATATCGATGTGAAGGGGAGCATTCTATGACTTGCTCCGACGTGTGACAGTGGAGCTTGAAAGGACAATAGTCGCGCGCGGTAACGTGATGCCTCATTGGCGATGGGAGACGAAAGCAGTCAAGACCTATCAAAAGTCAGTTGATTACGCTTGGGAGGTCAATTGCCGCGCGACGCAAAGATTGAAAGGCCTTCCGCTTGCAAAATCGCTTGGTGCGCGGCGTGTCACTATCAGCCAATTTTCATATACAGCAACTGTGCAAAGAACGCGGCCAACAGCATGACGGTGAGTGCTGCGCCGATCTTTAACTGTCGAGTGCGTCGCGTGCGGCCGCCGGACCAGTCATAGGCCATGGGTTCAGACATCCTTTTGGTTATTCGTTATGTCTAAAGTAGTGGTCTTCTATGCTTGTGTGAACCTGACGGCAATGACCAGAAGGGACAGGCGAGTTCTTTGACTTGTTTTAAAGTCGGGTGATGGCGAAGCGAAGAATCACTTTGTCCGCTCCTCCCTTCGTATCCTTGGTTTTCGATGGAGAATAGGAGCCCGGCAAATCCGTGTGCGGGCTCCTGTGCTCAAGAGTTGGCTCAGTTCTTTTAGCTGACGTAGGGCTGGACATAGGGCCAGACTTCGACAGCGCCATGGTAAAGCATATTGAGCGCGACGTAGACGATGACAGCGAGGCCGACATAGGAGATCCAGCGATAGCGGTGCAGCAGCTTGGCGACGAAGTTCGCGGCAAGGCCCATCAGCGCGATCGACACCACGAGACCGATAATGAGGACGGTCACGTGGTCCTGTGCGGCGCCGGCGACGGCCAGAACATTGTCCAGTGACATGGAAACGTCGGCAATGACGATCTGGGTGGCGGCCTGGAAGAACGTCTTATGACCTTTGGTCAGATCGGCTTCCGCATCCGTGACCGTTTCGCCTGCAGAGGCGTTCTGTTCGCGAAGTTCGCTCCACATCTTCCAGCACACCCAGACGAGCAGGAGCCCGCCGAAGAGTTGAAGGCCGACGATGGCAAGCAATTGCACGGTCAGCGCTGCAAAAGCGATACGCAGCACGGTGGCGGCGATGATGCCGACAAGGATCGCCTTTCGGCGCAGATGAGCGGGAAGGCCTGCGGCGGCAAGACCGATAACGATGGCATTGTCACCTGCGAGAACCAGGTCAATCGCGATGACCTGTAGGAAAGCGGTGAAGCCAGCTGCTGTAAAGATTTCCATTCTATATCCCGAAGCGTAAGCAAAGGGCCGCGCGAGAAGCGACGCCGAAGTGATGTGTAAAGAGCGGTAGAGCCTGTTCAAATCGCCGTATCCCCCTGGCGATCTCGTCTGGCAATATGACAGGAATTGGATTGACGTAAAGAGCAGGGGCCGCGCAGCCGCTCAACTGGCCCATTAAAGTGGTTGATAAACGGGTGAAACATCCCCATATGGCGCCAATCCAGCCGCTTTTGGCTGCCGATTCCGTGCCTCGACAATTAAGTCTTGCGCATTCGGTTACAAACCCTTAAACGGCGACACCAAACCGGTTCGCCGGGGAAACTACTTCACGTTCACAGGAAGCAATTCACATGGCAAAGAGCAAGTTTGAGCGGAATAAGCCGCACGTCAACATCGGCACGATCGGTCACGTTGACCACGGCAAGACGTCTTTGACTGCGGCGATCACGAAGTACTTCGGCGAGTTCAAGGCGTATGACCAGATCGACGCGGCTCCTGAAGAGAAGGCTCGTGGTATCACGATTTCGACGGCGCACGTTGAGTATGAGACGCCGAACCGTCACTACGCTCACGTTGACTGCCCCGGCCACGCCGACTACGTGAAGAACATGATCACCGGTGCTGCGCAGATGGACGGCGCGATCCTGGTTTGCTCCGCTGCTGACGGCCCGATGCCGCAGACGCGCGAGCACATCCTGCTTGCTCGCCAGGTTGGCGTTCCGGCGATCGTCGTGTTCCTCAACAAGGTCGACCAGGTTGACGACGCAGAACTTCTGGAGCTCGTCGAGCTTGAAGTTCGCGAACTTCTGTCGTCCTACGACTTCCCGGGCGACGATATTCCGATCGTCAAGGGTTCGGCACTTGCCGCTCTTGAAGATTCCGACAAGAAGATCGGCGAAGACGCAATCCGCGAGCTGATGGCTCAGGTTGACGCCTACATCCCGACGCCTGAGCGTCCGATCGACCAGCCGTTCCTGATGCCGATCGAAGACGTGTTCTCGATCTCTGGCCGTGGTACGGTTGTGACGGGCCGCGTTGAGCGTGGTATCGTCAAGGTTGGTGAAGAAGTCGAAATCGTCGGCATTCGTGCGACGTCGAAGACGACTGTTACCGGCGTTGAAATGTTCCGCAAGCTGCTCGATCAGGGCCAGGCTGGCGACAACATCGGTGCACTGGTTCGTGGCGTACAGCGCGATGGCGTTGAGCGTGGTCAGATCCTTTGCAAGCCAGGTTCGGTCAAGCCGCACAAGAAGTTCATGGCAGAAGCCTACATCCTGACGAAGGAAGAAGGCGGCCGTCATACGCCGTTCTTCACGAACTACCGTCCGCAGTTCTACTTCCGTACGACTGACGTTACCGGTATCGTTTCGCTTCCAGAAGGCACGGAAATGGTTATGCCTGGCGACAACGTGACTGTTGCCGTTGAGCTGATCGTTCCGATCGCGATGGAAGAAAAGCTGCGCTTCGCGATCCGCGAAGGTGGCCGTACCGTCGGCGCTGGCATCGTTGCTTCGATCATCGAGTAATCTTTTCCCGCAAGGGATTTGAGAAAGCCCCGCTGGCGACAGCGGGGCTTTTGCTTTTTCGGGTACGTGGGATGTGTCTCCAACAGATCTGGCTGCTAGCCGGCAGAGTTGGGTCTGCGCTCGGACTTCGCGTAGAAACAAAAACATCCGGTGAGAGGACCCACCGGATGGACGTTCAAAGACCTATTGTCTGATGGTCGCCAGTCCGCCTCATTGGGACTGGGGTGTTAATCGTCGCCTTCAGAACTCCTCCCACTGACCGGGAGAAGCAACTGCCGCTGTTCTTCCGCTGAACGCTCTGCTCAACCTGCCGCCCAATGCGCGGGCAGGAGAGAGGATTGGCGCTGCATCGAGTGGTGCCGCGCGAAGGGCAGGGGCCGTATCGTCCAGCTTGAACCGGGTGATGAGGCGGGCGAGATTGGACGCCTCGTCGGCTAGGCGGTTGGAGGAGGCCGTCGATTCTTCCACCATGGCGGCATTCTGCTGCGTCATCTGGTCCATGTGATTGACCGCGGTGTTGACCTCCGACAATCCAGTAGACTGTTCCCGCGCTGCGGTGGCGATCGAGTGGACATGCTCGTTGATCTTGACCACATGGCTCTGGATCTGGCCCAGCGCTTCGCCCGTTGCCGTGACAAGCTTGACGCCGGACTTGACCTCGTCGCCGGAACGGGAAATCAGTGTCTTGATTTCCTTGGCGGCGTTGGCGGAGCGTTGTGCGAGTTCGCGGACCTCTTGGGCAACGACGGCAAAGCCCTTGCCAGCTTCGCCGGCACGGGCCGCTTCGACACCGGCGTTGAGGGCGAGGAGGTTGGTCTGGAAGGCGATCTCGTCGATCACATTGATGATCTGCCCGATCTCACCCGATGCCTGTTCGATGCGACCCATGGCAGAGACGGCATTCCGCACCACCGCGCTGGACTGTTCGGTTGAGCGGCGTGCCTCATCAACCATATGGCTTGCTTCGGTTGCGCGCTCGGTGGAGTTTTTCACCGCGGCAGTGATTTCTTCGAGCGCCGCAGAGGTCTCTTCAAGAGAGGCTGCCTGCTGCTCGGTGCGCTTGGACAATTCTCCGGATGCCGTGCGCATCTCGCCAGCGCCACCGTTGATGGTCTCGATCGCAACCCGAACCTGTCCGAGGAGGTGACGGAGGTTCGCCATCGTGTGGTTGACGTTGTCGCGAAGTTCGGCAAAGGCACCCTGAAAGTCGCCATGCATGCCGGCCGTCAGATCGCCGTCCGAGAGGGCGGAGATCACGCGGCGGGTCTCCGCAACACCGCGATCGACGGAGGCAACCAGTTCGTTGACCTGCGCTGCGAACCGGTCGAGATCGACATTGTTGTAATTTTTGGTGATGCGCTTGGTGAAGTCGCCCGCCACCGCCGCCGAGACCACCTCACCGATATTGGACTGAAGGTCGGCGCTCTTTGCCTGCAGCGCTGCTTCTTGCGCATTCATCTCCCGTACTTTGATTGCGTTCTGCTTAAAGACTTCGACCGCGCGAGCCATCTCGCCGAGTTCGTTCTTCAATTCAGTGAAGGGCACGTCGACGTCGAGATCGCCGTCGGCCAGCCTGCGCATAACAGCTGTAGAGCTGCCAACAGGTTCGGCGATGCCACGATACAGCGCGAAGCCGCCAAACAGGGCGAAACCTGTGAGGCCGATCAATCCGCCGATGTTTACCCAGTCTGACGTTGAAACCGCTGCATCGCCGTCGGCACTGCGCGATGCCATCAGGGTGCGTTCGGTTTCCTGAATGTCACCAATGGTGCTGCGGATCTTGTCCATATAGGCTTTGCCAGCTCCCTGACCCTCAAGCTCTCTTGCCTGCTCGGAACTGGCCGCATTGCGCATCAGAGCGATCTCTTTTTCCGCGATGTTCGTGCGCCAGGCCTTCGCCTGTTCGTCAAGAGCGGCGAGCCTTTGCTGCTGGGCGGGATTGTCCGCGGTCAATTCCTTTGCCTTGGCTAGTCCAGTCTCATAGTCCTTGATGCCACCGCGATAGGGATCCAGAAACTCGTCTTTGCCGGCGATAAGATAGCCGCGCAATCCCGTTTCCTGGTTGACGATGGCAACAAGAATGCTGTTCGTCGCCCGGTAGACTTCATTGGTGTGCTGGATCCAGCCATTCGTCTTGTCGATAAAATGAATACTGCGATAGTTCAGAATGCTAACCGTCGCCGCGACAACGATAAGGATCGCGAAGGTGATCGTGATCTTGAGAGAGGTCTTCATATGTTGCAGTTGCTTCATCATGTGTCTTAGCCGAAGATGATCGAGGAGCACTAATGCGACCGACCAGCATGGCTGGACACCCGCACCGCCGAAAAAGCGCGCGGGAAGCCATCATCTCTTCCTGCAGCATAAATGTATTACGAAGGGCCGCTGCAACTCATTCGAGCGGCGTTGGTCCTGCGGTCTATCAACAGACACAGCAAGCCGAGCGTATAACGACACGATACCCAAATTGGTTCACCCGGTTATTCGAATTTTTCTATGGAGATGCGAAATATATTCGATTAATACTTTGTTAATATTCTACAGGCGCCGCCTATACGAAGCGAGCGCCTATATGGTTGCGCATCTTCCTCCTTGTCTCTCTTGCGGGGCACAGGATTTAGGAAAAAAGCAAAAACACCCTTGCCAATCTCGGCGCTCCGCCTTAAAGGAGGCGCACACCGCACGGGCGAGGCGAAATGCTGAGTCTGGGTTGGTCTTAAAGGGGTATAGCTCAGTTGGTAGAGCGGCGGTCTCCAAAACCGCAGGTCGGGGGTTCGAGCCCCTCTGCCCCTGCCACTTCCTCACTCGCAAGCGCGCAACTTCGCTGCATGGCGGATGGGGTGCCGGGTATCCGGTGAATTCGCCGAATGTCGATTTCCTCTTGTTAAAAGGGGAATCGGTGTTTATGTAGGGTCAAAACAGACACGCGGTGCGTGGGGCTGATTAGTATCGGCTTTACGCGCCGTAATTGCGTGGGCAGTCAATGGCATCCAAAACCAACCCGTTTACGTTTCTGCAGCAGGTGCGCGCCGAAGCGTCGAAGATCACTTGGCCATCGCGCCGCGAGACCATGATTTCCACGGCTATGGTGCTGGTTATGGTCATTTTTGCGGCTCTGTTCTTCTTTGCGGCAGATCAGCTCATCGGCTGGTTGCTCAGCCTCGTGCTGAACGTCGGCCGCTAACGAATTGAACGGAGAATTATAATGGCAGCGCGTTGGTATATCGTTCAGGCCTACTCGAATTTCGAGAAGAAGGTTGCTGAATCGATCGAGGAAAAGGTTCGCCAGAAGGGTCTGGACCATTTATTCGAGAAAATCCTCGTTCCGACCGAAAAGGTCGTCGAGGTGCGTCGTGGTCGCAAGGTCGATAGCGAGCGCAAGTTCTTTCCAGGTTACGTGCTGGTGCGCGCCAACCTGACGGATGAGGCCTATCACCTCATCAAGAATACGCCGAAAGTCACCGGCTTCCTCGGTTCCGACAACAAGCCGGTTCCGATCCCGGACTCCGAGGCCGACCGTATTCTCGGTCAGGTTCAGGAAGGTGTCGAGCGTCCGAAGTCTTCGGTCTCGTTCGAAATCGGCGAGCAGGTTCGCGTCTCCGACGGTCCGTTTGCATCGTTCAACGGTGTTGTTCAGGATGTCGATGAAGAGCGCTCGCGCCTCAAGGTCGAAGTTTCGATCTTCGGTCGCGCCACTCCGGTGGAGCTGGAATACAATCAGGTCGAGAAGGTCTGATAAGGTTTCGAAGGGCAGTTTTGTCCTTCATCAAATACATCAGGACATTCGAGCAAGCATTTGCTTCGAAAGCTTGATGGGATGCGGCCACGGTCGCAGAGCGCGTGGAAGATCGTCTGGCTCTTAAGCCGGGGCAGGGATCGAACCACGCAACCGCAGCCGCCGGATTTTCCGGCATATGGGCCGGGCAACCGGTTCGATTTGAAAGGCAGAGAGTAATGGCTAAGAAAGTTGCAGGCCAGCTCAAGTTGCAGGTAAAGGCAGGATCGGCCAACCCGTCCCCGCCAATCGGCCCTGCGCTTGGTCAGCGTGGCATTAACATCATGGAATTCTGCAAGGCGTTCAATGCCGCCACGCAGGAAATGGAAAAGGGTATGCCGATCCCGGTCGTCATCACCTATTACCAGGACAAGTCCTTCACCTTCGTCATGAAGCAGCCGCCGATGACGTACTGGCTGAAGAAGGAAGCGAAGATCACCTCCGGTTCCAAGACGCCTGGCAAGGGCGCCAAGGTCGGCTCCATCACCAAGGCTCAGGTCAAGACGATCGCAGAAGCCAAGATGAAGGATCTGAACGCAGCCAACATCGAAGGCGCAATGGCAATGGTTGAGGGCTCTGCCCGCGCCATGGGCCTGGAAGTGGTAGGTTGATCATGGCTAAGCTTGCAAAGCGCGTACAGAAGACCCGTGAAGGTGTCGACCCGAACAAGCTCTACGTCCTGACCGACGCCATCTCGATGGTTAAGGAACGGGCTGTCGCCAAGTTCGACGAAACCATTGAAGTTGCAATGAACCTCGGCGTCGACCCGCGTCACGCCGACCAGATGGTTCGTGGCGTTGTCAACCTGCCGAACGGCACAGGCCGTGACGTTCGCGTTGCTGTCTTCGCTCGTGGCGCCAAGGCTGACGAAGCTAAGGCTGCTGGTGCAGACATCGTTGGCGCTGAAGACCTGCTGGAAACGGTTCAGGGCGGCAAGATCGATTTCGACCGCGTTATCGCTACCCCTGACATGATGCCGCTCGTCGGCCGTCTCGGCAAGGTTCTCGGCCCGCGCGGCATGATGCCGAACCCGAAGGTTGGCACGGTTACGATGGATGTCGCTGGTGCCGTCAAGGCTTCCAAGGGCGGCGCTGTCGAGTTCCGCGTCGAAAAGGCCGGTATCGTTCACGCTGGCGTTGGCAAGGCTTCGTTCGATGCCAAGGCGCTGGAAGAAAACATCAAGGCTTTTGCTGACGCTGTCATCAAGGCCAAGCCTACGGGTGCAAAGGGCAACTACGTCAAGCGCGTAGCGATCTCCTCCACCATGGGCCCAGGCTTCAAGATCGACCCTTCGTCGGTTACGGCCTAATCCATTCGCCGCGCTTCTTAAATGAGGCGCGGCAACACAGATTTCCGGCTCGCAAGGGCCGGAAATTTCCGGGGTAACCCGGAATTCCTGTCCGAGATTGCAGGTGGCCGTTATCCTTAGGGATCTTGGCCTTAATCATTCAACCTGCATGAGACGGGTAAGAGCCCGGATTTTCGCATCGAGACGATGCTAAATAATCCGGTTCGAACCTGATGTGCCTGTGCCTGAAGCCGTTTGCGGCGACAGAGCGGGGGACAGGATCCTCAAGCGTCGCTTGGGATTTCGGTAACGAAATTCCTTGAGGCAAAGGCAAACCCGATGGGTGCACATTCAATGTGTAGTCATCTACTGGAGACAGACAGTGGAAAGAGCGGAAAAACGCGAATTCGTCACGGAGCTGAACGAAGTCTTCAAGGCTTCCGGTTCAGTTGTCGTGGCCCACTATGCTGGTGTCACAGTTGCGCAGATGAACGATTTTCGTTCGAAAATGCGTGCTGCTGGCGGCACCGTCAAGGTCGCGAAGAACCGCCTGGCCAAGATCGCTCTTCAGGGTACGGAGTCGGAAGGGATGTCAGATCTCTTCAAGGGACAGACGCTGATTGCATACAGCAATGACCCTATGATTGCTCCGAAAGTCGTCATGGACTTCGCCAAGACCAACGACAAGGTCGTTGTTTTGGGCGGCGCCATGGGCGCAACCACGCTCACAGCAGATGCAGTCAAGTCGCTCGCGACCCTGCCTTCGCTGGATGAGCTGCGTGCGAAGCTGCTGGGCCTTCTCAATGCCCCGGCAACTCGCGTCGCAACGGTTGTTGCAGCACCGGCAAGCCAGCTTGCTCGTGTGTTCTCGGCTTACTCCAAGAAGGACGAAGCCGCTTAAGGCGGTTTTTCGCTGTAAATATTCAAACCGGTTCGAACCGAATTAAAGGAACTGAAAAATGGCTGATCTCGCAAAGATCGTAGAAGACCTCTCCTCGCTGACCGTTCTGGAAGCTGCTGAGCTTTCCAAGCTTCTCGAAGAGAAGTGGGGCGTTTCCGCTGCTGCTCCTGTAGCAGTTGCTGCTGCTGGTGGCGCTGCTGCCGCTGCTGCTCCGGAAGAAGAAAAGACCGAGTTCGACGTTATCCTGGTTGACGCTGGCGCCAACAAGATCAACGTCATCAAGGAAGTCCGTGGCATCACCGGCCTCGGCCTGAAGGAAGCTAAGGACCTCGTTGAAGGCGCTCCGAAGCCTGTCAAGGAAGCTGTTTCCAAGGCTGAAGCTGCTGACCTCAAGAAGAAGCTTGAAGACGCCGGCGCTAAGGTCGACGTTAAGTAATCTTGCGATTGCTGATGGGAGAAGGAAAAATCCTTCTCCCATTATTGCTCTGTCTGAAACCGATTACCCAAGAACCGCCTGAAAACGGTTCTTGGGTAATGGGTTCTTCAAGAGAATGGTTCCGAACCGGCTCATCAGGCAATCCGGCCTGATCGATCCGGGAGGTGGAACGAGGTTGATTTTACCCATTATTCGACGGGGTCGACTGGCCATCGGTTCCCGTCCGTTGCAGGCCCGGATGCAATTTTAAAGGAGCGACGATGGCTCAGACCCTTTCGTTTAACGGTCGTAGGCGCGTACGCAAGTTTTTCGGCAAAATTCCAGAAGTAGCGGAAATGCCGAACCTCATCGAGGTTCAGAAGGCTTCGTATGACCAATTCCTCATGGTTGACGAGCCCAAGGGCGGACGTCCCGACGAGGGATTGAATGCCGTATTCAAATCCGTATTCCCGATCACCGACTTCTCCGGCGCGTCCATGCTGGAATTCGTATCCTACGAATTCGAAGCACCGAAGTTCGATGTCGAGGAATGCCGTCAGCGCGATCTGACCTACGCAGCGCCGCTCAAGGTGACGCTGCGCCTTATCGTGTTCGATATCGACGAGGATACAGGCGCGAAGTCCATCAAGGACATCAAGGAACAGTCCGTCTACATGGGCGACATGCCGCTCATGACCAATAACGGCACGTTCATCGTGAACGGCACCGAGCGCGTTATCGTGTCTCAGATGCACCGTTCGCCGGGTGTCTTCTTCGACCACGACAAGGGCAAGAGCCACTCTTCCGGCAAGCTGCTCTTTGCTGCGCGCGTCATCCCTTACCGCGGTTCGTGGCTCGATATCGAGTTCGACGCCAAGGATGTCGTGTTCGCGCGTATCGACCGTCGCCGCAAGCTTCCCGTGACCTCGCTGCTTATGGCGCTTGGCATGGATGGCGAAGACATTCTGTCGACCTTCTACACCAAGGCGACCTATGTTCGCGAAGGCGACGGCTGGCGCATTCCGTTCCAGCCCGAGACGCTGAAGAACGCCAAGGTCATCACCGACATGATCGACGCCGATACCGGCGAAGTCGTTGTCGAAGGTGGCAAGAAGCTGACCCCGCGCCTGCTGCGTCAGTTGACAGACAAGGGCCTGAAGGCTCTGAAGGCCAGTGACGAAGACCTGTATGGCAACTTCCTTGCCGAGGACATCGTCAACTACGAGACGGGTGAAATCTATCTCGAAGCCGGCGACGAAATCGACGACAAGGCACTGACCGTCATTCTCGGCCATGGCTTCGACGAGATTTCCGTCCTCAACATCGACCACGTCAATGTTGGCGCCTATATCCGCAACACGCTTGCTGCAGACAAGAACGAGAACCGTCAGGACGCTCTGTTCGATATCTACCGCGTGATGCGTCCAGGTGAACCGCCGACCATGGATTCTGCGGAAGCCATGTTCAACTCGCTGTTCTTCGACGCCGAGCGTTACGACCTTTCTGCCGTCGGTCGCGTCAAGATGAACATGCGTCTCGACCTCGACGTGGAAGACACCGTGCGCACGCTGCGCAAGGACGACATCCTGGCCGTGGTCAAGATGCTGGTCGAACTGCGTGACGGCAAGGGCGAGATCGACGACATCGACAACCTCGGCAACCGCCGTGTTCGTTCTGTCGGTGAGTTGATGGAGAACCAGTATCGTCTGGGTCTGCTGCGCATGGAGCGCGCGATCAAGGAACGTATGTCCTCGATCGAAATCGACACGGTGATGCCGCAGGACCTGATCAACGCGAAGCCGGCCGCAGCTGCCGTTCGTGAATTCTTCGGTTCTTCGCAGCTGTCGCAGTTCATGGACCAGGTGAACCCGCTTTCGGAAATCACCCACAAGCGCCGTCTTTCGGCTCTTGGGCCGGGCGGTCTGACCCGCGAGCGCGCAGGCTTCGAAGTCCGCGACGTTCACCCGACACACTACGGCCGTATTTGCCCGATCGAAACGCCGGAAGGCCCGAACATCGGTCTGATCAACAGCCTGGCGACCTTCGCCCGCGTCAACAAGTACGGCTTCATCGAAAGCCCGTACCGCAAGATCGTGGACGGCAAGGTCACCACCGACGTGATCTACCTCTCCGCTATGGAAGAGGCGAAGTATTACGTTGCACAGGCCAATGCCGAGCTCGATGCTGAAGGTGCATTCACGGAAGAATTCGTGGTCTGCCGTCATGCGGGCGAAGTTATGCTGGCTCCGCGTGACAACATCAACCTGATGGACGTTTCGCCGAAGCAGCTGGTTTCGGTCGCTGCGGCTCTCATTCCGTTCCTGGAAAACGACGACGCCAACCGCGCTCTCATGGGCTCGAACATGCAGCGTCAGGCCGTTCCGCTTCTGCGTGCCGAAGCGCCGTTCGTCGGTACCGGCATGGAGCCGATCGTTGCCCGTGACTCCGGCGCTGCTATCGCAGCCCGTCGTGGCGGCGTGGTCGACCAGGTGGATGCGACCCGTATCGTTATCCGCGCAACGGAAGATCTCGATGCTGGCAAGTCCGGCGTTGATATCTACCGCCTGCAGAAGTTCCAGCGTTCCAACCAGAACACCTGCGTCAACCAGCGTCCGCTGGTTTCCGTTGGCGACGTTCTGAACAAGGGCGACATCATCGCGGACGGTCCTTCGACCGATCTCGGCGACCTGGCACTTGGCCGTAACGCGCTCGTCGCGTTCATGCCGTGGAACGGTTACAACTACGAAGACTCGATCCTGATGTCGGAGCGCATCGTCTCCGACGACGTGTTCACCTCCATCCACATCGAAGAATTCGAAGTGATGGCCCGCGACACCAAGCTTGGTCCGGAAGAAATCACGCGCGACATTCCGAACGTTTCGGAAGAAGCGCTGAAGAACCTCGACGAAGCCGGTATCGTCTACATCGGTGCGGAAGTTCAGCCTGGCGATATCCTCGTCGGCAAGATCACGCCGAAGGGCGAAAGCCCGATGACGCCGGAAGAAAAGCTTCTGCGCGCCATCTTCGGTGAAAAGGCTTCCGACGTTCGCGACACCTCCATGCGCATGCCTCCGGGCACGTTCGGTACGGTCGTCGAAGTTCGCGTGTTCAACCGTCACGGCGTCGAAAAGGACGAACGTGCGATGGCTATCGAGCGCGAGGAAATCGAGCGCCTGGCCAAGGACCGCGACGACGAGCAGGCCATTCTGGACCGCAACGTCTATGGCCGTCTGGTCGACATGCTGCGCGGTCAGGTTTCGATTGCCGGTCCGAAGGGCTTCAAGAAGGGTGTTGAACTGTCCAACGCCGTCGTCTCCGAATATCCTCGCTCGCAGTGGTGGATGTTCGCTGTCGAGGACGAGAAGGTTCAGGCCGAGATCGAAGCTCTGCGCGGTCAGTACGACGAGTCCAAGTCGCGCCTTGAACAGCGCTTCATGGATAAGGTCGAGAAGGTCCAGCGCGGCGACGAAATGCCTCCGGGCGTCATGAAGATGGTCAAGGTCTTCGTTGCTGTTAAGCGCAAGATCCAGCCGGGCGACAAGATGGCTGGCCGTCACGGTAACAAGGGTGTTGTCTCGCGTATCGTGCCTGTCGAAGACATGCCGTTCCTGGAAGACGGTACGCATGTCGACATCTGCTTGAACCCGCTGGGCGTGCCTTCGCGCATGAACGTCGGTCAGATCCTCGAAACGCACCTCGCATGGGCTTGCGCCGGTATGGGCAAGAAGATCGGCGAGCTGCTCGACGAGTATCGCAAGACGATGGACATCACCGACCTGAAGAACGAGCTGACGGAAGTCTACGCGTCCGAAGCGAAGGACGAAGTGTCTTCCTTCGACGACGATGCGCTGGTGCGTCTGGCAGAACAGTCCCGCAAGGGCGTCTCCATCGCAACGCCGGTCTTCGACGGTGCGCATGAGCCTGACGTTGCTTCCATGCTGAAGCGCGCCGGTCTGCATGAGTCCGGTCAGTCGGTTCTCTATGATGGACGTACGGGTGAGGCTTTCGACCGCAAGGTGACTGTCGGCTACATGTACATGATCAAGCTGAACCACCTTGTCGACGACAAGATCCACGCTCGCTCGATCGGTCCTTACTCGCTCGTTACCCAGCAGCCACTGGGCGGCAAGGCGCAGTTCGGTGGTCAGCGCTTCGGGGAAATGGAAGTCTGGGCTCTGGAAGCTTACGGCGCGGCCTACACGCTGCAGGAAATGCTCACCGTCAAGTCGGACGACGTGGCGGGCCGCACCAAGGTTTACGAAGCGATCGTCCGTGGTGACGACACCTTCGAAGCCGGTATTCCGGAGAGCTTCAACGTTCTCGTCAAGGAAATGCGGTCTCTGGGCCTCTCCGTCGAGCTGGAAAATTCCAAGCTCGAAGAGCAGCAGGCTGCCGATCAGCTGCCTGACGCGGCGGAATAAGATCAGAAAAGGCAGGCGCTTTGAAAAGAGCGCCTGCTGGTTTCGCTCACGGATGCGTGTTCGTGGGTGGACACTTTCGCCGCATTTTGCGGATAGATCCATGTTTGAAGCATTGGCCGATCAGCCCGGGAAAGATCGCGCCAGATGCAAGCAAGGGGCTCCATCCCCTTAAGGAGACAAGGCATGAACCAAGAGGTCATGAATCTTTTCAACCCGCAGGTGCCCGCGCAGCATTTCGATTCCATCCGGATTTCGATCGCTTCGCCGGAGAAAATCCTGTCGTGGTCCTACGGCGAGATCAAGAAGCCGGAAACCATCAACTACCGTACGTTCAAGCCTGAGCGTGACGGCCTGTTCTGCGCGCGCATTTTCGGACCAATCAAGGACTATGAGTGCCTGTGCGGTAAGTACAAGCGCATGAAGTACAAGGGCATCATCTGCGAAAAGTGCGGCGTCGAAGTGACCCTGTCGCGCGTTCGCCGTGAGCGTATGGGCCATATCGAGCTTGCCGCTCCGGTTGCCCATATCTGGTTCCTGAAGTCTCTGCCTTCGCGTATCTCGACGCTGCTCGACATGACGCTGAAGGATGTAGAGCGCGTTCTCTACTTCGAAAACTACATCGTGACCGAGCCTGGCCTGACTTCCCTGAAGCAGAACCAGCTTCTGTCCGAAGAAGAGTACATGATCGCTGTCGATGAATTTGGTGAAGACCAGTTCACGGCCATGATCGGTGCTGAAGCGATCTATGAAATGCTCGCTTCGATGAACCTTGAAAAAATCGCTGGCGATCTGCGTTCTGATCTGGCTGAGACCACCTCGGATCTCAAGCAGAAGAAGCTGATGAAGCGCCTGAAGATCGTCGAGAACTTCATGGAGTCCGGCAACCGTCCGGAGTGGATGATCATGAAGGTCGTTCCGGTGATCCCGCCGGATCTTCGTCCGCTGGTACCGCTGGATGGCGGTCGCTTTGCGACGTCTGACCTCAACGATCTCTATCGTCGCGTCATCAACCGTAACAACCGTCTGAAGCGTCTTATCGAGCTTCGCGCACCGGGCATCATCATCCGCAACGAAAAGCGTATGTTGCAGGAATCTGTTGACGCGCTGTTCGACAACGGCCGTCGCGGTCGCGTCATCACGGGTGCCAACAAGCGTCCGCTGAAGTCGCTCTCCGACATGCTCAAGGGCAAGCAGGGCCGCTTCCGTCAGAACCTTCTTGGCAAGCGCGTCGACTATTCCGGCCGTTCGGTCATCGTGACCGGTCCGGAACTCAAGTTGCACCAGTGCGGCCTGCCGAAGAAGATGGCGCTCGAACTGTTCAAGCCGTTCATCTATGCCCGCCTTGACGCTAAGGGGTACTCCTCCACTGTCAAGCAGGCGAAGAAGCTGGTTGAAAAGGAAAAGCCCGAAGTCTGGGATATCCTCGACGAGGTCATCCGCGAGCATCCGGTTCTTCTGAACCGCGCACCGACGCTGCACCGTCTCGGCATCCAGGCTTTCGAACCGACGCTGGTCGAAGGCAAGGCGATCCAGCTGCATCCGCTCGTCTGCACGGCGTTCAACGCCGACTTCGACGGTGACCAGATGGCCGTGCACGTTCCGCTGTCGCTTGAAGCGCAGTTGGAAGCACGCGTGCTGATGATGTCGACCAACAACATTCTGCACCCGGCAAACGGCGCACCGATCATCGTTCCTTCGCAGGACATGGTTCTCGGCCTCTACTACCTCTCGATCATGAACGAGCGCGAGCCCGGCGAAGGCATGGCCTTCTCCGACATGGGCGAGTTGCATCATGCTCTGGAAAACAAGGTCGTGACGCTGCATGCGAAAATCCGTGGCCGCTTCAAGACCATGGATGCCGACGGCAAGCTGGTTTCCAAGATCTATGAAACGACGCCTGGACGCATGATCATCGGCGAACTTCTGCCGAAGAACGTGAACGTGCCGTTCGAGACCTGCAACCAGGAAATGACCAAGAAGAACATCTCCAAGATGATCGACACGGTCTACCGTCACTGCGGTCAGAAGGACACGGTCATTTTCTGCGACCGTATCATGCAGCTCGGCTTTACCCATGCCTGCCGCGCCGGCATTTCGTTCGGCAAGGACGACATGATCATTCCGGACACCAAGGCAAAGATCGTTGGCGACACCGAATCTCTGGTGAAGGAATACGAGCAGCAGTACAATGATGGTCTCATCACCCAGGGCGAAAAGTACAACAAGGTTGTCGACGCCTGGGGTAAGGCGACCGAAAAGGTCGCCGAAGAAATGATGGCGCGCATTAAGGCTGTGGAATTCGATCCGGAAACGGGCCGCCAGAAGCCGATGAACTCCATCTACATGATGAGCCACTCGGGCGCCCGCGGTTCACCGAACCAGATGCGTCAGCTCGGCGGTATGCGTGGTCTTATGGCCAAGCCATCGGGCGAAATCATCGAAACGCCGATCATCTCGAACTTCAAGGAAGGCCTGACCGTTAACGAGTACTTCAACTCGACTCACGGTGCCCGTAAGGGTCTTGCAGACACCGCCTTGAAGACGGCGAACTCCGGTTACCTGACGCGTCGTCTCGTTGACGTTGCGCAGGACTGCATTGTCAACTCGCGTGATTGCGGCACCGACAAGGGCCTCACCATGACTGCCATCGTCGATGCCGGTCAGGTCGTTGCTTCGCTCGGCGCCCGTATTCTCGGTCGTACTTCGCTCGACGACATCGACAACCCGGTCACTGGCGAGAACATCGTCAAGGCTGGCACGCTGATCGATGAAGCCGACGTTGCTGCCATCGAGAAGGCTGGTATCCAGTCCGTCCGTATCCGCTCGGCTCTGACCTGCGAAATCCAGGTCGGTGTTTGCGGCGTCTGCTACGGTCGTGACCTTGCACGCGGTACGCCTGTCAACATGGGCGAAGCCGTGGGCGTTATCGCCGCTCAGTCGATCGGTGAGCCGGGCACGCAGCTGACCATGCGTACGTTCCACCTTGGTGGCACGGCCAACGTGGTTGACCAGTCGTTCCTGGAAGCGTCCTACGAAGGCACGATTCAGATCAAGAACCGCAACATCCTCCGCTCGTCGGAAGGTGTTCTCATCGCCATGGGCCGCAACATGTCGGTTACCATTCTCGATGAGCGTGGCGTCGAGCGTTCTTCGCAGCGCGTCGCCTACGGTTCGAAGCTGTTCGTGGATGATGGCGACAAGGTTAAGCGCGGTCAGCGTCTTGCAGAGTGGGACCCTTACACCCGTCCAATGATGACGGAAGTGGAAGGCACGGTTCACTTCGAAGATCTGGTCGATGGTCTCTCCGTTCTCGAAGCGACCGACGAATCCACCGGTATCACCAAGCGTCAGGTTATCGACTGGCGTTCGACACCACGTGGTTCGGATCTGAAGCCTTCGATCGTCATCAAGGATGCGTCCGGCGCAGTTGCCAAGCTGTCTCGTGGCGGCGAAGCCCGCTTCCAGCTCTCGGTGGATGCGATTCTCTCGGTCGAGCCTGGTCAGAAGGTTTCCCAGGGTGACGTGCTTGCACGTTCGCCGCTGGAAAGCGCCAAGACCAAGGACATCACCGGTGGTCTGCCGCGCGTTGCCGAACTCTTCGAAGCGCGTCGTCCGAAGGATCACGCTATCATCGCTGAAATCGATGGTACGATCCGTCTCGGCCGCGACTACAAGAACAAGCGCCGCGTGATGATCGAGCCTGCGGAAGACGGCGTCGAGCCAGTCGAATACCTGATTCCGAAGGGCAAGCCCTTCCATCTTCAGGAAGGCGACTACATCGAGAAGGGCGAGTACATTCTCGATGGTAACCCGGCACCGCACGACATTCTGGCGATCAAGGGCGTGGAGGCACTCGCTTCCTACCTCGTGAACGAAATCCAGGAAGTCTATCGTCTGCAGGGCGTTGTCATCAACGACAAGCATATCGAAGTCATCGTTCGTCAGATGCTGCAGAAGGTTGAGATCACGGATGCCGGCGACAGCCAGTACATCGTGGGCGACAACGTCGACCGCATCGAGATGGAAGACAACAACGATCGTCTGATCGAAGAAGGCAAGAAGCCTGCCTATGGCGAACCGGTTCTTCTCGGTATCACCAAGGCATCGCTGCAGACGCCGTCCTTCATCTCGGCTGCTTCGTTCCAGGAAACCACCAAGGTTCTCACGGAAGCTGCTATTGCCGGCAAGACGGACACGCTGCAGGGCCTCAAGGAAAACGTCATCGTTGGCCGCCTCATCCCGGCTGGTACCGGCGGCACCATGACGCAGATCCGCCGCATCGCGACAACCCGCGACGACCTGATCATCGAGGAGCGCAAGAAGAGCACTGGCTCTGCTTCCGCAAACCAGATGCTGCAGGACATGACGGACAAGGCACCGGCTGCCGAGTAAGGCAGCCAGGGTGGGGACCTCGTGAGAGGGTCTCGCCCGTGGAGATACAAACGCCCGGAGCAATCCGGGCGTTTTTTGTTTTGGCCCGGGCGCGGAAAGTGGGCTGTTGGCTCAAGGGCCAGCAGTGCAAACTGATGTGACTTGAACGATCGGGAGAACGGTCTTATCTTCAGGACGCTTCGATAGAGGAGACATGACGACGATGGATTTGACACGCGCAACCACTTCCCCCCTGGTTCTGCAGCGAGATGTTTTGTCCTATGGTGTCGTCGATTTCTCTTTCCGGTCTGTCCTGCATCACGCCTGACGGCAAGCCGCTTTTCACCAATATCGATTTCAATTTTACTGCCGAGCGTGTCGGGCTCGTCGGACGCAATGGTGTTGGTAAGACCACGCTTTTGCGGCTAATCGCCGGTGAAATGGCGCCACAGGCTGGCAGCATCACGGTATCCGGCACTTCTGCCTTGATGCGCCAGGACGCGATAACGCGACCAGATGCGACGGGGCGCTGGCGCTTCTCGACCGGGCAGCAGAAGGCCACGCCAGCGTCGAAGAACTTGCTGACGCGGACTGGACGGCTAGGGCCAGGATGGAGGCTGCGCTTGCGCCATATGGTATAGCCGCCGATCCGGATACGCTTCTTGTGACACTTTCTGGAGGGCAGCGCGTGCGCGCCGCACTTGCGGCTATTGTTTTAGCCGAGCCGGATTTTCTTCTGCTTGACGAGCCGACCAACAATCTCGACAGGGCAGGGCGGGACCTGGTGATCGAGCTTGTCCGTCACTGGAAGCGTGGCGCCATCGTCATCAGCCACGATCGCGAATTGCTGGAAGAAATGGACGCCATCGTAGAACTGACAACGCTTGGGATGACCCGCTATGGCGACAATTATAGCGCCTATCGTTCGCTCAAGCAGATGGAGCTGGAAGCGGCGAGACATGATCTGTCTCAGTCGGAAAGAGCTGATCGCGAGGCGGCGCAGCGTGCGCAAGAAGCCAAGGAGCGAAAAGCCCGCAAGGACAGTGCCGGAGCGAGGAGCCGGACCAAGGGGGATCAGCCGAAGATATTGATGGATGCCGCGAAGGGGCGGGCGGAAGCCTCTGGCGGGGCAGGTCAGCGCTTGCGGGACGCCCGACGCGAGGCGGCAGAGGCAGCACTTTCGTCCGCCCGGTCGCGAATAGAAGTGCTTGAGCCGATCCGGATGGACATCTCGTCAACCGGTCTGGTGGAAGGGAAGATCATCCTCCGGCTTGACCGCGTCACAGGTGGGTATGATCGGTCGTTGCCCGCCATCCGCGACCTGTCCATGTCCATCACCGGACCGGAACGGGTTGTGCTTGCCGGACCGAATGGGAGCGGGAAAACCACACTGCTGAAAATGATCCGCGGCGAGATGGCACCCTTTGAGGGGGTGGTGGACGTGCGGGTGCCGTTCGCAGTTCTGGATCAGCATGTTCAGTGTCTTCGCGGCGAGCAGACATTGCTTGCGAATTTTCAGCGGCTCCACCCCTCTACAGAGGACCAGCAGGCTTATGCGGCTTTGGCCCGGTTTAAATTCCGCGCAGACGATGCATTGCGCAAAGCCGCCAATCTGAGTGGCGGAGAACGCTTGCGTGCAGGGCTTGCCTGCACACTCGGCGCCGTGACACCGCCGCAACTGCTGATCCTCGACGAGCCGACCAATCATCTCGACCTGGAAGGGATCGCTGCCCTCGAGGCGGCTCTGGCAGCCTATGACGGAGCCATCCTGGCCGTCAGTCACGACGACGCGTTCGTGAGGGCGCTTTCGCCAGATAGGGTCATCCAGTTGGATCGACAGAGCCCCCGTGCGTCCTATTGGACGTGCAAAGGATACGCTATTTCTCAGACCCCGAGCATTGTGCTTTGAGAAAATCGGCACTGATTTTCAAACCGGTGCTGTCGCTTCTTTGAGTTTCATGCGGACACCATATCTACGATTGCGTTGACGATCGAGCTCGTTTCGCACGGCGCATTTCATCTGGGAGAGGCGGGGTTGTCGGCTCTGGCTGTCTTGCCGGCACTGCTCGGAATGGTCGCGGGACAACGTCTTAGAAAGACGTTCAGTCCGGCGACGTTCAAGCGCTGCTTTCTGGCGATGCTGGCCTTGCTCGGCCTGGAGATGATACTACGAAGCGTCTGGTGAGGGAGGAGAGGAGGGCGCGCGCAGTCGCACGCCCCGCTCGATTTCAAGCAAAGCGGATGATCGAGACTTCGCCTTCCAGAGCGCCCTGATAGGCGGAAGCATGGGGTTCTTCGTCCGGCACTTCGGTGATCATGCCGATCTGGTCGAGGTCGGCTTCGAGAAAGCCTTCTTCCGACAGTGCATTCAAGGCTTCGCGCACGGCGGTGTCATCGTCCGGTGCCTGGAGGATGACGTGGATGTCGATGCCGTCTTCGCCTTCGCGCTCATAGGCCTTGCCGATGATGACGAAGACCATAGCCTCGTCGCGTCCATTGTCGTTGTCGGGTTCGGTGATCATGACGCGATTCCTTTTGTCTTTGGTGGAGGGTGCCAGAGGTGAATCCATCTGACGTCTACGCCTGCCACGTGGTGCGTCCATCGCGACCCTGATCTTGGGCCGAATGGTGCTTCAAGGGAATCAATAGACGGCTTTTGTGAAAAGCCACAAGGGCGGAAGGTGAAAAACGATGGTGAGGGCAGGGGCTTTGTGATAAAAGCCTTTCAATATCCCGTAATGCAAGGCGTTCACGCCCGCAGCGCGGGGACAAAATTCGGATTCACCCTTGACGAAAGCGGGCTAAGACAGTAGTACGCCCGCCATCGGAGCCGATGTGAAGTCTGGCCATCTGGGACGACTCGTCCTGGAGATCACTTCAAACAGGGGTCCAAAACACGTACGAGACACGAATGTTGCACGCAAGACGTAATCTTTACGTCCTCTGCTCTTGGTGGTCCATCCGTGGAAACCGGATCGGGCCACGTTTTGCGCATGAGGCTATGCGTGCTTCGTTGCCGGAAACGGTGTAACCGCCACCCGAAAGGTGGCTAAAGTAGTTTTTGCAAGGGATGGTTATATGCCTACCGTAAACCAGCTGATCCGTAAGCCGCGTCAGGCACAGGTAAAGCGCAACAAGGTTCCTGCTCTGCAGGAAAACCCACAGAAGCGTGGCGTTTGCACCCGCGTTTACACGACGACCCCAAAGAAGCCGAACTCGGCTCTTCGTAAGGTTGCCAAGATCCGCCTCACCAACGGCTTCGAAGTCATCGGTTACATTCCTGGTGAAGGTCACAACCTTCAGGAACACTCCGTTGTCATGATCCGTGGCGGCCGCGTCAAGGACTTGCCGGGCGTTCGTTACCACATCATCCGCGGTGTTCTCGATACCCAGGGCGTCAAGAACCGCAAGCAGCGCCGTTCGAAGTACGGTGCGAAGCGTCCGAAGTAATTCGGCAATAACAATTCGGCGCTGCGCGAGGTTCTCCGCGTGGTATAGCGTCAATAACAAATGAGAGACAAAGAGTATGTCCCGTCGCCATAGTGCAGAAAAGCGTGAGATCAATCCGGACCCGAAGTTCGGCGATCTGGTCGTCACCAAGTTCATGAATGCCATCATGCTTCACGGCAAGAAGTCTGTCGCCGAAAGCATCGTTTACGGCGCGTTCGACGCCGTGCAGGGCAAGACGAAGCAGGAGCCGCTCGGCGTGTTCCATTCCGCTCTCGACAACGTCGCCCCGCATGTTGAAGTCCGTTCTCGCCGCGTTGGTGGTGCGACATACCAGGTTCCGGTCGACGTTCGTCCGGAGCGCCGTCAGGCTCTCGCCATCCGTTGGCTGATCGCTGCTGCGCGCAAGCGCAACGAAACGACCATGGTCGATCGCCTCTCCGGCGAACTCATGGACGCTGCGAACAACCGCGGATCTGCTGTCAAGAAGCGTGAAGACACGCACAAGATGGCTGACGCTAACCGCGCATTCTCGCACTACCGCTGGTAATCTCAACGGTCGAAGATCGAAAGGCAGTCCATTATGGCTCGCGAATATAAAATCGAAGATTACCGTAACTTCGGTATCATGGCGCATATCGACGCCGGTAAGACGACCACCACCGAGCGTATTCTTTACTACACCGGTAAGTCGCACAAGATCGGTGAAGTTCACGATGGCGCAGCCACGATGGACTGGATGGAGCAGGAGCAGGAGCGTGGTATCACGATCACTTCTGCTGCTACCACGACCTTCTGGAAGGGTCGCGATGGCAAGATGCGCCGTTTCAACATCATCGACACCCCCGGCCACGTCGACTTCACCATCGAAGTCGAGCGTTCGCTGCGCGTTCTCGACGGCGCTATCGCGCTGCTCGATGCCAACGCCGGTGTTGAGCCGCAGACGGAAACCGTCTGGCGTCAGGCAGAGAAGTACAACGTTCCGCGTATGATCTTCTGCAACAAGATGGACAAGACGGGCGCTGACTTCTACCGCTCGGTAGAAATGATCAAGACCCGCCTCGGTGCCACCGCTGTGGTCATGCAGCTGCCGATCGGCGCTGAAACGGAATTCAAGGGCGTTGTCGACCTGATCGAGATGAATGCTCTCGTATGGCGTGATGAATCGCTCGGCGCCCAGTGGGACGTCGTCGAAATTCCGGAAGACATGAAGGCCAAGGCCGAAGAATATCGCGAAAAGCTGATCGAGACCGTTGTCGAGATCGACGAAGAAGCGATGGAAGCTTACCTCGAAGGCAACTACCCGGACAACGACAAGATTCGCGAACTCGTTCGTCGCGGCACCATCGACGTGAAATTCCACCCGATGTTCTGCGGTACCGCGTTCAAGAACAAGGGCGTTCAGCCGCTCCTCGACGCTGTTGTCGATTACCTGCCTTCTCCGCTGGATATCCCTGCGATCAAGGGCATCGACTTCAAGACGGAAGCCGAAATCGAGCGTCACGCTGACGATTCCGAGCCACTGTCCATGCTCGCGTTCAAGATCATGAACGACCCCTTCGTCGGTTCGCTCACCTTCGCACGTATCTACTCGGGCAAGCTCGAAAAGGGCACGTCCGTCATGAACACGGTCAAGGACAAGCGCGAGCGCGTCGGCCGTATGCTGCAGATGCACTCCAACTCGCGTGAAGACATCGAAGAAGCCTATGCTGGCGACATCGTTGCGCTTGCTGGCCTCAAGGAAACCACCACGGGTGACACGCTTTGCGATCCGCTGAAGCCTGTTATTCTAGAGCGCATGGAATTCCCTGAGCCGGTCATCCAGATCGCGATCGAGCCGAAGACCAAGGGCGACCAGGAAAAGATGGGCCTCGCGCTGAACCGCCTGGCAGCCGAAGATCCTTCGTTCCGCGTCAAGACGGACGAGGAATCCGGTCAGACGATCATCGCTGGCATGGGCGAACTTCACCTCGACATCATCGTCGACCGTATGCGTCGCGAGTTCAAGGTCGAAGCCACCGTCGGTGCTCCGCAGGTTGCTTACCGCGAAACGATCACCAAGTCGCACGAAGAAGACTACACGCACAAGAAGCAGTCCGGTGGTACCGGTCAGTTCGCACGCGTCAAGCTTCTGTTCGAACCGAACCCAGAAGGCGAAGACTTCAAGTTCGAATCCAAGATCGTTGGCGGTGCTGTTCCGAAGGAATACATCCCAGGCGTTCAGAAGGGTATCGAAAGCGTTCTGTCTTCCGGTCCGCTTGCTGGCTTCCCGATGCTCGGCGTCAAGGCAACGCTTCTCGATGGTGCATACCACGACGTTGACTCGTCTGTTCTGGCGTTCGAAATCGCATCGCGTGCCTGCTTCCGTGAAGCAGCGAAGAAGGCTGGCGCACAGCTTCTCGAGCCGATGATGAAGGTCGAAGTCGTGACCCCTGAAGATTACGTCGGTGACGTGATCGGCGATCTGAACTCGCGTCGCGGTCAGATCCAGGGTCAGGAATCGCGTGGCATCACCATCGTGATCAGCGCTCACGTTCCGCTGGCCAACATGTTCAAGTACGTCGACAACCTTCGTTCGATGTCTCAGGGCCGCGCACAGTATTCGATGACCTTCGATCACTATGCGCCGGTTCCGAGCAACGTTGCTGCCGACATCCAGGCAAAGTACTCCGGTCAGAAGTGATCGGGGTGCGCCCCAAACGAGATTTAAAGTTTATTCCCGCTTAGGGACAAGATGGAGAGCCACTAATGGCAAAGAGCAAGTTTGAGCGGAATAAGCCGCACGTCAACATCGGCACGATCGGTCACGTTGACCACGGCAAGACGTCTTTGACTGCGGCGATCACGAAGTACTTCGGCGAGTTCAAGGCGTATGACCAGATCGACGCGGCTCCTGAAGAGAAGGCTCGTGGTATCACGATTTCGACGGCGCACGTTGAGTATGAGACGCCGAACCGTCACTACGCTCACGTTGACTGCCCCGGCCACGCCGACTACGTGAAGAACATGATCACCGGTGCTGCGCAGATGGACGGCGCGATCCTGGTTTGCTCCGCTGCTGACGGCCCGATGCCGCAGACGCGCGAGCACATCCTGCTTGCTCGCCAGGTTGGCGTTCCGGCGATCGTCGTGTTCCTCAACAAGGTCGACCAGGTTGACGACGCAGAACTTCTGGAGCTCGTCGAGCTTGAAGTTCGCGAACTTCTGTCGTCCTACGACTTCCCGGGCGACGATATTCCGATCGTCAAGGGTTCGGCACTTGCCGCTCTTGAAGATTCCGACAAGAAGATCGGCGAAGACGCAATCCGCGAGCTGATGGCTCAGGTTGACGCCTACATCCCGACGCCTGAGCGTCCGATCGACCAGCCGTTCCTGATGCCGATCGAAGACGTGTTCTCGATCTCTGGCCGTGGTACGGTTGTGACGGGCCGCGTTGAGCGTGGTATCGTCAAGGTTGGTGAAGAAGTCGAAATCGTCGGCATTCGTGCGACGTCGAAGACGACTGTTACCGGCGTTGAAATGTTCCGCAAGCTGCTCGATCAGGGCCAGGCTGGCGACAACATCGGTGCACTGGTTCGTGGCGTACAGCGCGATGGCGTTGAGCGTGGTCAGATCCTTTGCAAGCCAGGTTCGGTCAAGCCGCACAAGAAGTTCATGGCAGAAGCCTACATCCTGACGAAGGAAGAAGGCGGCCGTCATACGCCGTTCTTCACGAACTACCGTCCGCAGTTCTACTTCCGTACGACTGACGTTACCGGTATCGTTTCGCTTCCAGAAGGCACGGAAATGGTTATGCCTGGCGACAACGTGACTGTTGCCGTTGAACTGATCGTTCCGATCGCGATGGAAGAAAAGCTGCGCTTCGCGATCCGCGAAGGCGGCCGTACCGTCGGCGCCGGCATCGTTGCTTCGATCATCGAGTAATCGATGACCGACGATGCCGTAAGCTTGCCGACGGCACTTAAGATTGCAGATGGCGCGTAAGCGCGATCTGCAGACGGCGCTGGCATCGTCGCCTCGATCGTCGGGTAATCTCGACGTCTGAAATTCTACCTGGCGGCGGTGCAAACACACCGCCGTCAGTTGTTTGATGAAAAAGCGTATCGGCGCTGCACTTTTAGTGCTTGAAAATTTCGGTGAAAGCGCGTAAACGCGCACTCACGTTCACCGCTGGATTCGCGATGCTTCGCGGTTCCCGGTGATTTCGCAATACAGACTACTGAAATGATTGGGGTGCGCCTTTCGCATTCCTCTCGATTTTTGAAAATCTGCGGCGCCACGATTAACTAGGTTCATGTATTTCCGCGTGCGGAAATCAATAATAAAGAACAAGGACAAGACGAATGAACGGCCAGAATATCCGTATCCGCCTCAAGGCGTTTGACCACCGGATCCTCGATGCCTCTACCCGTGAAATCGTGTCGACCGCCAAGCGCACCGGCGCCAGCGTTCGCGGCCCGGTTCCGCTGCCGACCCGCATTGAAAAATTCACTGTCAACCGCTCTCCCCACGTGGACAAGAAGAGCCGTGAGCAGTTCGAAATGCGGACGCACAAGCGTCTTCTCGATATCGTTGACCCCACCCCGCAGACTGTTGACGCGCTGATGAAGCTCGACCTCGCTGCTGGCGTTGACGTGGAAATCAAGCTCTAAGACCTCGGCCTGACCTTGCGAAAGTAAGGGCCGATATAACAAGGAAGGTACGTGGAGCAATCCAACGTCTTCCAATCCGGAGACCGGAAACATCGTGAGATGTCGAAGGGAACTCCCTAACAAAGGCCGAGCAGGGGGTTTCCCTTCAAGGCTCGCAAGAGGATTGAACCAATGCGTTCAGGTGTGATTGCACAGAAAGTGGGAATGACCCGCGTCTACAACGACGCTGGTGAGCATATTCCCGTAACGGTCCTGCGTCTGGATAACCTACAGGTTGTAGCCCAGCGTACGGAAGACAAGAATGGCTATACCGCAGTTCAGCTCGGTGCCGGCCAGTCCAAGGTCAAGAACACGACAAAGGCGCTGCGTGGCCATTTCGCCGCTGCTAATGTCGAGCCGAAAGCAAAGCTCGTCGAATTCCGGGTCTCCACCGAGAACCTGATCGACGTCGGTGCAACACTGACCGCAAATCATTTTCAAGCCGGCCAGCTGGTCGACGTAACCGGAACGACCATCGGTAAGGGTTTTGCCGGTGCGATGAAGCGTCACAACTTCGGTGGTGGCCGCGCTTCGCACGGTAACTCGATCTCTCACCGTGCGCACGGTTCTACGGGTTCCAACCAGGATCCGGGCCGCGTGTGGAAGGGTAAGCGCATGGCTGGTCACATGGGCCAGACGCGCGTCACCACCCAGAATCTGGAAGTGGTTTCGACCGATGAGGATCGCGGTTTGATCCTCGTGAAGGGCGCCGTTCCCGGTTCCAAGGGTTCCTGGATCATCGTCCGCGACGCCGTCAAGTCGGCTGCGAAGTAAGGGAGCCTCATCATGGAATTGAACGTCACGACCCTCGAGGGAAAAGACGCCGGCAAGGTAGCCCTGTCGGACGAAATCTTCGGCCTCGATCCACGCCAGGACATCCTGGCCCGCGTTGTGCGCTGGCAGCTTGCTAAGAAGCAGCAGGGCACGCACAAGACCAAGAACCGTTCGGAAGTTTCCCGTACGGGTGCAAAGATGTACAAGCAGAAGGGTACGGGCCGCGCTCGTCACCATTCGGCTCGCGCACCGCAGTTCCGCGGCGGCGGCAAGGCCCACGGCCCAGTCGTTCGCAGCCACGCTCACGACCTTCCCAAGAAGGTTCGCGCGCTCGGCCTGCGTCTCGCCCTGTCTGCAAAGGCAAAGGCTGAAGAACTGATCATCGTCGATCAGCTGATTGCATCGGACGCAAAGACAAAGGCTCTGCTGGGCAACTTCGCTTCGCTCGGCCTGACCAACGCTCTCGTTATCGGCGGCGCAGAACTTGATGGCAACTTCAAGCTCGCAGCTCAGAACATCCCGAATGTGGACGTTCTGCCGGTACAGGGCATCAATGTTTACGACATCCTGCGCCGTGGCAAGCTCGTGCTTTCCAAGGCTGCTGTAGAGGCTCTGGAGGAGCGGTTCAAATGACGGATCTTCGCCACTACGATGTGATCGTATCTCCCTCGATCACGGAAAAGTCGACGCTGGTATCCGAACAGAACCAGGTCGTATTCAACGTCGCCAAGGACGCTTCCAAGCCTGAAATCAAGGCTGCCGTGGAAGCTCTCTTCGGCGTCAAGGTCACGGGTGTGAACACGCTTATCCGCAAGGGTAAGACGCGCCGTTTCCGTGGATTCGCTGGCAAGCAGAAAGACGTCAAGAAGGCGATCGTGACACTTGCTGAAGGTCAATCCATCGACGTGTCCACCGGACTCTAAAGGTTAGGCCCAAGCGGGCAAAGACCCAAAAGGGAACAAATACAATGGCATTGAAAAGTTTCAATCCGACCACACCTAGCCAGCGTCAGCTGGTTATTGTGGACCGCGCTTCGCTCTACAAGGGCAAGCCGGTAAAGGCTCTTACACAGGGCCTCAGCTCGAAGGGTGGCCGTAACAACCAGGGCCGGATCACCGTTCGTTTCCAGGGCGGCGGTCACAAGCGGACCTACCGTCTGGTTGACTTCAAGCGTCGTAAGTTCGACGTTGAAGGTACGGTTGAACGTCTGGAATATGACCCTAACCGCACCGCATTCATCGCGCTCGTGACATACACGGACGGCGAACAGGCTTACATTCTCGCGCCACAGCGTCTCGCTGCTGGTGACAAGGTGATCGCCTCCGACAAGGCAGTGGACGTAAAGCCCGGCAACACCATGCCGCTGCAGTTCATTCCGGTCGGCTCGATCATCCATAACGTCGAGATGAAGCCGGGCAAGGGCGGTCAGATCGCTCGCTCCGCCGGTACCTATGCACAGCTCGTTGGCCGCGATGCCGGCATGGCGATCCTGCGTCTCAACTCCGGTGAACAGCGTCTGGTGCACGGCTCCTGCCTCGCATCGATCGGTGCTGTTTCCAACGCTGACCACGGCAACATCAACGACGGCAAGGCCGGTCGTTCGCGTTGGCGCGGCAAGCGTCCGCATGTTCGCGGCGTTGTCATGAACCCGGTCGACCACCCGCACGGTGGTGGTGAAGGTCGCACGTCCGGTGGTCGTCATCCAGTGACGCCATGGGGCAAGCCCACCAAGGGCAAGCGTACCCGCTCGAACAAGTCGACTGACAAGTTCATCATGCGTTCGCGCCATCAGCGCAAGAAGTAAGAGAGGAAGTCTCAAGTGGCTCGTTCAGTATGGAAAGGTCCGTTTGTTGACGGCTATCTTCTCGCTAAGGCTGAGAAGGTGCGCGCAGGCGGACGCAGTGAAGTAATCAAGATCTGGAGCCGTCGCTCCACGATCCTGCCGCAGTTCGTTGGTCTGACCTTCGGTGTTTACAACGGCAGCAAGCATGTGCCCGTCTCTGTCAACGAAGACATGGTCGGTCACAAGTTCGGTGAATTCTCTCCGACCCGGACCTATTACGGTCATGGCGCGGACAAGAAGGCAAAGAGGAAGTAATCATGGCGAAGGCTAAGACCGAACGCCGGCTGAAGGACAACGAGGCTCAGGCCGTTGCCCGTACGCTTCGCGTCAGCCCCCAGAAACTGAACCTGGTTGCCGCTCTTATCCGTGGCAAGAAGGTTGATCGCGCTCTCGCCGAGCTCGAGTTCTCGCGCAAGCGTATCGCTTCCACCGTCAAGAAGACGCTGGAATCGGCTATCGCAAACGCCGAAAACAACCATGACCTCGACGTCGACACGCTCGTCGTCGCCGAGGCCTATGTTGGCAAGTCCATCACCATGAAGCGTTTCCACGCTCGTGGCCGTGGCCGTGCATCGCGCATCGAAAAGCCGTTCTCGCACCTCACGATCGTTGTTCGTGAAGTCGAGGAAAAAGGGGAGGCCGCATAATGGGTCAGAAAATCAATCCAATCGGCTTCCGCCTGGGCATCAACCGTACGTGGGACAGCCGTTGGTACGCTGACACTGCCGAGTACGGCAATCTTCTGCATGAAGACCTCGCTATCCGTGCCTACCTCGTGAAGGAACTGAAGCAGGCTGGTATTGCAAAGGTTGTTATCGAGCGCCCACACAAGAAGTGCCGCGTTACGATCCACTCCGCTCGTCCGGGCCTCATCATCGGCAAGAAGGGCGCTGACATCGAGAAGCTTCGCAAGAAGATCTCCGACATGACCAGTTCCGAAACGCACCTCAACATCGTTGAAGTGCGCAAGCCGGAAGTCGACGCAACGCTCGTTGCTCAGTCGATCGCCCAGCAGCTGGAACGCCGCGTGGCTTTCCGTCGCGCCATGAAGCGCGCCGTACAGTCCGCTCTGCGCCTTGGCGCAGAAGGCATCAAGATCACCTGCGCAGGCCGTCTCGGCGGCGCGGAAATCGCTCGTACCGAATGGTACCGCGAAGGCCGCGTTCCGCTTCACACGCTGCGTGCAGACATCGACTACGGTACGGCTGAAGCCGAAACCGCATTCGGCATCTGCGGCATCAAGGTCTGGATCTTCAAGGGCGAAATCCTTGAGCACGATCCTATGGCGTCCGAGCGTCGTGCGCTCGAAGGCGATGCTCAGGGTCCTGCAAGCCGTGAGCGTGGCGATCGCAACGATCGTCGTCGCGAAAACGCTTGATTGACGCTGGCGAAAGATAAGCTCGGAGAAGTAAGAAAATGTTGCAGCCAAAGCGTACTAAGTACCGCAAGCAGTTCAAGGGACGCATCAAGGGCGTCGCCAAGGGCGGCTTTGACCTGGCATTCGGTGAATTCGGCTTGAAGTCGCAGGAACCGAACCGCGTGAATGCACGCGAGATCGAAGCGGCCCGCCGCGCGATCACGCGTTACATGAAGCGCGCAGGTCGCGTTTGGATCCGTGTATTCCCCGATACTCCGGTTACGGCTAAGCCGACCGAAGTTCGTATGGGTAAGGGCAAGGGTTCGGTTGATTACTGGGCATGCAAGGTCAAGCCCGGTCGTATGATGTTCGAGATCGACGGTGTTTCCGAGGAGATCGCCCGCGAGGCGCTTCGTCTCGGCGCTGCCAAGCTCTCGGTCAAGACGCGCTTCGTACAGCGCATCGCAGAGTAAGGAGCAAGGCACATGAAAGCCGAAGATATTCGCGGCCTCAGCGCCGACCAGCTCAAGGACAAGTTGGCTGACCTGAAGAAGGAACAGTTCAATCTGCGTTTCCAGAAGGCCACCGGCCAGCTGGAAAAGTCCTCGCGCATCAACGAAGTCCGTAAGGACATCGCCCGGATCAAAACCATTGCTGCCCAAAAGGCCGCAGAAGCCAAGGCCTAAGGAAGAATACTATGCCTAAACGCATTCTCCAGGGCGTCGTTGTATCCGACAAGAACGAGAAGACTGTCGTAGTTCGCGTTGAGCGCCGATTCGCTCACCCGCTGCTGCAGAAGACCGTTCGCCGTTCGAAGAAGTACAAGGCGCACGACGAAAACAATCAATACAAGGTCGGCGATGTGGTTTCCATTGAGGAATGCGCACCGATCTCCAAGGATAAGCGCTGGACGGTGGTTGCCGCTCACGCTTAATTTCAACGGAATCGCGCCAGGTCTATTGCACTTGGCGCGAAAATCTGTATGAAGCAGCGCAAGGACGCTCGTAACCCGAGCGTCTTTTGCTTTGATGCGCACGGAAGGTCCCTTTGGGAAACCACCCTGGCAAGTTTCTTCCGCGCAAAAACAGAGATTTCATAAGCTGGAACAGGGGGCGGCATCCATGATGTTCGCCCAACCGGTCCGGTAACAACAAGAAGGCGACCTGACATGATTCAGATGCAAACAAACCTCGACGTGGCGGATAATTCCGGCGCACGTCGTGTCATGTGCATCAAGGTGCTGGGCGGCTCCAAGCGCAAGTACGCTTCCGTGGGCGACATTATCGTCGTTTCCATCAAGGAAGCTATTCCGCGCGGCCGCGTCAAGAAGGGCGACGTGATGAAGGCGGTTGTTGTGCGTACCGCCAAGGACATCCGCCGCGCCGACGGCAGCGTCATCCGTTTCGATAACAACGCAGCTGTTCTTATCGACAACAAGAAAGAGCCGATCGGCACCCGTATCTTCGGACCGGTTCCTCGCGAGCTTCGCGGCAAGAACCACATGAAGATCATCTCGCTGGCTCCAGAAGTACTGTAAGGAGCACGAGCGATGCAGAAGATTCGTAAAGGCGACAAGGTTGTCGTATTGACCGGTAAGGACAAGGGCCGTACCGGCGAAGTAATCCAGGTAATGCCGAAGGAAGACCGTGCTGTTGTGCGTGGCGTCAACATGGTGAAGCGTCACCAGCGCCAGACCCAGAGCCAGGAAGCCGGCATTATCAACAAGGAAGCATCCTTGCACATCTCCAACATTGCCATCGCCGATAAGGATGGCAAGCCGACCCGCGTTGGCTTCAAGGTTGTAGAAGGCAAGAAGGTCCGTGTGGCCAAGCGTTCGGGAGAAGTCATCGATGGCTGAGACCAAGTACGAACCGCGTCTCAAGACGGAATACGTCAACCGTATCCGCGGCGCCATGCAGGAGAAGTTCTCCTACGCTAACGTCATGATGATCCCGAAGCTGGATAAGATCGTGATCAACATGGGTGTGGGTGAGGCGACTGCCGACTCCAAAAAACCCACGGTTGCTGCGGGCGATCTGGCTGCGATTGCAGGTCAGAAGCCGGTCGTAACCCGCGCCCGCAACTCGATTGCTGGCTTCAAGGTTCGCGAAGGCATGCCAATCGGTGCGAAGGTTACTCTTCGCGGCGCACGCATGTACGAATTCCTTGATCGTCTGGTCAACATCGCGCTTCCGCGCGTTCGCGACTTCCGGGGCCTGAACCCGAAGAGCTTTGACGGCCGTGGCAACTTCGCCATGGGCATCAAGGAGCACATTGTGTTCCCAGAAATCAACTACGACAAGGTTGATCAGATGTGGGGCATGGACATCATCGTTTGCACGACGGCTCCGACCGACGACGAAGCACGGGCTCTTCTGACAGAGTTCAACTTCCCGTTCCGTCAGTAACCGTAACGACGAGCGTAGAAAAGGAACTCCGATATGGCGAAAACAAGCGCAGTTGAAAAGAACAAGCGCCGCCGCAAGACAGTTGCCTCCCAGGCCGGCAAGCGTGCCGCCCTCAAGGCCATCGTCATGAACCAGTCCCTTCCGATCGAAGAGCGGTTCCAGGCAACTCTGAAGCTCGCTTCGCTGCCGCGTGACGGCTCGAAGACGCGTATCCGCAACCGCTGCGAAGTAACGGGCCGTCCGCGCGCGTTTTATCGCAAGCTCAAGATGTCGCGTATCGCGCTTCGTGAGCTGGGCAATTCCGGCAAGGTGCCGGGCATTGTCAAGTCGAGCTGGTAAGGAGACGGGCACATGACCATGACTGATCCTTTGGGTGATATGCTCACCCGCATCCGCAATGGTGCTTCCCGTCGCAAGTCTTCGGTTAGCACACCAGCTTCCAGCCTCCGCGCACGCGTTCTCGACGTGCTGCAGGCTGAAGGCTACATCCGCGGTTATTCCAAGGTCGAATTTGAAAACGGCAAGTCCGAGTTCACCATCGAGCTGAAGTACTACGAAGGTGCGTCGGTGATCCGTGAGATCGGCCGCGTATCCAAGCCGGGCCGCCGAGTTTATGTCTCGGTCAAGTCCATTCCGCAGGTCGCGAACGGCCTCGGCATCACCATCCTTTCGACCCCGAAGGGCGTGATGGCCGATCACCAGGCTCGCGAACAGAACGTTGGTGGCGAGGTTCTCTGCTCGGTCTTCTAAGGCCGAGCAAGGATCTCCGTAACGGACAGACAGGATAGAAATATGTCTCGTATCGGTAAGAAGCCCGTTCAGGTTCCCGCAGGTGTGACGGCCAACGTTGAAGGCCAGAAGATTACTGCCAAGGGTCCGAAGGGCGAACTGTTCTTCGTCGCAAATGACGATATCCAGCTCAAGCTGGAAGACAACGGCGTTTCGGTACAGCCGTCCAATAACACCAAGGAAGCTCGTTCCAAGTGGGGCATGTCCCGCACGATGATCGAGAACATCTTCAAGGGTGTTAAGGATGGCTACGAGCGCAAGCTCGAAATCAACGGCGTCGGTTACCGTGCCGCCATGCAGGGCAAGAACCTGCAGCTGGCTCTCGGTTTCTCGCATGACGTCGTTTACGAGCCGCCGCAGGGCATCACCATCGCCGTGCCGAAGCCGACGGAAATCATCGTTTCCGGCATCAACAAGCAGCAGGTCGGTCAGGTTGCCGCGGAAATCCGCGAATACCGTGGTCCCGAGCCCTACAAGGGCAAAGGCGTCAAGTACGCTGAAGAACGGATCGTCCGCAAAGAAGGCAAGAAGAAGTAAGGAACTCGCGAAATGGCTAGCAGGAAAGAAGCACTTGCACGTCGTGCGAACCGTGTACGCCGCCAGCTCAAGGCGGTTGCTAACGGTCGCCCGCGCCTGTCGGTTCATCGCTCGTCGAAGAACATCTACGCTCAGATCATCGATGATGTTGCAGGCAAGACGCTCGCGTCTGCCTCCACGCTTGAAGCCGATCTGCGCTCGTCGCTGAAGACCGGCGCTGACGTTGCGGCTGCTGCCGTCGTTGGCAAGCTGGTTGCCGAGCGCGCTGGCAAGGCTGGCGTCAAGGATGTCGTATTCGACCGTGGTGCATTCATCTATCACGGCCGCGTCAAGGCCCTGGCAGATGCTGCCCGCGAAGGCGGTCTGAACTTCTAAGACTTTATCCACCCGGGCGCATGGCGCACCGGGTGGATTTTCACCGGGCCAACCGGACTTCAGCAATGGAGCCGGAGGGCCTACTTTCGTTTGCCGTTCGATACCGGAAAAGAAAAAGGAAAAGGACAATGGCACAGGAAAAAAGAGGTTCTCGCGACGATCGCCAGAACCGCGAAGAACGCGATAGCGAATTCGTCGACAAGCTGGTCGCGATCAACCGCGTTGCAAAGGTTGTTAAGGGTGGCCGTCGTTTCGGCTTCGCCGCTCTCGTCGTCGTTGGCGACCAGAAGGGCCGCGTTGGCTTTGGTCACGGCAAGGCTCGTGAAGTTCCAGAAGCAATCCGCAAGGCAACTGAAGCTGCCAAGCGCGATCTTATCTTCGTTCCGCTGCGCGATGGCCGCACGCTGCACCACGACGTCAACGGTCGCCACGGCGCAGGCAAGGTTCTGCTTCGCTCCGCCAAGGCTGGTACCGGTATCATCGCTGGTGGTCCGATGCGCGCTGTTTTCGAAACGCTCGGCGTTCACGACGTTGTTGCCAAGTCCACGGGCTCTTCGAACCCGTACAACATGGTTCGCGCAACGTTCGACGCTCTGAAGCATCAGGTTCATCCGAAGGACATCGCTGCTCAGCGCGGTCTGAAGTATGCAACCCTTCAGGCACGTCGCGTCGCATCCGGCGTCGCTTCTGAAGAGTAAGGATCTGGATCATGGCCAAGAATACAACTGAAGCCAAGAAGACTGTTACGGTTGAACAGATCGGCAGCCCAAATCGCCGCCCGGAGATCCAGCGTCAGACGCTGATCGGCCTGGGTCTTAACAAGATGCACCGTCAGCGCACGCTGGAAGATACGCCTTCTGTTCGTGGCATGATCCGTGCGGTCCAGCATCTCGTTCGCGTCGTAGACGAGAAGTGAGACGGAGGAACCTATCATGAAACTCAATGAAATCAGAGACAACGAAGGCGCCACCAAGGATCGTATCCGCGTAGGTCGCGGTATCGGCTCCGGCAAGGGCAAGACCGGTGGTCGCGGCGTCAAGGGTCAGAAGGCTCGTTCGGGCGTTGCCATCAACGGCTTCGAAGGCGGTCAGATGCCAATCTACCGTCGTCTGCCGAAGCGCGGCTTCAACAACATCTTCGCTTCCGAATACGTGACCGTTTCGCTCGGGCGCGTTCAGGCCGCGATCGATGCTGGCAAGCTCGACGCCAAGGCAACGGTCGATGCCGCTGCGCTCAAGGCTGCTGGCGTGATCCGTCGTCCGAAGGACGGCGTGCGCATCCTGGCCGACGGCGAGCTGACGGCAAAGGTGGCTTTCGAAGTCGCAGGCGCTTCCAAGCCTGCGCTTGAAAAAATCGAGAAGGCTGGTGGCTCCATCAAGCTTCTCGTTGTTGCGCCGGAAGCTTCCGAGTAATATATGATGTCTGAACGCCCGGGGTGTTTCGCCCCGGGCGTTTCTCTTTACGCTACGTAAGTCTTTGAAAATCTAATCGATTTGACGGAAATGCGCAGCGACTCATTGCGATCTCGCATGTCTCGCGCTCAAAATGCCGCAGCATGCAGCGCAAGTGAGAGCCTCACAGTTCTTGAACTCCCTTGGGGGAGGGGATAGGACATACGAAAACAAGGGTGAGGCATGATTGCGGCGTGACAGTCGCTTTCCGTCCGAAGCCCGGTTTTTGAACCAGTATCTTTATGGACCCTGCCGGAGACGCCGTTCACCGTGCTGCTGGATAGGGTCATGCGGAGAATTTTATGGCTTCAGCAGCGGAACAACTGGCCTCAAACCTGAATTTTTCGACCTTCGCCAAGGCTGAAGATCTGAAAAAGCGCCTCTGGTTTACCCTTGCCGCACTTCTCGTCTATCGCCTCGGCACGCATATTCCGCTTCCCGGTCTGAACCCGGAAGCCTATGCCCAGGCATTTCGCGGTCAGGCGAACGGCATTCTCGGTCTCTTCAACATGTTTGCGGGCGGCGCCGTCGAGCGCATGGCGATCTTCGCGCTCGGCATCATGCCTTACATCTCCGCTTCGATCATCGTGCAGCTGATGACCTCTGTCGTGCCGTCGCTGGAAGCGTTGAAGAAGGAAGGCGAAGCAGGCCGCAAGATCATCAACCAGTATACCCGCTACGGCACGGTCCTGCTCGGTACGCTCCAAGCGTATGGCATTGCCGTTGGTCTCGAAAGCGGTGCTGGCCTCGTTGTCGATCCGGGTTTGTTCTTCCGCGTCTCCACCGTCCTCACGTTGCTTGGCGGCACGATGTTCCTGATGTGGCTCGGCGAGCAGATCACCTCGCGCGGTATCGGTAACGGTATTTCGCTGATCATCTTCGCGGGTATCGCTGCAGGTCTGCCGAAGGCTCTGGCCGGTACTCTGGAACTTGGCCGTACCGGTGCGCTTTCCACGACGCTGATTCTCACCGTCGTTGTCGTCGCAATCCTGGTGATCGCGCTGATCGTCTTCGTCGAACGCGCCCAGCGCCGTCTTCTGATCCAGTATCCGAAGCGTCAGGTCGGCAACCGCATGTTCCAGGGCGATACGTCGCACCTGCCGCTGAAGCTGAACACTGCCGGTGTTATCCCTGCGATCTTCGCGTCTTCGCTGCTGCTCCTGCCAGCGACGGCTGCGGGCTTTACCAACAGCACGAACCTTCCGTCCTGGGCGACGACGATTATTGCGTCTCTCCAGCACGGCCAACCGCTCTTCATGCTGTTCTACGGCCTGCTGATCGCGTTCTTTGCCTTCTTCTACACGGCGATCGTGTTCAATCCGAAGGACACGGCAGATAACTTGAAGAAGCACGGCGGCTTTATTCCCGGCATTCGTCCGGGTGAGCGCACCGCAGAGTACATTGACTACGTGCTGACACGCATCACGGTCGTCGGCGCCATTTATCTTGTCTTCGTTTGTATCCTTCCTGAGACACTTATTGCCCGTACAGGCATACCGTTAGCCCTTGGTGGTACTTCGCTTTTGATCGTAGTCAGTGTAACTCTGGATACTGTTGCGCAAATCCAGGGCCACCTGATTGCTCAGCAATATGAGGGGCTGATCAAGAAATCGAAACTGCGTGGAGGAAAGAGGGGACGATGAGACTGATATTTTTGGGACCGCCAGGTGCAGGCAAGGGAACACAGGCCAAGCGTCTGACGGACAAGTACGGCATTCCGCAGCTTTCCACCGGCGATATGCTGCGTGCGGCTGTCACTGCTGGAACGGACATCGGCAAGCGCGCCAAGGCGGTGATGGATGCCGGTGGTCTCGTGTCGGACGATATCGTCAACCAGATCGTGTCCGAGCGGATCGAGCAGGCTGACTGTGCGAATGGATTCATTCTCGATGGCTACCCGCGCACCGTGCCGCAGGCCAAGGCTCTGAGCGAGAACCTGCAGCAGAAGAATATTCAGTTGGATGCGGTCATCGAGCTCAAGGTCGACGAGGAGGCGCTGGTGCGCCGAATCGAAAACCGCGTTGCCGAAACGGTTGCGGCGGGCGGCACCGTTCGCTCGGACGACAATCCGGAAGCATTCCGCAAGCGCCTCTCCGAATATCGCGAGAAGACTGCGCCCCTTTCCGAGTATTACCGTGAGCAAGGCGAACTCGTTGTGCTGGACGGCATGGCCGATGTGGATGCGGTGACCGCCGCAATCGCTGGCGCCTTGGAAAAGGACAACAGCCCGGCAGCTTCTGCCGCGCGGATCTAAAGAATCTTGGCGGGGCCGGTTGCTTTTTTGAACCGATTCCGTTAAACACCGCGCCAACTCGCGACAACCCAAGCGACTGGCGCGGATTTTCCTTTAGGGAAGGAAGATCCGGGTTCGGTCGTTTTGACTTGTGACGAACAGGAATTTGAACTGGCGGCAGCATCGTGCCGCTCAAATGGAAGCACCACTTGCCGGATGGCAACTGGAACGCAAGGAGAATAGACGTGGCACGTATCGCTGGCGTCAACATCCCGACGGCTAAGCGCGTTGTTATCGCTTTGACCTATATTCACGGGATCGGTCCGAAATTCGCGCAGGAAATCATGGACAAGGTCGGTCTCGCAGCCGACAAGCGCGTTCATCAGCTGACGGATGCTGAAATCCTTCAGATCCGCGAAACCATCGACCGCGACTATCAGGTCGAGGGTGATCTTCGTCGCGAAACCGCGATGAACATCAAGCGTCTTATGGACCTCGGTTGCTACCGTGGCCTGCGCCACCGCCGCGGCCTTCCGGTTCGCGGTCAGCGCACGCACACCAACGCTCGCACCCGTAAGGGTCCGGCGAAGGCTATCGCGGGCAAGAAGAAGTAATTTTCCGTTTATGCGGAAGGGGAGGCTGGTGCGAACCGCGCCAGCCTTTCTGAGTTTGGTGCGATGCTCGCAAGCGGGTTGAGTGCCGGTGTAGCCGCTGGTGTTACGGCGGTGAAGAGATCAATGAAAGGACTATCATGGCCAAGGAAGCCGCACGCGTACGCCGTCGCGAACGCAAAAATATCACGTCGGGTGTAGCGCACGTCAACTCGACCTTCAACAACACGATGATCACCATCACCGACGCACAGGGCAACGCTATTGCCTGGTCGTCTGCCGGTGCAAAGGGTTTCAAGGGTTCGCGTAAGTCGACCCCGTTCGCTGCCCAGATCGCTGCTGAAGATTGCGCTAAGAAGGCTCAGGAACACGGCATGAAGTCGCTTGAGGTCGAGGTTTGCGGTCCGGGTTCGGGTCGTGAGTCCGCACTTCGCGCTCTGCAGGCTGCCGGTTTCCTCATCACTTCCATCCGCGACGTGACGCCGATCCCGCACAACGGTTGCCGCCCGCGCAAGAAGCGCCGCGTCTAACGCGTTCTGTCTGGAGGTTCCGCCTTTCCATCGGTTTGGCGGAATTTTCGCGTAATCGGCGTGTGGTTGCCGGCGTGGCCGGTGTGCTTACGCTTGAAACCCTCCGATGAACCTTGGCGGTTCCTCTCGGTGATCATGCTCGGTCCGCCACGATTGGATGGTGGCGGCGAACGGAAGGTTTAAAGATGATTCAAAAGAATTGGCAGGAACTGATCAAGCCGAACAAGGTCGAGTTCACGTCCTCCAGCCGCACCAAGGCAACGCTCGTTGCTGAGCCGCTGGAGCGTGGTTTCGGTCTGACGCTCGGCAACGCGCTTCGCCGCGTACTCCTGTCGTCTCTGCGTGGCGCTGCTGTAACGGCCGTGCAGATCGACGGCGTTCTGCATGAATTCTCCTCCATCCCCGGAGTTCGGGAAGATGTGACGGATATCGTGCTCAACATCAAGGAAATCGCCATCAAGATGGACGGCGATGACTCCAAGCGCATGGTCGTGCGCAAGCAGGGTCCAGGTGCCGTGACCGCTGGCGATATCCAGACGGTTGGCGACATCGAGATCCTGAACCCAGACCATGTTATCTGCACGCTCGACGATGGCGCTGAAATCCGTATGGAATTCACCGTCAACAACGGCAAGGGCTATGTGCCTGCAGAGCGTAACCGCGCGGAAGATGCCCCGATCGGCCTCATCCCTGTGGACAGCCTTTATTCTCCGGTCAAGAAAGTGTCCTACAAGGTGGAAAACACCCGTGAAGGCCAGGTTCTCGACTATGACAAGCTGATCATGACGATCGAGACCAACGGTTCGGTTTCCGGTGAAGACGCCGTTGCCTTTGCCGCTCGCATTCTTCAGGACCAGCTTGGCGTCTTCGTCAACTTCGACGAGCCGCAGAAGGAAGCAGAAGAAGAATCGGTTACGGAACTGGCGTTCAACCCGGCACTTCTCAAGAAGGTCGACGAGCTCGAGCTGTCTGTTCGTTCGGCAAACTGCCTGAAGAACGACAACATCGTTTACATCGGCGATCTGATCCAGAAGACCGAAGCGGAAATGCTTCGCACGCCGAACTTCGGTCGCAAGTCGCTCAACGAAATCAAGGAAGTTCTCGCTTCCATGGGCCTGCATCTCGGCATGGAAGTGCCTGCATGGCCGCCAGAGAACATTGAAGATCTCGCTAAGCGTTACGAAGACCAGTACTAACAAAGAAAAGGCAGGCCCTCAAAGACTGCCTTTCCCCGTCAAACAGCAGACCAGTCGTCTGCATGTGCCAGGAAACGGCAGGACCGGATAGGGAACCTGCACTAAAGGAGAATAGCAATGCGCCACGGAAATTCAGGCCGCAAGCTCAATAGAACCGCCAGCCACCGCAAGGCAATGTTTGCCAACATGGCTGCTTCGCTCATCACCCATGAGCAGATCGTCACCACTCTGCCGAAGGCGAAGGAAATTCGCCCGATCGTGGAAAAGCTTGTCACGCTCGGCAAGCGCGGCGACCTGCACGCTCGTCGTCAGGCCATCTCGCAGATCAAGGACCAGGACGCCGTCCGTAAGCTCTTCGACGCGATTGCAGCTCGTTACGCAAACCGTAACGGTGGCTACATCCGCATCATGAAGGCCGGTTTCCGCCAGGGCGACAACGCAGCTATGGCTGTTGTTGAATTCGTCGAGCGCGATGTTGACGCCAAGGGCGCAGCCGACAAGGCTCGCGTTGCTGCTGAGACGGCTGCTGCCGAAGCTGCATAAGCTTCGCGCTTAAGCATTTAGAATTGAAGAGCTGGGTGAGCGATCACCCGGCTTTTTTTGCTTGTTTCGTCGAGTGCGTAAAGTGGTTCGTCGACGGCGGGCGGCTGCTGGAAGACCGGTTCGAAATGCCGCACAACTCCCAAGTTCGCGCGCTGCGCCTCAAGTCCGCTCCTAGCTGCGAGTATGACAACAACGCGGATTGCGTCCGGCCACACGGGCTCGTGCAGGCAGACTTTGAGCCGTGGCGGTTAACAGGTCCAAAGGCGGCGTGAAAACACTCTCCATTTTTTGGGAAAGGGGCTTGCTAAGGCCGGAAGATTGCGCGATGTCCTCGGGCGTAATATGACGCCCAGCGCCATCAGTTCTGCTCATCTGCTCATGAGACCATGTAGCAAGCTCGTACCGATGCTACTATCGCTGCGCACCTTCGTTGTGCGGCTATTGCGAAATTCCCTGGTACTCCATCCACGGGATGCTTGATCACCCTACTGATTGGCTGGAAAACGCGCGTCGCACATCGTGACGAAGCGCTTCATGGAGTCGGGGTCTTTGGCGAAGATCGCGGACATGGTGTCGACGTGCTTCTGCAAGTAAGTAAGTGCTTCCGATTTCGACATCCTGTTCTCTTCAAAGGATGCCTCCGCCATCGCAGCAAGTTTGTTAAACCTGCTCTCATAGTCCTTGGCCTGCGCTCTTGCCTTGGCGGATTTGGGACCGTCGTTCAACGCGTGGGCATTGATGAGGAAGGTTGCACCGCACTGGAACATGTAATCGGTTTCGGATGGGCCAGGTTTAATGGTGGATGCCGCCAGAGCCGGGGACGCGGACAGGCTTGCCAGAAGAATGAACATACCAATACGCAACGCCAGTTCCTTTCAAGAGAGGCAGAACGTTTCGTGGTCATCACGCATATCTTCACGACGTCATGTCGGCGACTGTCATATGGCAGACGACGGAACAATAAACGTCATCTAGAGATCTGTAAATTGTCGTTTCTCATAGGATTTTTGACAGGAAACCATATCTTCAGGTGCGGGCCAAAGCGGAGTTTCTACTCCGGGATGAAGATTCGATGTTTAATATGTTTCAAATGGCAGACGATGGTGAACGTCATGATAACAAGTAGGGACCATGAACTCCATTTACCGAGGCTGACGGCTGACCATGCGCCTAGCTGGTTGGGGTAGCTCCAGATGGCGAAGAAGGTAGAAATGTTTTCCGCCAGCCAGACGAAGAAGCCGATGAGGATGAAGGAGAGAAGCAGTGGCATCTCTCTATCCTTGTCATAGGGGCGATAGGTGACGCTGGTACGGGCATAGAGGCCTAACGCACAGGCAGCGATATACCAGCGATAATCGCCGATATAGTGATGTGTGAAGAAGTTGGCGTAGATCGCAAGTGCGATTAGCGTTGCCATCCAGTAAGGTGGATGATGGCGAATTCGCAGGTCGAACAGCCGCCATGCTTGAATGATGTAGCTACCGACCGCTGCGTACATGAAGCCTGAGAATAAAGGTACACCGAAGACTTTGCTATATGCGAAGTCCTGGTATGACCATGATTGAATGCTGCCGGATGTCTTGAACAATTCCAGCGCGAAGCCAACAATATGAAAGAGAAAGATCGCCTTCGCCTCATCGAGCGTCTCGAGCTTGCTCCAGATCATGAAGATCTGGATCGTCAATGCGATGACGAGAAGGACATCGTAGCGTGGCACGCCAAATAGCCCTGCACGCGGCACCACAAAGATTGACAGGAAGAATAGCCCGGCAAACAAGCAGGCTCTGGCATTCTTCAGGCCGAAATAGAGAAATTCGATGACGAAGCGCTTTACGCCGCTCAAGCTTCCCCAAGGCCGGGCATCGCAAAGATAATGATCCAGGAAATGACAGGCGTGTTGCCGGAAACATTGTATCGGATACCAAAGTGCAAGCTCCTGTTTACCGACTGGGCGACTTGGGGTGAGGGAATCGGCGTGAAGCAGAATGATGATGATCGATAGCGGCAAATTTTACGCGTCCCGACTGCTGCTCCTGTCAAGCCTCATCCTCGTCATTCTGGCAGGATTGGCGTTGCGGCGTTACGGATACACGATCGGGTTGCCGTTCATCGTTGTCAAATATGGCGGTTCGGTGTTGTGGGGCGCTATGGTCTATCTTCTGGCGGTGCTGCTCTTTGTGAACTACAGGACGCGGCTTTTCATCATCGCTGTTGCGTGCTGCTTCTCTGTTGCTGTGGAGTTGTTGAGGCTGGTGCATTTCCCGGCGCTGGATGCATTCCGCGACACGGCGACCGGCACCTTGCTGCTGGGTCGCGTGTTTTCGCCATGGAACATCGTTTGTTATTTAGCCGGTATCGGAATGGCTGCCGCTGTCACGCGGCAGTTCGAGAGGCTGTAGCGGCTTTGCGTGCTCTGCGCCGTGCCATGATTGTTGGCCGGATGAAACGATAGCCAATCAGGAGGACGGTAAGGGTGATATAGAATGCCGGCTCCAGCGTCAGGCTCTTGCGTGCCAGGACGAAATGAAGAAGGGCGACGATGAGCACCGGATATGCGAGTTTGTGCAGCGTGTTCCAGCGCGAGCCCAGCTTGCGGATGGACCAGCGGTTGGAGGTCAGAGCCAGAGGCAGAAGCATCGCCAATCCTGCCATGCCGAACATGATGTAGGGACGCTTGAGAATATCGCCGACGATGGAGCTGAAGATAAGCCCACGGTCGAGCGTGAGGTAAACGGCGAAATGCGCCAGCACATAATAGAAGGCCAGCAGGCCGAGCGCGCGTCGATAGGCAATCAGGTTGATGTTGAAAAGGTCGCGCAATGGTGTCACCAGCAGGCCGAGGCAAAGGAAGCGCAAAGCCCAGATGCCAAGCAGATGCTCGAAATCCTTGACGGGGTTGAAGCCAAGCCCGCCCGTCGCGGCCAGGTAAAAATACCAGAGACCGGGACAGAGGCCGAGAAGGTAGAGCGCCCAGATGGCAGCGGGCTGGTAGCGTTTGGCCAATGAAGGCAGGGGCAGGGCGAATGCCATGTCAGTAATTCGCCTTCAAGTCCAGGCCGGTATAGAGGCTCGCAACGTCCTCATAACCGTTGAACATCAGGGTCGGCCGGTTCTTGACACTGAAGAAGCCGCCTTCGCCGATGCGCTGCTCGGTGGCCTGGCTCCAGCGGGGATGGTCTACGTTTGGATTGACGTTGGAATAGAAGCCATATTCGCGTGCGTTTGAATTTTTCCAGGTTGTTTCGGGCTGCTTTTCCACCAGCGAAATGCGAACGATCGACTTGATGCCCTTGAAGCCGTACTTCCACGGGACCACAAGGCGGATCGGTGCACCGTTCTGGTTTGGCAAGGTCTCGCCATAGAGGCCGACCGCCAGGATGGTCAGTGGATGGCGGGCCTCGTCGAGGCGAAGGCCTTCGACATAGGGCCAGTTAAGTGGCTGGAAGAGCCCGCTCTGTCCCGGCATCTCATCAGGGCGAACAACGGTCTCGAAGGAGACGAATTTTGCACTGCCAAGTGGCTCGACCTTATCCAGCAGAGTTGCCAGCGGGAAGCCGATCCACGGGATCGCCATCGACCAGCCCTCGACACAGCGCATGCGGTAAGGGCGTTCTTCGAGATCAAACTTCATCAGCTCTTCAAGCCCGAACTCCTTCGGCTTGCCGACCAGGCCGTCCACCTTCACCGTCCAGGGTGTCGGTTTGAACTTGCCCGCGTTTTCCTTCGGATCGGACTTGCCGACGCCGAATTCGTAGAAGTTGTTGTAGCTGGTGACGGCATCGAGAGGCGTCAGCTGTTCATCAAGCTTGTAGGCCCCGGGCTTCGCCGTCAGCGGCGCTGCGACCGCTTCGCGACCTGTCAACCCAATGGCCGCGAGCCCCGCCGCCGTGCCAAGAAAGTTGCGCCTTGAGAGATAGACGCCACGCGGCGTGATTTCGGTGGAGGCGATCCGGGGAGGGCGATAGACGGGCATCAAAATCTCCTGAGAAACAGGTGCCGCACGGGATGTGCAGGATGAGGCAGGTTCGTATGATATGATCCTGATTTACGGCAAACAACAGGCGTCAGTCATTCAATCGCGCGAAAGTGAAGGAAGGTTTTTAGGCGAATGAAAGAGGATATTTGCCTGGCTGGCTGAGTTTCGACCTACCATTCAGATAGGCGGCCTTTGAAGTGCCTCGGTCCGTCCAAGGATAAGAGATATTTCGCCAATTTTTTTTCGTGGACGCAGGACCAACTGAACTCTGGTATCGTTGTTCTCGCCTTCAAAAAGATCGAAAGCTCTTTGGTCCCGAAAACCGATCGAGTCTCTGCCCGTGTTGAACGAACACGGCAAAGGGCAGCTGACATACAATTTGTGTGCTTCGCCATCCTCTGGACGCAAGAGGTCGACGCTTACCGTGATCCCAATGTCCGGCCTCGATATCAGGTCGCATTTTCCTCGGCGTGCGCAAATAGCTTCCCCGATCAAAGGTTCCTTCAACGATTTTAGCAGGAGGGCTGCCTGTACATGTTCAACTTTTTGCTCTGTTGTTTGAGCGCTGCAGGAGAATGACACCAAGAACGCTAACACTATCAATGCCCGATTCCATAATGAGACGTTCAGCGCAATTTTGTGGGAGACTATGGAGGTTCTCATGCGCGTCCTTTCTATGCGTTATGACGTGCAATATCGTTCTGAATGTCACTTCAGGTCTTGAGAAAATCAAGCTGCGTGCCTTACGATATGGTTGCAGATCACGGCACGAAGTCGACATCGAGTAGGAAGGTCTCGTTCAGTCTTGGGAACCACCTTGGTCGCGTTTCAGCAGGATGCGTCTACACCGTTCGGCCCAACACGATGTAAAAGGTTTTGCCTTGCTTGAGATCGTTTCTCCTACTGACAGTCTCAAGTCTGTCGTTCATTCCTACTGGTTTATCGAAGATTTAACCGGTCGATATTCTCGCGATCTCATCCGCACAAGTCCGATCCCGCTGGCCGTATTGTCCATCAATATGGGGCGCCCCAATATGCTTGCGGAGGGTGGTACGGTGCCCGATGTGTCGCTGCTTGGGCTTCAGACACAAGCGCGCGCCTGGAAGTCTGTCTCCGGAACGAGATTCGTCATGATGATGCTGACGATCAAAGGCTTTGTTCGCCTGTTTCCGAATATGGGTATCGGCAGCGCGGACAGGCTGCTGGATTTCTCCGATGTGTTCGGTGATCCGTCCGCGCGAGTGCTGAAATCCAGTATTGGTGAAGGTCAGACGTCTCAACGAATTGCATCGGTTCTGGACGGGTGGATTGTCCGGAGAATGAACAAGGGTTCTTCTTCCTTCGAAAGTCGGCAGCTTGCCGTCGCGTATGATGTGATCCGCGCGGGAGGCCTCGTGGAGGCTGCCGCTCAACATGTGGGTATGGGTTCCCGACAGTTACACCGATTGTTTGTGCGGCATATCGGAGTCGCACCCAAACAGGTCGCGGATATTGAACGGCTTCACCATAGCCTGAGTGAGGTTCAAAGGGGCGGGAAGAGTTCACTCGAGGGGTATAGCGACCAGAGCCACCAGATCAGGCAGTGGCGTCGGCGGCTAAACCTTACTCCTGGCGCCTACGCTGAGACTTCCGATCAGCAAATGGAGCGCTATTTCGGTCAGGCGCAGAATGTGCCTCCGCTGTCCTACTATCTTTGAATGAGCTGTCCGATTTGTTCAATACAGCCTGACTTCTCTGGAAGAAGGTCATGCTTCATCGAAACAAATCTGCGGACCGATAGGTGAAGGATCATACTCCCTTCATCTGCAACGGCTTCGCCGAGGAGCGAATATCGTGCGGCTTTTTCTTCTTCATCTTGGTACAATGCAGCCGGGAGATGTCCCGGTCCCAGCCTATCTGATCCAAACGCCTGAGGGTATCGTCATTCTTGTCGATACGGGATGGCCGCGTTCCTTTGTCGACAATCCTCGAGATCCACCCGGTTTGTCGATTGAGATATCTCAGGAAGACACGGTTCTGGCTCGTTTGGCACAGATCGGTCTCGCGCCCTCGGATGTGGACTATGTCATTTGTACCCATCTCGATGACGATCATTCGGGTAATCATGATCTTTTTCCGGGCGCAGAGTCTATCATCCAGCGCGTTCATTACGATCTCGCCAAAAGTGGACATGCGCGCTTTTCCGCCAATAGATCGGCCTGGGATCACCCCTCATTGAAGTACCGGCTCGTCGATGGCTATGTCGAGCTTGTTCCGGGCGTCGTGCTGCTGGACACGAGTGGGCATGTGCCAGGGCATCAGTCTGTCCTGGTTCGCCTTCCAACGTTTGGCAATGTGGTGCTTGCAGCCGATGCTGTCATGGCGCACTCGATGTCGGACGCGTCGACCCGTGAGATATTCATGACAGATATGGATGATGAAGCTGCGATCCGGCGCAGCACCCAGAAAATCGCCGATGTGGCGGCAAGGGAAGGAGCGGCACTTGTCGTTTATGGCCACGACTCCGAACAGTGGAAGACGCTGCGACATTCTCCTGATTTTTATGAGTAGCCATTTAAGCATGGCAGAGGCCCAAAGCAGCGCGGCAAAACAGTACCGTACCGCACCGTACTGTTTTGTCGCAAGGTGACAGTGACAGGAGTTTTCGAATGGAGTAGAAGACGCGTCAGATTTAAGCGGGCAGCGCATGCATGCGCCTGGGAGATGCGCCCGCGAGTTTGAGAGAACCGAGGAATAACGAGATGCCTGTCTATCGCTCCAGAACGACAACCCATGGCCGTAACATGGCGGGTGCGCGTGGCCTTTGGCGCGCCACCGGCATGAAGGATGGCGATTTCGGCAAGCCGATCATTGCGGTCGTCAACTCCTTTACCCAGTTCGTGCCTGGTCACGTTCACCTGAAGGATCTCGGCCAGCTCGTCGCGCGCGAGATCGAGGCGGCTGGCGGTGTTGCCAAGGAATTCAATACGATCGCGGTGGATGATGGCATCGCCATGGGTCACGATGGCATGCTCTATTCGCTGCCTTCGCGCGAGATCATCGCGGACTCGGTCGAGTATATGGTCAATGCGCATTGCGCTGACGCCATGGTCTGCATTTCCAACTGCGACAAGATCACGCCAGGCATGCTGAATGCTGCCATGCGCCTCAACATCCCGGCCGTGTTCGTCTCCGGTGGTCCAATGGAAGCCGGTAAGGCCGTTCTGCACGGTAAGAAAGTCGCGCTCGATCTGGTCGATGCCATGGTCGCGGCCGCCGACGACAAGGTTTCCGATGAAGACGTCAAGGTCATCGAGCGTTCCGCTTGTCCGACCTGCGGTTCCTGCTCGGGCATGTTTACCGCCAACTCGATGAACTGTTTGACCGAGGCGCTCGGCCTTTCTCTGCCCGGCAACGGCTCGACGCTCGCCACGCACTCGGATCGCAAGCGCCTCTTCGTTGAAGCGGGTCATCTGATCGTCGATCTGGCACGTCGTTATTACGAGCAGGACGACGAAACCGTTCTGCCGCGCACCATCGCTTCCAAGGCGGCGTTCGAGAACGCCATGTCGCTCGATATCGCCATGGGTGGTTCCACCAACACCGTTCTGCATATTCTGGCGGCGGCCCATGAAGGCGGCGTCGACTTCACCATGGAAGATATCGACCGCCTGTCGCGCAAGGTACCTTGTCTTTCCAAGGTCGCGCCTGCCAAGCAGGACGTGCATATGGAAGACGTGCATCGGGCTGGCGGCATCATGCGTATTCTGGGTGAACTGGATCGCGGCGGTCTCATCAATCGCGATTGCCCCACGGTTCATGAGCCCACGCTCGGCGACGCTATCGACCGTTGGGATATCACCCGTACCAATTCCGAGACCGTACGCGAGTTCTTCAAGGCAGCGCCAGGTGGCGTGCCGACGCAGGTTGCCTTCAGCCAGTCTTCGCGCTGGGACGATCTCGATACCGATAGCGAAAATGGCGTCATCCGCTCAGTCGAAAAGCCTTTCTCCAAGGACGGCGGCCTTGCGGTTCTTTACGGCAACATCGCGTTGGATGGCTGCATCGTGAAGACAGCGGGCGTTGATGAAAGCATCCTCAAGTTCAACGGAACGGCTGTCGTTTACGAGAGCCAGGACGCGGCGGTGAAGGGTATTCTGTCTAACGAGGTCAAGGCTGGAGACGTCGTCGTCATCCGTTACGAAGGCCCGAAGGGCGGCCCGGGCATGCAGGAAATGCTTTATCCGACCAGCTACTTGAAGTCGAAGGGTCTCGGCAAGGCTTGCGCTTTGATCACCGATGGTCGTTTCTCCGGCGGCACGTCTGGCCTCTCCATCGGTCACGCTTCTCCTGAAGCGGCCCAAGGCGGCGCCATTGGTCTCGTGCGTCAGGGCGATCTTATCGAGATCGACATCCCGAACCGCACCATCAACCTCAAGGTTTCGGATGCCGAGTTGGCAGCGCGTCGCGCAGAGCAGGACCAGCTTGGCTGGAAGCCCGCCGAGTTCCGCAAGCGCAACGTCACGACAGCGTTGAAAGCCTATGCTGCTTTTGCATCCAGCGCTGACAAGGGTGCAGTTCGCATTCTGCCGGAGTGATTGTCCTCGGCTTTCTGGATAGTCCAGCTTAAATGGAAAACGCCCTACACGGGCGTTTTTTCTTTCTATCCAATGAATTAGTGGCTCTTGCGACGAGATTGAATCAAGTCACGATCGCCATGCCAGGGCTGGATCAGGGCTGGGACTTTGATCGTCTGCCTTCGCGGGTACCGATGCTTCCTCCCATCTCTGCCGGTCAAGCTTGTAGCGGATAAGGGGCACCATTCTGCTACGCTCGCAGCAATAGGCTCTGGTCGCGCCGTTGATTTCAAACCCGAGTTTCTCCAGCAGATGGCGAGATGCCCTATTGTCTGCGATCGGATTGGCATGAAGCGTGTCTACCTTCAGGCCATGAAACGCATGATCAATCACAAGACGTGCGGCTTCCGAGGCATAACCCGTGCCCCAGCGACTTCGGGCAAGCCAGTAGCCAAACTCGCCAGCGATGCCGATGAGTCCGATAAGCTGCCCGTTATCGATGGCCCACACCGGGCTCTTCTTTGTTCGGACTCGCAAGATCAGTTCTCTTGCATCTGAGGCCGTAAAAGGCGTTGTGGTTTTGAGAAGGTTGCGAGTTACGAGTGGATCGTTGGTGATCCGTGCGAGACTTGCCGCATCGGCGATTTTCAGCGGTCGCAGCGAGAGGCGTCTCGACGTCAGCATGACAGGATGGGTTGCGACCATGTTCATGTACCCCATCATGCGCAAGCCGTTCGTCGATGCAACACTGGTTCTCAGCATCGGAACAACCGGCCAATCGCGAACGTTGCCGCATCACATGCTAAAGCCTGTCGCCATCTTTCAGATTCGCTCTTACGCTTTAGTCCTTTGTTTGATCGCATGTCATTCGCGCAAAACCGCTGCAGCTTTGCCCGGACCATGCTTTAGGGAGAATATCATGAAACGGGCAGTTGTGACCGGCGGCGCGGGCTTGATCGGGACGGGGGTTATCCAAGCTCTGTTGGATGACGGCTGGACCGTTGCGTCCTTCGACATCAAGGAGACAACCACATCGGCGCGCCACATCTTGTGCGATGTGGGCAATGAAACGTCTGTCCTTGCCGCTTTCGACCAGCTTGGTTGGAAGGGGCTGGAACTGCTCGTCAACAATGCCGGTATTGCAAGTCCGGTGACCGGGCCGATTCATGAGGTCTCGCTTGCCGACTGGCGGAAGGTGACCGACAGCCATTTGACGGGAGCCTTCCTGATGACGCGTTCCGCGGTGCCGATGATGGGCGAGGGTGCCAGCATCGTCAACATGGTCTCGACGCGCGCCTTCATGTCTGAGCCGGAGACCGAGGCTTATGCCGCTTCGAAGGGCGGACTTGTCGCTTTCACCCATGCGCTGGCTGTCAGTCTCGGGCCGAAGATCCGCGTGAATGCGATTGCGCCGGGGTGGGTTACGGATGAAACGGATCTCCGGAAGAAGGACAATGCGCAGCATCCGGTAGGCCGCGTCGGCAGGCCGAAGGATATCGCCGACGGAGTGCTCTATCTAGCCAGCGCCGGCTTTATGACCGGCCAGGTGCTGGTGTTGGACGGCGGCATGACGCGGAAGATGATCTACGAGGAATAGACCCGGTGTTTCTTGAGAAAATGAATCAAGTCGCTGATATTTTGATTCAGGACAGCACTGAAACGCATTGTTTCGAGAGTCCTTTTTGCGAGCCAAGTGTTGCGAGTCACAAGGTGGTGATGCTGCTTCCTTTGACCGCGGCAGCGCTTATTTAGATAGACATGAAACGTCGCACAGCACTCGCTCTCTTTGCCTCCCTCCCTTTTGCCACAGCGGTTCGCGCGCAATCTTCAGGCGCGACCGCCAAATTCGATCCCATTCTAGAAGGGGCGCGTTCTCTCCAGACGCTGAAGGCGGTGATCGTTAACGTCGATGGCGAGGAGGTTGCCTCACGCGCCTATAATGATTCGTCGCTGAATGGATCGACCAATATCAAGTCGGCCTCCAAGTCGATCGTTTCTGCCCTCGTCGGCATGGCGATCGATCGCAAGATTTTGGAGAGTGCTGATCAGCCGATCGCGTCGGTGCTCAGAGCCGACTTCCCGGCGAGCCCCGATCCGCGGTTGGAGCGCGTCACGATTGGCAATCTGCTGTCGATGCAGTCAGGTCTTGCGCGCATGTCGGGCCCGAATTACGGGCGCTGGGTCGCGAGCCGCAACTGGGTCCGCTCTGCGCTTGGTTCGGGTTTTGATGGTGAGCCGGGCGGTGGGATGCTCTATTCGACTGCGTCGACACATCTTCTCTCGGCGATCCTGACGAAGGCCTCCGGCCGCTCGACGCTGGCGCTGGCGCGCGACTGGTTCAAGCCGCTCGACGGTTTTGCGATTGGAAGCTGGGAGCGCGATCCGCAGGGAATCTATCTCGGCGGAAACCAGATGGCGATGACGGCGCGTTCGCTGCTGGCGTTTGGAGAATTATACCGTCGCGGTGGCGTTACCGCCGATGGCGAGCGCATCCTCTCGCAGTCATGGATAGAACAATCCTGGACGCAACGAACGAACTCCGTCTTCAATGGCGACGGCTATGGCTATTGCTGGTTCATCAAGGAGATGGCGGACGAGAAAGTCTTTTACGCCTGGGGCTATGGCGGCCAGATGCTGTACATCGTGCCGTCGAAGAAACTGTCGGTGGTTATGACATCCCGAGAAGATGCACCATCAGCGCGCACAGGTTATCGGGATGCTTTGCATGGTTTGATGACGGACATCATCGCGGCGAGTTAAAGCGGGCGGTTGATGCTCTGGAATGCTTCACCCAGCTTGACCATGCGCTCGTCATAGGCCTTTGTCAGGCAGGCGACGTCCGCTTCACAGCTCTGGCGGTGCTTCAACCATTCGGCCTGTTCGGTTTTGAGCGTATCGCGTGCGCCCATGGCCATGAGTTGTGTGAGGATGTCGAAGGTTGTCGCCATTTTTACGTCCTGATCATTCAGGGCGCGGTTCTCGCAGATCGTCTTTTCATCTGCCGCGAGATCGGTCTTGGAGCAATCGAAGCTCGCAGCGCCGACGGGGGATCCATGCGAATAGGAAGCGCAAACAATAAACAGGGCCAGGGCATGTTTTCGAAACTGCATTTTTCTGTCTCGTCTTTCATTAAATCTTGGCGGTTCAATTCTCAGACCTCGAAACCAGTTCCAAAGAAAGTAAAGTGCTTTGCGCGTGAAGCGGTGCGCCATGATATTGCCGCCCTTTGATTTATAGGCTGTGACGCTATAACTGCATCCTATTGATGAAGATGAGGAATCACATGCAGCGCGTGTTGAAATTCATGGCCAACGGCTTTCTGGCGGCGTTGCTTCTCGCGCCTTTGGGCGCACAGGCGCAGGACGCCAAGGCGGTGCCGGCCAGCCGGACGGAAATGCAACTGTCATTCGCCCCCCTGGTCAAGCGCACCTCCGGTGCCGTGGTGAACGTTTATGCTGAGCGCATCGTCCAGCGCCGCGCCTCGCCCTTTGCAGGCGATCCCTTTTTCGAGCAGTTCTTTGGCCAGCAGCTGCCGAACCGCACGGAGAAGCAGTCTTCGCTCGGCTCCGGCGTCATCGTTTCGGCAAGTGGTCTGGTGGTGACCAACAATCACGTCATCGAAGGTGCCGACGATATAAAGGTGGCGCTCGCCGATGGTCGCGAGTTCTCTTCCAAGGTTTTGTTGAAGGATGACCGTGTCGATCTTGCGGTGTTGAAGATCGATGCCAAGGAACAGTTCCCCGTGCTGCCGCTCGGCAATTCGGATGCGACGGAAGTCGGCGATCTGGTGCTCGCCATCGGCAACCCCTTCGGTGTCGGTCAGACCGTCACGAGCGGTATCGTTTCTGCCTTGGCGCGCAATCAGGTGACGCAGGGTGATTTTGGGTTCTTCATTCAGACGGATGCCTCGATCAACCCCGGCAACTCCGGTGGTGCGCTGATGAATATGAACGGCGAGCTGATCGGCATCAATACGGCGATCTTCTCGCGCGGCGGTGGCTCGAACGGGATCGGCTTTGCCATCCCTGCGAACCTGGTCAAGGTCTTCCTGGCTGCGGCTGAGAAGGGCGATAAGAGCTTCCAGCGTCCCTATGTTGGCGCAACATTCGATCCTGTCACCTCTGAAGTCGCGGAAGCGCTTGGGTTGAAGCGTGCTCGTGGCGCACTCGTCGTCAGCGTTGTAAAAGGTGGCCCTGCGGAGAAAGCCGGCATCGAGCCTGGCCAGGTGGTCACTGCGGTGAACGGCATCGAGGTGGAGCATCCGGATGCGCTGGGTTATCGCCTGACGACGGCAGGTATCGGCAAATCCGCCAAGATCGCGCTGATCGACAAGGGTAAGGAAAAAACCGTCACTATCGCATTGGATACCGCGCCTGAAACCGCACCGCGTGACGAGCGACTGTTGGAGGGCCGCAATCCTTTTGCTGGCGCCACGGTTGCCAATCTTTCGCCCAAGCTCGCCGATGAACTGCGTATGGTCGGAACACCCTCCGGTGTCGTGATCGTCGATGTCGCTCGCGGTTCGCCCGCTTCGCGTGTCGGCTTCCAGCCGAAGGATATCATCGTCTCGTTGAACGGCGCTGATATTACCTCCAGCGCCCAGATGCAGGAAGCGCTGCATGACGATCCGGGCTTCTGGCGTCTGGAAATCATTCGCGATGGTCAGCGCCTGCGGCAGTTCCTGCGATGAGTGGAGACCTCTTCGCACCTCAGATTCCAGCAGAGGTTGCCAACCGGCGACCTTTGGCGGACAGGCTGCGTCCGACGACGATCGCCCAGGTGACAGGCCAGCCGCATCTGACGGGCGAAGAGGGCGTATTGCGCCGCATGATCGAGAGCGGTTCGCTTGGCTCGATGATCTTCTGGGGACCGCCCGGCACCGGCAAGACGACGGTTGCTCGGCTGCTCTCAGGGGAGGCCGGTCTGGCCTTCGAGCAGATTTCCGCAATTTTCTCCGGCGTGGCCGACCTGAAAAAGGTCTTCGAAGCTGCGCGCACACGGCGGATGAACGGACGGCAAACGCTGCTCTTCGTCGACGAAATCCATCGCTTCAACCGGGCTCAACAGGACAGTTTCCTACCGGTGATGGAAGATGGAACCATCATTCTGGTAGGCGCGACCACGGAGAATCCGTCCTTTGAACTGAATGCAGCTTTGCTGTCTCGCGCCCGTGTTCTGACCTTCAAGCCGCATGACGAAGGGAGCCTGCTGGAACTTCTGAAGCGCGCCGAGGAGGCGGAAGCCAAGCCGCTGCCGCTCGATGAGGACGCGCGGCTCGCACTCCTGCGGATGGCGGATGGTGACGGTCGCGCCGTTCTGACGCTTGCCGAGGAAGTCTGGCGTGCTGCGCGCGAAGGCGAGGTGTTCGATACCGAAGGGCTGACCCGTATCGTGCAGCGTCGGGCTCCGGTCTATGACAAGAGCCAGGACGGCCATTACAATCTGATCTCGGCGCTGCATAAGTCGGTACGTGGCTCCGATCCTGATGCGGCACTTTATTATCTAGCGCGGATGCTCGATGCCGGTGAAGATCCGCTTTATCTCGGCAGGCGTCTCGTGCGCATGGCAGTTGAGGATATTGGGCTTGCCGACCCGCAGGCGCTGGTTATCTGCAATGCGGCGAAAGATGCCTATGATTATCTCGGCTCACCCGAAGGCGAACTGGCGCTAGCGCAGGCCTGCGTCTATCTGGCGACGGCACCCAAATCCAACGCGGTCTACACGGCCTACAAGAGCGCGATGCGGGCGGCCAAGGAGAACGGCTCGCTCCTGCCACCCAAGCATATTCTCAATGCGCCGACCAAGCTGATGAAGGGCGAGGGTTATGGCGATGGCTATCGCTATGACCATGACGAGCCCGATGCCTTCTCAGGCCAGGATTACTTTCCCGAAAAGATGGGGCGCACCACCTTCTACGATCCGCCCGACCGGGGTTTCGAGCGCGACATTCGAAAGCGCCTGGATTGGTGGTCGAAGCTGAGACGGGAACGCAACCCTCGCTGAAGCGCAAGACAAGCCTTCGGACCGCGGCTGTCTGCGCTTCGCTTCTGGATTTTGCTGAGGGTTGATCAGGCGCTCTTGCGCTGGGCGGGTGCTGGATTTGCCGGCAGCAACTTCACAGACGACTCCGCCAAGCCATTGTGGCCTTCAGCATCGACAATGACATGCCAATGTCCTGACTCCGGAATTGCCATACGCACCGGTGACTTGCGTGCAACGCCGCCGACATATTTGAAATCCAAGAGTTCTGTGAATCTTTGAAAATTCCCTGCCGTCATCAGTCGTACATTTGCGACCGCGTTCAGAGATACCTCAATAATCGTACCTGAGCGAATCTCCTTGAGATCGTAATGGGTGTAGCGGAAATTTGGCTTGGGCATATCGATCTCGTGATTTTATTCTGCGCAAAGATCATGATTTCGATTTATTAATTCGCGATTACTCGATGCGTTTTGTATCTGAAAATTTTTACTGCAAAACATGACAATCTAACATCGCTGCTTAAAGATCATCTCATTGCGCTGTTGTTTCTAGCACCTTCTCTGAGTGATTACCTCCAAAATCGCAGTTACGCCTACCGTCGCGTGCAATTTATAGTTTTTCAATTTTTAAATATTACAATAACGGATCATAATCCGGGGGAGTTTACATATGAAACATCTAACCACGTCCGCGAGGCTTTATGCGCTCGTCGCCTTGTTTCTGGGGATACTGACTGCCGCTCTGACATCAAGTCTCTTCGGTGGTTATGACGGGATGGAGCGTGAGCGGAAGGCTGGGCTGGAAGCGCTGACACATTCTGCCGTGGGCATTCTAGACCAATATTACCGCCTGGAGCAGAGCGGGACGCTGACCCGCGAGGTCGCCCAGCAACAGGCGAAAGCTTCTCTCGCCGCCATGCGTTACGACAATGGCAATGGCTACTTCTGGATCAATGACATGGGTCCGAAAATGGTTATGCACCCGGTCAAGCCGGAGTTGAACGGTGCCGATTTGACGAACAACAAGGACCCGAACGGCAAGTTCCTCTTTGTCGAGTTCGTGAATACCGTGAAGGCGAGAGGAAAGGGCTTTGTCGATTATCAATGGCCGAAGCCCGGCGCGCCCGATCCTGTGGGCAAATTCTCTTATGTCGAAGGTTTCGCGCCCTGGGGTTGGATTGTCGGCACGGGCGTCTATGTTGATGATCTGAACGCCATGTTCTGGCGCGAGGCAACACTCTATCTCGGCATCTGTCTGATCAGCGCTCTCGTCGTTTTGGGAGTCGCTACGGCTGTGGTGCGCAGTGTTACAGGTCCTATAGGCCGGCTGAAGACGAGTATGTCCCATATTGCGGACGGAAATGCCGAGGCGGAGGTGCCGTTTGTCGAGCGTCGCAACGAGATCGGCGCCATGGCCAAGACGCTGCTTGTTCTTCGTAACTCCGTGAATGAGCGCAGCCAGTTGCAGCGCCGTGAAGCCGAGCAGCAGCGAACGCTCGAAAACACCCGTCGTGAAAGCGAGGATGTGCTTCGCTCTGCCTCCGAGCGTCAGGCGCATGCCATAGCCTCCCTGGGGCATGCCATGGAAAATCTCGCGCGGGGCGATCTCACCGTTCAAGTGGGGCAGGTGGGCGCGGAATACGACAAGCTGCGCGCCGACTTCAACAGCGCCGTCGGCGCCCTTCGGGACGTGATAGCCACGATCTCGCGTAGCAGCGATGTGGTCAATGCCAGCGCCTCCGATATCAGCGAGGCGACGGGTAATCTTTCCCGCCGTACCGAACAGCAGGCAGCGGCGCTGGAAGAGACCGCAGCCGCGCTCGATGAGATTACGGCAACCGTTCGCACGGCCTCTGAGCGCGCAAACGAGGCGCGGCAGATGGTGACGGAGACGAAGCAAAGTGCAGGTCGCTCGGGCGATATCGTCCGCAACGCGGTGGAGGCCATGAACCGGATCGAGGAGTCGTCGCGCAAGATCGGTCAGATCATCGTCGTTATCGATGAGATTGCTTTCCAGACCAACCTGCTCGCCTTGAATGCAGGTGTGGAAGCCGCGCGTGCGGGCGAGGCGGGTCGCGGCTTTGCAGTCGTGGCGCAGGAGGTTCGCGAACTCGCGCAGCGCTCTGCCAATGCTGCAAAGGAAATCAAGACGCTGATCAACAGTTCGGCAGAGCAGGTGAGTGGCGGTGTGACGCTGGTTCGGTCCACCGGAGAGGCGCTGGAGGAGATCGTGGCGCTGGTCAATCGGGTCGATGGTCACGTGAACTCGATTGCTACGGCTGCGCGCGAGCAGGCGACGGGGTTGCAGGAGATCAACACCTCCGTCAACCACATGGACCAGATGACGCAGCAGAATGCTGCAATGGTGGAAGAAACCACAGCCGCGAGCGAAACGCTTGCAGATGAGAGCCGCAAGCTTCATTCGCTCCTGGCGCGGTTTCAGCTTGGAAGTTTTTCTGCTGGAGGCTCCATGTCGCGGGCGGCCTGAGTCTTCTAATCCGATAAAGGGGCGTCGCTTGCGGCGCCCTTTCTTGCTTCTCCAAGGGTACGATAGCTCTGACCGTTCGAACAGCCGCAAGGACAATGTCTCATTTCTGAGCATGCAAGCCTTTGCCGGTCACTTTCTTTGCCTCGGTAAAAAGGGTTCGTTTACCAGATTTCTTTAGAATTTGGCTTGATCGCCGCGTGTCGCGGTCGCTGAAGGTACAGGTTCTAGTATGGCGTATGTTTCCCTTCCGCGTCGTCTTGCGACGTTGATGACAATGTCGGCGGTGATCGTATCGTGCTCAGCGGAGGGGCTCGTGCCCCCCGCTGACGTCGATGGCGCAACACGGGTCAGCTCCATTCGCTCCTCCAGCCGGCAGAATTACAGCGCGCCGCCTGCGCCCGTCAGCCAGAATGCACCCTTCAACGACTATTCGCAGCCAATGCCGGAGGCGCAGGCCTCACGGGATCCGCTGCTGAACTCTGGAGGCCAGGGCTACTCGACGCTTGATGCGCAGGCGAGCCGCCTTGCGCCTGTTCAGCCGCAGCCAACCCACGTGCCGTCACAAATGGCCGAGGGTGAGCAGGGCGTGAATATGGACGCTGGGCTTGGTGTCGCGCCGGGGCGTAGCCTTGCCGAAGAGGAGGATATGCAAGTGTCCACTCCCGACAGCGCCGCCTATCCGCGGCAACGGGCGCCGCATGAGCTTGCCAACCAGTCCCGCCTCATTCCGCCGCCATCCGCTGGTCAAAGGCAGGCACCTCGCGTCGAAGAGGTCGCGATGCTGATGCCGGACAATCCGGCGCAGGAGCGCCGTATGTCACAACTACCCGGCATGATGCCGCCTTCTGAAGTGGCCTGCCGCACCGAGCTTCGCAGGCTGGGTGTCGCCTTCCGCGATGTGGCGCGCATTGCCGATGGTCCGACATGCGGTATCGATTACCCGATCGAGCTCAGCGGTCTCGATAGCGGTGTTGCGATCCGCCCGGCGGTGAAGCTCAATTGCCAGGTGACGCTCGCCTTTGCCAAATGGGTCAAGTTCGAGCTCGTACCGTCGTCTCGCTTCCGTTATTTCTCCGGCGTTGGCCGCATCACGCCGATGGGTGGCTACTCCTGTCGCAAGATGAATTCCAGGGCGAGCAACCCCTGGTCTGAGCATGCTCGTGGCAATGCCATCGACATTGGAACGATTACCTTGAAGAACGGTAAGGAAATCGACGTTCGCACAAAGAGCTTCTTTGCATTTCGTGAGAAAGGGCTGCTGAAGGCAGTGCGCTCGGACAGCTGCAAATATTTCTCCACCGTGCTCGGACCGGGTAGCGACCCCAACCACTGGAACCATTTCCACTTCGATCTGCGCACGCGCAAGTCCGGCTATCGCCACTGCGATTGACGGGAGTTGCTCTCCCGAGTAGCCGCCGTAACCGGCGAGTCCCTACAAAAAAACAGGGCAGAGTGCGGGGGTAGCCTCTGCCCAAAATAATGCTTTTCAGTATGACTGCCGTATGTCGCAAAATGTCGATCGGTGCTGAAAACCGGGCGGGCGTATTGTGGTGACTACAACGACGCGCCGTGGCCATGGTTACGACATGAGCATCACAACTTCATGACACAGACGACAAGAGACGCAGTTGATGAGTTCTACGGAACTGCAACAGGGGATCGTCTCTTCGCTTTCACGAACCGATTTTTTGTTCTGACGCATTTTCGGACACAAAACGGAGAACACTTTTCCTCGAAATGCTTTATATGAGCAGTTCAAGATCGTGCCGAAAGTTCATTCATGACGCCCTCCCGCAAACCTATCGTTTCCATCCGCAATTTGACGAAATCCTACGCCAACGGCTTTCAAGCTCTGAAAGGTGTTACGCTCGACATCTACGAGGGTGAGATTCTCGCGCTTCTGGGGCCAAACGGTGCTGGCAAGACCACGCTGATTTCGATCATATGTGGCCTCGTCAACCCGGGAGAGGGCAGTGTGCTGGTCGGCGGCAGTGATGTCGTCAAGGATTTTCGCAAGACACGCGCGCTGATCGGGCTCGTGCCGCAGGAGCTGACGACCGACCAGTTCGAGACGGTGTGGAACACGGTCTCGTTTTCCCGCGGATTGCATGGTTATCGAAAAGATCCGCAGGTCATCGAACGCGTTTTGAAATCTCTGTCCCTCTGGAACAAGAAGGACAACATGCTGCGCGAGCTCTCCGGCGGCATGAAGCGGCGCGTGCTGATCGCCAAGGCGCTGGCGCATGAGCCGAAGGTGCTATTCCTCGACGAGCCGACGGCTGGCGTCGACGTGGCGCTTCGGCGCGACATGTGGAAAGTGGTGGAAGAGCTTAGAGCGGCTGGCGTGACCATCATTCTGACGACCCACTATATCGAGGAAGCAGAGGAAATCGCCGATCGTGTTGGGGTGATCAATGGCGGCGAACTCCTGTTGGTCGAAGAGAAGACCGCGCTGATGCGCAAGCTCGGGCGCAAGCAGCTTTCGTTGGAATTGACGACGCCGGTCAGCACGCTACCGGACAGCCTGTCGCCCTTCCGTCTGCAACTTTCGGAAGACGGCACCTGCCTGACCTATGAGTATGACGGCAATGGCGAACAGGGGCGGATCGCAGAGCTCCTCTCGGCACTTGGCGAGCAGGGCATTCATTTCAAAGATATTTCGACGCGGCAAAGCTCGCTCGAGGATATTTTCGTCGCATTGGTGGGAGGACAAAAATGAATTTCGAAGCCATCAAGTCCATCTACCTGTTCGAAATGGCGCGCACGCGTCGTACGCTTTTACAAAGCGTGATTTCACCGGTCATCTCGACGTCGCTCTACTTCATCGTCTTCGGCACCGCGATCGGCTCGCGCATCCAAGAGGTCGAGGGCGTTTCCTACGGCGCTTTCATTACGCCGGGCCTCATCATGTTGACCCTGCTGACGCAGTGCGTCAGCAACGGCTCCTTCGGCATCTATTTTCCGAAGTTCACCGGCACCGTCTATGAAATTCTCTCAGCACCGATCTCGATGACGGAGATATTGGCAGGCTATGTCGGGGCTGCGGCGACCAAAGGTCTGATGATCGGTACGATCATCCTGATCACTGCGTCTTTCTTCGTCGATATCTCGATTGCCCATCCCTTCATGATGGTGCTGTTCTTCGTGCTGACGGCGGTCAGTTTCAGCCTGTTCGGTTTCATCATCGGCATGTGGGCGTCGAATTTCGAGCAGCTCAACCTCATTCCGATGCTGGTCGTTCCGCCTCTCACCTTTCTTGGTGGCAGCTTCTATTCGATCAACATGCTGCCGCCCTTCTGGCAGACGGTTAGCCACTTCAACCCGGTGCTCTATCTGATCAGCGGTTTCCGCTGGAGCTTCTACGAGATCGCCGATGTAAACCCGCTGATCAGCATCGTCATGATCACGGGGTTCCTCGCTGTGTGCCTTGCGGTGATCAGCTGGATGTTCAAGACGGGTTACAAGCTTCGTAACTGACCGGTCTTATCAATCTCTGAGGGTCAGCTGGTCTGTCTGCATTTGCAGCGATCCAAGCGTCGAGAGGAAGGTCATGCCAAGCAGGCTTTGATCCAGTTGACCCTTCTGCGCGACGAGGGCAGGGATGTTGCGCCGAACAATCGGACCTACAGCGATCTCCGATAGATTAACGGGGGCTGCCGATGTCCGTCCATTGGCGGTCATCACCGAGACGGTGTAGTTCAGGTTGTCCGGATTGATGCCGATTGCCTCGGCATCGGCATTGGAGAGGACGACGGAGCTTGCGCCGGTATCGACAAGCATATGGACAGAAACGCCGTTGATCGTGGCATCGGCCTCGAAATGACCGCCCATGGATTTGCTGAGGATGACTTCCTGAACACCATCGGACGTGGTCGTTACCACGGCGCGACCGGGAATGAGGCCTGCCAGCAGCCGATCACCGAACCGCTGCAGGTCTGCCCGGTAAAGATAGCCGGCGGCAAGCCCTAGGACGATGACAAGCCAGATTGCCAGTTGCCGCAGGACCGTCGGCAGGTTGCCGCGACTGCCTGCCAGAATGCCCGCCGATAGAAGGACCCCAATCGGCATCAGATAGAGCGCGCTGGCGAAGCGATCATTGTCGATGCCGAAAGTGTGTCCGCTGCTGTTGTTGATGAGAAGAAGTGCCAGGCCGATGCCGAGGATGAGAAGAACCAGAGTCAGCCTGTTCATGCGCGTGCGCTCTCCATTCCTGTCGCCATTGCCGTCTTGCGTCTGGGCAGCTCACCCATGATCCTGTGCCTTTCGGCGGCCGTAAAGCCGCTCCAGCCGGTGATTTCAGCGATTGTCCGGTAGCATCCGGTGCAAAGACCTTCCGGATTGAGTTGGCAGACCTGAATGCAAGGTGTTTCCATCGTCTTCATATCTGTTCTTCAGACGAGGAGAGCAAGAGCGACAAGCATCACGATCTCGGTGATTTGCTGTGTCGCGCCAATCGTGTCGCCCGTATGCCCCTCGATCTTGCGGAGGCACAGGTGTTTGAAGAGATAGGCGGCTGCGAAGGAAGCGGCGATGACGATTGTTGCTGCGATGATTGTGTAGGATGACCACAGCATCAGGCCGGAAATGCCGATACCGTAGGCGAGCGCGTGGTTTCGATCGGTTGATCCCGGCTGGCCAATGGATGCGGCGACACCGGCTTGCCGGGCAGGGGGAAGGCCATGCCAGTGCCAGACCATCATGGCGCGGCTGAAGCTTGCAACAGCGATCAAAGAGGCAGCAATGGCCGGCCCTTGCGCGTCACGGATCAGGGCGGCAATGGCTGCAACTCTTATCATAAAGGAGAGGATCAGCGCGATGGCGCCGTAACTGCCAATGCGGCTGTCCTTCATGATGGTGAGGGAGCGCTCCTTGTCCGCGCCGCCACCGAAACCATCTGCGGTATCCGCCAGCCCATCCTCATGCAAGACGCCGGTGATGGCGGTGGCAAGCGCTAAAGTCAGTGCTGCCGTCAGCAGCGGATCGGCCTGCGCATGGTGGAGGATGGCGACGAGGATGGCGGATGGCAGGGCGATCAGTAGCCCTGCGACCGGGAAGACACGGGTCGCAGCCAGCATGTCCACCTGGCGACCTCGGAAGAAGGTGTCATGCACGGGTATGCGGCTCAGAAAGCTCAGTGCGTGCATCACCCGCGTCAGAAAACCATTCAGGACCAATCCGCTCTCCGCCATTCGAACGACTGATGTCGCGCCTTTGACGAGCATCCTGGCACCGCAAAACCGCTGCGTTGGTTTGCGCCACATGCTTTAGAGGTTGTCCCTCTGCCCGTCCCCGATTATGAGAGGCGCAACAAAGACCGATTTGCCGGAAAACACAAGTCTCCGGCATGAGAGAAAGATCGATACCATGAGCGTGAGCGGCCTGCCTTTCGACGATTTTCGTGTGCTTTTGCGTGACCTGCCGGGGCCTGATACGCATGCACTGGTTGCCGCAAAGGAGCGCAATGCACAGCTGACGAAGCCTGCCGGTTCGCTCGGACGTCTGGAAGAGATCGCCATGTGGCTTGCCGCGTGGTCGGGACGCGCGCCTGCCGTCAACCGACCGCTTGTCGCAATCTTCGCCGGCAACCATGGTGTGACACGCCATGGTGTCACGCCTTATCCGTCGTCCGTGACGCAGCAAATGGTGGAAAACTTCGCTGCAGGCGGAGCCGCGATCAACCAGATCTGCGTGACCCACGATCTTGGTCTCAAAATTTTCGATCTCGCGCTCGATTACCCGACCGGTGACATCACCTGCGAGGCAGCGCTCTCCGAGCGTGATTGCGCTGCGACCATGGCCTTTGGCATGGAAGCCATCGCCGGAGGCACCGATCTTCTCTGCATCGGGGAAATGGGCATCGGTAACACGACGATTGCTGCTGCCATCAATCTCGCGCTCTATGGCGGCACGGCTGAAGAGTGGACAGGTCCCGGCACGGGATCTCAGGGTGAATTCATGGAGCGCAAGGTCGCTGCCGTGAAGGCTGCGGTGGAATTCCACAAGGATCATCTCTCCGACCCACTGGAAATTATGCGCAGGCTGGGCGGACGCGAAATTGCTGCCATGGCGGGCGCCATCCTTGCAGCCCGCGTGGAAAAGATTCCCGTGCTGATCGACGGCTATGTGGCCACTGCCGCTGCCGCTCTTCTCAAAGCCGCAAATCCTGCGGCTCTCGATCACTGCCTGATCGGCCATGTTTCCGGTGAGCCGGGCCATATGGCAGCGGTGGAGCGGCTTGGCAAGACGCCACTTCTGGCCCTTGGCATGCGTCTTGGTGAGGGAACGGGCGCGGCACTTGCTGCCGGCATCGTCAAGGCTGCCGCCGCCTGCCATTCCGGCATGGCGACATTTGCGCAGGCAGGCGTCGATACTGGCGTCCAGCACTGAGGCGATGATGGACAACCTTCCTAAGACGCCCTCGCCGGAGCCAGTCTTCCGCAAGGAAACCGGCTTTCGCCATCTGCTGGCCGCAACGCGCTATTCCTTCCAGGGGCTCACTCGCCTTTGGCAGGAAGCGGCGTTTCGCCATGAGGTGATCGCCTTTGGGGCAGGGCTTGTGTTTCTGGTCGGCATCCGGGCGCCGGCGGCGCATGCTTTCATCTTTGTTCTGCTGATGCTTCTGCTCTTTTGCGTGGAAGCGTTGAATACGGCGATCGAGGAGATTGTCGACCGCGTTTCCCCCGAATTTTCCAGTGCGGCGCGCAACGCCAAGGATCTCGGATCCTTTGCAGTGTTCTGTCTGCTGCTCGCCAATGGCGGCTTTGTTCTGTACTCGCTGGCTTCGACGGTGTTGTTCAGCGTCGGCGCGGTCTGAACGATCAGGCGAAAGACCGTTTGCGGCGCTGTACCACCTGTACGTCTTCGACGGCAGGAACGGTCTGCAGGATGCGCTTGGCTGGCAGGATCGCGATGGTTTCCGTTCCCTCGCGCAGTTTCGATTTCAGCACGAAATGACCGTCATGTTTTGAGAGAATGGCCTGAACGATAGGCAGGCCAAGACCCGTGCCCTGTTCTGCACTTTTGATAGCAATCGATCCCTGGCCGAAGGCCGAGAGCACGACGGGAATTTCCTCCTCGGGAATGCCGGGGCCATTGTCCTTGATCGAGATATACTGACCACCGCGCGCAGTCCATCCGGCCTTGATGGAAATTTCGCCGCCCTGGGGGGTGAATTTGACGGCGTTGGACAGCAGGTTGAGGATGACCTGGCGAAGCGCCTTTTCGTCTGCCCAGACGCTCGGCAGGCTGCGCTCGAACTGCTGAACGATGCGGATATTCTTGCCACGTGCGCGCAGCTGAATCATGCCGACACAATCTTCGGCGATTTCGAGCAAGGAGACGGCTTCTTCCTGCAACTCATAGCGGCCTGCCTCGATACGGGAGAGATCGAGGATCTCGTTGATCAAATCAAGCAAATGCTGGCCGGAGCGGTGGATATCACCCGAGTACTCTTTGTAGAGCGAGTTGTTGAGCGGCCCGAGAATTTCCGATGCCATGACCTCGGAGAAGCCGAGGATGGCGTTAAGCGGTGTGCGCAGTTCATGCGACATGGATGCCAAAAAGCGGGACTTTGCGAGGTTGGCTTCCTCCGCTCGGCGCCTTGCCTCGTCCGACATGGACTTTGCCACTTCCAGTTCGGCGATCAGGTCGTCCTTTTCCGACTGGAAGGACAAAAGCTTGATGCTGGAATTGTGCAGACGCCTGGTTATGTAGTGGCAAAACAGCATGGCCATGAAAAACATCAGGGCCAGGCCGATCGCCATCGGATCCTGCGAGGTGGCGGCACTGATGCCAAGCGCCATCAGGACGGGCAAGAAGGTCATCAAGATCGCACGCCGCAACATGAAGTTGGACATGGCGGTGATGGAGAGCGCAATCAGCAGAGTGGCGCCCTTGTAGAACATCGGCAACGCCGCGTCCTTGGCGTCCATCGGGTAGCCGGCGAAAAGCGCCCAGATCAGGCCGATGATGATCTGTACCGCAAGGAAGGTGCTGACCCAGCGGTTGACGTTTGCGGGCGTGATGGCTTGCTTCTGTGCCTTGCGCGCGAAGATCAGCGCAAGGGCGTGGCCGCTCAGCGCCAGAAGGGTCCATCCGACGATCTCGATATCGCGGGTGATGTAGATGCCGATACCGGTTGCCAGCAAAATGAAGAGGGGCATGATGGTTGCCCCGTGCAGCGTCTCTACGATATGCATCTGCAGCATTTCGCATTCGAAGGCCACGGTACCAGCCCCGCCATATTGCAGCCGCTCACGCGTCGACTTCACGGCATCGAACACAGCTTTGTTGCGCCGCGTGCGAGACCGATCGACGATGTTCTTGTCGGCAATGTTGCTGGCGCTCTTACTCATCTACTGAACGAAACCGATACGGGATGTTTTCAGGTTAGCGGTAAAGTCTTAAGAAGATGCTGCCGCGAAAGGATTTGTTTGCCATTTCTGCAAAGGGTTTGTTGGGATATGAGACGAAAGTCAGGCAGGAGATTTTCTCCGGTAAAGGACGGAATCATCCTGCTTTTGCTGATCTTTTTTGGGGCGTTGATTTTGGCGAAGATCGATGGCCTCAATGATCGGCAGTTCTCCGGCCGCTTCGTCGCGATCGATGGAGATACGCTTGCACTGGGTGCTTCCCGTTATCGGTTGATCGGCATCGATGCGCCTGAGCTTCGCCAGGATTGCGGCACAGGGGATGGGACTTGGGCGTGTGGACAAGCGGCCAGGAATTTCGTGAGAGAGGTTCTGGAGACAGGCGAGATCGACTGTACAGGGAGCAGCAAGGACCGATATTCACGCTTCCTTGTCCGCTGTTCCGTGAATGGCATGGACTTGGGCAGTCTCATCGTCTCTGAAGGTCTGGCGGTGACCACGGAATACTTTCTCTACGCCAAGGAGGAGGAGCAAGCGAAGCAGGAGAAGCTTGGCCTCTGGAGTGGAGCATTCCAAAACCCCAAAGACTGGCGACGGGCGCAAAAGGCAGCGGAGACCGATGCGCCGCGGGCAGAGCCTTTGACGGTGCTTCGCCATGTCTTCGACTGGTGATATAAGTATGACCGTGCAGAAGCAGGATGATATCCGCAAGGCTTTGATCGACAGGTTGCGCGACAGTATCGTGCGATGTCGGATCTGCCGGGATGCGCCGCTGAAGGGCGAGGGTGACCGGCTGCCGCATGAGCCCCGACCGGTCGCGGTCATCTCGGCCAAAGCGAAAATTTTGATTGCCGGGCAGGCGCCTGGACTGCGTGTGCATGAAAGTGGTCTGCCATTCAATGATGCCTCAGGCGACCGCCTGCGGACATGGCTGAATGTCGACCGGGACAGGTTTTACGATCCGGACCGGTTTGCCATCGTGCCGATGGGCTTTTGCTTTCCCGGATACGACGAGCGCGGAAGCGACCTGCCGCCCAGGCGGGAATGTGCACCGCGCTGGCGCGATGAGGTCATGTCGGCCATGCCGCAGATCGAGCTTGTGCTGGCGATCGGTCAATATGCGCAATCCTACCATCTTGGCGACCGGCGCAAGAAAAGCTTGACGGAAACGGTGCAAAACTGGCGCAACTATCTCCAGAGCAATATCGGAGTTCCTGTGCTGCCTTTGCTGCATCCCAGCTGGCGTAACACCTCTTGGTTGTGGAAGAACCCATGGTTCGATCAGGATGTGTTGCCCATACTTCGACAGCATGTGGAAATTCTAGCGAGATGAAACAAATTTCTTTTTATTCGTTTTTTTTAGTGTAAATAGAGGAAAATAATTCCGTAGGAGAGAAGATTGGACCGTCTCGACCGTAAAATTCTGCGTATTCTGCAAGAGGATTCCACGCTGGCTGTTGCCGACCTTGCAAAGAAGGTCGGGCTTTCTACGACTCCCTGTTGGCGGCGTATCCAGAAGATGGAAGAGGATGGCGTCATCCGCCGTCGTGTCGCCATCCTGGATGCGACGAAGGTCAATACGAAGGTCACGGTTTTCGTTTCCATCCGGACGGCGTCCCATTCCATCGAGTGGCTAAAGCGCTTCTCGGAAGTCGTGTCCGAATTTCCGGAGGTGGTTGAATTCTACCGCATGAGCGGTGACGTGGATTATTTGCTGCGCGTCGTCGTGCCGGATATCGCCGCCTACGATGCCTTCTACAAGCGGATGATCGCTAAGATCGAAATCCGCGATGTGTCGTCGGCTTTTGCGATGGAGCAGATCAAGTACACGACCGAGTTGCCGCTCGATTACATGATCCTGGACAACCCTAAGTCCGGCGAGGAGTAACGTCGTCATTCGAGTGACGATCCATTCCCGCGCTGACCGCGGGAATGGACACATCCATGTTCAGCCCTTGAGCTTCGCGATGACGAGATGGCCCGGTGTCGGCTCGCCATCCTGCATGCGCACATTGATATCGGTTATCTCGATGACGTCAAAGCCCGTGGCGGCCAGACGCTCTCGCACATAGGTTTCCGCATGGGCAAAGCGCTGATGCGCGCCGACGATGTAGGGTCTGCCAGCCATTTTATCGTCGGGGAGGGTCTCTGACGAAAAGACGAAGATGCCGCCTTTTACCATATTTTCTGCGGCTCCGAAGAACAACGGTTCGAGAGCGCCGAGATAGGGCAGCACGTCCGTCGCGGTGATCAGATCGAAAGCCTCGTCGTCATTGTCTTCGAGGAAATCCTCGACTTCGGCGACGTAGAGCGTCTCATAGACATCCTTTTCATGGGCGATTTCAACCATGTTTTCGGAGATGTCTATGCCGGTGATATCGTCGGCCATGTCGCGAAGCGCTTCGCCCGTGAGACCGGTGCCGCAACCAAGATCCAGCATGCGCTTGAAGGGACCGAGTTCAAGCGTCTGCAATCGCTGACGCACCATCATCGGGACGGCATAGCCAAGCTGTTCGACGAGAATGTCTTCAAAGGCTTCCGCGTGCTGATCGAAGAGCGTTTCGACATAGGCGTCCGGTGCCTTGGGTGGCGCCTCGCCTCGTCCCATCGACGCGATGCGCACGGCTGCTCCGCCATGATCTTCGGGATCGATTGCAAGGACCTCTTCGTAAGCCTTTACCGCCGCGTCGATATCCCCCGCTTTTTCAAGCGCAAGCGCGCGGTTATAGGCTTCCGCAAGAGCTTCTTCATCGATCTTGGCGTTCTTGGTCATGGCGTTCATCAGGCTCCGCTTCGTTGGAAGCCTGATTAAGCCGCAACGCTTTCGGGTGCAATGCCTGTTTTGGATCGCCCGCCGCTCGCCGAGACGACAGCCCCATCAGTGGAGGATGAACTCGCCCTTCAACGAGCGCCACTCCTGCGCCGAGATCAGCTTGCGGTGGACATAGCGCACCGAGTGCAGCGGGCCGTCCAGCTTCTCCTGCCAGAATTTGAGAAACCCGTGCATTTCCGGAAAGTCCGGAGCGAGGTCGTAGTTCTGCCAAAGGTAGCTTTGAAGAACCGAGGGGTGATCGGGCATGCGATAAAGAATTTCGGCTGTGGTGAGACCATAGCCCTTCAGCATCATTTCCATGTCTTGGTTCATGTGGCTGTTCCCGTTCTATTGATCGCCGACACACAGAAGTGTCATCGACAATGGGAACATGACATGGTTAATCGAACCTTGCCAAGAATGGCTCTCGTCACAAATTATTTATACTTCTCAGCGTGTTAGCAGCTGATCAGGCAGAGTGCTGCTAACGTCCTATCGCTTTAGATGCCGTGTCAACCTTGCTTCCACCGCCGCCCAGACGTGGCGCAGGATCTCCACCATGGAGAGGTAGAATATTGCCGCCCAGAGATAGGCCTGGAAGTCGAAGGTGCGGGAGTAGGCGTAGCGCGTCTGGCCCATCAGATCGAAGACGGTGACGATCGATACAACCGCAGAACCCTTGATCATCAGGATGATCTCGTTGCCATAGGGGCGGAGTGCCACGATCAGTGCCTGCGGCAAAATGATCTTCCAGAATGTCACCGGCTTGGGAATGCCAAGAGATGCCGCACCTTCATGCTGGCCCTTCGGCACACTCTCGATTGCACCACGCAGGATCTCGGCCTGATAGGCGGCAGTGTTCAGTGTCAGTGAAAGGAGGCCGCAATACCAGGCGTCGCGGAAGAACCACCACAGACCCACCGCTTCCAGTTCGGTGCGAAAGCCGCCCAGGCCGTAATAGATAAGGAACAGCTGCGCCAGAAGCGGCGTGCTGCGGAAGAGATAGACATAGGCAAATGCAATGGCGCTCACGATCCTGTTCTTTGACATGCGAGCGAAAGCGATCGGAGCAGAAAGGGCCGCGCCCAGGATGAGAGCAAGGCCGACGAGGCTGATGGTCGTGAACAGGCCATCAATATAGCGCCAGCCGTAGCGCTCGATCTTGTCCGGATCCCAATCCATGATCAGCGACAGCACAAGACCTGCGAAGAGGAGGGCCCAGAAAGCAACGATGACGCAGCCTATCACCTTGCTCGCGGAGAGCGGTTTGGGCGGCGGAGGCGGTGCTGGTCTTGCCTCGATCAACTGATCGATGTGGCTCATCGCTGCACCTCCGAGCGACGCGCCCAGCGGTCGATATAGCCAATGCCGATTGAGGATATAAGAGCGAGAATGAGGTAGAGCATGCAGGCAATGCCGTAGAACAGAAACGCATCCTTGGTGACACGCGCGGCAATGCCAGTCTGGCGCAGGATATCCGCGAGCCCGATGATCGAGACGTAGGACGTATCTTTCAACAGAATGACCCAGAGATTGGTCATACCGGGAAGGGCGATGCGAACAAGCTGAGGTATGATGACGAGAACCATGGTGCGGCTGCGCGACAGTCCAAGCGCGTCACCCGCCTCATATTGGCCCTTGGGAATGGCGCGAAACGCAGACAAGAGAACTTCGGACGCGTAAGACGAGAAGACGACCGAAAGCGCAATCATGCCCGCAACGAAGGCATTGATCTCGATAGGGCCTGTAAAGCCGAGATAGCCGGCGATCGTCTGGAGCAGGATCTGCATGCCGTAATAGACGATGAAGAGGGTCAGGAGCTCCGGGAGACCGCGGAAGATCGTGGTGTAGATGCCGACAGCCAGGCGAAGGGATTTTTCCTGCGATTGAGCGCCAAGCGCGATCAGGAAGCCCAGCAGCAATCCGACAGGGAGTGTGGCGAGCGCCACGGAAATGGTCACCTTCACGCCGAAGGCAATTTCATCACCCCAGCCATCACCGCAGGTGAGCAGGGTGCCGTTGCCAAAAAGTGAGAAGATACCGACCGGACCACAGAAAGGGTCGAACAGATATGTGAGATAGGTCCAGAACGAACCTACGGCGGAAAACACTCCGCTCATGCCAATGTCCCCTGCGATCTGCGCCGCTATTCATATTTGTTTTATGAAAGTGTTCTCAAACAAAAATGGCGGGAGGGCAACCCTCCCGCCATGATATTTCAACATGAGAAACAGGCTTATTGGCCGTAAACGTCGAAATCGAAGTACTTGTCGTTGATCTCTTTGTACTTGCCGTTGGCACGGATTGCCTTGATGGCCGCGCTGAACTTGTCGGCGAGAGCCTTATCGCCCTTGCGAACGGCGATACCCGCGCCCTTGCCATTGATCTGTTCATCGACCGGCAGAGCCGTCAGGATCTTGCAGCATGCGCCCGCATCCGACTTTACCCATTGCGACAGAACCACGATATCGTCGATGACGCCATCGATGCGGCCATTGGTAATGTCGAGCTTGTACTCGTCAGCCGTCGGATAAAGCTTCAGCTCGGAATCGGCCAGGTGCTTTTCGGCATAGTTGGCGTGGGTGGTGGAGCCTTGCGCGCCGATCGTTTTGCCCTTGAGGTCTTCCACCGACTTGATCGGCGAGTCCTTCGGTACGGCAATGGCCGGAGGCGTGTTGTAGTACTTCTCAGAGAAGTCCACCTTTTCAAGGCGCTCAGGCGTGATCGACATGGAGGCAACAATGGCGTCGAACTTCTTCGCCTGAAGGGCCGGGATGATGCCGTCCCAATCATTGGTGACGAAGGTGCATTCGGCCTTCATCTCTTCGCAGAGCGCCTTGGCGATATCGATATCGAAGCCGGTCAGCTTTCCGTCAGCTTCCAGAACGTTGAATGGCGGGTATGCGCCTTCCGTGCCGATGACGATCTTGTCCTGCGCCATGGCAGAGCCGGCGAACAGCGACAGAGCTGCAATGGAAGCTGCAGCAAACAGACGGGTGGGGTTCAGCATTGAGATCCTCTCTTTCGGCGATACGACGCACGCCTCATTTATGTTCTGCGTGCATGGAGATTTTAGCACTCCGCGCGGTCGAGAGCCGGTTGCGGATGCTTGCCGGGATACTCATCCCGTTGCAAAAAAAATGCAACATCATTGTTTTGCGCTGCGACAGCCTCCTCAAAGCATGCAGTCGCATTGCCGCTATCTGCTCAAATTTCAGGGAACAAAATTGGCGCTTATGCGTAATAAGGAAGCCTTATAGTTTTGGGCTACAATTCATTATTTCAGACGACGGTTCCCGATTTTCGGCCTCCGCCTCCAATTCCAGGAGGAATCTTCATGGGTATCACGCAAACCATTCAGTCGCTGACGCCTGCGCAGCGTAACACGGTCATCGCCAGCTTCCTCGGCTGGACGCTCGACGCCTTCGATTTCTTTATCCTTGTTTTTGTCATCAAGGACATCGCGAAGGAATTCAATACAAGCATCCCCGCGGTCTCGATCGCAATTTTCCTGACGCTTGCCATGCGGCCGATCGGCGCGCTGCTTTTTGGCCTTGCGTCCGACCGTTATGGTCGCCGCATCACGCTCATGGTCGATGTCCTTCTTTATTCGGCCCTTGAGCTTCTCTCCGGCTTCTCCACCGGGCTGACGATGTTTATCGTCCTGCGTCTGCTCTATGGCATCGCCATGGGCGGCGAATGGGGTGTGGGCGCTTCACTCACTATGGAAACGGTGCCGCCCCAGGCGCGTGGCTTCGTCTCCGGCCTGCTTCAGGCGGGCTACCCGGCTGGCTATTTGCTGGCCTCGATTGTCTTCTTTCTGCTCTATCCGATCATCGGCTGGCGCGGCATGTTCTTTGTCGGTGCCCTCCCAGCGCTGATCGTTCTCTATATCCGGCGCAGTGTGGAGGAATCACCGGCATTTCTCCAACGCCAGAAGCGGCCTCAGCAACCGTTCCTGACTGTCCTGAAGAAGAACGTTCCACTTTTCATCTGGACCGTTATCCTGATGACGGCGTTCAATTTCCTCAGCCACGGCACGCAGGATATCTATCCAACCTTCCTGGAAACACAGCGGGGCTATGACAGTCACACGACAGGGGCCATTGCGATCGTCTATAACATTGGGGCGATTTGCGGTGGGCTGTTCTTCGGCGCTCTTTCGCAACAGATTGGCCGCCGGAAGGCAATCGTGATTGCCGCCCTCCTGGCCATTCCCGCCGCCTGGTTCTGGGTTTATGCGCCTGGTGCCGTCATGCTTGCCATCGGTGCTTTCGTGCTGCAGTTTTTCGTTCAGGGTGCGTGGGGCGTTATCCCGGTTCACCTAAATGAACTCTCGCCGGACGAAGTGCGTGGCACATTCCCGGGCTTTGCCTACCAGCTCGGGAATCTGCTGGCCTCTGGCAACGCAACCTTGCAAACGACACTCGCCGCGCACTGGAACGGGGATTACGCGCTTGCGCTTTTCAGCGTTGCAATCGTCGTCGCCTGCGCCGTCGCCCTGCTGGCCGGGTTCGGATATGAAAAGCGCAACGTGCAGTTTGGCGTCACAGATGACCAAGCGGTTGAACCGGCGCACCCGACACGGGGAAGCACGGCTTGAATCTCGTGCTATGTGACGGCGGGCCAGTTCCCGCCGTCGCCTCGTGCGATAGGCATGGCTGCTGCCGTCACGAACCAGTTCCCGGCAATCAGGGCAGACCTCCCCGAAAATGCCTTTTTTCGTTCATTCCCGGTACATAAGAGCCTCTTCATCATTGGAACAAGACCGCACGCCGGGCGTTGTTCAGCGCCATTACGTGCAGACTGTGCCCCGATGCCGCAGGGCAGACTTAAATGAAGACGGCAGATGAGGAAGCGCCATGCTGAATAAGAATAAATTGATGACCGGGGTGGTTTTCCCCCTCATGTCGATTGCCATTGCAGTAGAACCGGCATTTGTGGCCACGGTTGCGCATGCAGCGCCGATGGCGCAGGTTGAGCAACAGGGAACCGTGTCCAACGGTAATGGAGCCATCATTCTTGCGCAGGCCGAGGCGCCGCCGAACCCAGAAGAAGAATTGTTGAAGCGACGCCAGCGCGAGCAGCAGGGCGAACCCCAAGCCGAGCCTAAGCGCGAGCCTGAGCAGAAGCGCGAAGAAGCCCCGCAGCCTCCGAAGCGAGAAGCGGCACCTGAACCGCAGCCCGAGCAGCCGCAGGAGCGTCCACGCCGCGAAGCCGCGCCCGAAGGTGAGGCACGCCCAGAGCGCCCGCGCCGGGAAGCCGCTCCTGAAGCAGCGCCGCAAGCCGCCCCTGAACAGCAGCAGGAACGCCCGCGCCGTAAGCCAGCCGCAGAGGCGCAGCCAGAAGCAGAAGAGCAGCCAGGCGCTGAGCGTCCGCGTCGCGAAGCCGCTCCGGAAGCCGCACCACAGGCCGAGCCGGAACAGCAGCAGGAGCGCCCACGTCGCAAGCCTGCTGCCGAAGCGCAGCCGGAAGCAGAAGGCAAGCAGCCGCCGAAGCCGGAAGCCCCAGCCACCAAGCCAGCGAACGAACCTGCAGCCACTGAAGCTGCGCCGGAAAAGCCTGCCAAGCCCGCAAAGCGCCCGGCAGCCCCGGAACCTGCCGAGGGTGCCGCACCGGTGCCGGCAGAACCGCCGACACCGGGTCGTGCGCCTGCACCCGCAGAGCAGCCGAACCCAGCCCCCGGCCAGCAACCTTCCGAACAGCCACGCCCGCCTCGCACCCAAAATGTCGAGCCGGCACCGGCCCCTGTTCCGGGTGCGCCGACGCCAGCACCGCTTGACGGTGCAGCAACAGGTCAGGCACCAGCCGGCGAGCCTGTTCCCGCCCAGGTCGCAACGCCACAGACGGAAGCGCCTCCCACGACGAAGGAGCAGTTGGACAAGGCCCGCGCCATTGCCAAGGACCCATCCAAGTCGGCTGATACCGTCGTTCTGCCCGTCGACAAGGGTGCTGCCGTTCTCGACAGCGACAAGGAAGTCTATCGCAGCGGCAACGAGCAGCTTCGCGAACAGCGTCGCCGTGAACGCGAGCAGGTTCAGGACTTCAAGGTTCCAACCTCGGATGCGGAAGCCCAGGCCGCTGCACGCCGTGACGGACAGCCTGCGCCGCAGATCAACATCCAGAACATCACCAACATCCAGGGTGAGCGTATCGACCGCCGTCCGCAGTTCGACCGTCCCGACGGCGTGCGGGAATGGCGCCCGCGCGACATGCCGCGCGACCGCGACATGGGCGACCGCGTCTTCCTGCAGTTCGGTGACCGCATCGTGGTCCGTGGCAGTGATGATGACCGATTCGTCAGCGAAGGCGCGAAGCCCTATTACGAGCGTCTGCCCGACGACCGGTACCGCGAGACGATCGAACGCTCTGACGGTACGCAGGTCGTGACCATTCGCAACCGTTACGGCGACGTCATCCAGCGCTCCCGTATCGATGCCCGTGGCCGCGAATATGTGCTGTTCTACGCGCCGGAACTGGCGGATGAGCCCGACCGCGAATATGTTTACCGTGATCCGGGTCTCGACCTGCCGCCACTGCGCCTGCGCATCCCCGTCAATGAGTACATCATCGATACGTCGTCCGACGATGATCGTGACTACTATCGCTTCTTGGAGCAGCCACCGGTAGAGCCCGTTCAGCGCGTTTATTCCATGGATGAGGTCCGCTACTCGGCTCGCGTACGTGACATGGTGCGTCGTATCGACCTCGACACCATCACCTTTGCGACCGGCAGTGCCGAAATTCCAATGAGCCAGGCACGCTCGTTGCGCAAGGTTGCCGATGCGATGAACAAGGTGCTTGAAAAGAACCCGGCTGAAACCTTCCTGATCGAAGGCCATACCGACGCCGTGGGTTCGGATGAAAGCAACCTCGTTCTCTCTGACGAACGCGCAGAGTCTGTCGCCAAGGTCTTGACCGAAGTTTACGGCATCCCGCCGGAAAACCTGACAACGCAGGGCTATGGCGAGCGCTACCTGAAGGTCCAGACCCTTGGTCCGAACCAGGAGAACCGTCGCGTTACCATCCGCCGCATCACGCCGCTGGTGCGCCCGGTTGCGCAGAACTAACGTTCGTACCGATCAATAAGAAGGCCCGGAAGCTGATAGCTTCCGGGCCTTTTCTTGTTCATTCCTGGCTGTTCAGGCCAACGCGACAGCGATCTCGGCTGCCAGGCGCGCATTGTTGCGCACCAGCGAGATATTGGTGTCGAGGCTGCGGCCTTCGGTGATCTCGAAAATCTTTGCCAATAGATAGGGCGTGACCGCCTTGCCGCTGATGTTGTCTTCTTCGGCTGCCGACAATGCGCGCTCGATGTAGATTTCCATCTCGTCGCGGGCGATTTCGTCTTCTTCCGGCACCGGGTTGGCGATCAGCATGCCGCCTTCGAGGCCAAACTGTTCGCGGGTGGTCTGGAAGTTGGCGATCGCTGCCGGGCTATTCAGCGTCAGCGGGCTCTTCAGGCCGGAAGCTCGCGACCAGAAGGCAGGGAATTCTTCCGAGCCATAGGTGACGACCGGAACGCCGTTGGTTTCCAGAACCTCAAGCGTCTTCGGCACATCCAGGATCGCCTTTGCGCCAGCGCAGACGACGATGACGCCGGTGCGCGCAAGCTCGGTCAGGTCTGCCGAAATATCGAAGCTCTCTTCCGCGCCGCGATGCACGCCGCCAATGCCGCCGGTGGCGAAGACCTTGATGCCCGCATGTTCGGCGGCAATCATGGTGGCGGCAACCGTCGTTGCGCCCGTGCGGCGCTCGGCAATCGCAAAGGCGATATCGGCACGCGAGACCTTCATGGCATCTTTGGTTTGCGCCAGCGCTTCCAGCTGATCCTTTTCGAGACCGATATGCAATGTGCCATGGATAACGGCGATGGTGGCCGGAATTGCGCCATTGTCGCGGATCAGTGTCTCCACGCCCTCGGCCATGCGGATGTTGCCAGGATAGGGCATGCCGTGGGTGATGATGGTGGATTCAAGCGCAACGATGGGCGCGCCGCGCTGCTTGGCTGCAGCAACTTCTTCCGAATAGACGATCGGTAGGAGCGGGGAGGTGGTCTTGGTCATGGTCTCTTCCATTTCGTTTAAGCGATCTCTTCACACCATTTCTGCCTGCGGCACAAGCGCCAGGACGGCGGCAAGCGTCTCGGCGCTCAACTCGCTGGCAGTCGCAAACGGAGACTGGACCGTGATGGCGGCCGCGGCAGCACCGTGGCGCAGTGCTTCGGTGATGGGTTTGCCGTTGGCAATTGCCGAGAGATAGCCGGACGCCATAGCGTCACCCGCGCCCGTCACATCTTTCACGTCCTCGATCAAAGGTGGCGTCAGGACTGCGGTCCCGTTCTGGTCGAAGGCGACAACGCGTTTCGCGCCACTGGTAATCACGCCGCCGCGAAGGCCGGTCTCTCTCAGCAAGGCTGGCCATTGTCTCGCATCGGTGACATTTTTGCCGGTCAGGGCGCGCGCCTCGGCCTCATTCATGAACAGCATGTCGATGCTGGCCAATGTCGATTTCATCCGGACAACCTTTGCCGGAGAAATGGCAATAGCCGCAAGACGCTTTTCACACGCGCGCGCCGCGGTGCCGATCGCGCCTAGCGTATCTTCTGGGAGGTTTGCATCGCAAAGGATGATGTCGGTGGCCTTGATCGCGTCGCGCACGGCGCGCACTTTAAGGCGACGCGGCGTGAAGAGCTTGTAGAGGTCCATATCCGCGATGGCGATAACCAGGTTGCCGTCGCGCTCTAGAATCGCCGTATAACTCGGCGTGCTGCGGTCCAAGAAGGTGAATGGCGTATCCTCGACGCCTGCATCACGTGCTGCTGCGGCAACGGTCGCGCCATTCCCATCACCGCCGCGTGGGGCGATGAGCCTCACCTGAAATCCCAGCCGGGACAGGTTGCGGGCCGCATTGAAACCGCCACCGCCGGCTTCTTCCATCCAGGAGCCCGGATTGCTGGCGCCTTGCACCGTTTCCGTCTCGATCATGCCGCGCCGGTCGATATGCGCGCCGCCCAGAACGAGTATTTTCTTCACGTTCATCCATCCTTCTTGCCGAGACGGACAAACACGTCCGATTCGGTGTTTTCTGGTTCCATCCAACCGGCCCCGCAGCCTTCGTAAAAGCCGTCACCAAAGAAAAACAAAAGCAGAACGAACGGCTTATCGCTATTTGTTTTCAAAGGACTGATGTGCTGTTGTGGAATGAGAACAAAAAGAGTACATACTGTTTCCACACTGCTTCGTTGCCTGTGCGGCTTCAATAACCTAAAGGTGGTTCAGATGGCACAAAATTCTTTGCGTCTTGTAGAGGACAATTCGGTGGATAAAAGCAAGGCACTGGAAGCGGCGCTCTCCCAGATCGAACGTTCGTTCGGCAAGGGATCGATCATGAAGCTCGGTTCCAATGAAAACGTCATCGAGGTCGAGACTGTTTCGACAGGATCTCTCAGCCTCGATATCGCGCTCGGCATCGGCGGTTTGCCGAAGGGGCGTATCATTGAGATTTATGGACCGGAAAGCTCCGGTAAAACGACGTTGGCATTGCAGACCATTGCGGAAGCCCAGAAGAAGGGCGGTATCTGCGCCTTCGTGGACGCCGAGCATGCACTCGATCCGGTCTATGCCCGCAAGCTTGGTGTCGATCTTCAGAACCTTCTGATCTCGCAGCCCGACACGGGCGAGCAGGCCCTTGAAATCACCGACACGCTGGTGCGCTCCGGCGCGGTGGACGTGCTTGTGGTCGACTCCGTTGCTGCTCTGACGCCACGCGCTGAAATCGAAGGTGAGATGGGCGACAGCCTGCCGGGTCTTCAGGCCCGCCTGATGAGCCAGGCGCTGCGCAAGCTGACAGCGTCGATCTCGAAATCCAAGACGATGGTGATCTTCATCAACCAGATCCGCATGAAGATCGGTGTGATGTTCGGTTCGCCGGAAACGACGACGGGTGGTAATGCTCTGAAATTCTATGCCTCGGTGCGTCTCGACATTCGCCGTATCGGCTCGGTCAAGGAGCGTGAAGAGGTTGTCGGCAACCAGACGCGCGTCAAGGTCGTCAAGAACAAGATGGCGCCTCCCTTCAAGCAGGTTGAGTTCGACATCATGTATGGCGAAGGCGTTTCCAAGACGGGCGAGCTTGTCGATCTCGGCGTGAAGGCTGGCATCGTCGAAAAGTCTGGCGCATGGTTCTCCTATAACAGCCAGAGGCTGGGGCAGGGGCGCGAAAATGCCAAGTCTTTCCTGCGCGACAATCCCGCCGTCGCCAACGAGATCGAGTTGGCACTTCGTCAGAATGCCGGCCTGATCGCTGATCGGTTCCTTGAGAACGGCGGACCGGAAGCCGATGCCGATGGTGTAGAGCCAGACGCGTGATGATCCGCTGCCGGGCTTTCTCCGGCATCGTTGTCCATCTCTAATCAATCCAAGGCCGTGCGATCCACTCGCGCGGCCTTCGTCATTTTGCTGCCTTATTCCGAAAGCGCCCAGCCCTCTTTGGCTGGACAGGCGGGATGGTGGACGATAAAAGCCTGTGACTTTTTTATTATCGCTGCGTGAGCGTGGCAATGAAGGACTTCGTATGAGCGGTGTGAATGAAATCCGGTCGACTTTCCTCGACTACTTCAAGAAGAACGGCCATGAGATTGTGCCATCCAGCCCTCTGGTGCCGCGCAACGACCCGACCCTGATGTTCACCAATGCGGGCATGGTGCAGTTCAAGAACGTTTTCACCGGTCTTGAATCCCGTCCCTATTCCAAGGCTGCCTCTTCGCAGAAGTGCGTTCGCGCTGGCGGCAAACATAACGACCTCGATAATGTCGGTTATACCGCGCGCCACCACACCTTCTTCGAAATGCTCGGCAACTTCTCCTTTGGCGATTATTTCAAGGAAGAAGCGATCACGCACGCCTGGAACCTGATCACCAAGGAATTCGGCATCGACAAGAACCGTCTTCTGGTGACGGTCTATCATACCGATGACGAAGCCTTCGATCTCTGGAAGAAGATCGCCGGTTTTTCAGACGACCGCATAATTCGCATTCCCACGAGCGATAACTTCTGGGCCATGGGCGACACCGGTCCTTGCGGTCCTTGCTCGGAAATCTTCTATGACCACGGCGATCATATCTGGGGCGGACCTCCCGGTTCTGCCGATGAGGATGGCGACCGTTTCATCGAGATCTGGAACCTCGTCTTCATGCAGTACGAGCAGGTGACGAAGGAAGAGCGCATCAACCTGCCGCGTCCATCCATCGACACGGGCATGGGCCTTGAGCGCATCTCCGCTCTGCTGCAGGGCAAGCATGACAATTACGATACCGACCTTTTCCGCGCCCTGATTTCGGCGTCCGTCGAGGCGACCGGCGTTCCGGCTGAAGGCGAGAAGCGCGCAAGCCACCGGGTCATCTCCGACCATCTGCGTTCTTCCGCGTTCCTGATTGCCGATGGCGTTCTGCCATCGAATGAAGGCCGTGGTTACGTTCTGCGCCGCATCATGCGCCGCGCCATGCGTCATGCCGAGCTTTTGGGTTCCAAGGAGCCGCTGATCTGGAAGCTGCTGCCAACGCTCGTTCAGCAGATGGGCCGCGCCTATCCGGAACTGGTGCGCGCCGAAGCGCTGATCTCGGAGACGCTGAAGCTTGAAGAAACCCGCTTCCGCAAGACGCTGGAGCGTGGTCTGTCGCTTCTGTCCGACGCAACCTCTGACCTTTCCAAGGGCGGCATGCTGGACGGCGAGACCGCCTTCAAGCTTTACGACACCTATGGCTTCCCGCTCGATCTGACGCAGGACGCACTGCGCGCCCGCGAAATCGGTGTGGACATTGCAGGCTTTACCGACGCGATGGAGCGCCAGAAGGCGGAAGCCCGCTCGCACTGGGCCGGCTCCGGCGACAAGGCAACCGAAACCGTCTGGTTCGAACTGAAGGAAAAGTTCGGCGCGACCGAGTTCCTGGGCTACGATACCGAAACCGCTGAAGGTGTCATTCAGGCGATCGTCAAGGACGGCAAGTCGATTGATGCTGCGGCCGAAGGCGATACCGTCCAGATCGTCGTCAACCAGACGCCATTTTATGGCGAGTCCGGCGGTCAGATGGGCGACACCGGTGTGATTTCCTCCGACACCGGTAGCTTCACGGTCACCGACACGCAGAAGAAGGGCGAGGGCCTCTTCGTCCATATCGGCAAGGTTGCCAAGGGCGGCGTCAAGCTTGGTGATGCCGTGCAGTTGATTGTCGATCATGATCGCCGTTCGCGCCTTCGTGCCAACCACTCGGCAACCCACCTGCTGCATGAAGCGCTTCGCGAAGTTCTCGGAACCCATGTGGCGCAGAAGGGATCGCTCGTCGCGCCGGAGCGCCTGCGCTTCGACGTCTCTCACCCGAAGCCGATGACGGCGGAAGAGCTCAAGATCGTCGAGGAGATGGCGAACGAGATCATTCTCCAGAACTCCCCGGTCGTGACGCGCTTGATGAGCGTGGACGATGCGATTGCCGAAGGTGCGATGGCGCTGTTCGGCGAAAAATATGGCGATGAGGTACGCGTCGTCTCGATGGGCACCGGTATTCATGGTGCGAAGGCCAACCGGCCGTATTCTGTCGAACTCTGTGGCGGCACGCATGTCTCCGCTACGGGACAAATCGGCCTCGTGCGTATTCTTGGCGAAAGCGCCGTGGGTGCGGGTGTGCGCCGTGTGGAAGCTGTCACAGGACCAGGTGCGCTTGCCTATCTTGCCGAGCAGGATGAACGGGTGAAGACGCTCGCTTCGTCACTGCGCGTGCAGCCAGGCGAGGTGATCTCGCGCGTCGAGGGTCTGCTGGACGAGCGCAAGAAACTCGAGCGTGAACTGGCCGATGCCCGCCGCAAGCTTGCGATGGGTGGCAGTTCGGCCGAAGGCTCTGCCGGTGACATCAGAGAAGTCGGTGGTGTGAAGTTCATGGCGAAGGCCATGTCCGGCATCGACGCCAAGGATCTCAAAGGCCTTGCCGACGACGCCAAGACCAATCTCGGCTCCGGCGTGGTGCTGCTGATTGCCGTTTCCGAGGATGGCAAGGCGAGTGCCGTTGCTGCGGTCACCGAAGACCTGACATCGCGTTTCAGCGCGGTCGATCTGGTGCGCACGGCTTCTGCCGCTCTTGGTGGTAAGGGCGGCGGTGGACGTCCGGACATGGCGCAGGCTGGTGGTCCGGATGGATCGAAGGCCAGTGAAGCCATCGAGGCCGTGGCCGCTTCTCTCGCAGGCTGATCTCGTCCAAGGCTACGAAGTGGCAATGTCGCTGCCTCGCTTTTGACTGTGTGCGTTTATAGGGCCGGAACATCGAGGCTGATGTTCCGGCCCTTTCTATTTTGATGATGGTTTCAAGGCTCAAGGGTGGCCGTTGGTGACGTGACTGTACCGTCAGAAATCTTTCTTCGTTCGTCAGCAGTTGGGCTATGCTGGACGATCCTCCACAGTAGCGTGTTTCGCCCACAGGCGCCGCTGCAGAGCGTTTGGGCTGAACAAGCCTCAACTGCCTTGCAGCGGCATGATCGCGCTCTGAATGATGAAAAATAAGAGTTGCATCAGCGATGCCCGATTCGATGGGCGCAGCGGCTGGATATGCTACCTGCATCCCGCTGGCTTCCCCGGCTGACCCTTCCTCGCGGAGGGTTTCTTTTTGGCTCAGGAACCGGTGCGATGCCATTTGCATTGTCTTCTCAACAGAGGAGACAGTCATGGAAGATTACTCAGAACTTCGACAGCAGATTGCTCAGGATCTCGATACGCTGAGCCGTACCGAAAGCCCGAAATCGATCTTCGAAATCGCCGATGATTACCTGTTGGGAAATCCGTCTCTGAAGCGGGAATTGGTAGAGGATATTATCAAGGAAGAGGCGGACAAGAGAAATATTTCCATTCACTGAACGGACAGTGGGGCTTCACGCAAAGCTTCAGGAAAATCGCCTAGAGAACTGAAGACAAAGAAAAACCCGCCGAAGCGGGTTTTTCTTTTGGTGCGGTCGAGAAGACTCGAACTTCCACGGGTTGCCCCACAGCGACCTCAACGCTGCGCGTCTACCAATTCCGCCACGACCGCATCGTGGTAGGGTCGACTTGCGCCGACGGGGTGCATGTAGCAAAAGGATTTTGGGTGCACAAGAGTGCCGTGACAGTTTTTTGAAATTAAAAACAGGCATTTCCCTCCCTATATGGAAGAAGCCCGGAAATGCTGGGCTTGCAGCCTGAATTCCATTCTGCCAGAAGGCTGTGGAAAGGACATTTACATGCTCACACGCACCGATCTTACTTCCACAATGTACCCTAGAGCCGGTTCTCCTGCCGTGCGCTGGCGAATCTCCGACGGGCTGGTGCCTTATGAGCAGGCGATTGAGGAGATGGAGCGTGAAGTGGCGGCAATCGCCGCAGGCGAGGCAGACGAGCTTGTATGGCTCCTTGAACATCCACCGCTCTATACGGCGGGCACCAGTGCCGATTCGTCCGACCTGATCGAGCCGGACCGCTTTCCCGTCTTCGAGACGGGGCGGGGCGGGGAGTATACCTATCACGGCCCAGGCCAGCGAGTGGTCTATGTGATGCTCGATCTGAAGCGCAGGCGCCAGGATGTGCGCGCCTATGTGGCGGCATTGGAGGAAGTCATCATCCGCACGCTCGACAAGATGAACGTCAGGGGCGAGCGGCGTGAGGATCGAGTGGGTGTCTGGGTTCGTCGGCCGGAAAAGCCGCTTCTGCCGGATGGCTCCATGTCCGAGGACAAGATCGCTGCGCTCGGGATTCGCTTGCGCAAGTGGGTCAGCTTCCATGGCCTGTCGATCAATGTCGATCCCGAGCTTAGCCATTTCGGTGGCATCGTTCCCTGCGGCATCACCCAATACGGCGTCACCAGCCTCGTCGATCTTGGCCTGCTGGTGATGATCAACGACGTCGATGTCTTTCTACGTGAGGCCTTTGAGGAGGTCTTTGGCGCTACCGCAAACGAGAAAGGCCGGATTCCGGCCTAACCCGTGGCGAATTCGACCTTGGTTCTGTTAACCTGAAGCCTATTAACAGGGTTTTCAGGGCTTCTTTTCAAGACTTAGCCGTCGGTTCCACTTTTCGGGTCTACGATATCAGCGTTGCAGGGCTGTGTATGAAATTCGGTTTTTTGTAAGCCGAGCGGTCGTTCAATGATCCTCAAGCGGCCCGTCGCGACGATCTCATCCAGCGGTGCAGGCCGGCCAAGCAAGTAGCCCTGTGCTTCCCCGCATCCTTCCAGCTTAAGAAGAGAAAGTTGCTCCTGCGTCTCAACGCCTTCGGCCAGTACTGGGATCCTGAGACCCTTGCCGAGTGCCAGAACGGTGCGAATGATGGTCAACGCTTCTTCGTTGCTGTGCGCTTCGTCAATGAAAGAGCGGTCGAGCTTGATCTTGCTGAAGGGGAACGAGCGAAGCGTGTCGATCGAGGAGTAACCTATACCGAAGTCATCAAGCGCAACAGAGACCCCGTATGACTTGATTTGGCGAAGCATGTGAAAGGCGCGCTCGCGATCCTTCAAGATGGCGGTCTCTGTGAGTTCCAGTTCCAGTCGATGCGGTGGAAGTCCGGTTTCGAGAAGGATGCTCATCACGAGCTTGGGCAGATCTCCTGCGGCAAACTGTACGGCGGACAGGTTGACGGCCACTTTACAGGCTGGTTCCCATGAGGCAGCCGCGGCACAGGCGGTTCGTAGCACCCACTCGCCCAGTTGCAGGATGAGGCCGTTTTCCTCCGCCAGCGGAATAAAGTCTGAAGGCGGGATGAAACCACGCTCTGGATGTTTCCAGCGCAGCAGGGCTTCATATCCTGTGATCTCGCCGGTCGAAACAGATGTCTGCACCTGATAGTGGACTGAAAGTTGATCGCGAGCCAGTGCTTTGCGCAAGTCCGCTGCCATAGCACGTCGGGCCTTGATAGCGGTGTCCATGCCCGTCTCGTAGAAAAAGACCCGCTTTTCCGTCAGTTGCGACTTTGCTCTATACATGGCGAGGTCTGCGTTACTGACGAGCGTTTCCTTCGTGGTGGCGTTGTCGGGGTAGATGGCGACGCCGAAGCTCGCGCCAACGACAATTTGGGCTTCGTCGACGTTGATCGGACTGAACATCACCGTTTCAAGACGGTCCAGAAACCCATTGATGCCGACCAGTTCGTCGTCTCGAATACGGAATAGGGCGGCAAACTCGTCGCCGCCAACGCGGGCAACGAACTCGCCGTGGTCTTCTCGAACCAGATTTTTGAGCCGCAGACCAAGGTCGGTCAACACGTCATCGCCCACATGATGGCCGCGGGTGTCGTTGATCTCTTTGAACCTGTTAAGATCAATGCCGATCATGGCTATCCTGATCTTTTGCGTATCGGCGAGTGCAAGCTCTTCCTCCAGCTTCTCGTTGAAGTTGGCGCGATTGGGAAGGCCCGTCAGCGCGTCGTACAAGGCCATCTGGCGAAGATGCGCGATTGTCTCGGCGCGTGTGCTGTTGTCGATGAGGTAGCTCACCAGACCGCAGGAGACGATGACGAAAGCCATACCGGAAATCGCGATTGCCAGAGTCCAAAGCGAATCCGGATTGGAGAAGGATCCATCGACGAACATCGGTTCGACCTGGAATGCAGTCATCCCTGTGAAATGCAAGACGGCAATTGCAAGCGTCAGGACCACCGCCATGGCGTTGCTGCCTCTTCGCATACCAAAATGCAGCGCGACCGAAGACAGACCCACGGAAAGAATGATCGAGGCGACGAGGTAGATCCTGTCCCAGGATACAATTCCTTGAACTCGGTAGGCAATCATGCCGGTATAATGCATCGCGGCGATGGCGAGCCCGATGATCGCGCCGCCCAAGGCGGGCATGATCGGATTGCGTTTGCTGGCTGCCACGGCAAAACCGATCGCATTGCCAAATAGCACGACCAAAAGCGAAACGACGGTCAACGACAAATCGAAGCCGATGGGTACGCCTGCATCATAGCCAAGCATGGCGACGAAATGCGTGCACCAGATCGCGACGCCTGCGGAAAGAGCCGTCATGGCCTGCCAGCCGATGCGCTGTGTCCCGGTCGCCGTTATCGTTTTACTGAACAGGCGGGACGTCACCCATGAACCTGTACCGCATAAGAGCACTGCCACAAGCACGAGCCAGATGTTGTGTTTGTAGACGATGCATCCCAGCACGGTCATCATTACAGTCGCCTCTCGTTGTAAGGCACTGCGTCAGCGCGAACGCAGTAGCCGTCTACTGCGTTTGCAGGCTTGTTGGCAATGTTTGGTTTTACGACACAACGAGTTAATGATTTATATGTGAGAACGAGTGAATTTTATAATCTTCACAAAGACTTAGCTCAATCGTAAGTAGGATATTCATCTCGGCTCGACGCACCCTTTGATAGAAATTGATGCACTCAAGACCATATGTGTTCAGGCCGGTTGCATCTCCCGGATCACAGCGTCGTCGATCTCTTGAGCGCGCAGGAAAGCGGGGCGCTGACCAAGGCGGCCCAGATAATCACTGAATGGTTGGCGCTTCTCCAGCGAGCCGAATTGCTGACCCCATACGATATGAGAGCCCACATAGACGTCGGCGGCCGTAAAGCTGTCACCGGCAATGAAGGGGTTTTGCGTCACGGCATATTCGAGCGTATCCATCAGGTCTTCGAAGCGGCCGCATCCGGCCATGCGATACTTATCTTCCGGTATTATCAGCCCCAACGCGCGGTTAGTGATACCCATTTCCAGCGGCCCGGCTGCGAAGAAGAGCCAGCGATAGTAAAGGCCACGATCGCCGGTCGGCGGCGCAAGACCCTTCTCTGGAAAGGCATCCGCCAGATAGGCGCAGATCGCCGCGCATTCTGTGACGACCACCTTGCCGTGCTTGATCGCGGGCACTTTGCCCATGGGATTGATCGCTGTGTATTCGCCAGCCTTCATATCGCTGCCGAAGCCGATGATCCTTGTGTCGTAAGGCGCGCCCACTTCCTCCAGCATCCAACGGATGATGCGTCCGCGTGACATGGGGTGGGTGTAGAATGTCAGATCGCTCATGTCTCTCTCCCTTGTCATGGGAGTTTGCTCCGGCTGCATGACGTAATCAAGACATGCCTCAAGTCCTAAAGCATGTCGCGAACTGTCAGATTCGCTCATACGCTTCAGGTCCTCGTTATCGCATAGCCGCTGCACAGTTTTGTTTGGACCATGTCTTAAAAGAAAACCCGGCGCGAAGGCCGGGTTTTCGAAGATTTCTCAAGCGTAGGTGCCGATCAGGCAGCCATGGCCTTCTTGAGGTTTTCGTCGATCTTGTCGAGGAAGGCTGTGGTGGAGAGCCAAGGCTGATCCGGACCGATCAGGAGCGCGAGGTCCTTGGTCATGTAGCCGGCTTCAACGGTGTCGACGCAGACGGTTTCAAGCGTCGTGGCGAACTTTGCCAGTTCCGTGTTGTCGTCCAGCTTGGCGCGGTGGGCGAGGCCACGGGTCCATGCGAAGATCGATGCGATGGAGTTGGTCGAGGTTTCCTGACCCTTCTGGTGCTGACGGTAGTGGCGCGTCACCGTGCCGTGCGCCGCTTCTGCTTCGACCGTGCGGCCATCCGGAGACAGGAGAACCGAGGTCATCAGGCCGAGCGAGCCGAAGCCCTGCGCCACGGTATCCGACTGAACGTCGCCGTCGTAGTTCTTGCAGGCCCAGATGTAGCCGCCGGACCACTTGAGCGCGGAAGCGACCATGTCGTCGATGAGGCGGTGCTCGTAAGTGATACCGGCTTCGTCGAACTGCGCCTTGAATTCGCTCTGGTAGACTTCTTCGAAGATGTCCTTGAAGCGACCGTCATAGGCCTTCAGGATGGTGTTCTTCGTGGACAGGTAAACCGGCCACTTGCGCATCAGGCCGTAGTTCATCGATGCGCGGGCGAATTCGCGGATGGAATCGTCGAGGTTGTACATGGCAAGAGCCACGCCGGCGCTCGGAGCGTCGAACACATCCTTCTCGATGACCTGACCGTCTTCACCGACGAACTTGATCGTCAGCTTGCCCTTGCCGGGGAACTTGAAGTCGGTTGCCTTGTACTGGTCGCCGAAAGCGTGACGGCCGACAACGATCGGCTGGGTCCAGCCGGGAACCAGGCGCGGAACGTTCTTGCAGATGATCGGCTCGCGGAAGATGACGCCGCCCAGAATGTTGCGGATCGTGCCGTTCGGGCTCTTCCACATCTGCTTGAGGTTGAATTCTTCCACGCGGGCTTCGTCCGGCGTGATGGTCGCGCACTTGATGCCGACGCCATGCTTCTTGATGGCGTGTGCCGCGTCGACCGTCACCTGGTCATTGGTAGCGTCGCGGTTTTCGACGGAAAGGTCGTAGTATTCGATATCGAGATCGAGGTAAGGCAGGATCAGCTTGTCCTTGATGAGCTGCCAGATGATACGGGTCATTTCGTCGCCGTCGAGATCGACGACCGGATTGGCTACCTTGATCTTTGTCATGAATTCCTCACCTTCGAGAGCGGTTGCGCCCAATCGAGCGCCATAAGGGCAAATATCCCGTGGCGCTATAGCATTGCGAGCGGCAGAGGCAAAGCCATTGGCCAGTTTTTTTGGCCTTTCTAAAAGGCTGCTTACCGCATTGCCAAAACACATTCGCAGATTAGATTCAGGCGAATCGCTTACGTTGGGTAAGCCGAAGTTTCAGGACGTCATCATGCAGAAAGTTCTGCTCGCCATTGCCGCAATATTCCTTTCGTCCAGCGCCTTTGCCGCCGATCCCACCGAGCCGGTGAAGAAGGTCATGGACATTACGGTAAAGAACTGGTCCGGCGAGGCGGACGACTGGAAATATATCTTCGACGAAGATCTGCTGACGACGCTTTTCAGCAGGGCATTCATTGCTCAATATCGCGAAGCCTCGAAGAAGCCCGCCTACGAGGCAGAGGCAGGCGAGAAGGGTGATCCCTTCGGTTATGATGTTGTGACCAATTCGCAGGATGGCTGCCCGTTGCAGGACGTCAACATTTCGGCGGCGCCGCCCAAGGATGGCGTGAGCGACGTCACCGTCAAGTTCAAGCTGTGGGCCTGCATGGATGAGGCCGAGATGAAGGCAACCGTCGATCAGGTCAATTTCGACGTGATCGAAGAAGACGGTAAGCCGGTCATCAACGACATTCATCGCGTTGGCGACGAGGGGCGAGACTCCCTGCAGCAAGAGATGGCAAACATCATCAAGGGCGAATAAGCCTGCTCCAATCACGCCTTGCCTTTGATTTGCGCGGAAAACTGTGCCAGTGAAGCCTAAAAATTGGAAGGCGACTATGGCAGGTACAAACAGCGATCTCGAACTCATTGCCGAAGGCCCGGCGATCATTCTGGTCGAGCCTCAGCTTGGCGAAAACATCGGTATGGTGGCGCGCGCCATGGCCAATTTCGGCCTCGCCGAGCTGCGTCTTGTCAATCCGCGGGACGGCTGGCCGAGCGAGAAGGCGCGCGCTGCCGCATCCAAGGCCGACCACGTCATCGATGCCACCAAGGTGTATGACACGCTGGAGGATGCGGTTCGTGATCTGAATTTCGTCTATGCGACGACGGCGCGTGAACGCTACGGCTTCAAGCCGGTCCGCGCGCCAGTCACGGCGACTGAAACCTTGCGCGCCAAGTTCAAGGCAGGTGAGAGAACCGGGATCATGTTCGGCCGCGAGCGCTGGGGTCTGACGAATGAGGAGGTCGCGCTTGCCGACGAAATCGTGACGTTCCCCGTCAACCCCGCCTTCGCGTCGCTCAACATTGCTCAAGCCGTGCTGCTGATGTCTTACGAGTGGATGAAGTCCGGCATGGAAGATCTTGCGGAGACTGCGTTTCAGTCGGTGCAGCAACGGCCTTCCACCAAGGAACAGGTCTTCGGCCTGTTCGACCAGATCGAAGAGGCACTGGACGCGCGCGGATATTTCCATCCGGCTGAAAAAAAGCCAAAAATGGTCGACAATCTGCGCGCTGTTCTGTCGCGACGGGGATTTACGGAGCAGGAAATCAGCGTGTTTCGCGGCGTGATCAAATCGCTGGACGCGTTTCCGCGCCGCTGGCCGAAGCGGACAGAGAAAAGCGCCGAAGGCGAGGGGACACCAACGAATGGCTCTGGCGACAACGACTGATCTTCCCGTTTCCAAGCCGGTTCTTGTCTTTGATTCCGGCATCGGCGGCCTGACGGTTTTGCGCGAGGCGCGGGTTTTGATGCCCGAGCGCGGCTTCATCTATGTCGCCGATGATGCGGGGTTTCCTTATGGCGGATGGGAAGAGGATGGGTTGCGCCGACGCATTCTCTCGCTGTTCGCCCAATTGCTCGACACCTATCGGCCGGAAATCTGCATCATCGCCTGCAACACAGCCTTCACGCTTGCCGGCGCAGACTTGCGGGCCGCTTTTCCCGACATGACCTTTATCGGAACGGTGCCGGCCATAAAGCCAGCGGCAGAGCGCACGCGCTCAGGCCTTGTCTCTGTGCTGGCAACACCCGGTACGGTGAAGCGCGCCTATACCCGGGACCTTATCCAGTCTTTCGCCACGCAATGTCACGTGCGCCTCGTCGGTTCTGAAAATCTGGCACGGATGGCGGAAAGCTGGATAAGGGGCGATAGCGTCTTGGATGAGGACGTTTTGGCGGAAATCTCACCGTGCTTTATCGAGGATCAGGGCCGAAGGACCGACATCGTGGTGCTTGCCTGTACGCATTATCCTTTTATGGCAAACGTCTTTCGCAGGCTTGCACCATGGCCTGTTGACTGGCTCGATCCGGCGGAAGCGATTGCCCGGCAGGCACGCCGCAAGGTCGAGGTGTTACAGGGAGCGGAGCATCCTGATGGCTTTGATTTCGCCATCTTCACATCCGGTCAGCCGGATTTCACCACGAGAAGGCTGATGCAAGGCTTCGGTTTGAAGATCGAGCATCGCTAAGCACAAGCTGCTACGCTGATGAATGTCACTGGCGCCTCCTGTGACTTTTTTGCACTGATATACTGTCATCAATACAATTCGCGATTGAACCTCTTGCAGGCGAATCGAAGATGTGGCAGAAAAATCGGGCCCGCAACTCAAGAAACAGGAGGCGTTAGATGACTACATTTAAGCATTTTTGCCTCTCTGGTATGGTTATGCCCGTGGCCCCGGTGATGTCCGGATCCAAGCTCCGCGCATACCGACGTGGAATCGCGATCTAAGCTTTTCCCTGCCTTTGCAGGCGCTTTCACTATACATCACGGTGTGTCGATAGTCTTTTGACCTCGCAGTCTGTTGCTGCGCAGAACGTTTCCGCACGCCTTTTTTCATCACAAGAGGACCTGGTTGCTATCGAGCGCCGGGACGGATGACCTATGTCTAAACAACAATCTTTGAGTGTAAATGATCTTTCCAGGACAGTTGAGGAGCTGGTTCGCAGCTTCGGTGCGTGGGCTACGCTGAAGGCAGCGGTTCTCGGTGCCATGAAGCATCGGCGGACGAGAAACCACGCCACCCATCTGAGCGATCGGCTTCGGCGAGATGTCGGCCTGCCGGTGCGAGAGCCAATGCCAGGCCAACCGCTGGTACCGCCCTGGTTTCCGCGATTTTAGAGGGTTATGCGTCCTAAAGCATGTCGCGCAAAACTGTGCAGCGGTTTTGCGATATCGACATGCGATAACAAGGACCTAAAGCGTATAAGCGAATCTGAAAGATCGCGACACGCTTTATTTGACACATAAACGGCCTTTAAATGATGCGTCATGCATTCGGAGATCGATGCAGATTTTCGGGCCGATGCTCTAAGCACTGATGCGGCTTCTCTATTGTGAGGCTCCGCATGCGGTTTTATTCCTGCTGAGGCTGTGCACCCTTCAGGGCGGGATTTTTCAGGTCGATGCGGCTTGTCTCTTCGGGGAGGAATTGTGGCCCGACGATACGCACCTTGCTGTTTTTCGGGTCGTAGTCCCTCTCGGGAGCAGGGGGAGCCTTGGCCTCGACCTGCGGAGCAGGTTCTGGCGAAGCCGGTTTGGGGTTCTCGGTCTTCGGCGCGGGAATCCGGGTGATCCCGGAATAGGATCGATCAGGAGACGATTGTGGTGCGCTCGCCTGTTCATTCTGCTTCTTCATCTCTTGATGATAGGCTGCCATGTTGCATGAACAGGAGGGAGACCGTGTCGACGGTGAGCCGTTGCGATAGGCAAAGGCTGTTGGCATAGACTTGTAAGGCTGACCGGTCTTGGCTGACACCATATCCGAACTCTCTTGTCCGACCATGGAATGGTAGAAGAGTTCTGTTTCGGTGCCGGGACACATGCGCTCGCATTGCGCAGCCTGAGCGCCGAAATCCATCGGCGTGGCATTGGAGGATATGGGGAAGAAGGCTCCGTCGCAGGTGCGCACGCAGAGCGTCCTCAAGCCACCCTCGGTCGGCATATCCGGTGTCGGGCCGTAGTTGCCGATGTCCCTTTGATGGTCATTGAAGGGATCGGTGTAGCCGCGGGGTTGAGCATCCAATCTAGGGTCGGTCGACGCGTAATCGGGTGGACGACGATCAAGGCAGCCCTCCGCATCAAGCGCTGCCATGATGCGATCCCATCGGTCAGCCGCTTCCGTGCGACGGCTCGCGAGCATACGATTGCGGTCTTGAGCAATCATGTCCCGCTCGGCTTCGGCCTGCGCCAGTGCATCCGCGATGTCACCGCAGATTTGCGCATTCGGGTTTCCATAAACGATAACGCTGCCGGAGGAGCAGCCATAGCTTCGCAGATCGTTCTTGATGCGCCGGATCACGAGGTTCTGCTGCGTCAGCGCATTGGCAAATTGCCGGACCTGCGCTGTGGTGCCGATAACCTGGGTGGACTCTGCTGGTTGCCTCAGCTGAGCCTCAAGCGTTTCGCAGATGTCCTGCGCCTCAGCGGCAAGGGGCGCGATGAGAAATGCCGCTATCACGGAACCGATGAGACGGTTACGGCGTGGCGCCGTGCGCCCCTTCGATTTCTGCAGGCCCGTCAGCATTCAGTCGGCATCCCTTTCAACATCAACCACCAACGTTCGCGCTAGGATTAAGTTCAGGATAGCATAGGGCTGTGCCGCAATGCGGCAACAGCAGTTTCAAAATTGCGTTAATTCGAAGTGACGCACTATCTTCGTCGCTCGCGACCATCACACCGAAGGGTGTGAAGCCTGGACGGCTGCAAGCGCTGCCATGTTGACCACGCCGCGCGAGGTGACAGTGGGCGACAGGATGTGTGCCGGCAAGGCCGTGCCAAGCAGGATTGGCCCGACATGCAGACCCTCCGTCATCGTGCGAACGATGCCGAGCGAAATATTGGCAGAGTCGAGGTTCGGGAAGACCAACAGGTTTGCCTCACCGGACAAAGCGCTATTGGGCATGGCGCGCTTGCGCAGTATTTCGGACAATGCCGAACCACCCTGCATTTCGCCATCGATTTCCAGTTCTGGCGCCTTGTCGCGGACGAGTTGAAGTGCGGCGCGCATTTTGCGGGCGCTTGCGGAATCGCGCGAACCGAAGTTCGAATGGCTGGCGAGCGCGATCTTCGGTGTGATGCCGAAGCGCTTGATTTCCTTGGCGGCGAGGATCGCCATTTCGGCGACGTCTTCCGAACTCGGATCGTAATTGACGAAAGTGTCGGTCATGAACAGCGCGCCCCGCTGGGTGATCAGCAGGCTCAGACCGGCAAAAGACTGCACGCCTTCGCGTTTGCCGATGATCTGGTTGACGTCGCGCAAGTGACGGTCAAACCGGCCTTCCAGACCGCAGATCAGAGCATCGGCCTCGCCACGCTTGACGGAGAGGGCGCCGATGACAGTGGTGTTGGTACGCACGATCGTACGCGCCGCTTCCGGGTTGATACCAGCGCGACCGACAAGCGCGAAGTAATCATCGACATATCCGCGGTAGCGCGGATCGTCCTCCGGATTGACCACAGCAAAATCGGCGTTCGGGCGGATGCGCAGGCCGAAGCGCTTCAGGCGCGTTTCGATGATCTGCGGACGGCCGATCAGGATCGGGATGCCCGTACCTTCCTCCAGAAGAACCTGCGCGGCCCGCAGCACGCGCTCGTCTTCGCCTTCGGCAAAGATGATGCGCTTCTTTTCCGCGCTCTTGGCACTGTTGAAGATCGGCTTCATGATGAAGCCGGAACGCCAGACAAAGCGGTTCAACTGATCGAGATAGGCATCGAAATCGGTGATGGGTCGCGACGCGACGCCGCTTGCGGCGGCAGCACGCGCAACGGCGGGGGCAATGCGCAGGATGAGACGCGGGTCGAAAGGCGAAGGGATGAGGTAGTTCGGGCCGAAGATCGGTGTCTCTTCGCTATAGGCCTTGGCTGCTACTTCTGAAACTTCCTCGCGCGCCAGTTCGGCGATCGCGCGCACAGCCGCCATCTTCATTTCTTCGTTGATGCTGGTTGCGCCGCAATCGAGCGCACCACGGAAGATGTAAGGGAAGCAGAGAACGTTGTTGACCTGGTTCGGGAAGTCCGAACGGCCGGTGCAGATCATCGCATCGGGACGCGCGGCACGCGCTTCCTCCGGCATGATTTCGGGCTTTGGATTGGCGAGTGCCAGGATCAGCGGCTTTTCCGCCATCTTCGCCAGCAGCTCCGGCTTCAGAACACCAGCGGCCGACAGACCGAGGAACACGTCCGCGCCATCGATGGATTCTGCCAGCGCGCGCTTGTCGGTTTTCTGCGCGTAGACTTCCTTCCATTCGTCCATCAGCGTGTTGCGGCCATCATAAACGAGGCCTTCAATATCGTGGACCCAGATGTTTTCGCGCTTGGCGCCCATCACGACCAGCAGGTTGAGGCAGGCGAGGGCCGCAGCACCGGCACCGGACGCAACGATCTTGACGTCGGACAAGGACTTGCCGGCGAGTTCCAAGGCATTGGTAACGGCTGCGGCAACGATGATTGCCGTTCCGTGCTGGTCGTCATGAAAGACCGGGATGTTCATCTTGGCGCGCAGTTGACGCTCGACTTCGAAACACTCAGGAGCCTTGATGTCTTCAAGGTTGATGCCGCCGAAGGTGGGCTCAAGGGCGGAGATGGTGGAGACCATATCGTTGATGCCGGGCGCGTCGATTTCGATATCGAAGACGTCGATACCGGCAAATTTCTTGAAAAGAACGGCCTTGCCTTCCATGACCGGCTTGGACGCCAGCGGGCCGATATTGCCGAGGCCGAGCACGGCGGTGCCGTTCGAAATCACAGCCACCAGGTTTGCGCGCGCGGTATACTCTGCTGCCGTTTCCGGATTTTCATGAATGGCAAGGCACGGGGCCGCGACGCCCGGTGAGTAGGCAAGTGCCAAGTCGCGCTGGTTGCCGAGCGGCTTGGAAGCCTGAATTTCGAGTTTACCCGGGCGCGGATAGCGGTGGTAGAAGAGCGCCTGCTCATCCAGATCCGCATTGCTGCTCTTGTTTTGCGTCGTGCCCTTGTCCTGAGAACTCATCTTTTTCACCGCTTTATTTCAATTTTCGCGAAGGTCTTTGCATACAGCAAACAGTCCGACGGTACAGCCGTTTATTTGGCGCGTGGCATGCAAAAGCGCGAAAGTCGATATTCGCAAAAAGACCAGCGTCAGACCATGGAAATGCCGCTTTGTCATCTTGCTGAAACACGAGTCTGTTTTTCCAAAAGATGAAAGATTTCCAAACGCCTTTCATGAGACGAGGGGATGAGGCCATGGCCACGCAGACCGAAACCAGACACTTCAGAACGCTCTTCATTTCCGATGTGCATCTTGGCTCGAAAGCGGCCAAGACGGATTTCCTGCTGGACTTTCTGAAGTATCACGAAGCGGACACGATCGTTCTGGTCGGCGACATTATCGATGGCTGGCGCCTTCGTCGCAGCTGGTACTGGCCGCAAGGCTGCAATGACGTGGTGCAGAAGCTTTTGCGCAAGGCGCGCAAGGGCGCGCGCATTGTCTATATCCCTGGAAACCACGACGAATTCTTGCGGGAATTTCCCGGCACCCATTTCGGCGGCATCGAAGTGGCCGAGCGCATGATCCACGAGGCGGCAGACGGCAAGAAGTATCTCGTGCTGCATGGGGACGAGTTCGATGTCGTTGTGCGCAATGCACGCCTTCTCGCCTATCTCGGTGACTGGGCTTACGATGCGGCCATCGCCATCAATGTCGCAATCGCAGCCGTTCGCCGCCGCATCGGCCTGCCTTACTGGTCCTTCTCCGCCTGGGCCAAGCTGCAGGTGAAGCATGCGGTCAACTTCATCGGCGAGTTCCAGCGCGTGGTGGCCGATGAAGCCCGGCGCAACAAGGTGGATGGCGTGATCTGTGGCCATATTCACCATGCGGTGATGGAGGATATCGACGGGATCCGCTACATCAATACCGGTGACTGGGTGGAAAGCTGCACGGCAATTGCCGAGACCATGGACGGCACCTTCGAACTGATCACCTGGATGCAGACCAGTGAGACGACGGCAGAGCCAACTGTTCGCCAAATGGAGCCGGTCGCGTTCCCCAAGCTGATCGATTCCAAGGCGGCTTGATAAGGTCTCTCCCGACAGCATCGGCCCGGTAATCGGAGCCGATTGTCAAAAAAGCGGGGTGCTTGAATTTGAAGGGCGCTCTAACGGTGCGTTTATCCCCATAATTCGGGGTGCGGCGGATGCACGAAAGATCCGTCATAGACGAGCCCCGGCTCTCGATCGCGCGCCAGGAGCAGCGGGCCGTCCAGATCTGCAAAGGCGGTGTCCTGTGCCAGAAGGACGGCGGGCGCCATGCCAAGCGACGTTCCCAGCATGCAGCCCACCATGATTGTGTAACCGAGGCGCTCGGCCTCCTGCTTCATCACCAGCGCTTCGGTGAGGCCGCCCGTCTTGTCGAGCTTGATGTTGATCGCGTCATAGCGATCTCGAAGCGACGCCAGGTCTCTCGTGAGATGAACGCTCTCATCCGCGCAAATGGCAATGGGGCGTTTTATCGTTGCGAGAAACGCGTCATTTCCTGCGGGAAGAGGCTGCTCGATAAGCGAAATGCCCAGTTCCGCCGCGATGGCCATGTGGTGCTCGATGTTTTCTTCACGCCATCCCTCATTGGCATCGACGATGATTCTGGCATCCGGTGCGGCTGCGCGAACGGCGCGTAACCGCGCCTCGTCGTCCTCGGTCCCGGTCTTGATCTTCAAGAGTGGACGATGGGCGTTCTCTCTTGTTTTTGCCGCCATCGTCTCAGCATCGGCAAGCGAAATCGTATAGGCGGTCAGAAGCGGCGTCGGTACCGACGGCAAAAAATGGGACGAAGCCCGTTTGCCGGAGAGTTTCGCTTCCAGATCCCATAAAGCGCAGTCGACGGCATTGCGTGCGGCACCCGGCTTCATCGCTTGCTGAAGATGCTCTTTGTCGAGCCCAGAGGCGATCGCCTTCGCCGCCGCTTCAATATCTGCCAGAACGCCGTCGATTGTTTCTCCATAGCGCGGGTAGGGGACGCATTCTCCCTGACCTTTGACGCCATCCTGCGTGATGGTGCACGTCACCACGTTGATTTCGGTGCGGCTTCCACGCGAAATGGTGAAGCTTCCTGCAACCGGGAAGACTTGTGCTGTGGCTTCGAGGTAACGGCCCATCAAAATTGCCTTATAGTTGGGGGGGAAAACCATGGAACCTGCAAAATATGTATCCATTTACGGTGCACCGCTGTGGCTTGCTGGTCCGGCAAACGATATGAATCGTTAAGAGAATCTTTCAGTAAGCTGCATTCGCTCGGAGAAATATGCAAGAACAGGAACCAGGCAAGCGGGTGGAACAGGCTGCAATCTCGGCGGATAATAACGCGGAGCGCGGCGGTGTGCGCTATGTGCTCTCCGGTTCCTGGCGCAATGCAAATATCTCTTCCGTGCTGCCCGAACTCGAAAAAATCGAAAAAGCAGGTGCGTCTGGGCCGATCAGGATCGACCTTTCCGGTGTCGATAATATCGATACGACGGGTGCGTGGATCCTCCACCGCCTGCGCAGTCGCCTGGAGAAGTCGGGTTCGGAGGTGAGCTTCGAGGGCAACGAGAAGGTCGAGGAGATCATCAACTCGCTTCCCGATGAAGCGCCGCTGCCGCCGAAGGATACGCACAAGCAAAGCATCGTCAGCCGCATTTTTGATCCCATCGGACGCAATGTCGTCCAGGCAGGATCGGACTTCATGGCGGGCATGTTCATTCTCGGCTCTGCTGTTCGGGGCGCGCAGATGAAGCTTGGCCGAGGGCGCGGTGTTTCACCGGCTGCTATCGTCAACCAGATCGATCACATGGGCGTTCGAGCGGTGCCCATCATTACGCTGATGTCGTTCCTGATCGGTGCGATCATCGCCCAGCAGGGCGCGTTCCAGCTGCGGTACTTTGGCGCCGAAGTCTTCGTTGTCGACCTTGTCGGTATTCTGCAGCTGCGTGAAATCGGTGTCCTTCTGACGTCCATCATGATCGCGGGTCGGTCCGGCAGTGCAATCACCGCTGAAATCGGTTCGATGAAGATGCGCGAGGAAATCGATGCGCTCAAGGTCATCGGTCTTAACCCGGTGGGCGTTCTGGTGTTCCCGCGTCTGGTGGCGCTGACCATCGCCTTGCCGCTTCTCACCATCATCGCCAATTTCTCCGCACTCTTTGGCGCTGCCATCGTATCGTTGCTCTACTCCGGCATCACCTTCGAAGTGTTTCTCTCGCGTCTTCATGCCGCCGTTGAAAGCTCGACGATCGCGTCCGGCATGATCAAGGCGCCGTTCATGGCTCTTATCATCGGCATCGTTGCAGCCGTCGAAGGTATGAAGGTTGGCGGCAGCGCGGAGTCGCTCGGTCAGCACGTGACGTCATCGGTGGTCAAGTCGATCTTCGTCGTGATCCTCGTCGATGCCGTCTTTGCCATCTTCTATTCAGCCATCGATTTCTGAGGAGAGGGCTGTGGATCAAGGGCAAGCAGTCGACAACAAGAAAGCCAGCAACAAGGATCGCGAAGTCGTGCTCTCGGTCCAAGGCGTGACCGTCAGCTTTGGCGATAAGGTCGTGCTCGATCATCTCGATCTCGATGTCTATCGCGGTGAAATCCTCGGCTTCATCGGCCCATCCGGTGCAGGTAAGTCGGTATTGATGCGTACGGTGCTGCGGCTTCTGCCGCGCCAGGGCGGCACCATCAAGATTCTTGGGACGGATTACGACAAGGCATCGGATGAAGAGCGCATGGCGCTTGATACGCGTCTTGGCGTTCTATTTCAGCAAGGTGCTTTGTTCTCCGGTTTGACCGTGAAAGAGAACATTCAACTGCCGATGCGCGAATATCTCGATCTGCCGCAAAAGCTCATGGATGAGCTTGCTGCGTTGAAGATCGAGATGGTGGGTCTGAAGCCGGATGCGGGCGACAAGTTTCCTTCCGAACTCTCGGGCGGCATGATCAAGCGCGCAGCGCTGGCGCGCGCTCTGGCGCTCGATCCGGATCTGGTTTTCCTGGACGAGCCGACATCGGGTCTCGATCCGATCGGTGCCGCAGAATTTGATATGCTGATTGCGCGCCTGCGCGATTCGATGGGTCTGACCGTCTACATGGTGACCCACGATCTCGACAGCCTGTTTTCAGTTTGCGACCGCATCGCCGTTCTCGGCAACAACAAGGTGGCAGTCGAAGGTACACTTGAGGATATGTTCAATAACGACGATCCTTGGGTCCAATCATATTTCCGCGGAAAGCGGGCTCGCGCCGTCGTCCTTCCGGATGGCACGCAACAGATTCCGGGGAGTAACGGATAGGCATGGAAACCAAGGCGAATTACACCATTGTCGGTATCTTCACGCTCATCGTGGTCGCGGCGGCGTTTGGCTTCGTTTATTGGATGGCCGAGTTCGGTCGCGGCGGTCCCACAGCACAGCTGACGATCCGTATCCCCGGCTCGGCAAACGGCTTGTCTGTTGGTTCTCCCGTGCGGTTCAACGGTATTCCCGTTGGTACGGTGCGTGGTCTTTCGATCGACCGTGACGATCCGGCTTACTCGATTGCCTACACGGAAGTGCAGGCGGATGCGCCGGTCTTTCCATCCACCCGTGCCGTTCTGGAAATCCAGGGCCTGACGGGCGCTGCCTATATCGAGCTTTCCGGCGGACGCAGCAATGAAGAGCGGATTCTCCAGAAGTCGTTTGAGACCGGTGTTCCGGCTGAACTGACGGCTGATTTATCGAGCGTGACCAACCTCTTGGCAACAGCCGACAAGATCCTCAAGCGTGCGGATGGGGCGATCGGTGAGCTGCAGGGCTTCGTGCAGGATGCGCGCGGACCGTTGACGGAAACCGTTCGCAATGCCGAGAAATTCTCCGCTGCACTGGCTTCTAATTCCGACGGGATCGAAAACTTCCTCGAAAGCCTGAGCTCGCTGTCGACCACCGTGCAGTCGGTGTCCGTTCGTCTCGATGGCACGCTGACGGCGGTCGAAGATCTGGTGAAGGCGGTGGACTCGCAGAAGATCGACTCGATCCTCACCAATGTCGACAAGGTTACGTCCGACGTTGCGGCCTCATCCGGTGGCATTCAGGACGTCATGGACACCGTCCAGCGCACGTCTCGCAACTTCGAGCAGGCTAGCGCTGAAGTTCAGACCGTGGTGAAACGCGCGGACGAGCTGCTGGCTTCTGTCGATGCGGCCAAGGTCAGCAACACGGTGGACGACGTGTCTGCCGCAACCGCTGACGCACGTCAGGCAATTTCGACGTTCCGTCAGATCGCCGATGACGTCGGAACGCGCCGCCAGGACATCGATCAGGCGATTGCCGACTTCACCGACATGTCTCGCAAGCTGAACTTGGCTTCCAGTCGCGTCGACGGCATTCTAGCGAAAGTCGATGGCATGCTTGGAACCGATGACGCCAATTCGCTTTTTGCCAAAGCGCGTGAGACGCTCGCTTCGTTCAAGGCTGTGGCGGACAACCTCAATGCGCGTATTGGTCCGATTGCCGACAATCTTACGCGGTTCTCGAATTCGGGTTTGAGAGACTTCCAGGCGCTGATCAGCAATACGCGCCAGACGGTCGACAACCTCAACAATACGATCACCAATTTCGACCGCGATCCGCAGCGTCTGATCTTTGGTGGCGAGAACGTAAAACAATATGATGGCCGGACACGGCGTTGATGGGGGTAGTGGTTCTATGATTTCACCGATGCACGTGCGGGGATTTGTCCCGACTTCGATGAAGTTTGCTCTGATGATGCCCCTTCTTGGTGCACTCCTTGTGGGCTGTGGCGGCGGTGCCAAGAACGATACGTTCGATTTGTCCGTGTCGCCGGCACCTGTGACGCAGGCGCCATCGCTGAAGTCGCGACAGCTTCTGATCGCGGAGCCGACCGCCTTGAAGGCGCTGGACAGCGAGAATATCGTTGTAAGGCTTTCCAATTCGGAGGTTCAGTATCTCGCGAATTCGCAATGGAGCGACCGACTGCCGCGCATGGTGCAGTCGAAGCTGGTCGAGGCCTTCCAGGATACGGGTCGCCTCGGCGGTGTCGGGCGTCCAGGGCAGGGACTGGCGATCGACTATCAGGTCGTGACCGATATCCGCGCTTTCGAGATCGACACCAAGAATAACGTCGCCAATATCGAGATTTCGGTACAGTTGCTGAATGATCGCAACGGCACCGTTCGGGCGCAGAACGTATTCCGGGCGAGCACACGTGTCAGCGGCACGGGCAATGCCAACCTCGTCAAGGCGCTGGACTCGGCTTTCGCTGCAGCGTCTCGCGAGATTGTGGCCTGGACGTTGAAGGCGCTTTAATCGGTATACGATATTGAAAAATGAACGCCGCGACATCATACGATGCGCGGCGTTTTTCTTTGTGATCGCATTTGGGTCAAACCCGAAGGCTCATTTCGCTGTCGCTTCTTTCCGCCATTCCGGCAGGGGAAAGATCGTGTCGTAAGCCCAGTTGAAGACGAAAGCGTAGACGATGTAAAACAGCGCGAAGGATACGTCCATGATAAGCGCGTGGATGATGCCGATGCCGAGGTACCAGGCTATGAAAGGCATCAGGACGATCAGAAGTCCAAGCTCGAATAGAACGGCATGGACGACGCGGATTGTTGGCGTCTTCAGCGTCGTGCCACGCAGGCGCTGCAAGGTGTGGTCGAAGCCGAGATTGTAGAGATAATTCCAAGCCGTTGCGACGGTGGCGCTGACGATGCCGACAATGCCGATGTCGCTCATCGGCATATGGAAGACGACCGCGCCAAGTGGAATGACGAGAGCAAGGCCGATAATTTCAAAGCTGAGGGCGTGGCGTATACGATCGCCTATGCTGCGCATGGGGAAACTCCCGAGATAACCAAATCGGGCCGTCCCGAGTGCTGTTGCCGACATGGCCGAGGTCGTCCTCTCCCCGACGATATAAGCGGAAGCCGGGTTTGCTTCAAGTCTTCCCCTCTCAGGCCGATTCAGCACCCAGCGCTTAGCGCATAAAAAAAGCGCCTCGCAGGAGACGCTTCTTCTTTTTTCAATGTCCGGGAGCGGTTTAGCGCTTGGAAACCGGAACGTAGTCGCGCTTTGCAGCACCGGTGTAGAGCTGGCGCGGGCGACCGATACGCTGCTGCGGATCTTCGATCATCTCGTTCCACTGAGCAATCCAGCCGACGGTGCGGGCGAGAGCGAAGAGAACCGTGAACATGGTCGTGGGGAAGCCAAGCGCCTTGAGCGTGATGCCGGAATAGAAGTCGACGTTCGGGTACAGCTTCTTCTCGACAAAGTAAGGATCTGAAAGCGCGATCTTCTCGAGTTCGAGAGCGACCTGCATGATCGGATCGTCGGAGTTGCCGGTGGCTTCCAGCACTTCGTACATCGTCTTCTGCATGATCTTGGCGCGTGGATCGTAGTTTTTGTAGACGCGGTGGCCAAAGCCCATCAGGCGGAACGGATCGTTCTTGTCCTTGGCGCGGGCGATGTATTCAGGAATACGATCAACGGTGCCGATTTCGTTCAGCATGTTCAGCGCTGCTTCGTTGGCGCCGCCGTGAGCGGGGCCCCAGAGGCAGGCAATGCCGGCTGCAATACATGCGAATGGGTTTGCGCCCGAGGAACCGGCCAGACGAACGGTCGAGGTCGACGCGTTCTGCTCGTGGTCGGCGTGAAGGATGAAGATGCGGTCCATGGCGCGCGCCAGAACCGGGTCGACCTTATATTCTTCGCACGGAACGGCAAAGCACATGTGCAGGAAGTTCGATGCGTAATCGAGATCGTTCTTCGGGTAAACGAAGGGCTGGCCGATATGGTACTTGTAGGCCATGGCCGCGATCGTCGGCATCTTGGCGATCATGCGCAGGGAAGCGACCATGCGCTGGTGCGGATCGGTGATGTCGGTCGAGTCATGGTAGAAGGCGGAGAGAGCGCCGACGGTGCCACACATGACAGCCATTGGGTGGGCGTCGCGACGATAACCGGTGAAGAAGCGGCTCATCTGTTCATGCACCATGGTGTGACGCGTCACACGGGTGTCGAAGTCCTTCTTCTGCGCGGTCGTTGGCAGTTCGCCGTAAAGCAGCAGATAGCAGGTCTCGAGGAAGTCGCCCTGTTCGGCAAGCTGCTCGATCGGGTAACCGCGGTGCAGCAGAACGCCTTCGTCACCATCGATATAGGTGATCTTGGATTCGCACGAGGCGGTAGAGGTGAAACCGGGATCGTAGGTGAAGGAGCCGGTGTGTTTGTACAGAGTGCCGATATCGACGACGTGCGGGCCAATCGTACCTTCTCGTACAGGAAGATCGATCGTCTTGTCGCCGAGGGTCACTGTAGCGCTTTTTTCCGTCATACCATACCTCCGAATATGCAGGCGATGCGGGTTGACGCATCGGCCAATTAAGCGTCACGGATTTAGCTATATGATCCGTGCGACGATGCCAAGCTATCCAAAAGGCAAATTGTGCATCGCGGAATTGGAATATGCCCATCTAATCGATTTTGCCACTTTACTGTTTCGTTTTAAGTCAATGCTTCCTTAATCGGCGCGCTGGATTGCAATCCGAATCGCAAGGCTGCAAATTGGCCTAAGGGACCGAGGGGCGGCACTTGAACGAGTACGGGGAACGGCAGCAGTTCCGCTTGCTAGAGACGGGCACGCCTGTGAGGGTCGAGCTCGACGGCATCAATTTGCCCGCCGGTCTCACGAATACCGATATTGCAATCTTCGCTCCATCGCATCCTGCGCATCAAGGCTTTGCGCAGCGATTGCGATCGACCTTATCGCGCTGCATCGCCGAGGAGCTCCAGTACCGGCAGGGCTTCCTTTTCATCCCCGTGCTGATCGGCGCGGGCGCGGCACTCTGGTTTTCGCTTTCCTCTCCACCGTCCGACGTCGTTCTCTTTGTAAGCAGCCTTTGCGTCATCCCCATTGCCATTATCATGCGTCATCGACAAACCGTGGTCTCGTTCATGGTTGCCGTGCTTGCACTTCTGCTGCTTGGCATGTTGCTAGCGAACTGGGAGACCCGCCGTGCAGGGACGACGGTTCTCGACAGTGCCGTGACCACTACAATTACTGGCACAGTGGAGAGGCGGGAGGTGGATGCCAAGGGCTACTGGCGCTATACGATTGCCCTGACTTCGACGAGTGGTCCCTCTCTGGCACGGCTGCCAAACCGGATTTCTGTTCTCGCCCGCAGTCGCGAACAACCCATCGCGGTTGGGGCCGGTATTACCGGCAAGGCGCGTCTTTCGCCCCCATCCGGTCCCGCGCTGCCCGGCCTCAACGACTTTGCATTTTCCGCCTATTTCGACGGGATTGGTGCAACCGGATTCTTTTATAGCGCACCCACGGCCTTGCCGACGCAAAGGGAGAGCGAGGACAAGGACAGCTGGTTAGACGCAGCCGATTCCTGGCTTTACGCGTTGCGCTCCGCCATTGCGGAACGCATACGCAGCGTCATCGGCGGTGATGCGGGCGCTTTTGCGGCCTCGATCATCACGGATGAGCGCCGTGCGATTTCCAGTGAAACAATGGAAGCGTTGCGTGTGTCGGGGCTCGCCCATATCGTCGCTATATCCGGGCTCAACATGGCGCTGGCCTCCGGCATCTTCTTCGTCGGCATGCGCATGGTTTTCAGCCTTTTTCCGGGTTTCTCGCAACGCTATCCCGTGAAGAAGATCTCGGCATTTGCGGCGCTGTTGATGACATTCGCCTATTACCTGATCTCAGGTTTTGCCGTTTCCGCCGAGCGGGCATGGCTGATGATGTCGATCATGCTGGCCGCGGTTCTCGTGAACCGGCCGTCGATCAGCCTTCGCAATGTCGCGCTTGCGGCCATCGTCATCATTGCGATTTCACCGCACGAGATCATGGGTCCGAGTTTCCAGATGTCCTTTGCCGCAACGCTTGCGCTGGTCGCGGCCTATTCCTTCTGGAGCAGATGGCGGGGCAATCGAGAGCGTCTCTTTGTTGCGCGACCACCCTTGTGGATGGTGGCATCCTCCAAAGCGGGTACCATTGTCGGGGGTGTGGTCATCACCTCGCTGATCGGAGGCGTCTCGACCGCGATTTACTCCATCGAGCATTTCCACCGGATCACCACCTATGGCCTGGCCGCCAATCTCGCGGCTATGCCGGTCATGTCCATCATCGTCATGCCATCTGCGCTGATTGCCATGCTGCTCATGCCCTTCGGTCTCGACGCACCGTTCCTGAAGCTGATGGGTTACGGCATGGCGATGGTGATCGACATTGCCAAAACCGTATCCAGCTGGGGCGGAGACGCCACAATCGGGCGGCAGCACCCATGGTTTCTCATTGTCTCTACGGTCGGTTTTCTTCTGCTGACCTTGCTGCGGACACGGCTCGCTCTCGTGGGGCTTCCTCTTCTCCTTGCTGGTCTTGTCTTGGTGCCGGTTGAGCAGAATAAGCCGAAGCCGGACCTTTTGATCTACGAAGATGGCGTTCTCGTCGCTTTTCGCACGGATCAGGCCGTCGCCACAACGAAGCGTCAGGCGAAGGGCTTTGTCTATGAACAGTGGGCGAGGGCGGTGCCGCTGCCGGACAAGCATGTGGCGCCTGTCATCTTTGATGACAACGCAGCGAGCGATGAAGAGACCACGGTACAGGCACCGACGCGCCGCCAACCTGTTCTGACCGATCAGCAAAAGCAACAGGCCCGCGAAAAGATGCTACTGGCTCTCGAGCGGACGAACGCTTTCTCATGCCAGAGGAATGCGTGGTGCGTGGGGCGGCATGAGACTGGCGTCAGGGTCGCTGCCATTTCGAACACCGCCTTCACCGGAACCGCCTGTGATGTGGCGGATATCGTCGTCACCTCGCGCTCCGTGCCCTTCACGACTTGTCGCTCAGGCGCAACATTGATCAGCGCCGCCACATTACGCAAGACAGGTTCGCTGGAGCTTTGGCTGAATGAAAGTGGAGCGCCCGTCGCGGCTGCACGCGCGGCGATGCGAGGCGTCGCCAGACCCTGGTCCGTCCACCGCGCTTATGACTGGCGCAGCAAGACGTTTGACGGAGAGGTGCCGCCGCATATTGAAGCGATGCTGGCGGCCAAGCCATAACTCGTTGCCTCTAAACTGCGTCGGAACGCCGATCCTCAATGATCTCGCCCGACGCCCGCGCTTCTTCCTCATGCTCCGGATCACGCCACGGTTCGGAGACCGCTGCCTGCTCCCATTCCCTCATCGCCGGCAAACCAAGGAGGCGCGTCTTGTAAGCCTCCGCTGCTGGCGACGTTGCGGTGCCGTAAGTCTGGAAGCGAAAGGCAACGGGGCAGAAGAAGGCGTCAACGGCGGTGAAATTGACACCGGTCAGAAACGGTCCGCCAAAAGTGTCCAGCCCCTGCTGCCAGAGCGTGTCGATGCGCGCTATATCCTTGCGGAGCGCGTCGCTTGCGGGGACTGGCCGGATGCGCAAGCCTACGCTCATCGGGTGCAGATTGCGCAGGGATTGGAAGCCGGAATGCATCTCGGCGGCGGCAGAGCGCGACCAGGCCCGCGCCTTGGCATCCTCAGCCCAAACACCATCATGCCGTTCGGCGAGATATTCCACGATTGCAAGCGATTCCCAGACGGTGACATCGCCATGCACCAGGCAGGGCACCTTGCCGGAGGGGGAGAAGTGCATGAAGCTGTTCTTCGAATCGGGATCGTTGAAGGGGAAGAGGCGCTCATTGAAAGGGATGCTCAATGTCCGCATCAGAACCCAAGGCCGGAGCGACCAGGAGGAGTAGTTCTTATTGGCGATGTAGAGATCGTACATGTTGTCTTTTCTTGGTGATAAGGCGGCTCGTATCGCAGGCAATTGGCCAAAGCGTAAGTGCTTGCAAAGGTCGTAACGCATGAGCGGGAGGACATACAGGCCTAGTCTGTCATGTCAGATATCATATGATTTGATGTGTTCGCCGCTCTCACGCGTCTGGAGACAGAAGCAGAATGAACTTCATTCGCTCGTCATGGTTTGATGAGCAGACATGAAGTGAATGGAGTGTTCGAGATGGACGTCAAATCTGGCGGTTGTGCCTGTGGTAAGGTGAGGCTTTCGATGGTGGGTAAGCCCTACCGTGTCGGCCTTTGTCACTGTATGGATTGCCGCAAACATCACGGCGCTCTCTTCCACGCATCAGCGATCTTTCCGGAGGATGCCGTGACAATCGAAGGGGAAACGCACAGCTATAATGGCCGCTTCTTCTGCCCCAATTGCGGCTCGCCCGTCTTTGGGAAAAGCGACGACGAAATCGAGGTGAATATCGGTTCTCTGGATTCACCAGATCAGTTCGAGCCGACCTACGAGCTTTGGACGATCCGCCGTGAAGCCTGGTTGCCGGATTTCCCGACGCTGCGACAGTATGATCAGGATCGAGAATCGACAGGCAGGACGGAGGAGGGGCGATGATGTCACGCGTCACATGCTGCGGCGTCCTTGGAGGCTGAAATCATAGATGTGGGCGCCTCTATAAACAGGCAGTCCAATTCCGCCTTCCGCCTGCTGACAAAGGCCCGAAAACCTTTCCGGGTCACGGTCGGGACTGAACCGGCCACCCATAAGACCTTGAAACAGGAATCCTCTGGCCGAGCCCGCGAATGACCCAAAGTAAACGTTAAAGGCCTATCATCACCCTGAAGGCAGGCAAATCGCCTGCCTCTAACGTTCAACTCGGGATGTTCTTGCCCCTCGAAAGCGATGGGAGCAACGCCAACGCCGCTCGCTATAGCTCAATGATAGCGACGAATGAGACCGACCAGCTTGCCCTGAATCTTGACCCGATCAGGTCCAAAGATGCGGGTTTCATAAGCGGGGTTTGCAGCCTCCAACGCGATGGAAGCGCCCTTGCGGCGGAAGCGCTTCAAGGTGGCTTCCTCGTCGTCTACGAGTGCAACGATGATATCGCCGGGGTTGGCGGTGCTGCCGTTGCGGATGATGACGGTATCGCCATCGAAAATGCCAGCCTCGATCATCGAGTCGCCCTTGACCTCAAGCGCGTAGTGCTCCCCCGTACCGAGCATATCGACGGGTACGGCGACATCGTGGGTGTTGTTCTGGATGGCGGAGATCGGCACACCGGCTGCGATGCGTCCCATCACAGGGACGGTGACAGCGGACGAGCTCTGATCGTTTGCGGGCTTCTGGGCCGGGGCAGGCTCCTGCGGTTTGGCTTTTCCGAGGCTGCCCTCTATCACGCTTGGCGAGAAACCGCGCGGCGGCTTCTGTGCGGGTGCGGAATAGGCTTCGGGAAGCTTGATGACCTCCAGCGCTCTTGCCCGGTTCGGCAGGCGGCGGATGAAGCCACGCTCCTCCAACGCAGTGATCAGGCGGTGAATACCAGACTTCGAGGCGAGATCGAGGGCATCTTTCATCTCATCGAAAGATGGGGGCACGCCGGACTCTTTCATTCGCTCATGAATGAAAAGAAGCAGTTCCTGCTGTTTGCGCGTGAGCATGAAGAAAACCCTTGGAATGCGTGGCGAAGATTCGTGAAACAAATACAGAACGAACACTATATGTTCCATATGTGTTCTGCAATCCCTTAAAATTCCGCAAACGTTTCCGTCTGACCAATTCGCGGTCCTGTCATCCGCGCAATGGTAGAAGTTTATAGCTTCTTTACGGTGTCGCGTATCTTTTTCGTCTCCAGGTTGATGATCTCATTTTTACGGGTATCTACCAGCTGCTTCGAGGATCATCCGATCCAGTCATCCTTTGGGATGAAGGCCAAGCCATTCGAAGCATTATCAACAAAATCATCAGGGTTCCACGGCGCTGCTTCGTAGCGTCTTTTTTTGGGGCAAGGACATTTTTATGAAGCTCATTAGGTTCACCCTCATCGGAATGCTGATTGCGCTGGCCGGTTGCCAGACACTCGACCCCAATTCACCGGAAGCCTTGAAGCGGAAGGAGTATGACAGGCTGCTCCTGAACACGACGATGGCCAACTGCAAGCTCATCGTTCAGCTCAATCAGAAGCGTGTTTCGCAGAACAAGGAGCCGACGCGCGACAACAACTGTGCAAGGATACTGAAGAACCACGCGCTTGGCGGCGTTCATCCGGCGAGCTTCGTCCCCGATATAGCTGTGAACGGTATTCCCATTCCGATCGGCGGACTGATCAAACTCGCCATCGTTGCCGACCGAAACCAGCGTGAGAAGAAGGCCTGGGAGGCATCGCTACCGGCTTGGGTTTCCTCCGGTGGTGAGAACAGCGAGACCGTCTATCGCATGCTGCTGGCGCAAGGTTTCAAGCCTGAGGAGTTGGAAGGGCTGAAGGGAAGTGCTGGATTTTCCGACGCCGTGCGCGCGGTCGGGCCGTTCGTGCAATTTTCAGAGGCCAATCCCGATGTCGTCCGGAGGGCGAATGCCGGCTAAAAGGCAGCGGTCGGTGCTCGGCCGCAGCTTCCCTCATCCCGTGACACGTGGCGCACTTGCTGATAATGCCTGTGCAACATCGCAAGTTAAGCGGTTGCCGGCGATGTCCGGCGCATGTGTCGTGAGGAATGAGATGACTGTGAAGAACAATTTGAAAGTGGTCGCCGGCGAGGGCAAAGGTGCTGTCGCCTTTTCCAACACGGAACGGTTTTCGCTGATTGCCGGCCCGTGCCAGATGGAGAGCCGCGACCACGCCTTCATGATTGCCGGCACGCTCCATGAGCTTTGCGGCAAGCTCGGCATCGGGCTTGTCTATAAGTCATCCTTCGACAAGGCCAATCGCACATCGCTCTCCGGCAAGCGCGGCATCGGTCTAGACAAGGCCATGGAGATCTTTGCCGATCTCAAGAAGGAATTCGGGTTTCCGGTACTGACCGATATCCATACTGAAGAGCAATGCACCATTGTCGCCGAAACCGTCGATGTTCTGCAGATCCCGGCCTTCCTTAGCCGCCAGACCGATCTTCTCATCGCAGCCGCGAAGACCGGTCGCGTGATCAATGTGAAGAAGGGGCAGTTCCTGGCGCCCTGGGATATGAAGAATGTGCTGGCGAAGTTGAATGAGAGCGGCAATCCGAACGTTCTTCTCTGCGAACGCGGTGCGTCTTTCGGCTACAACACGCTCGTCTCCGATATGCGCTCGCTGCCGATCATGGCCTCGCTCGGCGCGCCGGTGGTTTTCGATGCCACGCATTCCGTGCAGCAGCCAGGCGGGCAGGGCGGGTCGACCGGTGGTCAGCGCGAATTCGTCGAGACATTGTCGCGTGCGGCGGTTGCCGTCGGCATTGCAGGTCTGTTTGTCGAGACCCATGAAGACCCTGACAATGCGCCGTCCGATGGTCCGAATATGGTTCATCTGAAGGATATGCCGAAGCTTCTGGAGAAGCTTCTGGCGTTTGATGCTATCGCCAAGGCCGCCTGATTTTGGCCTAACCAATTTTTATCTATGGTGCGACGCCTGATGTGGGGCGTCGTCATTGTAAATTCTTCCGCTTCGTCTACAGCGAAGCGGCAATGACATCCGACTCGTTTCAGTCACCTTTATCCGCGATCTGGCCTGAAAACGGCTTCACAGTTTTGCCGATGCGCTCTAAGACAAGCGACTGAAATTCATCTGTTCCAGTCCCAAGGGAGAGACCATGACAGCCATTACCGACATCATCGCACGCGAAATCCTCGATAGCCGTGGCAATCCCACGGTCGAGGTCGATGTGTACCTCGAAGACGGCTCCTTCGGTCGCGCCGCCGTTCCATCTGGCGCATCCACCGGCGCTCACGAGGCAGTCGAGCTGCGCGATGGCGGACAGCGCTATGGCGGCAAGGGCGTTGAAAAGGCCGTCGAGGCCGTCAACACCGAAATCTTCGACGCGCTTGGCGGCTTCGATGCCGAAAGCCAGATCCACATCGACCAGACGCTGATCGCGCTCGATGGTACGCCGAACAAGTCTCGCCTCGGCGCAAACGCCATCCTCGGCGTATCGCTCGCCGTTGCCAAGGCTGCCGCCGAAACGACCGGCCTACCGCTTTATCGCTATGTCGGCGGCCCGAACGCCCACCTGCTGCCCGTTCCGATGATGAACATCATCAATGGCGGCGCGCATGCCGACAACCCGATCGACTTCCAGGAATTCATGATCATGCCGGTCGGCGCGGAAAGCATCCGTGACGCGGTGCGCATCGGTGCGGAAATCTTCCATGTTCTGAAAAAGGAACTGGCAGCCCAGGGCCACAACACCAATGTGGGTGATGAAGGCGGTTTCGCGCCAGGCCTGAAGAGCGCGCCGGAAGCGCTGGACTTCATCATGAAGTCGGTTGAAAAGGCTGGCTACAAGCCGGGCGACGACGTCGGCCTTGCTCTCGACTGCGCGTCGACCGAGTTCTTCAAGAACGGCAAATACGAGATGGAAGGCGAAGGCCGCACGCTCGAGCCGGAAGCCATGGCTGACTACCTTGCAGAACTCGCGGGCAAATACCCGATCATCTCCATCGAAGACGGCATGGCCGAAGACGATTGGGAGGGCTGGAAGTACCTGACCGACAAGATCGGCTCCAAGGTACAGCTCGTCGGCGACGATCTTTTCGTCACCAACTCCGCGCGCCTGCGCGACGGCATCAAGATGGGCGTTGCCAACTCCATCCTCGTCAAGGTCAACCAGATCGGCTCTCTGACCGAGACGCTCGACGCTGTCGAAACGGCGCACAAGGCCCGCTACACGGCGGTCATGTCTCACCGTTCGGGTGAAACGGAAGACTCCACGATTGCCGATCTCGCGGTCGCCACCAACTGCGGTCAGATCAAGACCGGCTCGCTGTCGCGCTCCGACCGTCTGGCAAAGTATAACCAGCTGATCCGCATCGAAGAGATGCTGGGTCCGCAGGCTGCTTATGCTGGCCGTTCCATTCTTCGCGGCTGATTTGGCTACGAGATGACAGGAGGGTTCTTTCGGAGAACCCATTAATAGAAAACCCGCCGATGGCCTCGGCGGGTTTTTCTTTTGGGGTGTTGCTTTACTTTGCTCTCCACCCACCGGTGGAGGGTAGCGGCGCGTTAAAGTGCCTGCTTGATCTTTTCGGCGTGAGCCTTGAGCACCTCTATATCGGCCATCGCGCCGCTGTGGGGCTTCAGAGGTTCTCCATCCTTGCGTGGTACGATGTGGAAGTGCAGGTGGAAGACCGTCTGGCCTGCGGCGGGTTCGTTGAACTGCGCGATGTACACGCCATCCGCACCGAAGGCGTCCTTGGCGGCGACGGCGAGTTTCTGGACGACGGGGATCGTCTTTGCCAGCACTTCAGGGTCGGCATCGAGAATGTTGCGCGACCCGGATTTCGGTATCACCAGAAGGTGACCCGGAGCTTGTGGCATGACGTCCATGAAGGCCAGCGTGTGGTCGTCTTCGTAGACCTTGACGGAGGGGATTTCCCCACGCAGGATTTTTGCGAAGATGTTGTTGTCATCATAGGCGGTCATGGATCGCTTCCTTTAAATTCTCTAAAGCGTGTCGCGATCTTTCAGATTCGCTCATACGCTCTCGCTCTTTGTTATCACATGTCAATATCGCAAAACCGCTGCACACTTTTGCGCGACATGCTTTAGTCGTCGTCTTCCTGCCGTTCGCCTTTGCGAAACGGACTGTGATCTTCAAGATAGTCGTTGATCTGTTCGACTTCGCTGCGCTCCCGCTCCAGATAATCGGCGATGGCGTGGCGAAGGCCGGGATGGGCAATGTAGTGGGCGGAATGGGTGGTCACCGGCGTGTAGCCGCGTGCCAGCTTGTGTTCCCCCTGAGCGCCTGCCTCTACGCGCTTCAAGCCCTTTGAAAGCGCGAAGTCGATCGCCTGATGGTAGCAGACTTCGAAATGCAGGAAGGGATGGTCTTCGATGCAGCCCCAGTGGCGGCCGTACAGTGCATCGCCGCCGATGAAGTTGATGGCGCCCGCAACATATTTACCTTCACGCTTGGCCATCACCAGCAGGATATCGTCTGCCATGCGTCCGCCGATCAGGGAATAGAAGGCGCGGGTGAGGTAAGGCTTGCCCCATTTGCGGCTGCCTGTATCCATGTAGAAGGTGAAGAACTGATCCCAGATGTCTTCGGTCAGGTCGCTGCCGGTCAGCCAGTCGATCTCGATGCCGTTTTCCAGTGCCGCGCGTCGTTCCTTCTTGAGGGTCTTGCGCTTGCGCGATGACAGGGCATCTAGGAAATCTGCGTGATCGCGATAGCCTTCATTGATGAAATGAAACTGCTGGTCGGTGCGATGCAGAAAACCTTCATCCTCCAGTGCTTCGATCTCGTCTTCATTTGCAAATGTCACATGTGCCGAAGAGATGCCGAGCTTCTCTGTCACCTGCTGGAGACCGGAGGCGAGAACCTGCTGGAAGGCTGCCGCGTCCAGTCCTGTCGTCAACAGGCGTGGACCGGTTGCCGGTGTGAAGGGAACGGAGCATTGGAGCTTAGGATAATAGCGCCCGCCCGCCCGTTCAAAAGCGTCGGCCCAACCCTGGTCGAAGACATATTCTCCGCGGCTGTGGTTTTTCAGATAGCCTGGAACGGCACCCATCAATGCGCCGTCACTGCGTTCCAGCAAAAGGTGCTGACCGAGCCAGCCGGTCTTGGCTGTGGCCGAGCCGGAATCTTCCAGAGAAGAAAGGAAGGCGTGCGAGATGAATGGATTATAGGGAGCGGCGATAGCCGATCTGGATGCTCCGGAAAGCGTGTTCCAGCTTTCCGGAGCGATGTCCTTGAAGGACTGTGCAACGCGAATGGTATATTCGTCGCTCATGCGCTGGCTGACTGGTCCTTCATGTCGGGGACAAACCCCTCGAACGTTATCTGGTCAGCATATGTATAGGACTTCTCCAAGGCATTTTCATCCCGCACGGTCCAGGTAATCACCGGAACGCTGAGCTTTCTCTGCGCTTCGATGAAACTGTTGGGGAGGTGGCCCCAGAAGTAGGAGATGAAATCGAGGCCGATCTGCATCGCCTCGTCATGCTTGAAGAAGTCTTCCGGGTTGGCACCCTCGGCGGTTAGCCCCAACGGCCATGGAGACCCTGCGGCCTTCAGGTCCTTCAGCAGATGATGATCGAAGCTCATCAATGCCACATAACCCTCATAGCCCTCCAGCTCTTCGAGAACGGCTTCAGCGAAACCATCATCGACGCCTTCGCCATCGCGGCCCTTAAGCTCGATGACCAGCGGCACCTTGCCGGCGCAGAGTTTCAACAGTTGTTTCAGAGTGGGAATGCGATCCTTCGTCTGGCCGATCGACAGCATTCCAAGTTCGGCAGATGTGCGCTCGCGCACGTCTCCCTTTATGCCGGTGAGGCGGGTCATTTCGTCGTCGTGGAAAACAACTGGGACGCTATCGGCTGCCAGTTGCACATCGCATTCGATGGCGTAGCCGGCGTCGATAGCGCGGGTGAAGGCCGAGAGCGTGTTCTCCCAAACCAGCTTATTGAGGTCGTGATAGCCACGATGGGCGACGGGTTGGGCCGTCAGCCAGGATAGTTTCAATGTCATGCGTCGATTTCCAAGATGGCATCGACTTCGACGGCAGTGTTGAACGGCAGCGACGCCATGCCGACGGCAGCGCGCGCATGCTTGCCAGCGTCACCGAGAACATTGGCGATGAGGTTGGAGGCACCGTTGATGACGAGATGCTGTTCGGTAAATTCCGGCACCGAAGCGACGAAGCCGTTCAGCTTCAGCACGCGGCGCACTTTGGAGAGATCGCCGTTCAGCGCGGCCTTGACCTGCGCCAGAATATTGACGGCGCAAAGCTCGGCTGCCTTTTGTGCGGTAGCGACATCGACATCGCGACCCACATGGCCCGTCACCGCAATCTTGCCGGATTCCATCGGCAGTTGTCCGGAAATATAAAGCAGATTGCCACTGATCGTGAAGGGAACGTAGTTGGCAGCAGGGGCTGCTGCGGCAGGGAGAGTGTATCCGAGTTCCTTGAGGCGAGCTTCGATGGCGTCTGACATTTTTTCCGTTTCCGCTTTGGTTGTAAATCTTTCAAAAATCCGGCATTCAGGTCATGATGTCGAAAAGCCGGACGGTTGCTTGTACAGTATGAGCGATGAGTCCAACAGGAGTTATTGAATGATCGTCAGGAACCTTGCTCTCGTTCTTGCCGCTGGCGTGGGCTTCGTGCCCAGCATCGCAAGTGCCGTGCCTGCCAGCGTTCCCAATCTGATCTCCCATCGCGCCGTCTACGATCTCGAACTCAAGGACGCGTCGGATCGCTCCGGCATCGAGGGCATGACCGGACGCATGGTCTATGAGTTCACAGGCTCGTCCTGCAAGGGTTACAAGACCGACTTCCGCTTCGTCACGCAGATCAATACGGGTGACGCGGTGCGGATGACAGATCAGCAGACCACGACATTCGAAGATGCCGTGTCGAAGAAATTCACCTTCGAGACCAAATCCTTCACCGACGACAAGCTCGACAAGGAAGTGATCGGATCCGCTTCAGACGTCGACGGGAAGATGAAGGTGGACCTGACCAAGCCGGATCCGCGCGAAATCGATCTCGTTCCTGGCGAATTTCCGACCGAGCATATGTATCAGGTCATCGAAAACGCCAAGCTCGGCAAACGTATCTTCGAGTCCCGCGTCTTTGACGGCTCGGATGACGGCGACGAGAGCCTGATCACATCGACGCTTGTTGGCAAGCAGCAGACGCCGAAGGATGGCGATTCTGAAGCCAGTGTTGCCGGCGATTTCGCCAAGGCACCCTTCTGGCCCGTGACGATTGCTTATTACAACGACAAGACCGGAACGGATTCGCTGCCGATCTATCGCATGTCGTTCAAGCTTTACGAGAACGGAATCACCCGCGATCTGACGATGGATTACGGCGACTTCGTTCTGACCGGCAAGCTCGCCAAGCTTGACGTCCTGACGCCAGAGACCTGCGAAGCGCCGCCCGTGCGCTGAATCTGAGTTTACTTCGAGCAAACTGGCGTTTTTTGACGCCGCGTGCTTGCAATTTGGCTAAGGTCGCTGTATGCGGCACACCATTCCACACGCGAAGCTTGGGGTGTTCCGGGAGAAATCCGGTTCATTCCGCCCGGTGGTACCGGTCAAACGGTGCTGTTCGCTTCGCGGGGGTTCAACCGGAAAAGGAGTAACAAGGCATGGCATTGCCCGATTTTTCTATGCGCCAGCTTCTGGAAGCTGGTGTTCACTTCGGCCACCAGACACATCGCTGGAACCCGAAGATGAAGCCGTACATTTTCGGCGACCGTAACAACATCCACATCATCGACCTGGCTCAGACCGTTCCGATGCTGTCGCGCGCGCTTCAGGTCGTTTCCGACACCGTTGCTCGTGGTGGCCGCGTTCTGTTCGTTGGCACGAAGCGTCAGGCTTCCGAAATCATCGCAGACAGCGCAAAGCGCTCCGCTCAGTACTACGTCAACTCGCGTTGGCTCGGCGGCATGATGACCAACTGGAAGACGATTTCGAACTCGATCCAGCGTCTTCGCAAGGTCGACGAAATCCTGAACTCGGATGCTTCCGGCTACTCCAAGAAGGAGCGTCTGAACCTCGAGCGCGAACGCGAAAAGCTTGAAAAGGCTCTCGGCGGTATCCGCGATATGGGTGGCGTTCCGGACCTGATGTTCATCATCGACACCAACAAGGAAAAGATCGCGATCGAAGAAGCCAAGCGTCTTGGCATTCCGGTTGTCGCCATCATCGACTCCAACTGCGACCCGGATCACATCGACTTCCCGATCCCCGGTAACGACGACGCTTCGCGCGCCATTTCGCTTTACTGCGATCTGATCGCTCGCGCTGCCATCGATGGTATCGCACGTCAGCAGGGCGCTTCCGGCCGTGACCTCGGTGCCGCTGAAGAAGCTCCGGTCGAGCCTGCTCTCGAAGACGAAGCCAACGCCTGATATTGGGCTTTCGGCGGCGCTCATCGCGCCGCCTTCTCATCAGGATAAGACAAGGCCGTTCTGGACTGCACGTTCGACGGCCTTGTTCGTTTCAAGCCGCATTACCCCGTTGATCGAGCGATAGGTCCGATAAGGGGAACAGCGGCTGGTTTCAAAAGTTTCGTGGCGGCTGTTTCATCAGCCTGTCACAGTTCCGGGTACATTCGTTCCCACAATCCGATTTCGGCCTGGCAAGACTGCCGTGACCGACCGAACCGACAAGAGGCACACAATGAGCGAAATCACCGCCGCAATGGTAAAGGAACTGCGCGAAAAGTCTGGCGCAGGCATGATGGATTGCAAAAAGGCGCTGGCTGAAACCAACGGCGACATGGAAGCGGCAATCGACTGGCTGCGCGCCAAGGGTATCGCCAAGGCTGACAAGAAGTCTGGCCGTACCGCTGCGGAAGGTCTCATCGGTATCGCGTCTGCCGGCCACAAGGCTGTCGTTGTCGAAATCAACTCCGAAACCGACTTCGTTGCCCGTAACGACGCCTTCCAGGACATCGTCCGTGGCGTTGCTTCCGTTGCGCTGACGACCAACGGTTCCGTCGATGCGATCGCTGCCGCCACCTATCCGGCAACCGGCAAGTCGGTTTCCGACACCATCAAGGACGCGATCGCCACGATCGGTGAAAACATGGCCCTGCGTCGCGCAGCTCTGCTCGAAGTCGAGCACGGCGTCGTTGCGACCTACGTTCACAACGCTGCCGGCGACGGCATCGGCAAGCTCGGCGTTCTGGTTGCCCTGAAGTCTGTAGGCGACAAGGCTGTCCTGACCTCGATCGGCCGCCAGGTTGCCATGCACGTTGCTGCGACCAACCCGCTTGCTATTCGTGCCGAAGAAGTCGACGCTGCCGTTGCTGAACGCGAACGCAACGTCTTCATCGAACAGGCTCGCGAATCCGGCAAGCCGGAAGCCATCATCGAAAAGATGGTCGATGGCCGCATGCGCAAGTTCTTCGAAGAAGTTGCTCTTCTGTCCCAGGCTTTCGTTATCAACCCCGACCTGACGGTTGAGGCTGCTATCAAGGAAGCCGAAAAGGAAGCCGGCGCCAAGATCGAAGTTGTCGGCATGGCTCGCCTGCTTCTCGGCGAAGGCATCGAGAAGGAAGAAAGCGATTTCGCTGCAGAAGTTGCAGCTGTCGCAAAGGGCTGATCCCTTTACCCAAATGTTGGAAAACTCGGGGGCATCGCGTGACAACGCGGTGCCCTTCGTGTATCCGCGTTGCGGTTACAGTCCGCTTTGCCCGGAAAAAGTTTGCAGATGTTCTTGCGGCTCCGGACTTTTTATGTTTCGCCTGCCATTGCCGCAAAGCCGCTCAAGGATCTTTGCGCGACCTGCTTAAAGGAGTCATGATGTCTTCCAAGCCGCTCTATAAACGTGTTCTGCTCAAGGCGTCCGGCGAAGCCCTCATGGGCGATCAGGGGTTCGGCATTGATGTTGCCGTCGCTGACCGTATTGCCTCCGATATTGCGGAAGCGCGCGCCATGGGCGTCGAAGTGGGCGTCGTCGTCGGCGGCGGGAATATTTTTCGCGGTGTAGCAGTTGCCTCCAAGGGCGGCGATCGCGTGACCGGCGACCACATGGGCATGCTGGCGACCGTCATCAATGCGCTGGCGCTTGCAACATCCCTGCGTAAGCTGGAGATCGATACGGTTGTTCTCTCTGCCATCGCCATGCCGGAGATTTGCGAGAGTTTTTCGCAGCGCGCTGCCATTCACCATCTGTCGCAGGGCAGGGTTGTGATTTTCGCTGGCGGTACCGGCAATCCCTTCTTCACCACCGATTCCGCTGCGGCCCTTCGTGCCGCTGAAATGGGGGCGGAAGCTATCTTCAAGGGAACGCAGGTCGACGGCATCTATTCGGCCGATCCGAAGAAGGATCCGACCGCAACCCGCTTCGACCAATTGACCCATTCCGAAGTGCTGGCCAAGGGCTTGGCCGTGATGGACGTGGCGGCGGTTGCGCTTGCGCGTGAAAACCATATTCCGATCATCGTGTTCTCGATCCACGAAAAGGGCGGCTTTGCGCAAATATTGACGGGCGGCGGTCTCAAGACCATCGTGCACGACGCATAATCACCGGCGGCTCGAAGCGCGCCGGTCAAGATAATGGGCCGTCAAGGCCAGAACGAAATGGAGTATCTAGATGAGTGGTATTGACCTGAATGATATCAAGCGCCGCATGGACGGTGCCATCAACGCGTTCAAGAGCGATATCGCATCGCTGCGCACCGGACGCGCTTCTGCGAACATTCTCGACCCTGTCACGGTCGACGCTTATGGCTCTCGCGTGCCGCTTTCGCAGGTCGCCAACATCACCGTTCCCGAGCCGCGCATGCTTGGCGTGAACATCTGGGACAAGACCATGGTGGGTGCTGTGGACCGCGCTATTCGCGAATCCAATCTTGGTCTCAATCCGATTGTCGATGGCCAGAACCTGCGTATTCCGCTTCCCGAGCTCAATGAAGAGCGCCGTAAGTCGCTCGTCAAGGTTGCTCACGATTATGCCGAAAAGTCCAAGGTTGCGATTCGCCATGTTCGCCGTGACGGCATGGAAGGTCTAAAAAAGGCCGAAAAGGACGGTGACATCGGTCAGGACGAAAGCCGTGGCAAGTCTGACAAAGTTCAGAAAATGACAGACGACACGATTTCTGAAATTGATCGCTTGCTCGCTGAGAAAGAAAAGGAAATCATGCAGGTATAATCGGCTTTGCGCCGAGCCTTGCATTGATTAACCTCGTTAAACTCCGCACTGTCTGAATGGATTGAGATGTCGGAAACCGCACCTTCCCCGTTACCTGAACATGTCGCCATCATCATGGATGGTAACGGTCGTTGGGCCAAGCAGCGCGGTTTGCCGCGCATCATGGGCCATCGGCGGGGAGTAGAGGCCGTCCGCGAGACCGTTCGGACCGCGGGCGAATGCGGTTTGAAGTATCTTACGCTTTTCGCCTTTTCGTCTGAGAATTGGCGCCGGCCTCAATCGGAAGTTTCGGATCTTCTCGGTCTTCTCAAGGCATTCATTCGTCGTGACCTTGCTGAACTTCACAAGGAAAATGTGCGCGTTCGCGTGATCGGCGACAGGGCAGGGCTCAAGGATGACATCCGTGCTCTGCTGGAGGAGGCCGAGCAGACGACACGTGACAACACCGCGCTTACCCTCATCATCGCATTCAACTACGGTTCGCGTGATGAAATTTCGCGCGCGGCGGCGTCTCTCGCCCGCGATGTCGCAGAAGGCCGGATCGATGCGTCCGCGATCACGCCAGAAGCGATTTCCGCCCGGCTTGATACGGCAGGCATTCCTGATCCGGACCTCATCATCCGCACCAGCGGCGAGGAGCGTCTGTCGAACTTCCTGTTGTGGCAGGCAGCCTATTCCGAATTTCTCTTCATTCCGGACTACTGGCCTGATTTCAATCGCCAGACCCTCGTGGCTGCGATCGATCAGTACATGACGAGGGACCGTCGCTTCGGCGGACTGTCCACTCAAGTTGCGATGGCGGGCGCCTGATGAGCCGCGAATTAAAGCTGCGGATCATTTCGGGCATCGTCATGGCCGCGGTCATTCTGACGGCTACCTGGTATGGCGGGATTATGTTCCGCGCTGTCGCGGGCCTGCTGTCTCTCCTCATCTATTATGAGTGGAGCACGATCACGAAGCTTTCCGATACCAATCCGACGGGCTACGCCTGGGGATGGTTTTCCGTCGCGGTGATGAGCGGCAATACGATCTTTGGTGAAAGTTCTCTCGATCTTCCATTGCTGTCGGGTTGTGCGATCACCGCTGCTCTGTTTCCGATTCTTCGTGGCCCGAACTGGTGGCTTGTTGGCGGCATTGTCTACTCAGCATTGAGCGGCATTTCGCTTGCAGCCATTCGCGGCGAGGAATCAACCGGCCTTGTTGCCATGCTCTTCGTCTTCGCCATCGTTTGGGCGACGGATATCCTTGCCTATTTCGTCGGCCGTGCGATCGGTGGCCCGAAGCTTGCGCCTTCGATCTCGCCGGGGAAAACATGGTCTGGTGCTGCTGGCGGAACGTTTTTCGGCCTGGTTGCGGGCGGCGCTGTTGCGCTTGCCTATCATGGAAGCATCTCGCTGACCGTACTGTTGCTGGCGCTGGCGCTTTCCATCTTCAGCCAGATCGGCGACTTGTTTGAATCTTTCATCAAGCGCCGGTTCGGGGTGAAGGACTCCAGCAATCTTATCCCAGGCCACGGTGGGTTTATGGACCGGGTTGACGGTCTTGTTTTCGCCTGCTTTACCGTATTCCTGATTGCAGTGGTTCACGCGGCAGTAACCGGTGATGTGCCAGGATCGGGCGACGGTATCTTGCTCGGCTTCTGATCTGGCTAGATACGTGACAAGAGACGCGACGTAAGGGAATCGGGAACAATATGGACACTGTGATGGCTGCGGTTAATTTTCTAACCGGTTATATGGTGCCATTTATCCTGGTGATCTCGCTCTTGGTCTTCGTCCACGAAATGGGACATTACCTCGTTGGACGGTGGTGCGGCATTCGATCCACGGCGTTTTCGGTAGGTTTCGGGCCGGAATTGATCGGCTTTACCGACAAGCGCGGCACACGCTGGAAGATCTCTGCCGTTCCACTTGGCGGCTATGTCAAATTCTTCGGTGACGAGGATGCATCCAGCAAGCCGGACAGCGATGGTCTTTCCGGGCTGACGCTTGAAGAGAGAGCGCAGACGCTTGCCGGTGCAAAGCTCTGGAAGCGTGCGGCCACTGTTGCTGCTGGCCCCATCGCCAATTTCATTCTGGCGATCCTGATCTTCACGGTCCTCTTCACGATCTATGGCCGGATGATTTCCGATCCGGTCGTGTCCGAGGTGCGCCCCGATAGTGCGGCCCAGGCAGCAGGCATTCTGCCGGGTGATCGCCTGATCGCGATCGACGGCGAAAAGGTGCAGACGTTTGAGGACGTCCGCCGCTATGTTTCCATCCGCCCGGGTACGCAGATCAATGTGACGGTGGAGAGAGACGGTCGCGATCTGTCGCTGCCCATGGTTCCGACACGCACGGAAACGACGGATCAGTTCGGCAATAAGATCGAGCTTGGTATCATTGGCATCACCACCGACCAGACGCGTGGCAATTTCCGTCATGTGAGCTACACGCCTGTGGAGGCGCTTGTTGAGGGTGTGCGGGAAACCGGCCATGTCATCACCGGCACCTTCAACTATATCGGCAACCTCGTCACGGGACGGATGAATGCCGATCAACTTGGCGGGCCGGTGCGTGTGGCGCAGGCATCGGGGCAGGTGGCAACGCTTGGCGTGGGGGCGCTGATCCAGCTTGCCGCCGTTCTGTCAATTTCCATTGGACTACTGAACCTCATGCCCGTTCCCATTCTGGACGGCGGCCATCTGGTGTTTTATGCGATAGAGGCGGTGCGTGGCAGACCTGTCGGATCGGGCGCGCAGGAAGTCGCATTTCGCATCGGGCTTGCGATGATTTTCAGTCTGATGGTTTTTGCGACTTGGAACGATATCAGCAGCTTGATTGGCTAAAGAGCGATTTCGAGCTGCTTTTTTAAGAGGGTGTTTACCTTGTTTTGAAGCCAAAGTGGCGATTGGGCCACGGTGACTTGCGAAGTAAACAGAAATTAACGGTCGGGCTTGCTTGTAGAGGAAAAGCAGGTAAAACGACGCAGATGGCCGGAGTCGGGTTCCGCCCGCTGAGGGACAACGGGAAAAGGTAAGATTTGAAATGAAGGCTGGTTCAAGATTTTTGAACGCGGTATCAGCGGTTGCGCTGTCTGCTGGTGTTTCTTCGATTGCAGCTTTGGGGGTACTTGCTTCTGCCGGTGTTGCCAATGCAGCTGTCGTCAGCAGAATTGATGTTCGGGGTGCTGAACGCGCCGGTGCAGATGCTGTTCGCTCCAACATTACGATCGCTCCCGGTCGCAATTTTTCCAATTCCGATATCGATGAATCGGTAAAGCGTCTTTACGCAACGGGCTACTTCTCCAACGTCAGCATGCGCGTGGCAGGCAATGCCCTCGTGGTGACGGTCAGCGAGAACAACCTCGTCAATCAGGTGGTCTTCAACGGCAACCGCAAGATCAAGGACGACAAGCTGCAGGCTATCGTCCAGACGCAGTCTCTTGGACCTTATGATCAGACGGTCGTGACGGCTGATATTGCGCGCATCAAAGAAGCCTATGCTAATATCGGTCGCAGCGAAGTCGAGGTTACGACGCAGGTCGTGCCGGTCGGTCAGGGTCGCGTTAATCTTGCTTTCCAGATCAATGAGGGCGAGCGCACCAAGATCGCGCGCATCGACTTCGTCGGCAACAATGCCTATAGCGATGGCCGTCTGGCCGCCGTGATCAACACCAAGAAGTCCAACATGCTGTCGTTCCTGACACGCAAGGACGTCTATAATGAAGACAAGCTGCGCGCTGACGAAGAGTCGCTGCGTCAGTTCTACTACAACCGTGGCTACGCCGATTTCCGCGTCGTGTCCTCGAACGCCGTCCTCGACGAGGCGACCAACGAGTACACCGTCACCATTACGGTGGATGAAGGCCAGCGTTACAACTTTGGCAATGTGGCCGTTGAGTCGACGGTGCCTGGTATCGATGGGTCGCAACTTCAGGGTCTTGTCGACACAAAGCCCGGCTCTTACTACAGCGCCAAGGAAGTGCAGCAGAGCATGGAAGCGATTTCCAAGCGCGTTGCGGCGGAAGGCTATCCTTTTGCCCGTGTGACGCCGCGTGGCGACCGTGACCTCGCAGGCAACACGATCGGCGTGACCTATATCGTCGATCAGGGCGAGCGCGCCTATGTCGAACGCATCGAAATCCGTGGCAACACGCGTACGCGTGACTACGTCATTCGCCGCGAGTTCGACATCAGCGAAGGTGACGCGTTCAACCAGACCGTTATCAGCGCTGCAAAGCGTCGTCTCGAAGCGCTTGGCTACTTCTCCAAGGTCAATATCAGCACCTCGCAGGGAAGCGCTCCCGACCGCGTCGTGATCGTCGTGGATGTCGAAGACCAGCCGACAGGCTCTTTCGGTATCGGCGCAGGTTACTCGCAGAATGACGGCGCACTGCTGGAAGCCTCGATCGAAGAAAAGAACTTCTTGGGTCGCGGTCAGTATATCCGCGTTGCCGCAGGTGCCGGTCAGGATGATGCGCGCAGCTACACGCTGTCCTTCACCGAGCCGTACTTCCTTGGCTATCGTCTTGCAGCCGGTTTCGACATCTTCAAAAGCCAGAGCAGCAAGGAAGAGTTCTACAATTACGACGAACAGGGTTTCACGCTCCGCGTTACCGCGCCGATCACGGAAAACCTCGGTACGACGTTCAAGTACACCTATAAGCAGTTCAACTATGATGGTAAGGGCGACTGGAACAACCCAGCAAATCTCGCGGCTCCTTATCGTGACCTGATTGCAGGTGGTGACTGGACGCAGTCGATCATTTCGAACACGCTGAATTACAACACGCTGGACGACCGCAACATGCCACGCGAAGGCTGGCAGGCTGCGTTGACCAACGAGTTTGCAGGTCTCGGTGGCGATTCGGAATATTACAAGATCTACGGTAAGGTTCGCTATTACCACTCGCTTTCGGACGAATATGACATCATTGGCTCGCTGACAGGTCAGGCCGGTTATGTTGTTCCGACGGGCGACAATCTCTACGTCTTCGACCAGTTCAAGATTGGTGGCCGTGTGATCCGCGGCTTCAAGAACGATGGTATCGGTCCGCGTATCGGTTCCGACGCGATCGGCGGCACGACGTATTTTGCGGCTTCGGCTGAAGTCACCGCGCCTATGCCGCTCGTTCCGGAAGATGTTGGCCTGCGTCTCGCTGGCTTCGTCGATGCCGGCACGCTCTATGGCAACAAGGTTGCGAATTCGGCTGGCGTCCAGGATGACAGCTCGATCCGTGCATCTGCCGGTATCGGCATCATGTGGGCGTCTCCGTTCGGTCCGCTGCGCGTCGATTACGCTGTGCCGATTGCCAAGGAAAGCTACGACGAGGAACAGCGTTTCCGGTTTGGCATGTCCAACACTTTCTGATATCGGCAGTCCAGAACTGCGAGTTTGAATGTTCTGGAGTATCCGTGTGATGGACTACAACGCTTTTTTTCCGCCTCATGAAGGCCTGCGATTGAAAGATATCGCAGTCCGTCTTGGGGCGGAACTGTCTGATGAGGCCTTTGGCGATAGAGTCGTAAGGTCAATTGCGCCGGTATCGCGCGCCAAGCCGGATCAGCTCTGTTACATCCTGTCTCGCAAGAACCGGGATGAGTTGCTGACATGCGACGCGGCAGCCGTCATTTGTGACGAGTCGCTGAAGAGCATCGTGCCGAATCATATTCCGGCTCTTATCTGCAAGAACCCCCACACGATCTTCGCCCAGGCCAGTGAGCTTCTGCATCCTTCTGCGATGCGGCCTTCTGCCGTCACGCCTGACGAGACAGCAGTGTCGGCTTCCGCCTATGTCGATCCGAGTGCCACGCTCGAACCCGGCGTTATCGTCGAGCCCTTTGCCGTCATCGGTGCAAATGTTGGTATCGGTTCGGGGACACGGATCGGGCCTGGGGCTATTATTGGTGCCGAGGTTCAGATTGGCCGCGACTGCACGATTGCCGGTGGCGCGAGCGTTCTTTCGGCTCTTCTTGGCAATGGCGTTATCATCCACAATGGCGTGCGTATCGGCCAGGATGGTTTCGGCTATGCGCCAGGCCCGCGCGGCATGATCAAGATCGTCCAGATTGGGCGCGTCATCATTCAGGACAATGTCGAAATCGGCGCGAATACGACAGTCGACCGCGGTACGATGGATGACACCGTGATCGGTGAAGGTACGAAGATCGATAATCAGGTTCAGATCGGGCACAATGTCCGCATCGGTCGCCACTGCGGCATCGTCAGCAAGGTCGGCATAGCGGGAAGCACCCGTATCGGCGACGGCGTGATGATCGGCGGCGCCGCTGGCATCAATGGTCACATCACAATTGGCGATGGTGCGCAGATCGCGGCCATGAGTGGCGTTGTGTCTGACGTTCCCGCAGGCGCGAAGGTGGGCGGGACGCCCGCGCGCCCAATAAAACATTTCCTGCGCGATATGGCCGATATTCTCGCCCGCGCAGAAGAACGCGATAGGAAAACAGGAGACAAGAATGTCTGAAGAGACGAAAACGACGCTTGGCGCGGCTGACATCCTTGAGGTGATGAAGCTGCTGCCGCATCGTTATCCCTTTTTGCTGATCGACAAGATCATCGACATTGACGGCGATAATTCTGCGATCGGCATCAAGAATGTGACGGTCAACGAGCCGCATTTCACCGGTCATTTTCCGGATCGTCCGATTATGCCTGGTGTTCTGATCGTTGAGGCGATGGCGCAGACGGCAGGCGCCATTTGTGCTCGCAACAAGGATGGCGGCGGTTACCTCGTCTATTTCATGACGATCGACAATGCGCGTTTCCGCAAGCCCGTGGTACCGGGTGACCGTCTGGAAATTCACGTCGTCAAGCAGCGTCAGCGCGGTAATGTCTGGAAATTCCATTGCGAAGCCAAGGTCGATGGCGCTCTCGTTGCGGAGGCTGATGTCGGCGCAATGATGATCCCAGAGGATCAGCAATGAGTGCGGTTGCGGCTTCGGCCAGGATTCATCCGATGGCGGTCGTCGAGGACGGCGCAATCATCGGTGAGAATGTCGAGATCGCTGCGTTTGCCCATGTTGGCGCAAAGGTCACGCTGCGCGATGGCGTCAAGCTGTTGAATCATGCGGTGGTCACGGGTCGCACGGTGGTGGGTGAGGATACGGTCATCCATCCCATGGCCGTGATCGGCGGTCAGCCGCAGGCGATCCGTCACGATGGCTCCGAGACGACGCTTGATATCGGCGCGCGCTGCACGATCCGCGAAGGTGTGACGATGAACACCGGCAGCTCGGATGGGGGCGGCAGAACAGTTGTCGGTGACGATAACCTCTTCCTCGCCAATTCGCATGTCGCGCATGATTGCATTCTCGGCAACGAGATCATCCTGTCGAACAATGTCATGCTGGCCGGCCATGTTCGCATTGAGGACAAGGCTATCCTCGGCGGCGGCTGCGCGGTGCACCAGTTCACCCGTATTGGTCGCCAAGCCTTTATCGGTGGGCTGTCGGCTGTCAGCTATGATGTCATTCCTTACGGCATGCTGAACGGCAATCCGGGTGTCTTGAGCGGGCTTAACGTCGTCGGCATGACACGTGCAGGCATCGAACGTGCGGATATCCACACCGTTCGCCGGGCGTACAAGCAGATTTTCGAGAGCGAAGGCAATGTGCGCGCCAACGCGGCCGCCATTCGCGAGGACTATCTCGATTGCCCTCAAGCGCTTGAAATCGTCGATTTCATCGCTGCGGCCAATGACCGGGCGATTTCCTCGCCGAACCGCGGTAAGTAACGCGGTGGCTGTGGGCGGCCAGCGTCTGGCGATCATCGCCGGTAGTGGTTCTCTTCCCCTTTATGTGGCGCTTGCCGCACGATCGGCGGGGGAGAACCCGCTGATCATCCGTCTGAAGAACGAAGCCGATCTCGACTGGTCGCAGTTCGAAAATACCTCTATCAGTGTCGGCGACGTCAAAGGCCTGGGTCAGCTTCTCAGCCGCTACGGCATTGATCGGGTGGTTCTTTCCGGTGGCGTGGCACGGCGTCCCGAGTGGCGGGAGATCCGGCCGAACCTGAAGATGATCGCCAAGATGCCGTCGATCATCCGCACGCTGTTGTCCGGCGGTGACGACACCGTCCTGCAGATGGTGATTGGCCTGATCGAAGCGCAGGGCGCTCGCGTGATCGGCGCCCATGAGATTGCACCTGCACTTCTTGCGACCACCGGTCCGCTTGGCAAGATCAAGCCGAGCGATGAGGATCACAAGGATATCGCAAAAGCCGCTCAGGCGGCGCTGGCGCTCGGCGTTCTCGATGTCGGGCAGGGTGCTGTTTCCGTCGGTGGACGTATCGTTGCCATGGAAGGCGTTGAGGGTACCGATGGCATGCTGGAGCGGGTGGCTACGCTTCGTGCGGCAGGGCGCATCTCGCAGCGCCGCAAGGGCGTGCTTGTCAAGCTTTGCAAGCCGCAGCAGGATATCCGCGCCGATCTTCCCACCATCGGTCCTTCGACCGTCGACAACGTAGCGAAGGCTGGCCTTGCCGGCATAGCGGTGGAGGCGGGCAGGGCGTTTATCCTTGATCGCGATGAGATGTTGAAAGCCGCCGATGCGGCAGGCTTGTTCGTTTGCGGCATCGACACGTCGCTTGAGGGAGACATGATGTGACGGATGGCGTGCTGAAACTTGCTGTCGTGGCCGGCGAAGTCTCCGGCGATCTCTTGGGCGCCGATCTCGTTCGCGCACTGAAAACACAATTTCCGGGGCAGGTAGAGCTTTTTGGCGTCGGCGGTGAACAGCTGACGGCGCAAGGCCTGACGTCGCTGTTCGACTACTCCGAATTGTCGATCATGGGCTTCACTCAGGTTTTGAAGAAGCTGCCGCAACTGATTTCCCGCATCAAGGAGACGGCGAACGCGATTATCGCCTATAAGCCGGATGCGCTGCTGATCATCGATAGCCCCGATTTCACGCACCGCGTTGCGAAGCGCGTTCGAAAGGCGCTGCCAAACCTGCCGGTGGTAAACTATGTTTGCCCAAGCGTCTGGGCGTGGAAAGAATATCGCGCGACCGCGATGCTCTCTTACGTCGATCACGTTTTGGCGCTGTTGCCTTTCGAACCGGAAGCAATGCAGCGCCTTGGCGGTCCGACAACCACTTTCGTCGGTCACCGGCTAAGTGTCGATGCGGACGTTCTGGCGGTCCGTGCAGAGCGTGCTCTGCGTCCCGTGCCAACTGCTGGCGAAGCGCGGACGATCCTTCTTCTCCCGGGCTCGCGCTCAACGGAAACGACCAGACTGATGGAGCCATTCAAGCAGGCGGCACAGGCATTCGTCGAGCGGAACGGACCAACGCGATTTGTGCTGCCCACCGTGCCCAGACAGGAGCAGCGGATCAGGGACCTTGCCGCCTCTTGGCCTGAGGCGATCCGGCCTGAGATTGGCACCGACACGGCATTCAAGTGGCGTTGTTTTGCCGAGGTGGATGCGGCGATCGCAGCTTCCGGTACAGTGATCCTTGAACTCGCGCTCTGCCATGTCCCGGTCGTGTCTGTTTACAAGACCGACTGGATTTTCACGATGCTGAGCAAGCGGGTGAAGACATGGACCGGCGCTTTACCCAATCTGATCGCCGACTACGCTGTCGTGCCGGAATATTTCAATGAAGTGGTGCGTTCAGGCTCCATGTTGCGCTGGGCGGAGAGATTATCTTCAGACACGATCCAACGCCGCGCCATGTTGGAGGGTTTTGAGCTGGTGCAGAACAGGCTACAGACCGAGATTCCGCCGGGTGAACGGGGCGCTGCAATCTTGCTTGAAACGATCAGGATGAAGACGGGCAAGCTATAGGCTGAGCACTTGGCTGCGCCTGTGTGGCGTTTGCACGGGATGATTCAGCTTGCCAGTTATCACCGAACTCTTCCGTGTTCAGACAGAAAATCCAAGACCGCTTTGATGCGTGAGGGAATCGGACCTCCTTCCCCTACATAAACGCCGTAGAAGACTTCTTTGTCTCCAGTGTTGCAGTGAGACAATAGAGGCACAAGTCGTCCGGCCAAGACGTCGTCGCGGGTCGTGAACTCGGCCAGCATCGCCAGGCCAGCACCTGTAACAGCCAGTTGTCTCACGCCTTCTCCATCGCTGATCTGGAGACTTCCGGTCACAGGTATCACGACGGCGTCATCATTTTCGCGCAGCCTCCAGCCCGGCTCTGACCGAACATAGCTAAACCCCAGTAAGTTGTGGTTTTGCAAGTCAGCGACTTCGAGCGGTTTGCCGTATTTTTCGAGATAAGACGGCGCCGCCACGATTGTCAGAGCAGTTTCTCCGAGCTTGCGAGCAATCAGGCTGGACGTTTTCAGAGGTCCTGTCCGAATGGCTATGTCGGTACGTTCAGCCAGTAGATCAACCAGCATATCCGTGAGCGAGATGTCCAGCGTCACAGCAGGATAAAGCTCCATGAATTGCGGTAGTACGGGTGCCAGTATGTGATTGAAATAGGAGGCGCTGGTGCTGATGCGCACACGACCGGCTGGTTGCTCACCCTGGCTTGCTCTTTGCTCCGCTTCGGCGACGTCTGCAAGGATGCGCTTCGCGGCCTCGTAAAAGGTGCACCCCTCAGGTGTCAGCTGAAATTGTCGGGTCGAGCGATTGAACAGTCTGGTCCTAAGTCTGGCTTCGAGACGTGCGATCAACTTGCTTACGGCTGAGGGCGTTAAACGCACTTGCCTCGCTGCAGCAGAAAACCCACCCGCCTCTATGACTGTGACGAACACTTCCATCTCGGTAAAGCGATTGATCTCGTGCCGGGCCATGATGACTTCATATCACAAGTGAGGTTCCTTTCGGCTGTCTATTTCATTTTTGGCATACTGTCTAGAAATGGTGGTGTTTTCAGAAAGGAAGGCGATATGGAGTATCGATCACTTGGAAGGTCCGGGCTGAAAGTGCCTGTATTGAGCTTTGGCGCAGGTACGTTTGGTGGGGCCGGGCCGTTGTTCAGCAATTGGGGTAACTCGGACGCAAATGAGGCTCGACGTCTTGTCGATATTTGTCTGGATGCAGGCGTCAATCTTTTCGATACGGCTGATGTATACTCCAACGGCGCCTCGGAGGAGGTTCTCGGAGAGGCGGTCAAAAACCGCAGGGACAGAGTTCTTATCTCGACCAAAACAAGCCTTCCCATGGGAGATGGCCCGAACGACGCCGGCTCTTCTCGCCTTAGATTGTTGCGCTCCGTTGATGATGCGTTGAAACGTCTTCAGACGGATTACATCGATCTGCTACAGCTTCATGCCTTCGATGCCGCCACACCGGTAGAGGAGGTTTTATCAACGCTCGACACGTTGGTACGCTCGGGAAGAGTTCGATATATCGGCGTGTCGAATTTTTCTGGCTGGCAGATTATGAAATCGCTTGCGGTGGCTGACCGTTACGGCTGGCCGAGATACGTCGCCAACCAGGTGTATTATTCGCTCGTGGGCCGAGATTACGAGTGGGATCTTATGCCGCTTGGAAAAGATCAGGGACTGGGAGCCATTGTCTGGAGCCCTCTCGGGTGGGGTCGATTGACCGGGAAAATAAGGCGCGGCGCGCCGTTGCCCGAAACAAGTCGTTTGCATGCCACGGCAAGTTTCGGTCCACCGGTTGAGGAGAAATACATGTACCGTGTTATCGATGTGCTTGAAACGATCGCGAGCGAGACGGCAAAGACAGTGCCGCAAGTCGCACTCAATTGGCTGCTCAGTCGCCCAACCGTATCGTCTGTGATCATTGGTGCCAGAAACGAAGTTCAACTCAGGGAGAATCTCGGCGCGGTTGGTTGGAGCCTCACCAGTGACCAGATTGCAGCTCTCGATCAAGCCAGTGCCGTGTCGGCTCCCTATCCCCATTTTCCCTATCGGAACCAGGAAGGTTTTGCGCGGCTCGATCCTCCTCTTGTCGGCTGAACGACCAAGGCGTGTGCACCTTGGTCTTGTTTTTGAAAAAAGAGGAGACGGGGTGTTCAAGCGCTGTGTTAAACCCCAAAGCCCCGGGGTTTAACGCTCCAACGACGATGCCTCATTTCTGGCGGGTCACCGCTCCGATCGTGTTGACGAGGATGCGGGACGCGGTCAGTGCGGATAATCCGTCGATATCGGCGGGTGGATAAAATTCGACGAGGTTGAACCCTGCAATTTTTGCCCGAGTGGTCACCCCAGTAATCAGGTCGATGATCTGTGTATAGGTCAGGCCACCGGGCGTTCTTGCCGCGACGCCGGGCATGATGCTGGGATCGATGCTATCGCAGTCGAGCGTGATGACCACTTGGGCGTCGTCCGGGATGTGACGAAGGGCAGCGGCCACACCATCAGCGTGAATTTCTCTCGCTGTTACAAAGTGGCTTCCATAGTTTCTTGCAGCATCGACATCGGTTTTTCGTGCGCTACCAACACTTCGAAGTCCGACCTGCACCATGCCTGCCACATGCGCCATTTCGCTCGCTCGGCGCATGGCACTCGAATATCCGTAGCGTTCTCCTTGAACCTCGTCACGCCAGTCGATATGCGCGTCGATCTGTAAGACCCAGACCGGTTCAGCTGTCTCAAAAGCAGCAAGAAAGGGATAGGTCACGGAACAATCGCTACCGATGAGGATGGGAGTAGCGCTCAAGGCTAGGATTTCTCGCGTCTTTGCTTTTATGCGCTGTCGATTGCCTTCATTGTCACGCATCACAGTTTCGATGTTGCCAATATCGATGCAGTTTATTGGACCGTCATTAAAGAGCGGGCCACCGAGATCGAAATCCCAGTGCTCGATCAACGAGGCATCTTCCTGGCTTGCCGCTCTGATCTGATCGGCCGCTGTTTCATGACCACTGCTGCCTTGATCCGGATAGGCGCTGCCATGGGCTGCGCCGAAGATAACCATGCGTGCGGGTTTGCCGTCAGCGAGTTGCGGAGGGAACCCGAGAAATGAATGTGCAGCGCTCATTCTGTGACCAATCCTGTTCGAGATGTCGCCGATGCGATGATGATGTCCCGCGACGAATAAGGTGTCAAAGCGTGGGAGAAAATCTCGATGATCGCGACACGCGCCCACCGTTATCTCCGAACAGAAAACGAAAAACCCCGAGACAGGAAATCCAATCTCGGGGCTTTTTAGTCTAATCGCTGCAATTCAAGGCTCAAAAGAAGCCCTTGCGTTGCCACCAGCCGCCCTTGCGGGGCTTTGGCTCTTCGCCATCGGTGCTGTCGTTCTTGCCGGATGAGGTCACGACCGGTTCGGACGAGGAGACGTTATCGCCACGGTTGGCGCGGACCGGCTTTGCAGCCTCGTCCGTTTCCTCTTGCGCCGTTTCGACGGCAGGTTCAGGAGCCTGCGGAGCAGGTGCTGGCGCTGCTGGAGCTTCGGCAACTGGCGCGTCCTGCGGGGCAGGGGCAGTTTCGGCAGCAGGTGCCTCAGCGGCCGGTGCTTCTGTCTCGACCTTGGCCTCGACAGCCTCCTCGGCCTTTTCCTTGGCCTTGCGGGTCCGACGTGGCTTCTTCGGCTTTTCGGCTTCGTCAACCTCAGGCGCTTCGGCCTCGGCAGCATCTACCGCCGCCGTTACAGGCTCAGCGCCTTCGACTGCAGCGGTGGCTTCGTTCTCCTCAACGCCGTCATCGGCATCGGCCTGATCGCTATCGCCATTTTCGGCGTCCAGCAAGTTGCCGTTTTCGTCGCGGTTGCGACGGCCGCCACGCTTGCCACGGCGACGGCGCTTGCGCTTGCCTTCGTCCTGACCGCCGTTTTCGCCTTCGCTACGGGTTTCTGCGGCATCAGCCTGATCTTCGGTGGCGTCGTCGCCATCCTCATCATCGCCTTCAGCCGATGCGTCGTCACTGGCATCCGCCTGAACGTCGCCATTCTGGCCATTGCCCTTGCCGCGACGACGGCGACGACGCTTGCGCTTGCGCTTGCCATCTTCACTGTTTTCAGCCTGGGGCTGCCGTGGCTCGGCGCTTTGCACCTTTGCTACGACTTCCTCTTCGTCTTCTTCCTCCTCGGCTTCGATGACGATATCGTCTTCGTCTTCCTCGAAAGTCGGAAGAGCCTGTAGGAGGTTTTCGATTTTTACCGGGTTTTCAACGGCTTCGCCGCGATCGATGGCGAAGTGCTGTGCACCGACGCTGGCATCCGCCGCGATGATGATCGAGACGCCGAAGCGCTCTTCATAATCGACGATCGTGCCGCGCTTGTGGTTGAGCAGGTAGAGCGCCGTCTCGGGCGTCGTGCGAACCGTGATGTTGTGGGTCGTGTTGCGCAGCAGATATTCCTCGACGCCACGCAGAACGTGGAGCGCGATGGAGGATTCCGAGCGAACATGGCCCGTGCCGCCGCAATGCGAGCAAATCTGTGTCGTGGATTCGAGAACCGAAGCGCGGATGCGCTGACGCGACATTTCCAGAAGACCGAAATGCGAGATACGGCCAACCTGAATGCGGGCGCGGTCGTTCTTGAGGCAGTCCTTCAGCTTCTTTTCGACGGCGCGATTGTTGCGCTTTTCTTCCATGTCGATGAAGTCGATGACGACCAGACCGGCAAGGTCACGCAGGCGAAGCTGGCGGGCAACTTCTTCCGCCGCCTCAAGGTTGGTTGCAAGTGCCGTCTCTTCGATCGAGTGTTCGCGCGTCGAGCGACCGGAGTTCACGTCGATCGAAACCAGGGCTTCCGTCTGGTTGATGATCAGATAGCCACCGGACTTCAGCGTGACCTGCGGCTGAAGCATGCGGTCGAGCTGCGCTTCGATACCGGAGCGTGAGAAGATCGGATGAATATCGCGATAAGGCTGAACCACCTTGGCATGGCTCGGCATCAGCATCTTCATGAAGTCTTTCGCTTCACGATAGCCTTCCTCACCGGACACGATGATCTCGCTGATGTCCTTGTTATAGAGATCGCGGATCGAGCGCTTGATCAGCGAGCCTTCCTCGTAAACGAGGCAAGGGGCTGTGGAGTTCAGCGTCAGCGTGCGGACGTTCTCCCACAGGCGCATCAGATATTCGAAGTCGCGCTTGATTTCGACGCGGGTGCGGTTGGCACCGGCGGTGCGCAGAATAACGCCCATGCCGTTCGGCACTTCGAGATCCCGGGCGATCTCCTTCAGGCGCTTGCGGTCTGCAGGCTGGGTGATCTTGCGGGAAATACCGCCGCCCCGTGCCGTGTTCGGCATGAGAACAGAGTAACGTCCGGCGAGCGATAGGTAAGTCGTCAGCGCCGCACCCTTGTTGCCGCGTTCTTCCTTGGCAACCTGCACCAGCAGGATCTGGCGACGCTTGATGACTTCCTGAATGCGGTACTGCTTGCGCGGCTTGCGCATGGCGCGGTCTGGAACTTCTTCCATCGCGTCTTCGGCGCCGACCGACTCGATCACTTCTTTCTCGTGATGATCGTCGTCATCATCATCGTCATCGTCGCCAACCCGTTCGACGTCCTCGGAAATCGTGTCGGTGTCGACCATGGCCGCCATTTCGCCGCCCTTGGAGCCATCCTCATCGGAGGCTTCATCGGCAGACGCCTCAGTCGAAGCCTCTTCAGCATCGGTCTTCTTCTTTGCACGGGGACGGCGCGTGCGCTTCTTCGGCTTTTCTTCTTCCGCAGGCTGCTCTCCGGCAACCACTTCTTCCGTAATGGCGACGGTTTCCTCGAAGGCTACGACCTCTTCGGACGCAACTGGTTCTTCAGCCTTCTCCTCGGACGCTGCCACGATGCCGATATCCGGCTGGTCAGCCTTGGAAAGATCGATGGTGGGTTCGTTAGGCGCGTCAGCCGGTTCGAAGTCATCGCCACGGCGATGCTCTTCGGCTTCCGCCTTCAGAAGTGCCTGACGGTCGGCCAGCGGGATCTGGTAATAGTCGGGGTGAATTTCGGCGAAGGCCAGAAATCCATGACGATTGCCGCCGTAATCCACGAACGCTGCCTGAAGCGACGGTTCGACGCGTGTCACTTTCGCCAGGTAGATATTGCCGCGTATCTGTTTCTTATGTTCGGATTCGAAATCGAATTCTTCAATGCGATTTCCACGAACTACGACTACGCGCGTCTCCTCTTCGTGGGAGGCGTCGATAAGCATTTTGTCTGCCATGTAAGCTGTGCTCCTCGGCGCAGCCTTGTCATATACGAGAATAGGCCTGCCGCGGGGACAGGCCTTTCATCTTTTTCCAAGGGTGTGCCGGAAATGAAGTGTTCCGCCCGACGCATGTAAACTGGCAGCATCCGGACAACGTGCAAGGCGAGGTGCCTGCTCCCTGTATCCGGTTCATATGAAAGCTGCTGCAACGACATCATTGGCCAAGCGAGAACGACTATAATAAATAGACTCCTGAGAGTCCGATGAAAATGCTCTCCTCAGAGCGATCGGTGGCATGCCACCGGGTATGTCTCCGGCCACAGCCGGATTGATCCAGTTTCAGGATAAAAATGAAGCGACGGCAGATGATTGCCCGAAATTCAGCGCCAGAGTCATTCTCGATTGGCAGCCGGCGGGAATCTATCCCGTCAACATTTTTAACCCTCAATCTTGTTGTATGGTTTCTCCGTCATAATAGCAATAGGCAGGCTAAATATGTCATATCATTGATGGAATTTCGCGGTTAAGAAATGCTTCATCAAGGCTTGCGAATGTTGCAGCAGAGCGCGAATAAGGCCATCTTCATCAGGGGAAGACGGCGATTTTGGCTGAGAAGCCGATGATGTTCGCGCTAAACGACATAAAACTCAAAAGATATTGGCGACGATGAAAATTCAGGCGCGGGCGGCAGGGACATCAAAAAGGCGAGCTTTGTTTTCGCGAATCACGCGTTACTCGCGTATCGTGTTTCCAATCCTGCTTCTTGCTGTTGTCGCAGGCGAGGAGGCGCAGGCCGCGCCAGCATTCGTTGCGAACGCAGCACGTATCATCGGCGATGAGGCACGCACGCGTATCGTGCTCGATTTCAACGCAGAACCTGAATTCGAGGTCCACTATCTCGATTCGCCAGCGCGGATCGTGGTGGACTTGCCAGCTGTGAGCTTCGCATTTCCTGCCAAGGATCTGAAGGCGACCGGGCTTTTCAGCGACGTCCGCTTCGGCAGCATGGGTGAGGGCAGTGCGCGTCTGGTGCTGACCGCAAAGAAGCCGGTTCAGGTTGCCGTTGCCAAGGTGCAGCCTGAGGAGGGTGGCAAGGTCTTCCGCTTCATTCTCGATACTGAAATCGCTTCGAAACAGAAATTCGCCGATCTGTTGAAAAACCAGGATTGGCAGGCGCTTGCACCAGCGACGACTGCATCCGTGACGCCCGATATCATCCCGACATCACCGCACCAGTCGGACTTTGTCATTGCCGTGGATGCTGGCCATGGCGGTATCGATGCAGGTGCCAAGGGCGGGGTCAGCGGCACGGATGAAAAGGTCATCACGCTGTCCTTCGCCAAGCAGTTGACCGACCGTCTGAACCGTCTGCCTGGCATCAAAGCGTTTCTGACGCGGGACGACGACACATTCCTGGCTCTTTCCGAGCGTGTCACGATTGCGCGCCAGCACAGCGCCAATCTCTTCATTTCCGTTCATGCGGACACGCTGAGCCAGAAAGGCATACGAGGCGCGACGGTTTATACGATTTCCGACCGCGCATCGGACCGCATGGCGCAGAACCTTGCGGAGCGTGAAAACCTCTCGGACCAGATCGCCGGTGTGACCGTCTCCAATGCGCAGCCGGAAGTCGCCGATATCCTGCTCGATCTGACGCGACGCGAGACCCAGGCTTTCTCGGTGACGCTTGCCGAAAACATCGTTTCCTCCTTCGAGGGGCAGGTTGGGCTGATCAACAATCCGCACCGCTATGCCGGGTTTCAGGTGTTGCGCGCCCATGATGTGCCGTCGGTGCTGTTGGAACTTGGTTTTCTCTCCAACCCAGAGGATGAAAAGCTGCTTCTGGATGAAAGCTGGCGCGACAAGGTGGCTGAACGTTTAGCCGATGCGGTGACCAAGTATCGCGCCCAGGCTCTTGCCAATGGCGGCTAAGCCGTTACGCGCTGTGACGCTTTTGCGACGGTCGTCGAAAAGCGAAGCAACTTGACCGCTCGGCATTCTCATTTGATGGGCAAAGCCCTATTTTACTCACATTCAACGCGTTACTCGGGGGGCAGGATTCGGCAGCAAAGCGGGACTCGCTTGCGATTGCGCGAACACGATCTCTCGATAACATGAGCGGGAATGCTTAATCCCCGACTTGTCATCGGTTAAGCGGTGTGCAAAACGGCACGCTACATGTAAAATTGCGCGCCTACGGGCAAGCGCAAAGTGCGATTCGAAGTATCGGTAGCCTCATATGATCAGACTTATTGGATATTTCTTCGGCTTGGCGAGCACGCTTTTTCTCGTGGTCGCGGCTGGCGTTGCCCTTTACCTGGTAACGATCACGAAGGATCTGCCTGATTATGCGGTTCTGAACAGCTACGAGCCGCCGGTCACGACCCGCGTTCACGCCGGTAACGGCGCACTGATGACCGAATATGCCGAACAGCGCCGACTGTTCCTGCCGATCCAGGCTATCCCGGATCGCGTCAAGGCCGCTTTCCTTTCAGCAGAAGACAAGAACTTCTATCAGCATCCCGGTATCGACGTGACCGGCTTTGCACGTGCGGCTCTTGCCTATGTGACCGGCGGACCGACGCAGGGTGGCTCGACCATCACGCAGCAGGTGGCGAAAAACTTCCTGCTCACCAACGAGCAGACGATGGAGCGCAAGGCGAAGGAAGCCATCCTTTCCTTCCGTATCGAGCAGGCTTACAGCAAGGACAAGATCCTTGAACTCTACCTCAACGAAATCTTTTTCGGTCTGAATTCCTACGGTATTGCCAGCGCCTCGCTGACCTATTTCAACAAGTCCGTGACTGAGTTGACCATTGCCGAGACGGCTTATCTCGCGGCTCTGCCAAAAGGTCCGGCCAACTATCATCCATTCCGCCGCGAAAAAGCCGCTGTCGAGCGCCGCAACTGGGTGATCGACCGCATGGCCGAGAATGGCTACATCACGAAAGCGGATGCCGAGGAAGCCAAGCAGCAGCCCCTGGGTGTGAACGTTCGCCGCGGTGGCCCACAGCTTGCCGGTTCGGATTATTTCGCTGAAGAGGTGCGTCGTCAGATCGTCGACCAGTTCGGCGCAGACAAGCTGCTTAAGGGCGGCCTTTCCGTACGCACCTCGTTCGATCCGGAAATCCAGATGGAAGCGCGTAAAGCGCTACAGGATGGTCTCATCGATTATGATGAGCGTCGCGGCTTTCATGGCCCGGTCGAGCAGATCGACATCAATGGCGACTGGGCTGCGGCTCTTTCCAAGTTGAAGCCCTTGCGCGATGTGCCCGAATGGCGACTGGCCGTAGTGCTGGCCGCAACGGCAGATGGCGTCGATATCGGTCTTCGCCCCGATGCCGACAGCGATGCTGCCGATAAGAACGAGCGCGGCCGGATCAAGCCGGAAGACATGAAGTGGGCTTATCGCGACTCTAAGGGTCAGCGCAGCATGGCCAAGTCTCCGGCTGGTGTGCTGAAGGCCGGCGACGTCGTCTATGTGGAAAAGGTCTCCGGCCAGGGCGATTCTTACCGTCTTCGCCAGCCGCCGAAAGTGCAGGGCGGCATGGTGGTGATGGATCCGCATACTGGCCGTGTTCTTGCGATCGTCGGCGGTTTCTCCTACGCGCAATCGGAATTCAATCGTGCGACGCAGGCCATGCGTCAGCCTGGCTCGTCTTTCAAGCCGTTCATTTACGCGGCGGCGCTCGATAATGGTTACACCCCGGCTTCGGTCGTCATGGATGCACCGCTCGAGGTTGTGTCCGGCGGTGAAGTCTGGCGGCCCCAAAACTACGGCGGCGAGGTCGCAGGTCCGTCTACGCTGCGTCTCGGCATCGAAAAATCCCGCAACCTGATGACGGTTCGTCTGGCGCAGGACATGGGCATGAACCTGGTGGCGGAATATGCCGACAGCTTCGGTATCTACGACAAGATGCCACCTCTGCTCGCCATGTCGCTGGGTTCGGGCGAGACCACCGTCATGCGCATGGTTTCGGCCTATTCCGTGATTGCCAATGGCGGCAAGCAGATCAAGCCGACTGTGATCGACCGTATTCAGGACCGCTACGGCAAAACGATCTTCCGCCATGAGGATCGCGCCTGTGATGGCTGTAATGCGACGGTATGGCAGAACCAGAACGAGCCGACGATCATCGACAAGCGCGAGCAGGTTCTCGACCCGATGACTGCCTATCAGGTCACATCCATGATGGAAGGCGTCGTGCAGCGCGGTACGGCTGCCGGCAAGATCAAGGTCGATCTTCCCGTCGCTGGCAAGACCGGCACCACCAATGATGAAAAGGACGCGTGGTTCGTCGGTTATACGCCGGATCTCGTGGCAGGACTTTACATCGGTTTCGACAGCCCGGCACCTCTTGGCCGTGGTGGCACAGGTGGTTCTCTTGCCGCGCCGATCTTTGGTGAGTTCATTGCCCAGGCGGCCAAGCATCTGCCGCACAGCAAGTTCATCGTGCCCAATGGCATGAATTTCATTGCTGTCAATCGCAAGACAGGCATGGCGGCCATGCAGGGTGAGCCCGATACGATCATGGAGGCGTTCAAGCCCGGTACGGGTCCTGCCTCCACCTTCGACGTGATCGGCATGGACGGCAACATGTCGCAGGAAGAGATCCTGCGGGAATCGCCACAGGCACATCAAGCCATCACTGGCGGCGGTGGCGGTCTCTACTAATTCAAATCAACGCATGGCGAGGGGCGCGGGTCTTTACATCCGCGCCCCTCGCATTTATTCACCCAAGCAGTTTTGAAGAAGGCGAAGAATCTGCGAAATGCGCAATGAAATCGTAAACGTAGTCGACGAAATCAAGCAGGCCATAAGCCTGCTGAGGAGGCATCTTTGACTGGGACCAGGCGATAAGACGACTGGACTGGTTGAATAACAAGGCAGAGGATCCGACCCTCTGGAACGATGCAGGCGAAGCGCAAAAGCTGATGCGTGAACGCCAGCAGCTGGATGAATCCATCACGGGCGTCAGAACGCTCGAGCAGCAGGTCAACGATAATATCGAGTTGATCGAGATGGGTGAGGCCGAAGGCGACGAGGACATCGTGCGTGAGGCCGAAGAGGCGCTGAAGGCGCTGCGCAGCGAAGCAAACCGCCGCCAGGTGGAAGCCATGCTTTCGGGTGAAGCCGATTCCAACGACACCTATGTCGAAGTGCATTCAGGCGCCGGTGGTACGGAAAGCCAGGATTGGGCCAGCATGCTCTTGCGCATGTATACGCGCTGGGCTGAGCGTCAGGGCTTCAAGGTGGAAGTCCTTGAAGTGCATGACGGCGAAGAAGCGGGCATCAAGTCGGCAACCATTCTGGTCAAGGGCCACAACGCCTTTGGTTGGATGAAGACCGAATCCGGCGTTCACCGCCTCGTTCGTATCTCGCCCTATGACAGCAATGCGCGTCGTCACACGTCGTTCTCCTCCATCTGGGTTTATCCCGTCGTGGATGACTCGATTCAGATCGACATTAACGAGAGCGATTGCCGCATCGATACCTATCGTTCGTCGGGTGCCGGTGGACAGCACGTCAACACGACCGACTCGGCTGTGCGTATTACCCATATTCCGACGGGTATTGCGGTTGCCTGTCAGCAGGAGCGCTCACAGCACAAGAACCGCGCCAAGGCGTGGGAAATGCTGCGCTCGCGCCTCTACGAGGTGGAGTTGCAGAAGCGCGAAGAGGCTGCCAATGCGCAGGCCGCGTCCAAGACGGATATCGGCTGGGGTCATCAGATCCGCTCTTATGTTCTGCAGCCATATCAGCTGGTCAAGGACCTGCGTACAGGCGTGGAAAGCACCTCGCCCAGCAGCGTCCTAGACGGCGATCTGAACGAGTTCATGGAGGCCGCCCTTGCACACCGCATCAGCGGTGGGGCGGGCGTGGAAGTTTCCGACATCGATTGATGGTTGTCGAGCTGGTTTCGATATCAGAACCTTCCGCTGCGCTCGCTGCGGGAGGTTTTCTATTTGTGGCAAAGCGAAGCCGAGGGAGAACGCGGTGAAACAGGCGCTCTACATTGTCGATGTGCAACCGAGCTTCCATCCGCCGTCACGTCTCGTTGAAGGGATCGCAAGGCTCGCAGCGACAATGCCGAGCATTGCGAGCGTCGAGCGGCATGATGAGAGCATCACACCCTTCGAGCGGCAACTGGGATGGACGCCCGGCAAGGATGACGAGTCGCTTGTGGCCGCAGACCGTATCTTCATCAAATATGGCTATGCGCCGCCGAAGGAAGCCGTCGACTACCTTCTGGCGCTACAACTCGATCGTGTTCTTGTCTGCGGGATACATGCCGATACCTGCGTGCTCGCGGCTGGTTTTTCCTTCTTCGATGCGGGGCTGTCTCCCACGCTGCTTCCATGGTTGACGGTCGGCTCCAGTCTTGACCGAACGGGCGCGCTGGGTGCGCGCTTGTGGAAGCATCATTTTGGTGCGGTGCTGAGTGGGCCAGACGAGATTTGATCTTAAAGCGTGTCGCGATCTTTCAGATTCGCTCATACGCTTTAGGTCCTTGTTATCGCATGTCGATATCGCAAAACCGCTGCACACTTTTGCGCTGACCATGCTTTAGGAAGCAACTGCCCAAGGCGCGTCCTGATGGTCTTGCCAAGCCGGAGCTGAAGATACGCTGAGGAACGACGTCCTTCGTTTAGTTTGACGCCTTCTCGATTTTCATGTCGCCCAACTCATCGATCAGAATCGTCCAGGCGTCCGGCTCCTTCTGCGCCGGGTCGGTCTTGAGATGGACTGTCACAAAGAGACCGGGAAGACTTGAGGCGCCGGCGGAACTTTCAGGGCGGATGTCGGTCACATAGGCCTTCATCTGCGTGAACTCCTCGAGCTCGAGTGTCTCGACAAGGGCAGGGCCATTTGCGGTGTAGGCGATCTGCTGCAGATAAATTTTCGCGGTCCCATCCGGCTGGCGCATTGCGACGACCTTGTAATAGCCGCGCGTCGGTTCTGGACGCGAGGCCGCGCCTTTGTCTGTCGTCTGAGGAGACTTTGCCGTGTCCTCCGCGGCTTCGCGCTCCCACATGCCGCTGCTGGTGACGAAGATGGTGGAGACGGGCAGGGCGTCGATATCAAGAGTATCGGCGAAGGTCTGACCGAAGCTGCCAAGCAGAAGGGCTGCTGCGAAAAGAGCTTTCATGGTCCTGTCCCTCATCAGTTGGTGAACTGTTCGGCGAGAATTCGGTCGGACCAGGAGCGATCCGGATCTGAGAGAATCCTGGCCGTCCTGTCCTGTGAAAGCGCGATCTTGACGCTGCGAACGGACTTTACTTCGCGGTGGTCGGCAACAGCGTTTACCGGACGCTTTTCGCTTTCTTGAACGTGAATATCGACCGTCACCTTATTGGGGAGCAATGCGCCGCGCCAGCGTCGTGGACGGAAGGGGCTGACAGGGGTGAGAGCGAGCAGCGGGGATTCGAGCGGCAGGATTGGGCCGTGGGCGGAAAAGTTGTAAGCGGTTGAGCCGGCGGGCGTCGCCACCATCACACCATCGCAGATCAGCTCTTCCAGCCGGGTCTTGCCATCGATATCGACGCGAAGCTTCGCTGCCTGATGGGACTGACGGAAGAGGCTCACCTCGTTCATGGCAAGGGCGGAGACTTCGTTGCCGTCCTCATCCACTGTCGTCATTCTAAGCGGATGGAAATCATTGCCGGTGGCCACGGCAATGCGCTCATGCAGCCGTCCCACCCGGTAATCGTTCATCAGGAAACCGACGGAGCCGCGGTTCATGCCGTAGACCCGCTTTCCCAGGTTCATCGTCTCATTCAAGACCTGAAGCATGAAGCCATCGCCGCCGAGTGCCACGATCACATCCGCGTCGTCGAATGAGGCATTGCCATATTCGCGGATCAGCTCTTCTCTCGCTGCCTGCGCATGGTCCGCGGAAGAGGCGACAAAGGAAATGTTATGCACTGAACGCGACATACCGCCATCCTGATTGATGATCTCTGGTACATGAAGAGACATGTCATGGACAAGCTCTTTCAAGGTCCAATCGACCATTCGCCATCCTGAAGGGTACCAGTCGCGGACATGGTGCGCGGCTCACTCCCATCCGATTCGCAATCTCGCCTTAATTATTAACAACCGGGCGTCGAAGGCCGGAACAAAAGCAAACTCTCTCCGTTCTTTCAGCACAATGGAGATCGTAACATGACGTCACAAGGTACTTCTGGTCGCCGCAGAATTCTTGAGGCCGCAAACAAGGCCTCCATTACCACATACAAACCCATTATCGTCCCTCTTACAGGTACCTATGTGGCGATGATCTTTCGCAGAGGCCTCAAGAGTGCGTCTAAACTGGCAAAAAGTTAGTCGAAACCGGGCGTGACCTTACGCTGCCAATGACTGGTAGCCGGAACGCCGTAGAGATAGCGAAGGAGAATGACATGAAGAAAGTTCTCATTATCGCCGCTGCCATGGTCGTTTCCGCAGGCGCAGCGTTTGCAGAGTGCGCAAAGAGCATCGAAACGACGGCTGGCGCACCCGGCGTTGATCGGGAGTTCAAAACGGCAAGTATTGCTCCGCCGACTGAACCTGCTCAAAAACCCGTTCTTGTTTTGAGAAAAACAGACAGGCTACCAGGCAATATGGAAACCGCCATTGTTGCCTCTCCAGAAAGCGCGCTGGCGCGAATGCAGTGAAGCAGCAGCGTGTTGCGCAGTTTATTCCCGCGTTGGGAGACACTCGACGCGGCTCTTGCGTAAAGGGCAGTTGTTAGACGCGTCTTTTGTGTGCTTTGTTCGCCGCTGCCGACAGCACCAGACGCCGTCCTATTTAACGCACAACAGTGCCTTTATTGTCCGTGTCTTATCACCGCTCAGGAATCAAGCCTGAGCGATAGCTGTCGGCCGCCATTCTTTTTCAAAATATAGAGCGGCTTGGACATCATCTCTGTCTTGCGGCGCAAATCACGGCGTCGCTCTTCAGCGCGCTCTCTCAAATTTCTGGATTGCGCAACAAGAGCGAGTGCCTGCTCAATGGATCTCTCTGACGTCGTCATCATGGACCTCCTGTTTGTTCCCTTTATGTTCTCATTCCGAGCCAGGATTGTCAAGGGATTCCGATTCGCCGACCTGAACTGCCGGAGACGTCGTGAATTACCGCAATGATTTGGTCGTGGCTTTTCGGAGCGCGCACTGATTGCAAGGCTGCCGTGCAGCGGTGGGGATTCGATCGATAAAAAAGAAAAGGTCCGGCGTGGCCGGACCTTTGATCTTTCACACTGCAACTTTCCGTTTCAGGAGAGGGCTCGGTCTTCTATGAAGCTGTCTTCGGACAGGCGACCGCTTGCAAGTGCAACGATAGCAAGAACTGCGTGTTGACGATCCCAGCCAGCACTTTCGGCAACCTCAAGCAGTCCATTGATGGATGGCTCAAGGGCGAACTGGCATTCCGCCTGGTAATCCATAGTGTCGATCTTGAGCGACGGTGGATTGATCAAAGCGCGCATACAGCACTCCATTCTGGCGCATATCCCTCTCCCCAATATGGGGACATGCGTGAAATTCACAAGCTTTGAAACTCAACGTCGTGACGACGTCAAGCGATTTCAAGCCACGAATCCCCCAGCGCTGCGGAGATTCTTTTATATTAGAGGTTCTGTCAACCGTAGGCGACCCGTTATGCGTCGCTTCTGCTTTGGCGAAAGGGACGCTTTCGCCAAATGAGGAGGGCCATAACATAGAGCGCAAAGGTGACAAACCACACGAGCGGGAAGGCTAGAAAAATGGCGGCATATCCACATCCGCCGTCAAAGCAGGTTCCAAAGGTGGCGGTTTGCACCACGGTCCTTGCCACAAAGAAGGAAACGAAGCCGGTCCCCGCAACGCCTGACAGCAACAACACGATATTGGTAAACAGTCTCATGCTGGGAGATTATGAATAAGAATGAGACGTCTTTGCGGACATCACGTAAGAAGCTGCGGTCTGGTTGATGATTTCATCGACCACATTCTCACTCTATCAGCGCCTGATGAAACACGTCGTTCCTTAGGAGGTATCAACTACGTACGACGGCGCTCTGCTGGCGAGGTTGCTGCTGATCCCAGCCGATTGCGTTTTGCTGACGAAAGCCCTGGTTCAACCTTAAAACGTACAATTCGAATATTGGTGTGTCAGCTCAGGCAATTTCCTAAACGTCGTCAGCGTGGCGAACAGGGACTTTCGTCATAGGAGTGCTAACATCTTCTCAGTCTCCAATACGATCGGGATGTAAGCGTTAAGGTGATTCTATGTTGAAGCTTATGGCATCGCTCTTTGAACCGTTCTGGTTTCATCACGGCGAAACGAAAGTCCCCCGCAGTTAGAGGATGGCAGTTGTGCTATCATCTTGAACGATATGATATCTGCCTTCGGGCGAGTTCTCACTTGGTCTACCGTCTGATGACCATGTTGGCTGCGAACAGACCATCGGCCGCATTTGTATCAAGCCGAGGGACACTCGTCTTTTTTGATGCGTAGGGGAGAACGCGGAGAGAATCGCGCGAGCAGAAACTGTTCGCAACGCACCGAAAAATTCATCTCATTTATTGAGAGATTTTACGTAATCCTCTGCAACACCAGACCTTTGCAGAGAGAGATTGGTGGGTGATGTAGGGCTCGAACCTACGACCCGCTGATTAAGAGTCAGCTGCTCTACCAACTGAGCTAATCACCCGACCGGCACCGTGTGGCGGTGTGAGGGGGCGTATAAAGGGGTTCATTTCCCTTGTCTAGCGCCAATGATGAAATATTCCGATTTTTCTTTAGGGGAGGACGCCGTTTTCAGAAAAAAGCCCGGAAATCCGGGCTTTTTTCGTCAAAGATTTTTTTGGCGACCTAGCGTCTTATCGCTCGCGCCACGGCGATCAAGATGCAGGCACCGATGAAGCCTGCAATCAGATATCCAATCCAGCCGCCCAAAACGATTCCGAACACCGACAGGATGGCGTTGGCGATGACCGCGCCCACGATCCCGAGAATGATGTTCATCAAAACACCCATATTGCTCTTCATGAACTGCTCTGCGAGCCAACCGGCGATGCCACCGATGATAATTGCTGCGAGCCAACCGATACCTGCAGATTCCATGATTACCCTCCATCTATGGACACTAATTGCTTGTGCACTCTTTAATGATTGAAACTGGAAGAGGTTCCATGGCTTACGCATGGTGTGGCTGTTGAATTGCCTTATACGGCATTTATCTAGGCCAAAGGATTCGGCAGGAGCAGAAGGGTATTTGTGATGACGTTATCGATGAGTGAGAACAAATGGCTTCGTTCTCTCCTTCTCCTTCCCCTCATATGTGTGCTGTTGTCGTCTTTCGCTTTCGCGCAGCAAGACCCGGCCCAAGCGCCGGCCGCTGCAACCATGCCGGTGGTGGAGCGGTCGACGAAGGAACTCGATACGTACAAGGCCACTCTTGCCGATATCACTCGTCAACTGGAGGATGGAGCGAGAGACGACACCCGGCTCGTCGATCTTAAGGGCAAGTCGGACGATCTGTCGGCTTCCGTGAACAGCATCGTTTCCACGCTTCGCGGGCGCCTTGATGAAATCAACGCCCGTATCACCTCGCTCGGTGAACCGCCGAAAGAGGGCGCGCCACCGGAAGCCAGCGTGGTGACTGACGAGCGCAACAGGCTGAATTCCGAAAAGTCGCAGATCAACGCCGTGCTTGGCGATGCCGAGGCTGTTGCCGGTCGTGCCACAGCCTTGTCGAACAACATCACCTCCATTCGCCGCGCGCTGTTTGCCGCAACGCTGTTCAAGCGGACTGAGATTTCACTGCCTGTTCTGGCCGAAGCGGGCAGGGAGTTTATCGACGAGGTGTCGACGCTCAGCAGCTCTTTCACAGGCTGGTCGGTCTTTGTCTGGAACTACAAGCGGCTCTCCATGTTCGGCGCCGTCTCCCTGTCGGTTCTGGCGGCCCTTCTGTTCCTCGTGGGCGGATACCGCCTTCTCGGACACCGCATGGAGCGCCGCGCCTTCTCGGGCGAACCGTCCTACCTCCGCCGCTTGTCCGTCGCCTTCTGGTCGACGACGGTGCAATCCATGTCGGTCTTCCTCTTCATGGTGACCTCGGGCTTCTTTCTGGATAATTTCGGCGTCTTGCGACCCGATATAGCGCCGATCGTTTATGTGGCGATGTCGGTTATTGCGTTTGTCTACTTTGTTTCGCGACTGACCTACGCGATCTTCGCGCCAACGCAGCCAGAATGGCGTCTTCTGCACGTCTCAAATAGCGGCGCGCATACCATTTCGTCGGCCATGCTTGTCATGGCGATCGTCAACGGCCTGGATTACCTATTCAGCACCATCAGTGAAACACTCAATTCACCGCTGATTTTGACGGTTGCGAAAAGCTTCGTGGCCTCGATCATCATCGGCGTCATCCTCTTTGCCTTGTCGTTCCTCAAGCCCGTTATCGGGGAGGGTGAGGATGCCGAGAGCGGTCACAAGCGCATGCCGCGCTGGCTAGCTATTCTGCTGCGTGTGGGTGGCCTGTTGCTCATTGGCGCTTGCCTCACGGGCTATGTGGGGCTCGCACGCTTCCTTGCCACTCAGATCGTTGCAACGGGCGCTGTGGTGGCCACCGTCTATATCGGCATTCTATCCGGCAAAGCGATCTCGCGTCAGGGCGCCTTCGGTGAAACGCTGGCGGGTCGTTATCTCGGACGCCGCTTTGGGCTTGGACCAGTCGCGCTCGATCAGGCCGGTCTTGCCGCTGGTCTCGGCATCTACGTCATCGCATTGGCCTTTGGCATACCGCTGGTTCTGTTCTCCTGGGGCTTTCAACCGGGCGACATAGAGAACTGGGCCTTCAGCCTGCTGACGGGTTTCAAGGTCGGCAATACGTCGATTTCGCTCATCAGCATTTTTACTGGTATAGTGGTCTTCATCGTCGGTTATGCGGTGACGCGCTGGTTCCAGAAGTGGCTCGACCGCAACGTGATGGCGCGCGGCCAAGTCGATGCCGGCGTTCGAAATTCGGTCGGCACGGGTATTGGCTATCTCGGGATTGTCGTTGCCGCCATTTTTGGTATCTCGTCGGCGGGCCTCGATCTTTCCAGCCTCGCGCTCGTCGCCTCGGCACTGTCGGTCGGTATCGGTTTCGGCCTGCAAAACATCGTCTCGAACTTCGTCTCTGGCCTCATTCTTCTCGTCGAGCGACCATTCAAGGTGGGTGACTGGGTGGTGACAGGCACGGTTGAGGGTACCGTCAAGCGGCTGTCCGTGCGCGCGACCGAGATCGAGACCTTCCGCGGCCAATCGATCATCGTGCCGAATTCGGAGTTCATCAATTCGTCCGTCGGTAACTGGACGCATCGAAACCGCATCCAGCGCGCTGAAATTCCGGTGTCGGTTGCCTATGAAACCGATCCGCAGAAGGTCATGGATATCCTGCTGGAACTGGTGAAGAAGCAGACTCCGGTCTTGAGAAATCCGGAGCCGCATGTGGAATTTCTGCGCTTCGGTGATTTCTCGCTCGATTTCGAGCTTCGCTTTCACCTTGCCGATTTGTCTCATGGGCTGACTGTCAAAAACAGCCTGCGCATGGAAATTTTGAAGCGCTTCCGGGAGGAGGGCATCAGCATACCGATGCCACAGCGGAATCTGAACATTCACATGGAAGGCGAGACGAACCCGCAGATCCTGGCGGCGCTTCTATCGGAAGAGGGCGACAAGGCTGTCGTTTCTCATACCGGTGCCGCAACTGCTCCGAAACAAGAGGCGCTGAAGCCCGAGGTTTCCAGGCCGCAGGCGGAGGAAGAAAAGCCTGCAGAGGCAAAGGCTGAGGAGCCGAAATCGTCAGCCGCGAAGCCGCGGAAATGAGCATTCTCGCATCTTGAAAATCGTCAAAAGGCTCGCCGTCGCGGCGAGCCTTTTGCATGTCGTAATCAGGCGTTTGGGCGACGATGCGACATTGCATAGTCTGCGCCATAGGTTCGGAAAAAGCCGCGTTCATGCGGATGACATGCCTCAAGGGGAACTATGACTATGAAGACACATGCGCGGGCGGTGGTTATCGGTGGCGGCGTTGTCGGCGTTTCGACGCTTTACCATCTTGCCAAAAAAGGCTGGACCGATTCTGTTCTGATCGAGCGCAAGGAGCTGACATCCGGCTCCACGTGGCACGCCGCTGGCCTGCTTCCGCTGTTCAATATGAGCTATTCGGTTGGCCAGATCCACAAATACTCGGTCAAGTTCTACGAAGAGCTGCAGCAGGAAACCGGCATGAATGTCGGCTTCTCCAAGGTTTCCAACATTCGTCTCGCCCGCACCAAGGACCGCTGGGACGAATATATGTATTACACCGGCATCGCTGAAACGATCGGCGTCAACGTCAAGCTTCTGACGCCGGAAGAGGTGAAGGAAGTCTGGCCGCTCTGTGAGACCGACGGTCTGCTCGGCGCCATCCAGCATCCGGACGATGGCTATATCCAGCCGGCGGATCTGACCCAGGCACTGGCAAAGGGCGCGCGCGACAAGGGTGCGACGATCTACAGAAACACCACCGTCACCGCCATCGAGCAGACGGAAGACGGTCACTGGAAGGTGACGACAGACAAGGGCGAAATCATCGCCGAGCACGTCATCTCCTGTACCGGTTCGTTTGCCCGCAAGACGGGCGAAATGGTCGGCATCAATATTCCGGTCATCCCTGTCGAGCATCAGTACATCGTCACCGAGCCGCATCCCGACATTCTGGAGCGCCGCAAGCAAGGTCTGCCGGAAATGGGCGTCCTGCGCGAGTCGGACAGTGCCTGGTACATGCGCGAAGAAGCCGGCGGCCTGATCCTTGGACCTTACGAAGTGGGCGCGCCTGTCTGTTATGTCGACGGTCCTTCGGCCGACAGTGAATACGAACTCTTCCAGGAAGAGCTCGACCGCCTGATGCCGCACATCGAAAGCGCCATCGAGCGTGTTCCGGCTTTTGGCGAAGTCGGCATCAAGAAGGTCTATAACGGCGCGATCGCCTACACGCCGGATGGCAACCCGATCGTCGGGCCCGCTCCAGGCCTCAAGAACTTCTGGCTGAACGAAGGTCACTCCTTCGGTATTACCGCAGCAGGCGGTGCCGGCTGGCAGCTGGCGGAATGGATCGTCGATGGCGAGCCGACGCTCGACCTCACCGGTGTCGATCCGCGTCGCTTCGGCCCCTACGCGACCGAAGGTTATCTGATTGCCAAGAACGAAGAAGCCTATGCCAACGTCTTCACCATGCACTATCCGGATGAGGAGCGGTCTGCCGCCCGTCCACTGAAGACGACGCCGATCTATGACCGCCTGAAGAAGCTGGGTGGCGTCTTCGGCTCCGTCTATGGTTGGGAGCGTGCCAACTGGTATGCACCGGAAGGCTATGCGCTGAAGGAAGAAGAACTCGGTGTTGGCGCTGATGTCATCACCAATCACAATCACGCGCCGCCGCTGGAAGACGGCCGCATCGTGGAAAAGTGGTCCTTCCGCCGCTCCAACTATTTCGAGCATGTCGGCAACGAGGTGAAGAACGTCAACCAGAATGTCGGCGTTCTCGATATGTCGGCCTTCGCCAAGATGGAAGTGTCCGGCCCTGGCGCACGCGCCTGGCTCGAATCCATTCTTGCCAATGCCATTCCGAAGAAACGCGGCCGCATCGCGCTGACGCATCTTCTGACGCCGAATGGCGGCGTGAAGGCGGAGTTCACCGTTTATGAATGGGCACCGGGCCGCTTCTATCTGGTTTCTGCCGGTGGCCTGGAATCTGTCGATCATGACACGCTTCGCCGCCTTGCGCCAACCGATGGCTCCGTCACTCTCCAACCGATCACGCAGAAATACGGCGTTCTGGCTCTGGCCGGTCCTAAGTCGCGAAACGTGCTGAAGAAGCTGACGCGCACCAGCCTTGAGAACAAGGACTTCCCATGGCTGACCGCTAAGGAAATCTCTGTTGGCGTTGCGACAGCCCATGCACTGCGTGTCAACTTCGTCGGTGAACTCGGTTGGGAGCTGCATCACCCGATCGAAATGCAAAACTACATCTTCGATCGTCTGATGGAAGCCGGTGCCGAGTTCGGTATCAAGCCCTTCGGCATTCGCGCCATGGTCTCCATGTCGCTGGAGAAATCCTACCGCAATATGGGTCGCGAGCTTTCGGTCGAGTACAATGCCTACTCGTCCGGCCTCGACCGCTTCATCAAGCCTGAGAAGCAGTTCATTGGTCGCGATGCGGTTGTGGCAGGCAAGGAAAAGGGTCTGCCGTGGATATTCTCCACGCTGATCGTGAGCGGCAACACCACTGTCGATGCGCGTGGTTCGGAAGCTATTCTGAACGATGCGGGCGAGGTTGTCGGTCGCGCAACGAGTGGCGGCTTCGGCTGGCGTATCGGCAAGTCCGTTGCACTGGCGATGCTCGCTCCCGACTACGCAACGATCGGCACCAAGCTGAAGATCAAGATCCTTGGCGATCTCTACGATGCGGAAGTTGTGGGCGAAAGCCCGTTCGATCCCGACAACGGGGTGCTGCGCGCGTAACGCGACACGGCTTTTCCGAAAAAGAGAGGGCCCCGTGGACACGGAGCCCTTTTTCTTTTGGGAGAGATGCCAACATTTCCTGCGTGGTACTTGGCCGAACGACAAAGATAAACGCCGGGGACCGAGGCTGATCGTTAACGAGCGCGTTAAGCTATCCTTGCAGTGACGCGACCGACCTTCAGCCTCTCAATCGTATGGCCTTGCATTCCGCGCCAGCGGGCAGTTCAGGCGCATGCGGCGGGCGGATGATGAGGCAGTCGGATTTCGCCATGATCTTCATCATAGACGAATCCTGCTTGGTGAAAGCTTCTGCGACCGGCCTGCCATCTTCTTCATGGATAAAACGGGCGCGTAAATAATCCTGGCGCACGTCATTGGCCTTCAAGGCGGTTGCAGTCTTGACCGTGATCTGGCGAGAACGCGAAGGTTGGTGGCCGAGCTTCTGGATCAGGGGTTCCAGAAAAAGCAGGCTGCAGACGAGGCTGGCGACGGGATTTCCGGGCAGGCCCAGCACCTGCATCGGACCAATGCTGCCGACCATCAGCGGCTTGCCGGGTCTCATGGCGATGCGCCAGAAGTCCAGTGCCATACCTTCCGCTTTCAGCGCGGCCTGGACGAGGTCATGATCGCCGACCGAGGCTCCGCCGAGGGTGACAAGGATATCGGCCTTGGCAGCGATGGCCTTGCCGATTGCCGCGCGGATCAGTGTATCGTCATCTTTAACGATGCCGAGATCCAGTACGTCGGCGCCAGCCTGGCGGGCGAGGGCGGCAACACCGAATGTATTCGACGCGACGATTTGCGCCACCTGCGGTTCGCCGCCAGGTGGGACGAGCTCGTCGCCTGTGGCGAGGATCGCAACCAGCGGCTTGCGATAAACCGCAACCTCGGCGTGGTTCATTGCAGCCGCGACGGTCAGATCGGCGAAACTCAGGCATGTACCGGCATCAAGCACGGTTTCATCTTGCATGAAGTCTTGCCCGCGCGGCCTAATGTGTCGCCCCTGAGTGACATTGAAGGCGGTGCGGATGCGGTTGTCCTCTATAACCTCTGCGTCTTCCTGAATAAGCACGCTATCCGCGCCCTCTGGCACGGGCGCCCCGGTGAAGATGCGCACTGTCTCACGCGCGCCGACTGTGCCTTGGAATGCATGTCCGGCAGAGGCTGTCCCGATAACCGTCAACTCGGAGCCGATTGCTGGCGCGTCAGCGGCGCGCAAAGCGTAGCCGTCCATGGCTGACGAATCGAACGGCGGTTGTGTGATCCGCGCCTTAAGGTCTGATGCCAGCACTCTGTGAGCAGCAGCGGCAAGACCAATGCGTTCGACTGTGCAGACGGGCTGGGCGGCATCCAGCAGGCGTTGGAGGGCGTCCGCGACGGGGAGAAGGGGTTTCATGCGTTTCCTCTTCAGTGGCTGGATCGAGAGCCCGTTGCTGGCCCCCGACGATAATGGAGGTCCGCGCCTTCAAGCTTTGTAGTAGCCGGATTTCCCACCGCTTTTTTCCAAAAGCCTGATCGAGCCAATTTCCATGCCTTTGTCGGCGGCCTTCGCCATGTCGTAAATCGTCAGGCACGCAATGGAAACGGCGGTGAGCGCTTCCATCTCAACGCCGGTCTTGCCGGAGAGCTTGACGGTTGCCTGAACTCTCAAGCCGGGCAGGGCGGCATCCTCTGTGATATCCACCGACACTTTGGTCAGCATCAGCGGATGGCAAAGCGGGATGAGATTGGATGTCTGCTTGGCCGCCATGATGCCAGCCAGACGTGCGGTTCCAATGACGTCACCCTTCTTGGCGTTGCCCTCGCGGATCAAGGTCAGGGTTTCGGGCTTCATTTTCACGAAGCCCTCAGCAATAGCGGTTCTCACCGTGTCGAGCTTGTCGCCCACATCGACCATATGGGCTTCGCCGGACGCGCCGATATGGGTGAGTCCCTGCGTACTCATTCCGCAGCCATGACGCCGCTTTGGCCCGTCAGGAGGGCACGCGTCGCGGCGGTGACATCGTCCTTGCGCATCAGGCTTTCACCCACCAGGAATGTGCTGATGTTACATGTCTTCAGCCGCAGGCAGTCCTCATAGGTGAAGATGCCGCTTTCGCCGACCAGCAGCTTGTCGGATGGCACCAGCTTGGCCAGACGCTCGCTGTTTTCCAGGCTGACCTCGAAGGTGCGCAGGTTGCGGTTGTTTACGCCGAGCATGGGTGAGGTGAGCTTGAGTGCGCGCTCAGTTTCCTCTTCATCATGCACTTCGACCAGAACGTCCATACCAAGCGCGAAGGCTTCATCCTCGAGACGTCTTGCCTCGTCATCGGACAGCGACGCCATGATCAGCAGGATGCAGTCTGCACCCCAAGCGCGGGCTTCGTGCACCTGATAGGTCTCAAACATAAAGTCTTTGCGAAGAGCGGGCAGGGTGCAGGCATTGCGGGCGGCGGTCAGAAATTCCGGCGCACCTTGAAAGCTTGGCGTATCCGTCAGAACCGAGAGGCAGGCGGCGCCACCAGCTTCGTAAGCCTTCGCCAACGCCGGTGGATCGAAATCGGGACGGATGAGGCCCTTGGACGGGCTTGCCTTCTTGATCTCGGCAATCAAACCAAAGACGCCGTCCGCCTGCTTGCGCTTCAGCGCGTTGTAGAAGCCGCGAGGGGCGGTCTGATCCGCCGCCATGGCCTTCAGATCGGCGAGCGAAACCTTCGCCTTTGCGGCTGCGATTTCCTCGCGCTTGTAGGCTTCGATTTTTCTGAGAATATCGCTCATCTTCGCCTTACTCTTCGTTGGAGACTGCGACCAGCCTGTCGAGCGCTGCGGCAGCCTTGCCTTCATCCAGGCAGGCGCTGGCAATCTTCATGCCATCGCTCAGTGTTTCGGCTTTGCCGGCAACAACGAGTGCTGCTGCCGCATTGCAAAGAGAAACATCGCGATAGGCATTTTTATGGCCGGAGAGAACACCGCGAAGCGCCTTGGCATTGAAGATGCCGTCTCCGCCCTTCAGGTCGTCGATCGTCGCAGATGACACGCCGAAATCCTTCGGCGTCAGGTCAAAGGTGCGGATCTTGCCATTTTCGAGCGCCGCGACATGGGTAACACCCGTCGTTGTGATCTCGTCCATGCCGTCGCCGTGGACGACCCAGATCGATTCCGAGCCGAGATCGCGGAGAACCTCGGCGATCGGCTGAAGCCAGCGCGGAGAGAAGACGCCGAGCAGCTGGCGCTTCGCGCCTGCCGGGTTCGAGAGCGGGCCGAGTAGGTTGAAAATCGTTCTTGTACCGAGTTCGACTCGTGTCGGGCCGACATGGCGCATGGCCGAATGGTGCAACTGCGCGAACATGAAGCCAAGGCCAGCCTCGTTGATGCAACGGCTGATGAGATCCGGCCCAATGTCCAGTTTCACGCCAAGGGCTGACAGTGCATCGGCGGTGCCGGATTTCGAACTTAACGCCTTGTTGCCATGCTTCGCGACGGGAAGTCCGGTGCCTGCCACGATGATCGCTGCAAGCGTCGAGATGTTGTAGGTGCCAAGACCATCGCCACCGGTGCCCACGATATCCACCGCGTGGGCGGGGGCGGAAACGGGCAGCATGCGGGCACGCATCGAAGACACGGCGCCGACGATTTCATCGACCGTTTCGCCGCGCACGCGTAGCGCCATGAGAAAACCGCCGATCTGGGACGGCGTGGCCTCGCCGGACATCAGAATGTCGAAGGCCTGGCGGGCCTCCTCCCGGTTCAGGCTTTCGCCATTTGCCACCTTGGCGATCAGCGGCTTCAGTTCGGCCATGTTCCCGTCCCCCGGTTATCAGTATGCGGTCATCGCCTGGTCTGCGAGGGCCTGATTGATGCTGACACCGTAGTCGTTCTGAAGGCGACTGACCATCTGATCCAGCATGTCATCGCCAGCGGCCTTTGCCATAGCGGTGATCTGACGATCGTCGCTGTTCAGTGCATCGGCAGGGGCGTTGGTGTTGACCTCGGTGACCTTGAACAGAATGCGACCCGAGCCATCGGCGTTGACCGCCGTGCCGACAAGGCCGTCAGCGCCGGCGAAGATTGCCGAAACTGCCTGCTGGCCAAACAGTGCATCGTCGCTGTTGCGGCGCAGCCCCATCTTGGTTTCCACGGCAAGACCCATTTCGCTGGCGATCGTTTGCAGCGGCTCGCCCTTTTCGACGCGGTTTTTCAGCTCTTCGGCCTTGGCGGTCAAAGCATTGCGCTGTTGTTCCGCCGTCCAGTCGGCGACAACGCGGTCGCGAACTTCATCCAGCGTACGGTCACGCGGCGGGATGATCTGATCCACGTCGAACCAGACATAGCCTTCACGACCGATATTGACGGCGGGTGCTTCTGTACCGGGCTCCGTCTTGAAGACTTCCGTCAAGAGCGCAGGGGTTGGCAGGCCCTCGACCGGATTACCCTTGTCGTCTTCACCATTGGCATCGACGGCATTGATCGTCACCGGCTTCAGGTTCAGCTGGGTTGCGGCATCGGCAAGCGAGGAGCCGCCGCCACGCAGATCTTCATAGCGGTCATGCACACTGTTCAGTTGATCCGCGGCACTGGCTGTAGCCAGTTCGGTGCGGATTTCTTCCTTGGCTTCATCCAGCGTCTTCGTGCTGTCGCCCTTGATGCCGGTAATGCGCAGGATAACAGGGCCGAACGCACCATCGACCACCGGCGAAATACCGCCATCCTTCTGAACGGCGAAGGCTGCGTCGGCAATCGACGAATCGGGCATGGTTTCCTTGGTGAATTCACCGAGGAGCACGTCAGCTGGCTGTTTTCCCTGATCCTTGACGACCTGATCGTAGGTCGTCGTGCCTGCGCGAATTTGCGTTGCGGCGGCTTCGGCCATTTCCTTGTTCGGGAAGACCAGTTGCTCGACGGTGCGACGACCGGCGGTGCGGAACTTGTCCTTGTTCTTCTCGTAATAGTCAGCAACCTGAGCGTCGGTAATGGCGCTCTGGTTGGCGATGTCGGAAGGCTCGAGCTTCACATAGGTGAACTTGCGATATTCGGGAGCGCGATACTGCGCCTTGTGACTCTCGAACCAGGCGGCCAGAACGTCGTCCGCGGGGGCCTTGACCGGATCGATATTGGCGTTCGACAACAGCAGATAGTCGATGGAGCGCTGCTCGTTGCGATACTGCTTCAACGCGTCAACCAGAACCTGCGGCGGCGTGAAGCCGTCGGAGATGGCGTCAACAATCTGACTGCGAACAGCGACCTTGCTGCGCTCCTTGACATAATCGTCTTCGTTGAAGCCCGCGCCGCGCAGACGCTGGCTGAAGAGCTGGCGGTCAAACTGGCCACCAGGAGACTTGAAAGCCGGATCTTCCGCGATGAGGTTTACCAAGCGGTCTTCCGACAGGCCGAGCTTCATATTCTCAGCCAATTGATCGAGAGATGCCCCGGCTGCAAGCTGGCTGAAAACCTGACGATCGATGCCGAAGGCTCTGGCCTGTTCCGTGGTCAGGCGGGTGCCGAACTGCTGGCCGATCTCTGCCATCTGACGCTGATAGGCGAAGCGAAACTGGTTGGGTGTCACTGTCTGATCACCCACCGTCATGACGGCATGGGAGTTGCTCGAAACGAGTGATGCCGACACACCCCAGATGCCGAAAGAGACGACAAGAAGAAGAAGGAGCAGCTTTGCCGCCAGAGTTCTGGAAGCGTTTCTCAGGGAATCGAGCATCGTTATGCAAACCTCACACTATGCGCCCGTTATGCCGGGTCTATCGGGGTTCCTTAGAGCGTTTTATTGGTAAATGGAAGCAGTTCTGTTGTGCGGACGAGTCAACTGATCGTGCGAACGGAAGGATGCTATCCCTAGGCGTTAGAGCCGGCTGCTTTTCGAGATCGACGGAGCGCTTCCACTTTAAGAACTGTGGACAGGGTGGCTCGCTGCGACGCTGTGCCGATTGATTCCGTTACGCTGACTTAGCTCGCAAACATCAAAAAGCCGCCTCGTGTGAGACGGCTTTCCACCACAGTCATATTGATTGGCTACAAATCAGAACGATCTGCTGCGTTCCATCATTTCCTTGAACTCTTCATCTTCTTTTCGAAGTTCGGAAACGACAGAGACCACCGACGCGACAAACATCGCGCTGATCAACGCGGAAAGAACTGTCAAAACGGTGATCATCGTGTGTTACTCCGGTGTGATCAGGTTTCCCCGATGGATCAATAGTAGTTCATGTACTGGTAGCGGGAGGTCAGTTGAGGGAAGTTCGCTTCCTGCTGCTGTGGCTTCTGCGCGTACAGGCTGAACGTTGTCGCAACCATCGCGATCAGAAGCATTGTCCAAGCAGTGCTGATGACGCCGATCTTCGCTGAAGTAGACCGATTTTCTTTTGCAAACATGTGATTGTTCCTTTGCCTGCGAACTGAACGCCTGACATCGAGTCGGGTTCCGAAAGACTGTTAAAAATCGATTAGCATTGCGCCTCTGAAGCTTCCTTGAATGTCGCGTTCATCTGGCGTTCAGAAAATCGGCAGTCCACGTCAATCCATAAAGAGCTGCTCGACCACAAAGGATGTGGCGACTGTCAGGATCACCATGAATGCCAGCATTTCCATCTCCACTTGGGCCTCAGGCCCGATGCGTTATCGATGGTCCATGTTATAGAGCATCGCTTTGAAGCTGCGCTGAATGCTGTATTCATCCGCTATTCACATGAGGTTTAAACGCTTCAAAGCTTGTTGCGACCTTCCCGATTCATCTACTCGCGTTTCACGCCCTGTTCTTGCCGCGCCTCGTTATCCTAAAGCCGCTGGATACTTTGCTGGGCATGCTTTGGTCTTGCAGATGCGATGCCGACGTGACAAAAGGCCGACAAAGACGGAAGTATCGAGAGCGGTATGACGATTGCCTTTTATCCTGGATCTTTCGATCCGATGACCAACGGACATCTGGATGTTCTCATCCAGTCGTTGAACGTCGCGTCGACCGTGATCGTCGCCATTGGCGTTCATCCGGGCAAGGTGCCGATGTTCAGCTTTGAAGAGCGTGCCGATCTGATCCGTCAATCCTTGAGCGACGTCCTGCCTGCTGCGAAAGACCGGCTGAAGGTCGTCTCTTTTGGCAACCTCGTTGTCGATGCTGCCAGGGAACATGGTGCCAGCCTTCTTGTTCGAGGCCTGAGAGATGGCACCGACCTCGATTATGAAATGCAGATGGCCGGTATGAACCGTCAGATGGCGCCCGATATTCAGACGGTGTTCTTACCCGCTGGAACTGCGTCGCGGCCCATTACCGCCACATTGGTCCGTCAGATCGCAGCCATGGGCGGCAATGTCGAGGCCTTTGTGCCCAAAGCCGTGCTTGAAGCCCTTAACACAAAGCTGAAACGTTAGTTTCGGCGCACAGGTGGAGCCCATTCGAATGAAATTGCTGAAGTTTGCCTTTGCAGGCGCCATGTTCGTCAGCGCGATTGCCGCAAGCACGATTGCGTCCGCTGCCGATCTTCTGACCATTCAACTGAAAGACGGCCCGGTCGTCATTCAGCTTATGCCGGAGGTTGCGCCGAAGCATGTGGCGCAGATCGAGGCGCTGGCCAAAAAGGGTGCCTATGATGGCGTTGCCTTCCACCGCGTCATCAACGGCTTCATGGCGCAGACCGGCGACGTGCAGTACGGCAATATGAACAAAGGCTTCGATGCGCGCCGCGCAGGCACCGGCGGCTCCGACCTGCCGAATATCCCGGCCGAATTCTCGAAGGTTCCCTTCGAGCGTGGCACCGTCGGCATGGCGCGATCCCAAAATCCCAATTCCGCGAATTCGCAGTTCTTCATCATGTTCGACCAGGGACCTTTCCTGAACGGCCAATATACCGTGGTCGGCAAGGTGATCTCTGGCATGGAATATGTCGACAAGATCAAGCGTGGCGCCGGTGGAAACGGCGAAGTCTCCGATCCTGACCGGATGGTCAAGGTAACGGTGACGAAGAAGTAACGTCGCTAAGACCACGTCAACGGGCGTTCTGCCCTCTAGCCCAACCCTAGCAAGGAGAGATATCATGGCCGAGATCAAGGATCCGGAAAACACCCTCATCATGGAAACGACCACCGGTAAGGTTGTTATCCAGCTTCTGCCGGAGGTCGCTCCTGGCCATGTTGCCCGCATCAAGGAACTGGTTTCCGAGCAGGCCTATGACGGCGTGGTCTTCCACCGCGTCATCGCCGATTTCATGGCGCAGACCGGTGACGTGAAGTTCGGCAAGAAGGGTTCTGCCGATTTCAACCCGGCGCGTGCCGGCATGGGCGGCTCCGAGAAGCCGGACCTGAAGGCTGAATTTTCCGCCATTCCGCATGTTCGCGGCACCTGCTCCATGGCGCGTTCGCAGAGCCCGAATTCCGCCAACTCACAGTTCTTCATCTGCTTTACGGATTCTCCTTGGCTGAATAAGCAGTACACGGTCTGGGGTCAGGTCATCGAGGGTATGGAAGCCATCGACAAGATCAAGAAGGGCGAGCCTGTGAAGGACCCCGATTCTATCGTATCGATCCGTCTGGCGTCCGCTGCCTGACGAACATGATGTCTCCCGCTTTGCTGGGAAGCAGGGCGGGTGGACGTTTTGCCTATCGCGCTTTATTTCCTCTTCGCGTCATCCTCGGGGCAAGCCCCTGGATGATGTCGAGTGGGGAGGTAGCGCTTTTGCGACCAAAGACCCGCCGGCAGTTGGCTGCGAGGCGGGTTTTGATATTCTGAGTGTTTCGCTTGCCTGTTTGTTGAAGAAGGCGAAGCGACAATAGACGGATTTCATAAGAGCCTTTGAATGCGTGTTGACCTGTTCGATTTCGATCTCCCCGAGGAGAATATTGCGCTGCGCCCGGCCAATCCGCGCGATAGCGCCCGCCTGCTCGTGGTGGACCCGAATACGGATCGGATGACGGATCATCAGGTCTTCGAGCTGCCGAGCTTTCTCAAGCCCGGTGACGCCTTGGTCTTCAATGATACGCGGGTCATTCCTGCCCAACTCGAAGGTGTGCGGTTGCGCGATGGCGCGCAGGAAACGCCGGTTTCGGCAACGCTTCACATGCGTGCCGATGTCAGCCGGTGGAAGGCGTTTGCGCGACCGGGTAAACGAATCAAGGCTGGCGATCGCATCCGCTTCGGCTATGAGCGCGACAACGCCTGCGGTCTCGCCTTTCTGGAAGCAGTGGTCGAGGAAAAGGGCGACGAGGGCGAAATCACGCTGCTCTTCGATGTATCCGGTCCTGTTCTGGATGAGGCGATCGCCTCCGTCGGCCATATCCCGCTGCCGCCCTACATCGCCGCGAAACGCGCCGAAGATGCGCAGGACCAGACAGATTACCAGACCATCTATGCCCGTGAAAAAGGCGCCGTTGCCGCACCGACTGCGGGTCTGCATTTCACCCCGGCACTCTTCGACGCGCTGGATAAGGCTGGGGTCGAGCGCCATTTCGTCACGCTGCATGTCGGGGCGGGGACGTTCTTGCCGGTCAAGGCGGACGATACCAATGATCACAAGATGCATCTCGAGATCGGCTACGTCTCGGACGAGACGGCTGAGAAGCTGAATGCGGTGAAGGCAAGGGGCGGGCGCATTGTCTGTGTCGGCACCACATCGCTGCGGCTGATCGAAAGCGCGGCGGGTGACGACGGGCTAATCCGTCCCTGGTCGGGCGCTACCGGTATCTTCATCACCCCGGGATACCGCTTCAAGGCGGTCGATATTCTGATGACCAATTTTCACCTGCCGAAATCCACGCTCTTCATGCTGGTTTCGGCCTTCTGCGGATTGGAGACGATGAGGGCTGCTTACGCCCATGCCATCGAAACCGGCTACCGCTTCTATTCCTATGGCGATTCCAGCCTGTTGTTCCGGAAAGTCTGATGCACGAGAACTTCACCTTCACCCTTAAAGCAACCAGCGGCGGCGCGCGTCTCGGCGAAGTGGCAATGCCGCGTGGTGTCATCCGCACGCCCGCCTTCATGCCTGTCGGCACGGTCGGCACGGTCAAGGCCATGTATCTGGATCAGGTGCGCGACCTAGGCGCCGATATCATTCTCGGCAATACTTACCACCTGATGCTGCGCCCGGGCCCGGAGCGCGTCGCGCGTCTCGGCGGCCTGCATGAGCTGATCCGCTGGCCGCATCCAATCCTGACCGACAGCGGCGGCTTCCAGGTGATGTCGCTCTCAGGTCTGCGCAAGCTGGATGAACAGGGCGTGACCTTCAAGAGCCATGTCGATGGCTCGTTGCATCATATGTCGCCGGAGCGCTCCATCGAGATCCAAGGGCTGCTCGATTCGGATATTCAGATGCAGCTCGACGAATGCGTTGCGCTTCCCGCCGAGCGCAAGGAAATCGAGCGTGCCATGGAAATGTCGTTGCGCTGGGCAGAACGCTGCCGTGTCGCTTTTGGCGAGCAGCCGGGCAAGGCGATGTTCGGTATCGTTCAGGGTGGCGACCAGCCGGATTTGCGCATCCGCTCTGCCGAAGGCCTCAAGCAGCTCGATCTCAAGGGTTATGCGGTTGGTGGTCTCGCTGTCGGCGAACCGCAGGATGTGATGCTTTCGATGCTGGACACGACGCTGCCGGTTTTGCCGACGGAAAAGCCGCGTTACCTGATGGGCGTCGGCACGCCGGACGACATTTTGAAGTCGGTGGCACGCGGCATCGACATGTTCGACTGCGTCATGCCAACCCGTTCGGGCCGTCACGGTCTCGCCTTCACCCGCCGGGGCAGGGTGAATATCCGCAATGCCCGCCACGCCGAAGACATGCGTCCGCTGGACGAGCAGTCCAATTGCCCGGCATCGCGCGATTACTCGCGTGCCTATCTGCACCACTTGGTGCGTTCCAATGAAGCGCTCGGCGGCATGCTTCTGTCCTGGCACAATCTCGCCTATTATCAGGAGTTGATGCAGGGGATTCGCAAATCGATCGAAGAAGGTCGCTTTTCGGATTTCTACGCGGAGACCATTGAAATGTGGGCGAAAGGCGATATCGATCCGGTGTGACAACCTTCATCGGATAGCTGAATGCTGAACGCGCCATACGTTCTTTTTCGTGACGATACGACCGGCACCGTGACGCTGTTTACGGAGCCGGAGGAGATCATCGTTGCGCATGAGGTGGACGCGTTCTTTCCCGCCCCTTGAACGGATGCAAGCGGCAAGGGCTGATTGTCGGTATTTAGCCGGCTACATGTCCTATGAGGCAGGATACCTCTTCGAGCCGAAGCTTGCCCCTCTTGCGGAGGGACAGCGACAGACGCCGCTCCTGTGTTTTGGCGTCTTCAAGTCGCCGAGCGGTGGCACCTCAGAAGTTTCCAAGCCATTGAATATCATGGCATCCGATGAATTTTTGAGTGATCTCAAACCTTCTTGGTCGTTCACTGAATACGAGCAGCAGTTCAATAGATTGCACCAGCATTTGCGCCAAGGAGATTGTTACCAAGCTAACCTTACCATGCCTGTCACCGGCCGGTGGCGTGGTGATCCACTTGCTGGTTTCTGGTCGTTGATCGATCGTCAGCCGGTAAAATATGGCGCACTGGTCGATCTCGGCGGACCTGTTGTTCTTTCGCGCTCTCCCGAACTCTTCTTTTCCGTCGATGCAGAAGGCTGGATCGAGACCCATCCGATGAAGGGCACCGTCAAACGCGGTTCGTCAGTGGAAGACGACGCGGCTCTCATGGCAGCCATGAGGAAGGATGAGAAGACGCTGGCCGAAAACCGCATGATCGTTGACCTGCTGCGCAATGATATCTCGCGGATCACGGAAGTCGGCACGCTGGATGTGCCGAAGTTGTTCGACATCGAGACCTATCCGACCGTTCACCAGATGGTCAGCCATGTGCGCGCTAAGCTTTCACCCGATATGGGCATTGCCGATATCTTCGCCGCACTTTTCCCTTGCGGTTCAGTGACGGGGGCGCCGAAAATGCGGGCGATGGAAATCCTTCATGATCTCGAGATCGGGCCGCGCGACGTTTATTGCGGTGCCATCGGGCTGATGTCTCCAAGTGGTGACATGCGATTTTCCGTGGCGATCCGTACGATCACTCTGTTTGAAGACGGACGAGCGACCTTCAATGTCGGTGGCGGGATCGTTTTCGATTCAACTGCGCAATCCGAATATGAAGAGTGTCTCCTCAAGGCGAAGTTTGCAGCTGGTGAGCGCAAACTCGCCTGAGCCGGCCAAAGGTTTGAAGCAGCGAACAAAGAGACACCATTGCCGTCATGCAAGTGTCATATCGTGCCCTTAGAGACTGTGAGCATTGGGTACACCCCGGCCTGGATTAAAACCATGACTTCCTGGGTCATGGGATTTGTCGGGAAGGCCGTCTTTCTTTGTTTTCTCAAGGATATCGTTTCATGACATCATTCCGCTCTGTCGCGTCCCGCCGGCTCGCTGCCGCCTTGGCGGCATCGATCTTCATCTTTCCTGTTGCTGCGCTGGCCGAAAGCACCGCTGCTGCAAACGGCGTTAGCTACGCCAACAAGGGTTTGGTCGCTGTCGGTCGGATCCCTGCCAGCCAGCGCGACAAGTTTGGCGAGACCTTCGGCTCTGGCTCCGGCATGGCTATCGATGTCACCAGTTGGAAGACGGAGGGCGATGGCTATCGCGGTTCTCTCTGGCTGTTGCCGGACCGTGGCTACAACGTCGAAGGCACGACGGATTACAATGCGCGCATCAACAAGATCGACGTAACGTTGATACCTGCAACGGGCGCGAGCCTGCCTGCTGACAAGCAGCAGTCCGGTGTGCAGGCGAGCCTTGCCGATACGGTGCTTTTGACCGATGAGCAGGGCAAGAACATGACTGGCCTCGATCCGGAGGCTGGCACGCGGCCTGCCACCGCGACAGCCCCAGTCCTGCCTTTCGCGTCTACGGGAAAGGTCTCTCTTGACGCTGAAGCCGTTGTACGTCTGGCCGATGGCTCTTTCCTGATCAGCGATGAATATGGCCCTTATATTTATCACTTCTCCGCAGAAGGTAAGATGATCTCGGCCACGCAGCCGCCGAAGGCGCTGCTGCCAATGCGCAAGGGTGAGATCAACTTCTCTTCCAACAATGTCGGCGAGGGTGGCAAGAAGCCAGATCCGAAGGATCCAGAAACCGGGCGTCAGAACAATCAGGGTCTGGAAGGCATGTCGCTGACCCCGGATGGCAAATACCTTATCGCCGTTCTGCAATCGGCGACCCGTCAGGATGGCGGAGATTCGTCATCCACCCGCGACCACACCCGCGCACTGGTCTATGACGCGAGCGACGTCGATCATCTGAAGCTCGTCCATGAATATGTCGTGCCGCTGCCGAAGTTCGAGGGCAAGGACAAGAAGCTCGTCGCGGCGCAGAGCGAGATCCTGGCTTTGTCGGACAAGGCATTCCTGATGCTGGCGCGTGACAGCAATAATGGTCAGGGTCTGAAGGGCGATACATCGGTCTACCGCAAAATAGAACTCGTCGATGTCTCCGGAGCCACGGACATTGCCGGTGGTGAGTTCGATGATGTAAAGCCGGTTGCACCAAAAGGTGTTCTGGACAGCGCGATCAAGCCAGCAGTTCTGCATGACTTCATCGATCTCAACGACGCCAAGGAGCTTGCTCGTTTCGGTCTGCACAATGGCGCGCCGAACGACAAGAACAACCTGTCGGAGAAGTGGGAGGCAATGTCGATTGCAAGCGTCCTCGACCCTACCTCACCGGACGACTATTTCCTCTTCGTTGCCAATGACAACGACTTCCTCACGCAGGACGGTTTCCAGGTGGGCAAACCTTACAAGGCGGAAGGTGGTGCCGATGTGGACACCATGTTCCAGGTGTTCCGCGTGACGCTGCCTGGCGTCGCCAAAAAATAAGCGATACCAATCTGTTTAGAGCCGTGCCGAAGACATTCGGCGCGGCTCTTTCTATCTGGCTTAGTCGTCGTCGATGTCTTCGAACTCCTGAGTGCCGGAGGTGGTGGAATGGAAGACGGGAACGAAGAGCCGCATATAGACGAGCCTGACGCTCCAGCCCTGTTCCACAGCCTCTGCCCACGCCTTTTTTCGCCCCGGCTTCTTGAAGCCCTTGGCAATCGCCTTTTTCTCGCTCTTTGCGAAGGTCTTCGGTTGCAGAATGTTTTCCGGCGAACAGAGGGCAAAACCCTTCTGGAAAGCCGGGGGCGGATTGGGTGTCATTGTCATGTCTATCAGCCTGCGTGGAGGAAGCGGATCGCTTCGTCCCTGCGATGGAGGTAAAGCAGGGTTCTCAGGTTCTTGCCGCGCTCGCTCACGAGCTCGGCGTCTTTTTCGATCATATAGGCGGCGTCCTTGCGGGCGATTTCCAGCAGGTCGGCATGGGCCTCGAGGCTGGCTATGCGAAAGCCGGGCGTGCCGGATTGACGGGTGCCGAGGAGTTCGCCTTCACCGCGCAGCTTCAGGTCCTCTTCGGCAATCAGGAAGCCGTCTTCGCTGTCGCGGAGGATGGAAAGCCGTGCCTTGCCGTTTTCGCTGAGCGGACCCTTATAAAGCAGGATGCAGGTGGAGGCTTCGTCGCCACGGCCGACACGACCGCGCAACTGGTGAAGCTGGGCCAGGCCGAAACGTTCGGCATGTTCGATCACCATGATTGTGGCGTCCGGTACATCGACGCCGACCTCAACGACAGTCGTAGCGACCAGCAAGCGGGTTTCGCCGCTCTTGAAGGCCAGCATCGCGGCATCCTTTTCGGGGCCGCTCATCCGTCCGTGGATCAGGCCGATATTGGCGCGCAGAGACTGCGACAGCACCGCATGCCGCTCCTCTGCTGACATCAAGTCGGACTCCTCCGACTCCTCGACCAGCGGGCAGATCCAATACGCCTTTTTGCCCTCCGCCAACGCACTGCGCAGCCGGTCGACGATGTCGCCGATCCGCTCACTGGGAATGGTCACGGTCTGGATCGGCTTACGGCCAGCGGGCTTTTCCGTCAGCTTGGAGACATCCATATCGCCGAAGGCGGCGAGAACAAGCGTTCGCGGGATGGGCGTTGCCGTCATGACCAGCATATGCGGCGTGATGCCCTTGGCGGTGAGGCGCAGCCGCTGATGCACGCCGAAGCGATGCTGTTCATCCACGACGGCCAGAACGAGATTCTTATAGGAGACGCTGTCCTGAAACAGAGCATGCGTGCCGATGACAATCTGTGCTTCGCCGGAAGCGATCCGCTCCTCAATCTCGCGGCGCTCCTTACCCTTGGTTCTGCCGGTCAGAACCTCGCAGGAAATGCCCGCAGCGGCGGCATATTTCGAGATTGTCGCGAAGTGCTGGCGCGCCAGAATTTCGGTCGGCGCCATCAGCACGGCCTGTCCACCGGCTTCCACAGCCGTTGCCATCGCCATCAGCGCCACCAGGGTTTTGCCTGCACCGACATCGCCCTGAAGCAGCCGGAGCATGCGGTCTTCCCCTGCCATATCGGTCAGAATGTCTTTCACCGCGGCGCTCTGGCTGGCGGTCAGCGAGAAGGGCAGGCTTGCGAGAATACGCGCCGCGAAATCGCCCTTGGCGCGGATGGGCTGACCAGCGACTTTGCGCAGTCTTTGTCGAACGAGCGCTAGCGAAAGCTGTCCGGCCAGGAACTCGTCATAGGCAAGCCTGCGGCGGGCAGGGGCTTGCGGATCGATATCGGCGCCGTCGCGTGGATCGTGCAACTCGCGGAAGGCATCGGCCACATGCGGGAAGCTCTGGCGCGTCGCAAGCGTCTCGTCGATCCATTCGGGAAAGACCGGAAGGCGCTGAAGCGCGGTATCGATGGACCGCTTCAAAATCTTGGGCGAGAGGCCCGCTGTCATGGGATAGACCGCTTCGACCAGCGGCAGGTTATCGGCCTCCGAGACCTTCACCATGAAGTCCGGATGAACCATGGAAGCGCGGCCGTTGAACCAATCGATCTTGCCGCTGACCATCACCTCTTCATCGATGGGAAGGGCTTTTGACAGCCAGTCGCCGCGCGCACGGAAAAAGGTGAGCGCCAGTTCCCCGGTCTCGTCATGCAGGAAGACGCGATAGGGTGCAGAGCGATTGCCGGGCGGCGAGGGCTGGTGCCGGTCGATGCGTCCCTGAATGGTGACAATGGCGCCCTGCGGCGCAAGCGCGATGCCCGGACGGTTGCGCCGGTCGATGATATTGGACGGCGCATGAAACAGAAGATCGATGACCCGTGTGTCTTCCGCATTCTCCCGGCCCAAAAGTTTCGCCAACAGATCGGCAAGCTTCGGCCCGACGCCGGCAAGCGAAGAGACTGTGGCAAAGAGGGGATCGAGTATGGCGGGGCGCATGGGCTGCAAAATCGGGGAAGGCGGGGGCCATTGCAAGAGTGGCAGGCGAATAAACCGCGTTTATCACCGGCAGTTTTTATGCCCCGTGCCGCATATTTGCACAAATAGCGGTTCCCAAGCGTTCCTGTCCTGTTCTATAGGAGAACGAAAATCAACAATTTGTTGAATTTCCAACAAACAGGTGACTGCGATGACTGGACTGGTGCGCACGAGTGCCGACCTCGAACCGAGACGTCGGCGGATTCTCTATCGTTGCTGGCACCGCGGCATTCGCGAGATGGATCTGGTGCTTGGCCAGTTTGCCGAGGACAATATCGGTGACCTTTCGGAAGCGGAACTCGATGAGCTGGAAGTGATCATGGCCGAGGAGGATAACGACCTCGTCAAGATGGTGACGGGTGCTCTGCCGATCCCTGAAAAATTCCAGACGCCTCTCTTCATGAAAATCGCCTCCTATCGCCCGGATTTCGATCCGGTCACCTCCGAGACAACGAAAGCCTGATTGATGATCGCCGGGATTGATGTGAAGCTGGTGGCATCGGCCGATACGCCGCTGACCATTGGAAATGTGCCGTCCGGAATGGAGGCGCTTCTCCTGGCGGATATGGCGCGCAGCGGAACATCCGTCGCCTATGTCATGTCGGATGGACAGCGCGTCGCCGATCTGGAGCAGATTCTGGGGTTTGTTGCTCCGGATATTCCGGTGCTCACATTGCCCGCATGGGACTGCCTGCCTTACGATCGCGTGTCACCGAGTGCCGACACCTCGGCGCGCCGACTGGCTGCACTTTCGGGCCTTATCCAGCATCAGAAGAAGCCGCATCCGGCGATCGTTCTCGTCACGGTCAACGCCATGCTGCAAAAGATGGCGCCGCGCGACGTCATCGAAAGCCTCGCCTTCTCTGCCAAGCCCGGCAACCAGATCCGCATGGACGACATTGCTGCTCGGCTGGAGCGCAACGGTTTCGATCGTGTTGCGACGGTTCGCGAGGTCGGCGAATTCGCTGTGCGAGGCGGTATTCTCGATGTCTTCGTTCCCGGCACGGAAGAGCCGGTGCGTCTCGATTTCTTCGGCGATACGCTAGAGAGCATCCGCACCTTCGATCCCGCCAGCCAGCGTACCATCGGCCAGGCTCGCTCGCTTGATCTCAACCCGATGAGTGAAGTGACGCTGACGCCTGATACGATCAGCCGCTTCCGCAAGAATTATCTGTCGCTCTTCGGTGCCGCCACGCGCGATGATTCACTCTATCAGGCCGTGTCCGAGGGTCGGCGTTATGCCGGCATGGAGCACTGGCTGCCGCTTTTTTACGAGAAGCTGGAAACCGCTTTCGATTATCTGCAGGGCTTCCGCATCGTCACCGATCACACCGCCCGCGAGGCGGCTGTCGAGCGCTCCAAGCTCGTGCATGATTACTTCGAGGCGCGGCGCAATTCCGGCCAGACCAAGGGTGCCACGCAAGGCGCTCCCTACAAGCCGGTTTCACCCAGCCAGCTCTATCTCGGCGGCAAGAGCTTCGATGAGGCGCTGAATTCGGTCAACGCGGTGCGTCTGACGCCCTTCAACGAGCAGGATTCCAACGACAGGCCCGTTGCGACACTCGACGCGCATGTCGGCCCGCGGTGGGCAAAGCCTCCTGCGGAGGGTGGCAGCGAAGACCGCGTCAATGTCTTCGATCTGGCGGTCAAGCACATTGCCGAGCGTCGCTCCAAGGGCTGGAAGGTTTTGATCACCGGTTGGTCGGAAGGCTCTCTGGATCGTCTGCTACAGGTTTTGAACGAGCACGGGCTTGAAAAAATCAAGCCGATCTCGGCATTGAAGGAGATCGAAAAGCTCGGCAAGGGCGAGGCGGCGTCGGCGGTTCTCAGCCTTGAAGCCGGTTTTGAGACGAGCTTCGGCACGAGCAATCTCGCTGTTATCGGCGAGCAGGATATTCTCGGCGATCGTATGGTGCGCCGGTCCAAGCGCCGCAAGCGCGGTGCCGACTTCATTTCGGAAGTGGCGGGACTGGATGAAGGCTCGCTCGTCGTTCACGCCGAGCATGGTATCGGCCGGTTCGTTGGGCTTCGCACCATTGAGGCCGCGGGCGCGCCGCGTGATTGTCTGGAACTGCATTACGCAGACGATGCCAAGCTGTTTCTGCCAGTCGAAAACATCGATCTTCTGTCCCGCTATGGATCGGATGCGGCGGAAGCCCAGCTCGACAAGCTTGGCGGTGGCGCATGGCAGATGCGCAAGGCGAAGCTCAAGAAGCGCCTTCTCGATATGGCTGGCGATCTTATCCGGATTGCTGCCGCTCGTCTCGTGCGCCAGGCTCCGGTGTTGACGGCCCCCGATGGCCTCTATGACGAGTTCGCCGCACGCTTCCCGTATGATGAAACCGAAGATCAGATGAATGCCATCGACTCGATCCGGGATGATCTTGGCGCTGGTCGTCCGATGGACCGTCTGATCTGCGGTGACGTGGGCTTCGGCAAAACGGAAGTGGCGCTGCGCGCGGCTTTCCTTGCGGCCATGAATGGCGTGCAGGTGGCTGTCGTCGTGCCGACAACGCTTCTGGCGCGTCAGCATTTCCGCACCTTCTCCGAACGCTTCCGCGGGCTTCCGATCCGTGTGCAGCAGGCGTCACGCCTTGTCGGCGCCAAGGAGCTTAATCTCGTCAAAAAGGAAGTGGCGGAAGGCAAGACCGATATCGTCGTCGGCACGCATGCGTTGCTGGGGCAGGGGATCACCTTTGCCAATCTCGGCCTTCTGATCATCGATGAAGAGCAGCATTTCGGCGTCAAGCACAAGGAGCGGCTGAAGGAGTTGAAGAGCGACGTTCACGTTCTGACACTGTCGGCGACGCCAATCCCGCGCACCCTGCAACTGGCGATGACCGGTGTGCGCGAGCTGTCGTTGATCACGACGCCGCCGGTCGACCGTATGGCCGTGCGCACCTTCATTTCGCCCTTCGATCCGCTTGTCATCCGCGAAACGCTGATGCGCGAGCATTATCGCGGCGGCCAGAGCTTCTATGTCTGCCCGCGTCTGGCCGATCTCGCCGACATTCACGCCTTCCTGCAATCGGATGTGCCGGAACTGAAGGTTGCTGTTGTCCATGGCCAGATGCCGGCCGGCGAGCTGGAAGACATCATGAATGCCTTCTATGACGGCAAATATGATGTCCTGCTTTCAACGACCATCGTTGAATCCGGCCTCGATGTACCGACCGCCAATACGCTGATCGTGCATCGCGCGGACATGTTTGGTCTTGCACAGCTTTATCAGTTGCGAGGTCGTGTCGGTCGCTCCAAGGTTCGCGCCTTCGCGCTCTTCACGCTGCCGGTCAACAAGGTGCTGACGACCATGGCCGAGCGTCGACTGAAGGTGCTTCAGTCGCTCGACACGCTCGGCGCCGGTTTCCAGCTTGCCAGTCATGACCTCGACATTCGCGGTGCCGGCAATCTGCTCGGCGAGGAGCAATCCGGCCACATCAAGGAAGTCGGTTTCGAGCTTTACCAGCAGATGCTGGAAGAGGCGGTTGCCGAGGTCAAGGGCGAGGACGACGTCATCGATACCGGCTGGTCGCCGCAAATCTCCGTCGGCACGTCCGTGATGATACCGGAAAGCTATGTGCCTGATCTCCACCTGCGCATGGGGCTTTACCGTCGCCTTGGCGAGTTGACCGATCTTAACGAGATCGACGGTTTCGGCGCAGAGATGATCGACCGCTTCGGTCCGCTGCCGAAGGAAGTGCAGCACCTGTTGAAAATCGTCTACGTCAAGTCGCTCTGCCGTACCGCCAACGTCGAGAAGCTCGATGCCGGTCCGAAGGGTGTTGTCGTGCAGTTCCGCAACAAGGAGTTTCCGAACCCTGCGGCACTTGTCGGCTACATCGCCAAGCAGGGCTCCATGGCGAAGATCAGGCCTGACCACAGCGTCTTCCTTACCCGTGATCTGCCGACGCCTGAAAAGCGCTTGGCCGGCGCGGCGATGATTATGACCCAGCTTGCGGAACTGGCAAAATCTTGATGCCGACAGGATTTCTTACAAGGAATTAATCAAACGGACATGTAGCGGTAGTCTTCCGGGGCGTAGTCTCTTCTTCATCAGCACAGGACGATGTGCTGAACCATTTTAAGGAGCAGGACTATGTGGACATTGAAGAATAGATTTGTCACCGCTGGTCTGGTTGCTTTGACAATTGCGGGCACCACAATTGCCACCACCAGCCAAGCTGAAGCACGCAACAATTTCGGCCGCGGCCTTGCCGCCGGTATTGCTGGTACACTCGTCGGCGGCGCACTGCTGTCTGCTGCGCATGACAGGCCGGTTTATGGCACGCCTGTTTACGCCGAACCAACCTATTACGGACCGCCCCCTGTCGTTTACGAGCCCGTTTATCCCCGTTGCCATGTTGCATGGCGTCAGGACGGATTTGGCGACATGTATCGCGTCCGTGTCTGCGATTGATGTGAGCTGATATTGTAAGACTAAAACGATAAAGCTTTTTAATAGAGTATTTTTAAACGGGGCGGGCCGATTATCGGTCCGCCTCCGTTCTTTCATCCGGCAGCATAACGGCCGTTACATTCTGATCCGATGCGGCAACAGAGTTTGGCAGTGGCACGTTCCGCTGCTTTTCGCGCATCAACGTCAGCAGGCCGGACCCCACGATGAGTGCTATCCCGACGAGCATCCAACCGTCTACTCTGTCTCCGAAGATCAGGTATCCGAAGAGGATGGCCCAGAGCATCTGGCTATACTGCGTCGGGCCGATCACGGCAGCAGGGGCGTGTTGCGCGGCGTACATAATGAGGACATTGGCAAGCGCCGCCAGCAGCCCGTAACCCGCCAGCATCAGCCATTGTTCGGCGTTCGGAAGGGTGAAGGAGGGGATCATCAACACGCCGCAGACTGCAAGACAGCCAAGAACGCCCGCGCCATAGAGCGAGATGTTCTTTTCTCTTGGTCCGATCGCGCGGAAGATGACGATGGAGATCGCTCCGCCCATGCCGCCGATGATTGCCCCGAGATGACCGATGGAGAGTTCGCGGAAGCCTGGTCTGAGAATGATGAGGACGCCGGCAAAGCCGATGATGACCGCCGACCAGCGCTTGATGCCGACCTGCTCCTTCAGAAAGATCACCGACATGATGGTGACGAAGGACGGAAGCAAGAAGATCAGGGCGAAGGCTTCCGCCATGGCAAGATGGGTGAACGCGACAACGCTTCCGATGGTGCTGGCACCGGTGGCGAAGAAGCGCAAGAGCCAAAGAGACCGGTTGGTCGTGCGGACGATATCCGTCCAGGCATCGTTGCGCTTACGGATAAAGGGCAGCGCCAGCAGCCCAAAGAAGGCTCCGAAGAAGCCCGACTCGACGGGCGGCAATTGCCCGTCGATGAGCTTGACGCTTGCATCACTGAAAGCATAGGCCGCGAAGGCGGCAAAGGCGAGCAATATGCCCTTCAACCTGCTGTCTGGCACGAAATCACCGCTGGATTATTGGGTCGAAGATAGCAGCGGCGACGAAGCGTTACTCACGCCATTTCGGCACTGCGATCAGTTCATTGCCCTTTGCTCTTCTGCTTTCATTTTGGCAATATCCCGCAGTGCATTAATTAGAACGTCTGGCGTTTGTGCGCCACTGACGGCATATTTCTGATCGAGAATAAAGAAGGGGACGCCAGAAACGCCCATTTGCTGCGCTGCGTCAATTTCGGCCTTGATCGTATCCTTGTCCGCATCCGAAGCCAGCAGACGGCGAACGAGTTCTCTGTCCATCCCGGCTTCACCTGCTATGTCGATCAGCACAGCGTGGTCGCCGATATTGCGGCCTTCCTCGAAGTTGGCCTTGAACAAGGCCGTTACGATTCTGTCCTGAAGGGCGCGGTCCTCGGCATGGGCCCAGAGCGAAAGCCGGTGCGCATCAAGCGTGTTCGGACCGATTTTGATCGCGTCGAAATCATAGGCAATGCCGACTTCACGACCCAGTTCGGTCAGCATCTTATGGGCCTGCTCGACGCGATCCTTGCCGCCTAGCTTCTTTTCCAGCTCGACCTTCTGATCGACGCCTTCGGGTGGATAATCCGGGTTCAACTGGTATGGGCGCCAGTTGATGTCGACGCTCACCTCGTCCTGGACCTCAGCCAAGGCCAGATCGAGACGTGCCTTCCCGAGATAGCACCAGGGACACACCATGTCCGAGACGATGTCGATGACAATGCGTTGCATGGTGTTGTTCCTTCCTGTGCTTGAATAGACGCCTCATCTAGATAGTCCTTGCTTGCGGCACAAGGCGTTACCAAAAGGGAACCGTCGCGGATGGAGCGGCGCCGCTGTTTTTACTGCGCGCGCGCATCCCACCATGTCTGCTTCTGGTTTCCGGTCAGCGGTGTCTTCTCCGGCCGGTCGATATATTTCCAGCGGGCAACCCATTGTGCGCCGATATAGTAGAGCGGAATCACATAATGGCCGGCCGTCAGAAGGCGATCGTAGGCGCGCACGGCAACCTCGAAATCTTCCGTCTCACGCGCTTGCAGCAAAGCCTCGATCATCCGATCGACATCCGGATCCGCAACGCCGGCATAATTGAAGCTGCCATTGGCGTTCTTGGAGACCGAGCCCCAGCGATTGATCTGTTCGGCACCCGGCGACAAGGACGAGGGGAAGGAGCGGATGATCATATCATAATCGAAGCTGTTGGAGCGGGACTGGTACTGTCCATCATCCACGGAACGGATCGCCATATCGACGCCGATCAACTTCAAAGACCGCTGATAGGCAAGCGCGATACGCTCCTGTGCCGGGTTCTGCGTCATGATCTCGAAGCTTAGAGGCTTGCCGTCCTTGTCGCCCATCTTGCCATTCTTGATGGTGAAGCCCGCCTCTCCGAGCTTGGCGACGGCTTTCTTCAGGACGGTGCGATCTGCGCCCGTTCCGTCGGTCGTCGGCATTTCGTAGGTGCCTGCCAGGATTTCCGGCGGCAGACGCTTTGCGGCGTCGCCGAGCAACGCCAGTTCCTTTTCGTTGGCCGGGTTGCCATAGGCACCGAGCTTGGAGTTCTGCCAGAAGCTTTGGGTTCGCTTGAAGGCACCACCTAGGATGTTTCGATTCATCCACTCGAAATCGAGCACGTAGGATAGTCCCTCGCGCACCTTCTCGTCGGCGAAGATCGGGCGGCGGGTGTTGAAAACCAGACCGAACATGCCCGATGGAAGACCGGGTTCGAAGACATCCTTGACGATATCGCCGCGCTGAACCGCCGGGAAGTTATAGGCCTGGCCCCAGTGCGAGGTGTCGGACGTACCGTTGATCGCATCGCCTTCCGGATAAATGTCGATATCGCCCTTCTTGAAGGCTTCGAACATCGTCGTCACCTGCAGGAAATATGTGACGCTGATTTCATCGTAATTATCGAAGCCGACCTTGGAAGGAATGTCCTTTCCCCAATAATTCTTATCCCTTTCCCAGACGATCTGTTCGCCCGGGCGCAAGGATTTGATTTTGTAGGGACCGGAGCCGATCACCGGTCCCAGCCCTGCCTGCTCGAAGGTCTTGGCATCGATGGCGTGGGCCGGGAGGATCGGCGTGGAGGACGCCAATATGAGCGGCGTCTCGCGATTGGCTTTTTCATTGAAGGTGAAGCGAACGCTACGCTCGCCCACCTTTTCCATCTTGGCCACGCCATTCAGGCGGCTGTCGAATGGCGGGCGACCTTTTTCTTTCAAAAGATTGAAGCTGAAGATCACATCTTCCGGCGTGACAGGCTTGCCATCCTGCCAGTGGGCCTTCGGATTAAGATTGAATTGGATATAGGTGCGGTCATCGTCCCACTCGGCGCTTTCCGCCAAAAGACCATAAAGCGTGAACGGCTCGTCATGGGAGCGCTGCATCAGCGGCTCATAAAGAAGATTTCCGAATTCCGGGTCCCAAACGCCGCGCGCGGTGGTGCGCATTCCTTTGAGAACGAAGGGATTGAGGGCATCGAAAGTGCCGACGACACCATAGGAAACGCGGCCACCTTTCTTTACGTCCGGGTTCACATAAGGAAGATTTTTAAAGTCCGCAGGCAGGGCGGGTTTACCGTGCATCGAAATGCCGTGAAGCGGTTCAGCCATCGCCATGCCGGAGAAAAGAAGGGCGGGAATGAGCGCCAAAAGGCTTCGCATGTCACTATCCTGTCGCATTCGGGCTTTTGATTCCGAGGTCGCGGGACCTGAACTCAAATCGCCTGTCTTGTTTGATTCCCGCGCAAATGTATCACGGCGGATAGCGGCATCCGATCACGGAAATCTTGTCGGACACAAGGAAAAAGTAAAAGAAATGCTGGATATCAGGTCGAACGGGATGTAACAGGAGTCCCGAAACACTCGGGTCACGCATTTGCCTCATTTAAACGACAGTGGAACGGGCAGACGGATACCGGCGATGTTGAGCGGCGCTCACATGAAGCGCTGCTTCGCATAAATTCAGGAGACGGAACTCTTATGATGCAAACTGCAAACACATTCACCCGGGCGGCCCTGTCTGCTCTCGTTCTTTCTCTGGGCGCCGTGTCTGCACCGGCTGTTTCTCAGGCTCAGCAGGCTGCCGCCCCGGCAGGCGCTCCGCCGCTCGGCTGGTTCAAGACCTGCAGCAAGCAGGAAGACAATGATGTTTGCGTTGTGCAGAATATCGTTCTTGCCCAGAACGGCCAGATGATTACCGCCGTTGGCCTCATCAGCGTTGAAGGCAAGGTCAACCGCAAAATCCTTCAGGTCTCCGTTCCGACTGCACGTCTTCTGCCTCCGGGCGTCGTCATGCAGATCGATGGCGGCAAGGGCCAGAAGCTCGATTACGCCGTTTGCCTTCCCGATAAGTGCACGGCTGAAGTCCAGCTGACGGATGCAATGATTGCAAGCCTGAAGAAGGGCAATGAAGTCGTCTTCACCTCGATCAACTTCCGTCGTGCGCCAAATCCGATCAAGATTGCACTGAACGGCTTCACCGGTGCTTATGACGGCCAGCCGATCAGCCAGTCTCAGCTTGCCGAAAGCCAGCGTTCGCTGCAGGAAGGTATGCAGAAGAAGGCTGAAGAAGCTCGCAAGAAGCTGGAAGCAGCACAGGAAGCTGCTAAGGCCAAGCCTGCGAACTAATCGGTCTGCAGAGACCAAAAAAGAACCGGCTTCGTTTGAGGCCGGTTTTTTCATGTCTAAAGCGTGTCGCTATCTTTCAGATTCGCTCACACGCTTTAGGTCTTTGTTTTATCGCATGTCTTTATCGCAAACCCGCTACACACTTTTGCGCGCATGCTTTAGGTTTTGGAACTTGCTGGCTTAGTGTGTCATGGCCGATTTTGGCCTCAGCTCACCATCGGGCGTCGTATCGAATATCCGAGTGATATTCGGGTTGCGCAAAGGCTGTTCGCTCTCGTCATGCACAAGATTCTGCTCCGAGACGTAAGCGACATACTCAGTCTCATCGTTTTCCGCCAGCAGATGGTAGAACGGCTGGTCGCGGTCGGGGCGTATCTCAGCCGGGATTGCGTTCCACCATTCCTCGGTATTCGCGTATTCGGGATCAACGTCGAATATCACACCGCGGAACGGAAACACCTTGTGGCGAACGACTTCGCCGATGGTAAATTTTGCGTTTCGTTGTTTCATGGCATGTCATCCTTTCCCCATACAATTTGGGGTATTATGCGGAAATATCAAGATGTAGCGGTCTCAAGCGCCCAATCAGCGGATTTTTCCCAAAGGTGCCGTTGCGAGGACCACGCCTCCTGTCACAAGTACAATGCCTACCGCATGATATGGTTCGAATGTCTCGCCAAGAAACAGCACGGCCATGACAATGGATACCGGTGGCATCATGTAGAGAGTGATGCCAGCTGTCACCGGTCCGAAGACGCGAACCGTATGCGTGAAGCAGTAGAAAGCCGCAATCGACGCAAAGAGAATGATGCCACCGATCTTTGCCCAGGCCATTGGCGTAGAGGGTAAAAGGCCGCCGCTAAGAAGTTCCAAGCCGGCAAGTGGCGCCAGAACAAGAGCGCCGGAAAAGGCGATCGTGCCGAAGAGGCTCAGAGATGCAAGATTGCGCGCCGCGGGATCGCGAAGGAGCACAGAGTATATCGCAAAGGCGATGGCCCCGCTCAAGATCGCGAGATCGCCAATGTTGAAATTCAACGCCCAGAGCTGTGAGATATCTCCCTTCAGCACGATCTCTGCGACGCCGGCAAAGGCAATGAGCATGCCTATAAGCTCCAGCCGCCTGATTGGCCGACCCTGGAAGATACGCTGAAAGATGATGATAAAGAGTGACGATGTCGTGTAAATCAGCGTGCCGTTTGCAGCTGAGGTTTTCGTCAGGCCCCAATAGACGACGCCACCACAGACCGCCATGCCGAGCGCGCCCAGCACAAACCAGAGCTTTGTCTTCTTTCGGACGAAGGTCACGCAGGCGCGCCAGTCGCCCAGAATGAAGGGCATCACGAAGATGGTGGAGAGGGACCAGCGCAGAAAGGCGGCGATAAAGGGCGAGACGTCGCCGCTGATGCCGCGCCCGAATATCACATTGCTGGAGAAGAAGAAGGGAACGGCCAGAAAGATCAGCCAGTCACGAAGGCGAGGGGACGGGGCGGAACTCATGGGCATTTCCATTTTCGTATTTCGTCAGAGGGACCTTGCCCATCTATTGCTTGAAAAGAGAAAGGCGCCCCGCAGGGCGCCTCTATCCGTCGAATGGTCTTGTGATCCCATCCATGTCGGCGCGGGGCATGGAAAAGGCGCTCCGAAGAGCGCCTCACGCAAACCTTTAAGCCGAATAGTACATGTCGAACTCGACTGGATGCGGAGTCATTTCGAAACGCATGACTTCCTGCATCTTCAGTTCGATGAAGGCATCGATCTGGTCGTCGTCGAACACGCCGCCAGCGGTCAGGAACTTGCGGTCCTTGTCGAGGCTTTCGAGCGCTTCGCGCAGACTTCCGCAGACCGTTGGGATCTTCTTCAGTTCCTTTGGCGGCAGGTCGTAGAGATCCTTGTCCATCGGCTTGCCGGGATGGATCTTGTTCTTGATGCCGTCAAGGCCCGCCATCAGCATGGCAGCGAAGCCGAGATAGGGGTTCTGCGTCGGGTCCGGGAAGCGGACTTCGACGCGCTTTGCCTTCGGGTTGGAGCCGAACGGAATGCGGCAGGATGCCGAGCGGTTGCGCGCAGAGTATGCCAGCAGAACAGGTGCTTCGTAGCCTGGGACCAGACGCTTGTAGGAGTTGGTCGTCGGGTTGGTGAAGGCGTTGATCGCCTTGGCATGCTTGATGATGCCGCCGATGTAATAGAGGCAGGTCTCGGAGAGGCCAGCATATTCATCGCCTGCGAAGGTTGGCTTGCCGCCCTTCCAGATGGACTGGTGAACGTGCATGCCCGAGCCGTTGTCGCCATAGATCGGCTTCGGCATGAAGGTTGCCGTCTTGCCGTAAGCGTTCGCAACCTGGTGAACCACATACTTGTAGATCTGCATCTTGTCGGCGCTGGAGACCAGGGTGTCAAACTTGACGCCGAGTTCGTGCTGCGCGGATGCCACTTCGTGGTGATGCTTTTCAACAACCACACCCATTTCACCAAGAACCGTCAGCATTTCGGAACGCATGTCCTGGAGGCTGTCGACCGGCGGTACGGGGAAATAGCCACCCTTTACGCGCGGCCGGTGGCCGAGGTTGCCGGTCTCGTAGTCGGTGTCGTCGTTGGACGGCAACTCGGAGGAATCGAGCTTGAAACCGGTGTTGTAGGGATCGGCCTTGTACTTCACGTCGTCGAAGACAAAGAATTCTGGCTCCGGGCCAACGAAAACCGTATCGCCGATGCCCGACGCCTTGAGGTAGGCTTCCGCCTTCTTGGCGGTGCCGCGCGGGTCACGGTTGTAGGATTCGCCGGAGATCGGATCCAGAATATCGCAGATGATCACCATCGTGGACTGCGCGAAGAACGGGTCCATGTGAACGGTGCCAGGGTCCGGCATCAGCACCATGTCGGATTCGTTGATGGCTTTCCATCCACCGATGGAGGAGCCGTCGAACATGACGCCGTCAGCGAACATGTCCTCGTCCACACAGGCCACGTCCATGGTGACGTGCTGCAGCTTGCCCTTCGGGTCTGTAAAGCGCAGGTCGACGAATTTTACATCGTTGTCCTTGATCTGCTTCAAGATATCATTGGCGGTGGTCATAGCAATTTTCCTTGAGTGGTAATGTTCAACCCGGTGAAGCATGAGCCTTTTTCGGCTCATTTTTTTTAAATGGCGTCCACACCCGTTTCACCCGTACGAATACGGATAACTTCTTCCACATTCGAGACGAAAATCTTTCCGTCGCCGATGCGCCCTGTCTGAGCGGCATTGCGAATCGCTTCGATCACAGCATCCGCATTTTCATCTGCAAGCACCACTTCGACCTTCACCTTCGGCAGAAAGTCGACGACATATTCTGCGCCGCGATAAAGTTCAGTATGGCCTTTTTGACGACCAAAGCCCTTGGCTTCCGTAACCGTTATTCCCTGAAGACCGACTTCCTGAAGGGCTTCCTTCACTTCGTCGAGCTTAAAAGGCTTAATGATCGCTTCGATCTTTTTCATGAGAAAATATCTCTCCGCTTCTCCCGTTAAAGCGGTCTTTCCGCTCCACCACAAGAATGCACGTATCGTGCCAGATCGGAAGCCAGTTTGAATAAAAAATCTGCGAAAATTGACGATGAAGTGGACGATTTCGCGCGGTTTGAGCGTGTTCAGCCTGCAAAATGTTTCCCTGTTGAGCCAAATATGGCAAAATTCTTCGAAAGCGGCCACAATTACAACCTGTTAGCTTACCGACTTCGGGCATTTTTAATTGCATAAAAAATGATCATTTGATTGATTTTTAGCCTTTCTTTCTTGCCTCAAAAAGCGCCGGTTGCGTTTCGCGATATTTTCCGATGAGGTACTCATCATGAGTCAGTCAATTCGCCGTCTTCTTGTCGATCCGGTCTCAATGAGCCGCATAGATGCCGCAGCGGAAGCCAGCGGGCTTTCCATCCTCTCGCTCATGGAACGGGCCGGGCAGGCCGTTGCTGCCTGCGCGTTGCGGCATTATCCACAGGCGCATCGGTACGCTGTTCTTTGTGGAACCGGCAACAATGGCGGCGACGGGTTCGTTGCCGCCCGCGCTCTTCGGGAGGCGGGTGCGGAAGTTGCGGTCTTCGTGTTTGGCGACGCGGTCAAGCTCAAGGGTGCAGCAAGGCAGGCCTATGATGCCTTGCTGGATGACCAAGAGAATGCAGGCTATCAACCGCTTGCTGCTTTCACGCCGCAAGACGGCGACGTGGTGATCGACGGGATTTTCGGGGCGGGCCTATCGCGTGATGTTCCGCCAGAGGTTGCCGAGGTCATTGGTATTGTGGAGCGGGCGGGGACGCCTGTCGTCGCGATCGATCTGCCATCAGGGCTCTGTGGTCGCCGGGGCGTCGCTCTCGGGGCGGCCTTCAAGGCGACGCATACTGTGACCTTTGTGGCGAAGAAGCCAGGGCATGTTCTGATGCCGGGGCGCGAACTTTGCGGCGCATTGGAGGTTTTCGACATTGGCATTCCTCAGCGGATCGTTGAGGCGCATACAGGTCGCCTCTGGGAAAACTCCGCTGATCTCTGGGAGCGCTGTCTCGTTCTCGATGATGTGGAGACACACAAATTCAAACGCGGTCATCTCACCGTCTTTTCAGGTCCATCCCACGCAACCGGCGCAGCGCGGATGACGGCCCTGTCCGGCTTGCGCGCGGGTGCCGGTATCGTGACGATCGCAGCACCACAGGAAGCGATCGCGGTTCTATCGGCAACGCTCACTGCGATCATGGTGACGCCCGTTGAGGATCAACATGCGCTGGCCACATGGGCTGACGATCAACGTCATGGCACTTATGTTCTTGGTCCGGGTTTCGGCGATCTGAAGAAGGCCAGAGAGTTCGTATCGCTTCTCAAGGATCGCGCCCTGGTGCTGGATGCCGATGGTATCACCGCCTTCAAAGATGACAGGGACAAACTCTTCTCGCTCTTCGCCAGCGACGCGCCGCGCATTTTGACGCCGCATGAGGGAGAGTTTGCACGACTTTTCCCGGACGTTCATGCGGATAACACACTGAGCAAGATCGAAAAGGCGCAGGCCGCTGCCAAATGCAGCAATGCCGTCATCGTCTACAAGGGAGCCGATACAGTCATTGCGGCGCCTGATGGCCGTGCTAGCGTCAACACCAACGCACCGTCGTCGCTGGCAACGGCGGGCTCTGGCGATGTGCTGGCAGGTATCTGCGGTGCGCTTCTCGCACAGCAGGTGCCGGCATTCGAGGCTGCCGCCGCCGCGGTGTGGTTGCACGGGCAGATTGCGCAGGGCCGCGGGCCGGGGTTGATCGCCGAGGATTTGGCATCGGCTGTCCGCCCATTCGCCGCGTTTCAAACGAAGGCTAAAGCGCGCTAGAAATGAGATGCCTTAGGCTCCAGACTCAATTGATCCACCATGTGACGATCGCTGCAATGTAGCACGTTGCCTCGAAGTTTATCATGAGCTTGTCGTATCGCGTCGCGACACGTCTCCAGTCCTTGAGACGGCAGAATGTCCGCTCGATTATATTCCGTCTTCGGTAGGCGACCGGGTCGAACGGTCTGATCCTCTTTCGGGTTGGATTGTTTGGGATGACTGGTTGCGTGCCGCGTGCCCTCAGGAAGCTGCGTAAGGCGTCGCTGTCGTAAGCCGTATCTGCGGCGCACAGACGTGTCGGAGGCAGGGGATCAAGGAGCGGGATGGCAATGGGTGCATCACCACGTTGCCCAGGCGTTATTCGCAACGCGACTGGACGGCCACAACCATCGACAACAGCATGGACTTTTGTCGATCTGCCGCCTCTCGATCGACCAATTGCTTCGGCATCCGCCCCCCTTTTCCACCAGCGGCAGAACGGTGTGCCTTTGCGGTGGTGCTATCGATCATATGGATGTCGCGATCGGTCATTTGCACCAGAGACTCAAACAGTCGCCGCCATATCCCTTTTGCAGACCAGCGATGGAAGCGATTATAGATCGTTGTCGAAGGCCCGTAGCAGGATGGACAATCCTGCCAGCGGCAACCGGATCGCAAGACGTGGATGATGCCGCTGATAACCCGGCGATCGTCAGTACGATGAGCGCCGGGTTGGTTGGTCGGAAGCAGCGGCGAAATCACTGCCCACTGTTCGTCATCAAGCCAAAATTCGCCCGCCATGGTCAAACACTCCTGCTTCTACAGGTAGTGAATCATAGATAGCCAATTTCATCAACAATTTGATTGGGTTTCGACCCTAGAGCTTGGGCGTATGGCTCGACCAGACGGGCTTGCTGATCGTATGAAGCTCTGCGGTCGGCCTGCCTTCAATGCGAGCGAGCACGGCCCGTGCAAGTTCGCGACCCGCCAGCTTGATATCCTCGTTCATCGTGTGGATTTCCGGTCGAAGCCAGTTGAGGAAGTCGGCGGATTGTTTCGACACGATATCCACATCCGTACCGATCTTCTTGCCACTCGCTTCGATCCCGGCCACGATCGCGATCGTCGAACTGCCGCTGATCGACACGATGCCGTCCGGCACATCGGTGCCGCTCATCAACCGTGCGGTTTCCTGCTTCAGCTCTTCCAGCGGCGTGTCGTTGTTGATGTTGGGCAGGGCGAATTCACTCAGGCCAAAGTCTTTGAGGCCGCGCTCAAACCCGCGACGGGCAAAGTCATGATAGGAAAACTGGCTTTGCGGAAGCAGCACCGCCACGCGTTTTCGACCACACTGGGCCAAGCGCTTCATCGCCTCATAGACATAGGCTTCGTTGTCGAAGTCGTGAAAAGGGTGATCGATCCCCATGCTGCTGCGGCCATGGGTGGCGAAGGGCATGTTTCGCTCGGTCATCAACCGCACGCGCGGATCTTCCGGGCGCACCTTGGAAATGATGACGCCATCTGCCGACCCCGTTTCCAGAATGTAACGGATAGGGGTCATCGTATCCTTGGCATGGGTGTGTGGCGTCACCACCAGATGGTAGGGTGTGTTGGTCAAAACCTCGGTGATGCCGAAGACCATCTGCGAGGTAAAACCCATCAATTCCTCATCGACGCTGAGGACGAGCGCGATGACATTTGTCTTGCCCGTGCGAAGACGCACACCCGCACGGTTCGGCTGATAACCGATCTGCTGCGCGACACGCCGCACGCGCTCCTTGGTGTCCGCACCGATGTCCGGCGCGTCCTTCAAGGCTCTTGAGACTGTTGTGATGCCGAGACCGGTCATATAGGCGATGGTCTTCAGCGTCGGACGTTCGTTGGATGAAAGGGCTTGGCCGCTTGCTTCGATATCTGTGCTGTCGTTCATATGCCGCCACCTTCCTTTACCGGACAGTCATCGTAGTGCGGATTTATCCCATTGCAAAGCTTAAGGTGTCGCAGCGGATTGTGCTCGTGAGCGAGTGCGACTGAAACGATGTAGATTAGACACGACCGGGTGAGTGTTTACTCTTCTTTTAAATGCACCAACGCCCCGTTCCGATGGCGGGAGACAAACGAATCCTGTTTAGAGATATCATTAAAAATCTACTATAGTGGATTGAAATTAAATACATATGAGAACGTATTGTATAAAGGCTTTGTGTGAGTATTCCCTGATGTTTGTCGAGCGCTTTTTTCATGGGTGACGGTTATAATTTTTTACGATAACGTTTCCGCCCGGAGGAATTCCCGATCTGATTTTTCATGGCTGCGGAAGAGGCTGGGACTTGCTTTAACCGCATTGCAGATAGTGGATGGAGTCGCAACGCCATGGCGGTTGCGGGAACAAGCAGGGCAGTGAAAATGGCATCAACCTATGCACGCGATCTCGTTATCGATCTCTCCGGCCCGTGGCGGCTGGCTTCGGCTGAAGGTGATCATAGCACCAGCATGACAATCCCGGGCGATGTCCATACGGCCTTGCGCGAAGCATCGATCATTCCCGATCCGTATTTTGGCAGAAACGAGAATGACGTCCAGTGGGTGGCGCATCGCGACTGGATCATCGAGCGCAGTTTCGTGGTCGATGATGTCGACGCCGGTTGGTATCTCGATATCGACAATCTCGACACGGTGGCCGTCGTCTTCGTCAATGATGCGCCTGTCCTGACAGCCGACAATTGTTTCCGCCGCTATCGGCCCGATGTGACCTCGGCTCTCCAGCCGGGTGAAAATGTCATCCGCATCCATTTCCATTCCAGCATCAAGGCAGGCGCCGACCGCCAGGCGGCGCAGCCTTTCTATGTGCCCTACCACCCCGGCAACTCACCCATCCCCAACGGCAATCTTCTGCGTAAACCGCAGTGCCATTTTGGCTGGGACTGGAACATCGCGATCGCCCCACTCGGCCTTTATGGAAACATCCTACTGCGCCGGCTCGAGACGGCGCGCATCGAGCACGTCACCACCACCCAGCATCATAAGGATGGCGGTGTGGAACTGCATGTGGAGGTGGCGCTCCATGCCGCTCAGCCCGGCAGTTTGCCTGTGCATTTGTCGCTCGGCGACGAGAGGCTGAGGCTCGATTGTGGTGTCACTGCTGGTGAGACCGTCATTCGTCACGTGTTCTTCGTCGAAAATCCCAAGCTTTGGTGGCCCGCAGGTAGCGGCGAGCAGGCGCTCTACACGCTGAGTGTCGAACTGCCGGATGAGACCCTGACGCGCCAGATCGGCTTTCGCACCGTCGAGCTTCTGACCGATAAGGATGAGGCTGGCAGCCGCTTTGCGCTCCGCGTCAACGGCCGCGAAATCTTCTGCCGCGGTGCGAATTGGATTCCGTCTGACGCACTGTTTTCTCTCTCAAGTGCGCAGAAGACCGAAGACCTGCTTCTCTCCGCCGTCGAAGCCCACATGAACATGATCCGCGTCTGGGGTGGTGGCTTCTACGAACCGGACTGGTTCTACGATCTCTGCGACAGGTTGGGTCTGATGGTCTGGCAGGACTTCATGTTCGCCTGCAATCTCTACCCCTGCACCGAAGACTTCCTCGACAATGTCGAGCTTGAGGTCGACTACCAAGTGAAGCGTCTTGCCTCTCATCCTTCGATTGCGCTCTGGTGCGGCGATAACGAGTTGGTCGGCGCACTGAACTGGTTCGAAGAATCGCGCAACAACCGCGATCGCTATCTGGTGGCCTATGATCGCCTCAACCGCACCATCGAGCGCGCATTGAAGAAGGCCGCGCCATCGGCGATCTGGTGGCCCTCAAGTCCGGCCTCCGGCTATCTCGACTATGGCGATGCCTGGCACGCAGATGGTTCCGGCGACATGCATTACTGGTCCGTCTGGCACGAGAACAAGTCTTTCGACGATTACCGGACAGTGCGTCCGCGTTTCTGCTCGGAATTCGGTTTCCAGTCCTATACGTCCATGCCAGTCATCCGCACCTATGCGGACAACAAGGACATGAACATCGCATCCCCGGTGATCGAACTCCACCAGAAGAATGCGGGCGGCAATGAGCGGATTGCGGGAACGATGTTCCGCTATTTCCGCTTCCCCAAGGACTTTGAGAATTTCGTCTACGTGAGCCAGGTGCAACAGGCGCTCGCCATCAAGACCGCGGTCGAATATTGGCGCTCGCTGAAGCCTCATTGCATGGGCACGCTCTATTGGCAGCTCAACGATACCTGGCCTGTCGCCTCATGGTCGAGCCTCGACTATGGCGGCAACTGGAAAGCCCTGCATTATGCGGCGCGGCGCTTCTTTCAGCCAGTCGCGGTGTCAGCCATTCCGTCTGAAGACGGCAAGTCCCTTCTGTTCTCCATGGTCAACGACACGCTGGACGATGTCGAAATCGACATGAACATCTTCGCCCTGGCGCTGGATGGCGTCCGCATTCCGCTGAAATCCGCCAGTGGCACCTGCGGGCCGGATGCCGCCGCGCTGTTGACCGAGATCGATCTCGATCAACTTCCGGCTGGCGCGCTGCTCTCCTGGAACTTCATCGCCTCCAACGGCATGATGGGCGAGGGGCATCATGTGCGCGAGACCTACAAGGCACTTGATCTTCGGCCATCCGCTCTAAGCTATCAGGTGAAGGCGCTGGACAACGGAGACGTCGAGGTCGAGGTTCAGGCAGAGGGCTTGGCGCTCTTCGTCATGGTGGAAGCCGATGTTGCCGGGCGCTACTCCGACAATCTCTTTGACCTCGCTGCCGGAGAAAGCCGTCGCATCGTCTTCTCTCCGAGCGAAAAGTCGCAGACCGCTAAGCCGTCGTTCAAGGTGTTCGATCTTTACACGTCGCAGTCCCAGGCTTGAAAGCCGACGGTGATCTTCTAAAGCGTATCGCGATCTTTCAGATTCGCTTACACGCTCTAGATATCTGTTTTGTCGCATGTCGTTATCGCAAAACCGCTGCACACTTTTGCGCGACATGCTTTAGTCTAACCGCACCACGATCCGCCACCTCTGCGGCGGATCAGCGATTCCACACAAGGGAGGAAATCCATGGCCTGGCAACCGGCTGAAAACCGCTACGAATCCATGAAGTACAATCACTGCGGCCGCACGGGCCTCAAGCTTCCGGCCATATCGCTTGGCCTCTGGCACAATTTCGGCAACGACTTCTCCCACAAGACGAAACAGGAGATTTGCCGCAAGGCCTTCGATCTCGGGATCACTCATTTCGACCTTGCCAACAATTACGGCCCGCCTCCAGGCAGCGCGGAGAGTGCCTTCGGCGAAATCCTGAAGACCGATTTTGCCGGTTATCGCGATGAGCTGATCATCTCTTCCAAGGCGGGTTACAATATGTGGCCAGGTCCCTATGGCGAGTGGGGCAGCCGTAAATATCTGATTTCGTCCTGCGACCAGAGCCTGAAGCGCATGGGTCTGGATTACGTGGATATCTTCTACTCACACCGCTTCGATCCGGATACGCCTCTGGAAGAGACCTGTGGTGCGCTCGATCATATCGTGCGTTCGGGCAGAGCGCTTTATGTCGGTATCTCGTCCTACAACTCCCAGCGCACCCGCGAGGCTGCGGCGATCCTCAAGGATCTTGGTACGCCCTGCATCATTCATCAGCCGAGCTATTCGATGATCAACCGCTGGATCGAAGAGGACGGTCTTGTCGATACGCTGGAAGAACTCGGCATCGGCTCCATCGTCTTCTCTCCGCTCGCACAGGGTATGCTGACCACAAAGTATCTGAACGGCGTTCCGGATACGAGCCGCGCCAGTCAGAACAAGTCGCTCAATCCTGCCTTCCTCAATGAGCGCAACATCGAGAATATTCGTGGGCTCAACGCGATTGCCGAACGACGCGGACAGACGCTGGCGCAAATGGCCATTGCCTGGGTGCTGCGAGGCGGCCGGATTACGTCTGCACTGATTGGCGCAAGCCGGCCAGAGCAGCTGGAGGATTGCGTGAAGGCACTGGAAAAGCCGGACTTCACCGCAGAAGAACTGGCCGAGATCGATCGTTATGCACGCGATGCCGACATCAACCTCTGGGCCAAATCTGCCGAACTGAAAAAGTGAGGCGAGGTTACCGCTCGGGCGTCTCAGCCCGAGCGGCCACTGACGAGTCGCTGATCATATTAGATATCGCGAACTTTAAGTTCATCCTCTAAGTCATCGTCAATGTTACCATATTGTAATTTTCTACTTCAGTTTCCGTTCATACTCGGCGCGATAGGGTCACCCCATCACAACAGGAAAGGAAAGACCCATGAAAAAGCTCGTCACCGTTTTTCTGGCTGCGACAATTCTCGCAGCGCCGATGGCTCAGGCGCAGGGTCGCCATGATTACGGGCATGATCGCCGAGGTGTCCACGAACGGACGGTCACCACAAAGAAGGTGATCATCAAGAAGCACCGTTGGGATCGAGGTCAGCGTTTGACGCCCGCTGAGCGACGTCACTTTGTCGATCGTCGCGAGTATCGCCGCTACCACCTCAGAGAGCCGCGTCGCAATGAGCGCTGGGTGCGCGTCGACAACCAGTTTCTGCTGATCAACGCGGTCAGCGGCCTGATCATCGGCCTCGCCGCGGCACGGTAAATCGTAAAGCAGATGGGAGCGGGCGCATCGAGCGCCCGCTTTCTTTTATCAGATCAGGCAGCCTGTCTGTTCCAGTCGGGAAACGGGTCTTTCAGCTCCTGCCAGTTTTCCGGCGTGAAGCGCTCGGCCTCAATCAAACAGGCGTCAAGTTCCTGGCGTAGAGCCGCCTCGCTCATCGGGTCAGCGCCGATGAAGACGATCTCCTGACGCCGATCTCCCCAGACCTTGTCCATATAGGGCGCCAGCATCTTCTCGAAGCCCGGATCGTCCGGCCAGCGTGTCTTCGGTACGGAAGACCACCACAGCCCCATCTTGCCGGTTTTCACCAAAGCGCCTGCCTGGCTGATTTCGCCAACATGGTTGGGCCGCGTGGCCAGCCAGAAGAAGCCCTTGGCGCGGATCACGCCCGGCCAGTCACGATTGATGAAGGCATGAAAGCGGGCAGGATCGAAGGGCCGCTTCGCGCGGTAGACGAAGGAGCGGATGCCGTATTCTTCCGTCTCGGGGATGTGGCCCTTGAAGCCGTGCAGTTCCTTGAACCAGAGCGGATGTGTTTCCGCCTTGGCAAAGTCGAACAGCCCGGTGCCAAGCACGGCTTCCAGCTCCACTTTGCCAAAATCGGCCTCGATAAGACGCGCATCGGGATTGAGGCCAACGATGATTTTGCGGGCAGCATCCAGCTCTGCAGGGCTGGCGGCAGAGACCTTGTTCAGAACCACGACATTGGCAAATTCGATCTGTTCGACCAGCAGATCGACCAGTGTGCGGTCGTCGCCGTCACCTGCCGTTTCGCCGCGATCCGCCGAGGAAATCCGCAGATCCGTAATCCTTCAACAGATTGGCGCAATCCACCACAGTGACCATCGTATCCAGCTTCGCGACATCCGACAGGCTTTGACCGTTCTCGTCCCGGAAATCGAAGGTGGCTGCCACGGGCAGGGGTTCGGCAATGCCGGTGGATTCGATCAGCAGGTAATCGAAGCGACCCTGTTCGGCCAGTTGCCTGACCTCGTTCAACAGGTCGTCTCTCAGCGTGCAACAGATGCAGCCATTGGTCATCTCGACCAGTTGCTCTTGCGTGCGTGAGAGATTGGCGCCGCCATCGCGGACAAGAGCCGCGTCGATATTGACCTCGCTCATATCGTTGACGATCACCGCCACCCGCAGACCTTCGCGATTGCTGAGGATGTGGTTGAGGAGGGTGGTTTTGCCGGCTCCGAGAAAGCCGGACAGAACTGTCACGGGCAGCTTCTTTTGCATAAAACACCTCATATGTTATAACGTTACAATTGGGTTTAAAAAGAGAGGCGGTCCTTGCCGCCCCTCGACGCCGGCCCGATCAGGACAGGCAGTTCTTCAGCGAGCTGGCAATGCCACGCATCAGCTTGAAATAAAGGTCCGGTCCGGCTTCGAGCGTGCCAGCTTCCGGGTCCAACGTGCCGGACTTGGCGTTGGTGCCTTCGATGACGACATTGACCAGCTTCGGCTCGAACTGCGGCTCGGCGAAGACGCAGGTTGCGTTGAGTTCCTTCACCTTGGCCTGTATCTGCTTGATGCGGTCGGCACCCGGCATGTTTTCTGGGCTGACGGTGATCGAACCGGCTGTCTTCACGCCGTAGCGATGTTCGAAATACTGGTAAGCATCATGGAAGACGATAAAGGGCTTGTCCTTGATAGGCGCGATGGTCGCTGCAATTTCCTTGTCCAGCGCGTCGAGATTATCGACCAGCTTCTTGGTGTTTTCCTGGTAGGTCTTGGCGTTTGCCGGATCGGCGGTCATCAGGGTCTTTTCGATTTCCGTTGCCATGGCTTTGGCGTTTGCCGGATCGAGCCACAGGTGCATGTCATCCTCGCCATGGTCATGACCATCTTCATGGGCGTGTTCGTGCTCACCCTCATGCGCGTGGTCGTGGCCCTTTTCGCCTTCATGCGCATGATCATGACCCTCATGATCATGTCCTTCATGGTCATGCGTATCCTCGCCCTCATGGGCATGGTCGTGACCTTCCGCCTCTGCGTGGTCATGACCTTCATGGTCGCCATGGTCATGGGCCTCGAAGGGGCCGCCCTCGCGGAATTTCAGCCTTTCGATGCCGGGCGCATCGTCCAGTTCAACGACGGTTGCCTTGCTGGCCAGTGATTCCAGCGGCTTTTCGAGAAACTTTTCCAGCCCGTCGCCGACCCAGAAGACGACATCGGCGTTCTCCAGCGCCTTGGCATTGGATGGCTTGAGGCTATAGGTATGAGGAGAAGCGCCGCCATCGACGATGACCTGCGGCTCCGCGACACCTTCCATAATGGCCGCCACCAGGGAGTGGATCGGCTTGATCGATACGACGACATTGGGTGCCGCCATGGCGTTGGATGCGCCGATCATGGCGGCAGAGGCGAGGAGGAGGGCGGCGAGTGACTTCATAGGGCATGCTCCACTTGTATCGAAGTGTAATGTTATTACATAAGTTGCGTAACGCTATAACGTATGCCATAGCCATGTGCAACAGCCGCAATCGGAAAATCCCATGCTTCATTCTCCGGCCAAAACCGACGGAAATCTCGTCTCCCTGTCCAGTGCAGGTGTAAGACGCAGCGGGCGTTGGCTGGTGCGCGGCGTGGACTTTTCTGTCCGTCGCGGCGAGATCGTGACGCTCATTGGCCCCAACGGATCGGGTAAATCCACCAGTGCCAAGATGGCGATTGGCGTCATGAAGCCGGATGAAGGAAAGGTCGAGCGTCTGGCTGGCCTAAAGGTCGGCTATGTGCCGCAAAAGCTTTCCGTCGACTGGACGATGCCTTTGACCGTCTGGAGGCTGATGACGCTGACCGGTGCCTTACCCGCAAGAGAGATCGACGCGGCGTTGAATGCCACCGGCATTGCGCATCTCGCCAAGGCCGAGGTTCAGCATCTTTCAGGCGGCGAGTTCCAGCGCGCCCTTCTGGCGCGCGCAATGGCCCGCAAGCCCGATTTGCTGGTGTTGGACGAACCGGTCCAGGGCGTGGATTTTTCCGGCGAGATTGCGCTTTACGATCTCATCAAAACCATCCGTAATTCCACGGGCTGCGGCATTCTACTGATATCCCACGATCTGCATGTGGTGATGGCGGAAACCGACACGGTGATCTGCCTGAATGGCCACGTCTGCTGCCGCGGTACGCCGCAGGCTGTCAGCCAGAGCCCGGAATATATGCGCCTCTTCGGCGGCGCGGCTGCCAAGGGGCTCGCAGTCTATAGCCACCACCATGATCACACGCATCTCCCGGATGGACGCGTGATGCATTCCGATGGCTCGGTAACGGACAATTGCCACCCGGATGATGGGCATCATCACGGCCACGATGACCATGATCACGCACATTCGCATTCCCATGGCGATCATCATGATCATGAGGACTACGCTTGTGGCTGCGGCCATGACCATCACGGGTCCGATGACGCTGCCCATGCGCGTGGAGTGAAACATGTTTGACGACTTCTTCATCCGCGCCATCTTTGCCGGTGTCGGCGTTGCCCTGACCGCCGGTCCGCTTGGGTGTTTCGTGGTGTGGCGGCGCATGGCCTATTTCGGCGACACCATGGCGCATTCGGCGCTACTCGGTGTCGCGCTCTCGCTGCTGTTCCAGCTGAACCTTATCGTCAGCGTTTTTCTCGTCGCAGCAGCGGTGTCTCTGCTTTTGCTCTTGCTGCAGCGCCGCCAGGCCCTTTCGGCGGATGCGCTGCTGGGTATCCTGTCACATTCCGCACTTGCTTTCGGTCTCGTCATCGTCGCCTTCATGACGTGGGTGCGGATCGATCTTGTCGCGTTTCTCTTTGGTGATATTCTTGCCGTCTCCGTCACCGATATTCAGATGGTCTGGGGCGGAGGCATCCTTGTGTTGCTGGCCATCGTCTATCTATGGAAACCGCTTCTGGCCTCAACGGTCAATGCGGAGCTTGCCGAGGCAGAAGGATTGCGACCTGAAAGGTCCAAGCTTCTCTTCATGCTGCTGATGGCGCTTGTCATTGCCATCGCCATGAAGATCGTCGGCATCATGCTGATCACGTCTTTGCTGATCATTCCGGCAGCAACGGCCAGACGCTTCTCCTCGACCCCGGAAATCATGGCGGTGCTGGCCTCGCTGATCGGTGCTGTCGCCGTCATCGGCGGACTGATGGGATCGCTGCAATATGACACGCCGTCCGGCCCGTCGATTGTCGTGGCCGCCGTCTTGCTTTTCGTCTTGAGTCTTTTGCCTGTGCCGGGACGGTCGCGCAGAGCCGAGCAGGGAGTGAACTGATGAACATGAATACGAACGCTAAGAACCTCACGCGCAACCAGTCACTGGTCTACGATGCGCTGTCCCGCTCACAGGCGCCGCTCAGTGCCTACGTTATCCTCGACAAGCTAAGAGACAGCGGCTTTCGCGCGCCCTTGCAGGTCTATCGCGCGCTGGAAAAGCTGATCGAATTCGGTCTGGTCCACCGGCTTGAAAGCCTGAACGCTTTCGTGGCTTGCTCCCATACAAGCGCCGATTGCTGCAGCCATCACCACGGCACGGTGGCCTTTGCCATCTGCAATGCCTGTGGCCAGGTGACGGAGTTCCACGACCACGAGATCGACCATCGCCTGGGCGATTGGGTGAAGGGGCAGAAGTTCAAGGCGGAAAAGACCACGATTGAAATCCGTGGACTATGTGAGGCCTGCGCGATCTAGTCGCAAGCGGACAAAGCCGCAAGACAGCTAGCGAGGCTAAACAGGCTTCAGTTCTTCGGCAAAGCGTTTCCAGTTGGCCACATATTTTTCTGCCGATTTTTTGATGCCCTCGGCTGCCTTGTCGTCCAGCGTGCGAACAACGCGGGCAGGGGAGCCGACGATCAGGGAATTGTCCGGGAACTCTTTTCCCTCCGTGACGAGCGCATTGGCGCCCACGAGGCAATTTCTTCCGATCTTCGCTCCGTTCAGGATCGTCGCGCCCATACCGATCAGGGTATTGTCGCCGATCGTGCAGCCATGAATAATGGCGTGGTGGCCGATGGTGCAGTGGTTACCGATCGTGGCGGGGAAACCCGGATCGCTGTGCACCATCACACCTTCCTGGATATTTGTGCCGCGGCCGACCGTCATCGGCTCGTTATCGCCGCGAAGTGTGGCGCCGAACCAGATGCCGACATCCTCACCCAGTGTGACGGAGCCGATGACATTGGCATCCGGGGCGATCCAGTATCGACCCGGAGCTGGCAGGTTCGGCACTCTTGCGCCAAGGCGATAGATCGGCATGGGGTGGCTCTCCGATTTCTGTTCAAGCGTTAGACGACCTTGACCGTCAGCGTACCGACACCATCCACACCGCACTCCATGGTGTCGCCCTTTACGATGGGGCCGACGCCTGCCGGCGTGCCGGTCATGATCACATCACCTGCGGCCAGCGTGAAAACCTTCGACAGTTCGGCGATGATTTCCGCCGTCTTCCAGATCATCTGATCGAGATCGCCGGATTGCTTGCGTGTGCCGTTCACATCAAGCCAGACCGCACCCTTGTCTGGATGTCCGATCTTGGAGGCTGGAACAAGCGGCGAGATGGGGGCGGAGAATTCGAAGGCCTTGGCGCCTTCCCAGGAGCGGCCCATTTTCTTCAGCGTGTCCTGCATGTCGCGGCGCGTCATGTCGATGCCCACACCATAACCCCATACGTGATCGAGCGCGGTTTCGACCGGAATGTTCGAGCCACCGCTCTTCAGCGCCACGACACACTCGACTTCGTAATGGACGTTGGACGAAAGGTCCGGATAGGGAAAATCCTCACCCGCGGGCAGTAGATTGTCCGGGTTTTTCTGGAAGAAGAAGGGCGGCTCGCGCGATGGATCATGGCCCATCTCGATCGCGTGATCCGCATAGTTGCGCCCGACGCAATAGACCCGTCGCACGGGGAAGGTCTCAGTCGTGCCTTCGACGGGCAGCAGAACGGGTTCGGGGGCGGGGACAACTGTCGCGGGCATGATGGCACTCCTTTTTAGGAGTGGTGTTGTCCCGCAATTTCAAGGCAATTTCCAGTGCTAACTTTTTCGTTTCTTCGCCGTCAGGACAGAAGCCAGACGACATGGCCCGCGACAACGAGGAAGGCCATGATCACCGCCAGCAACCGACCAAGACCCGGATCCGCGTTCGTGTTGCTGTCAGCGCCAACAATGCTTCAGCAGAGAGACTTTTCGTCGGTCTTTTCGCTCATCAAGATCTTCTGTTCCGTTTCGTCACAACGCGCTTTCCGAATCCTGTCTATGGTCCGCGACTCCGCTATACGCATCGCGGATTTGAGATCAGGTGGGTGGATCGTCCAGTCGTTTCGCCTTATATGGACGCAAAACGCCGTTCTTCGAAAGTGCCGACGCGTTATGTCGCGCGGGAAGATAGGCTGGTAATCCGGGATTGGCTGATACGATGACGATGATTTCTCGACGCACGGATGGCACGTCGCATTACGCGCGGGGAAAAGTCTTCGCCGTCGCCCCGATGATCGACTGGACGGATACGCGTTGCCGTTTCCTGCATCGCCAGCTCTCACAGCATGCGCTTCTCTACACGGAGATGATTGTTGCAGACGCGATCATCTATGGCAAACGTGACAAGCTCCTTGAGTATCATCCTCAAGAGCATCCTGTGGCGCTGCAACTTGGCGGTTCGGCTCCCGGCAAGCTCGCAGAGGCTGTGAGGATTGCCGCCGACTATGGGTATGACGAGATCAATCTCAATGTGGGTTGTCCTTCGGACCGTGTTCAGTCGGGTACATTCGGCGCGTGCCTGATGCGCGAGCCTGAAACCGTTGCGGCTTGCGTCGAGGCGATGAAGGCCGTGGCGCGTGTGCCCGTCACCGTGAAGTGCCGCATCGGCGTGGATGACCAGGAGCCGGAAGCCGTGCTCCCGGATTTCATTGCGCGCATGGTTGCTTCAGGCGCAGACGCTGTCTGGATTCACGCCCGCAAGGCCTGGCTTCAGGGCCTGTCGCCCAAAGAAAATCGCGAAGTGCCGCCGCTCGATTATCAGCTCGCTTATCGAATGAAGCAGGATTTTCCTGATCTCTTCATCGGCATCAATGGCGGCATTACCGATCTGGATCAGGCGGAAGAGCATCTGAAACATATGGATGGGGTGATGCTGGGGCGGGCCGCCTACCACAACACCTCGATCCTTGCGGATGTCGATCATCGGATCTATGGCGAGCCTCCGCGCGATCTCGACCCGATTGTCTTGCGCGACGCGATGATGGCCTACGCGGACGATTATGCTGCCAAGGGCGGCCGCCTGAACCACGTGACCCGCCATATGGTCGGTCTTTTCCAGGGACTGCCGGGAGCGCGGCGCTTCCGGCAAATCCTGTCCAGCGATGCGACCAAGCCGGGTGCCGGCTCCGAGGTCATTGCTGCTGCCTTCGACGCGGTCGACTTCGAACGGGCGCCGGTCGCAGTCGACGCATAATCTAGGGCAAGGTCAGACGAGGGTCTGCAGCAGCTGCGCGCCGTTCGGCGCGTTGACCTTGCCGCCGGTAATGAAGAAGGCGAAAACATCGCGCGACGTCTTCTCGGCTTTCCTGTCGGGCGCGATCATCGGGAGGTCGTCGGGCGCGCCGCCAGCTGCATAGGTCTTGAGGCGCGCGCTCCACGCCTTGACGTCCTTCTCCGGATAGCAGGTCTCGATATCGTCCTCACCCTTTTGCAGGCGGCAATAGACGAAGTCGGCCGTCACATCCGGCAGCATAGGATAATCGTGATGATCGGCGCAGACGACAGCGACATTGTGCTTGGCCAGCAACTCGATGAATTCCGGTACCTGGAAGCTGTCGTTGCGCACCTCAACAACATGCTGCAATTTCAACCCGTCCTGCTTTTCCGGCAACAAGGCCAGGAAGGCGGCGAAGTCATCCGGCTCGAATTTTTTCGTCGGCGCAAATTGCCAGAGGATCGGGCCGAGATGATCGCCAAGTTCGGTTAGCCCTTGAGTGAGGAACTTCGTCATCGATTCCTGGGCTTCGGCCAGAACCTTTCGGTTGGTGACGAAACGGCTGGCCTTCAGCGAGAAAATGAAACCATCCGGCACTTCGGACGCCCACTTGGCGAACGTCGCTGGCTTCTGGCTGCCATAATAGGTGCCGTTCACCTCGATCGCCTTCAATTTGGAGCTCGCATATTCCAACTGGCGTTTCTTGGTCAGCTTCTCGGGGTAGAACGTGCCTTCCCAAGGGTCGAAGGTCCAGCCGCCAATACCAGCGCGGATCGTTCCCGACTTGCTCATCCGTCTCTCCCCATCAAAGCGCAGCTGTTATGCGACGGGCGGATCACTCCGCCGCCTGTATGTTTTTTTCCGGATGGCGCTCCAGCAACTCTTTCAAGAATTGGCCGGTGTAGGAGCGCTTCTCTTTGACGATCTGTTCCGGCGTGCCGGCAGCCACGACCTCACCACCGCCGGTGCCGCCTTCAGGCCCGATGTCGATGATGTAGTCAGCCGTCTTGATCACCTCGAGATTGTGCTCGATCACGACGACAGAGTTACCCTGATTGACCAGTTCATGCAGCATTTCCAGCAGCTTCTTCACGTCGTGGAAGTGCAGGCCGGTCGTCGGCTCGTCGAGAATATAGAGCGTTCTACCGGTGGAGCGCTTGGACAGCTCCTTGGCGAGCTTGACGCGTTGGGCTTCACCGCCTGACAAGGTGTTGGCCTGCTGACCGACCTTGATATAGCCGAGACCGACATCGAAGAGCGATTGCAGCTTGTCACGCACGGCAGGAACGGCGGCGAAGAACTCGACGCCTTCCTCCACTGTCATGTCCAGCACATCGGCAATCGATTTGCCCTTGAAGGTCACGTCCAGTGTCTCGCGGTTGTAGCGCTTGCCGTGGCAGACATCGCAGGTGACATAAACGTCCGGCAGGAAGTGCATCTCGATCTTGATGACGCCATCGCCCTGGCAGGCTTCGCAACGCCCACCCTTTACGTTGAAGGAGAAGCGGCCCGGCGCGTAGCCACGGGCTTTCGCCTCTGGCAGACCGGCGAACCAGTCACGGATCGGCGTAAAGGCGCCCGTATAGGTGGCCGGGTTGGAGCGTGGCGTGCGACCGATCGGCGACTGGTCGATATCGATGACCTTGTCGATGAACTCGAAGCCGTCGATACGGTCGTGTTCGGCCGGAATTTCGCGCGCGCCCATGACACGGCGTGCGGCGGACTTGTAGAGCGTTTCGATCAGGAATGTGGACTTGCCGCCACCCGATACGCCGGTAACCGCTGTGAAGACGCCGAGCGGTATGGAGGCCGTGACGTTCTTCAGATTGTTGCCGCGCGCGCCAACGACCTTGATCTCCTTGCCCTTCTTCGGTTTGCGACGTTCGGCAGGAACGGGGACGCCCATTTCGCCGGAGAGATACTTGCCCGTCAGCGAGTTCGGGTTGGCCATCACCTCCTGCGGCGTACCCTCGGCAATGACCTGGCCGCCATGGATGCCGGCAGCGGGGCCGATGTCGACCACGTAGTCAGCCGTCAGAATGGCATCCTCATCATGTTCGACAACGATGACGGTATTGCCGATATCGCGCAGATGCTTGAGTGTTTCCAACAGACGGGCGTTATCGCGCTGGTGCAGGCCGATGGAGGGTTCGTCGAGAACGTAAAGAACGCCGGTCAGGCCGGAGCCGATCTGCGATGCAAGCCTAATACGCTGGCTCTCACCGCCAGACAGCGTGCCGGAATTTCGCGACAGGCTGAGATAATCGAGCCCGACATCATTGAGGAAGCGCAGGCGCTCGCGGATTTCTTTCAAGATCCGAACGGCGATTTCGTTCTGCTTGGCGTTCAGCTTTTCCGGCAGGCCTTCGAACCAGTCACGCGCGACCTTGATCGACATTTCTGTGACTTCGCCGATATGCAGCTTGTTGATCTTGACGGCGAGCGCTTCGGGTTTCAGGCGATAACCGGCGCAGGCCGGGCAGGGGGCTGCCGACATATAACGCTCGATTTCTTCGCGTGCCCAGGCGCTATCGGTTTCCTTCCAGCGGCGTTCAAGATTGGGCACAATGCCTTCGAAATTCTTCACCGTCTTGTAGGAGCGGGCACCATCCTGATACTGGAACTCGATCTTCTCGTCTGTGCCCTTCAGGATCGCTTTCTTGGCGGCATCCGTCAGGTCGCTCCAGCGGCTCGAAAGCTTGAAGCCAAAGGCTTTGCCGAGTGCTTCCAGCGTCTGGTTGTAATAAGGCGATGAGGACTTGGCCCACGGCGCAATAGCGCCATCCTTTAAGGTGCGGGCAGGCTCCGGCACGATCAGCGCCTCATCCACTTTCTGCTGCGAACCAAGCCCGTCACAAGTCGGGCAGGCGCCGAAGGGATTGTTGAAGGAGAAGAGGCGCGGCTCGATTTCCGGAATGGTAAAGCCGGAAACGGGGCAGGCAAATTTTTCGGAAAATAGCACGCGTTCATGTGTCTCGTTCAGAGACTTGTTGGCGGAACCGCCAGCGGATGTTTCTTCCGCAGGCAGCGGCTTGTCAGCAAATTCCGCCACAGCCAGGCCGTCTGCCAGTTTCAGGCAGGTCTCAAGGCTGTCTGCCAGTCGCGCAGCCATGTCCGGGCGTACCACGGCGCGATCCACCACCACATCGATATCGTGCTTGTATTTCTTGTCGAGGGCAGGAACGTCGGCAATCTCGTAGAACTGACCGTCTACCTTGACGCGCTGGAAGCCCTTCTTCATCAGCTCAGCGAGTTCTTTTTTGTACTCGCCCTTACGGCCACGCACGATGGGCGCAAGAATATAGAGACGCGTGCCCTCCTCGAAGGCGAGGATGCGGTCCACCATCTGGCTCACCGTCTGGCTCTCGATCGGCAGACCGGTCACGGGCGAATAGGGAACGCCGACACGCGCGAAGAGAAGGCGCATATAGTCGTAGATTTCCGTCACCGTGCCGACGGTCGAACGCGGGTTGCGCGAAGTCGTTTTCTGCTCGATGGAAATCGCGGGCGACAGACCTTCGATCTGGTCCACATCCGGCTTCTGCATCATTTCCAGAAACTGGCGCGCATAGGCCGAAAGGCTCTCCACATAGCGCCGCTGTCCCTCGGCATAGATGGTGTCGAAAGCCAGCGACGACTTGCCGGAACCGGACAGGCCCGTCATGACGATCAGCTTATTGCGCGGCAGATCAAGGTCGATGCCCTTGAGATTATGCTCGCGCGCGCCGCGGATGGAAATCGTCTTCAATTCACTCATGGCAAGGCTCTGGATTTCAGGTGTTTGGACGGATCGGTTCTTATGTCATCATCTGGAACGGCGTGTCGAGACGATTGACGTTCCGGTATGGTCTTGCCCGGCGCGTTCTCGCCTGGGAATGCTTCTGGATCTGCTTGACTCACTCACCACGCTTTAATAGAACAAAAAAGGAACATATTGCAACCGTGCCCGTTGGCAAGAACATTCCTTGTGGATTGTCGTTCCATTCGCTGCCCATCGCGGCGAGGGATGGTCTATGGTGCGCGGGACTTTTGAACAGGAAAAATGCCGTTCATGACGTTCGGCAGACAGGAAGATAAATATGGCTGGCAGCGTAAACAAGGTTATTCTGGTCGGAAATGTCGGCGCAGATCCAGAAATTCGCCGCACGCAGGATGGCCGTCCGATCGCCAATCTGCGCATAGCGACGTCGGAAAGCTGGCGCGACCGTAATTCCGGCGAGCGCAAGGAAAAGACCGAATGGCACACTGTCGTCGTCTTCAACGAAGGCCTTTGCAAAGTCGTTGAGCAATACGTCAAGAAGGGCGCCAAACTCTACATCGAAGGCGCTCTGCAAACCCGCAAGTGGCAGGACCAGAACGGCAATGACCGTTACTCGACAGAAATCGTTCTCCAGGGCTTCAATTCGACGCTGACCATGCTTGACGGTCGCGGCGAAGGTGGCGGCGGTGGCCGTGGCGGAGATTTCGGCGGCGGTGGCGATTATGCTGGTGGCGGCTCCTATGGTGGTGGCAGCAGCGGCGGTTACGACCAGCAGCCTTCGCGTGGCGGTGCATCGCGCGGCGGCCAGTCGTCTGGAAGCAACTTCTCCAACGATCTGGATGACGATATCCCGTTTTGATGACGGCGGTTGAGGCACGCGTTGTTTTGCGCTCTTATGCCGACTGATAGGACGACATGAAGGGGTGGCGGTTACGCTGCCCCTTCTTTCTTTTGGCCATTGGGGGAGAGGTGGAGGGCAGACCAGACATCACCTTCGCCGCAACCTGCCACATCGCGGATCATCCGGCTTTTACAGCATTCTGGATGCCGGGTTTCCTCGTCGCGTCTATCCTTGGTGGTCGCACGGAAAACGGCTTCGAGCTGAACGGCCTGTCGGCCATTGTCTTCAACAAACATCTCGGAGGCACGATCTCGAACCGGTTGCCGAAGGCGAAACGGTGAGCGTGTTCTTTCCTGTAAATTCCGTGCGCGCTTGATCAGGCCCGATCACCGAGCGGCGACTTTTATGGGAGTCATCAGGGATGCATCTTGGCTCCCTTGCAAATCTTGTCGACGATCTTCTTGTCGGACCGTAACGCAAGGCCGACGAGCTTTGCATTGTCCGGTGCGAACTTTGCAAAGACCTCTCGATTGGCGGCGTCGTGACCGGTCGCGAACATCTCTTCGATATAGGCTGATGCAGTGACATCCCGCTCCAACGTCCGCCGATGGATTGTTCTTAGCGTCTCCTGATCAGCTGTCAGAACCACGATTGGCTGGATCGACATCGGATTGTAGACATTATCCGCGGCATCCCGATATGGTTCGCCGATGATCGCGGGCGATTGAGCAATGATGCCGCTTGTCAGAAAAGCGGTGACGTTAAGCTTTTGCCACGTTGCAAGGTCATCGCGGATGATGATCCCGATTTTGGTGTCGAACATGTCTTACTCCTTTGAAGGTATTGCGGACATCGAGCAACTAGCGGTCCAGCGGGCGCTGGGTCTTGAACGTTCGTGCGTGGATTTTCAGCCGGGCGTGCGCGTGGTTGCGGAAAGTCGAGGGATCGAGCGGACCGAGGTACGGTTCCACGGCAATGGGTTTACACCGCATCGACACGACACTTACGCATTGGGGCTGACCATGCACGGCGTGCAAACCTTTCGCTATCGTGGCGTCGAGCGGTTCAGCATGCCCGGAAACGTCATCGTGCTGCATCCAGATGAAATCCATGACGGGGCTGCTGGTACGGATGCAGGGCTGATCTATCGTATGGTCTACATGCCGCCTGAGTTGATCGGCGCCATCGACGGTTACTCTCGTTCGTTGCCATTCGTGCCGGATCCTGTTGTCGCCAATGCCGAGTTGTCGGGTGCGCTTGCCTACATTCTGTCGGATCTCGATCACGAGCCGGATGACCTTGCCAAGGACGATGCAATCCAGCGGATCGCAACGATTCTGTCTTACGAAGCAGGAGAGCCTCGCAAGCGCGTTACCAAGGTCGCGCAATCGGCCGTCTTGCAGGCGCGGGACTTTCTTCTCAGTCATAGCGACGAACCGGTGCGATCCGCGACGCTCGAGGCGATCACCGGGCTGGACCGCTATGCTTTGGCGCGGCATTTCAGGCAGGTATTCGGCACCAGCCCGCACCGCTATCTCGTCATGCGCCGACTGGCCCGGTCGAAGCAATTGCTGTTGGCGGGAGGCAGCTTGGCGGGCGCGGCAGTCGAAGCAGGCTTTGCGGACCAAGCTCATCTCACGCGGCATTTTCGCGATGCCTTTGGCATCACGCCTGGACGGTGGTTGGCGTTGCAGGACGGTAGGCCCTGAAAGCGTTTCACCGAATTTGGGATTTTCCCCGCCAAGAACGCTGAGCCAAGCGCGATTGCTCCCAGAATTACCGATCCCCAGAACAATGCGCGCGGCGTTCCATTATAGCATTGGCCTATGAGCGAGCCGAGCAAGGTCGCACCCAATTGCTGGATCGCTCCGAATGCCGATGCGGCCGTACCGGCGATTTTTCCAAGATTCATCATTGAGAGGGCTCCAAGCGTTGCGTCTGCCCATGTGAACATCGCCATCATCGCGGTGATGATAAGAAGGAGCAGCCAGAACGGCAGGAGGTTAAGATAAAGCATAATCAACGCCATACCGGCGAAAGCGATGTGGGTTGTGAGCGCGGTGATGCCTACAGCCTGCGCGCCGAACGAGGGGATCAGGCGCGAACAAGCGAAGGCTGCAATTGACTGGACGACTGCTGTACCCGCCATCGCAAGCGCGAAGTGACCTCCCAGCCCGTAAGCTTGACCATAAAGCGGTTGGGCAGTTGCGATGAAGCCGTAAAGTGTGCCGAGCAGCAGCATAGCTGCTATGCCATATCCAATCGCGCTGCGGTCTCCGGCAATAATAGCCAGCCCGGCCCAGACCGAGCGGAAGCTTAGGGGCCGCCTGTCCGCGGGAGCCAGCGTCTCCGGCAATCTCCACCATGTCCAGACCAGTATCACAAGCCCAAGTACCGCCATCGTAAAAAAGACGCCGCGCCAACCGCTGACCATCAAAATGACTTGGCCCATCAGCGGCGCGAGAGTGGGCATGATAAGGAACACCATCAAGACGAGCGACATGGCTTTCGCCATCTCGTTTCCAGAATAGCGATCTCGCAAGATGGCCTGGGACAGGCGAGTCGTGCCAGCTCCTGCTCCTTGAATGAACCGAAGAACAAGCATCATTTCCATGCTCTGCGCAAAGGGCGCGAGGAGCGAGGCGCCCACGAATACGAGAAGCCCACACAGGATGGGTGGGCGACGGCCACAGCGATCTGCGACTGGGCCGACGACAAAGGATGATATTGCTGCCCCAAGGAGGAAAGCGCCGATGGTTAGTTGCGCACGATTGGACGAAGAGGACACCAATGCCACACCGATATCCGGTAGAGCAGGGAGCATGATGTCGAGGGAAATCGAGCTAAGCCCGTAAGGGCTGCAACGAGAAGGACGAGTTCGCTTCGTCCGAGGCCAGTGATTCTAGATAATTTGTGCACCCACCGGCAACGACATGACCGTCCAGATCAACCCCGGAACGTGCGGTCGTTACCGGCCCAACATTGCACAAGAAAAGCGGATGGGCAATTAGCGACGCGTTTGATGAGGTGAAGAGTGCGCGTGGCCACGCTGCCCAGGAGGAGACGTTCGCCGAAAACACGGTCAACGGATGGTTAAGCAAATGCGGCTATTGTGATTCCAGTAGCGCGTTTGAAGGCTGTTTTCAGAGTATGTGGACGAAGCATCATAAGAAAAGACGGTTCGGCCGTCTTGTTGTTCCAGCGATCACGGTCGCCTTTCTTTCCTATTTCGGCTATCATTCCATTCATGGTGATTTCGGGCTTGAAGCCATGGAGCGGCTGGAGCGTCAGCGCATTGCCAGAACCGCTGAGCGCGACAAGATCGTGAAGACCCGCGTGGCGCTTGAGCGTCAGGTGGAATTGATGAGCGATGGCTCGCTTGAGCGGGATATGATCGATGAGATTTCGCGTTACCAGTTGAATATGTCGAAACCGGACGAAATCGTGATCATGAATGGATATATGTGATTAACCTAATTTCAGTTAATCGTGGAATTTATTTTTAATTACAGTCGTTTACTTAGAATATGTGCCATGCGTTTATGGCATTGCTGTGGCGACCTTTCTTGCATATGTTACGCGCCGATCCAACCATTCTAATTCAACTAGGGAGGGATGAATGGCGCCGCGCAAAAACGCGTCTGTATCCGGCCGCAAGACAACGGCAAAGACGCCTGCCAAGGAATTCACCGGCAAGAATGCTCCGGATTTCGGCAAGGACGAAGAACTCCACGCCTATCGCGAGATGCTGCTCATTCGCCGCTTCGAGGAAAAGGCCGGCCAGCTTTATGGCATGGGCTTCATTGGCGGTTTCTGTCACCTCTACATCGGCCAGGAAGCCGTTGTCGTTGGTATGCAGATGTCGCAGAAGGAAGGCGATCAGGTCATCACCGCCTATCGTGACCACGGCCATATGCTGGCCGCCGGCATGAGCCCGCGCGGTGTGATGGCGGAACTCACCGGACGTCGTGGCGGCCTTTCCAAGGGTAAGGGCGGCTCGATGCACATGTTCTCCAAGGAGAAGCATTTTTACGGCGGCCACGGCATCGTCGGTGCGCAGGTTTCGCTTGGTACCGGTCTTGCTTTTGCCAATAAGTATCGCGGCAACGACAACGTGTCGGTGACCTATTTCGGTGACGGTGCGGCCAACCAGGGTCAGGTCTATGAGAGCTTCAACATGGCTGCTCTCTGGAAACTGCCAATCATCTACATCGTCGAGAACAACCGTTACGCCATGGGCACCTCGACCAGCCGTGCCACGGCGCAGTCGAACTATTCGCTTCGCGGCTCCGGCTTCGGCATTCCCGGTGTTCAGGTGGACGGCATGGACGTTCGCGCCGTCAAGGCTGCTGCGGACGAAGCTCTCGAGCATTGCCGCTCCGGCAAGGGTCCGATCATTCTGGAAATGCTGACCTATCGCTATCGCGGTCACTCCATGTCCGACCCGGCCAAGTATCGTTCCAAGGACGAAGTGCAGAAGATGCGCTCCGAGCATGACCCGATCGAGCAGGTCAAGGCGCGGCTCATGGAGCAGGGCTGGGCAAGCGAAGACGAGCTGAAGGCGATCGACAAGGATGTCCGTGACATCGTGGCCGACAGCGCCGACTTTGCCCAGAACGATCCAGAGCCGGATGTATCCGAGCTTTACACCGACATTCTGCTCTGATCGGGAAAGGGAAAACAATGCCAGTAGAAATTCTTATGCCCGCCCTTTCCCCCACCATGGAGGAAGGCACGCTTTCCAAGTGGTTGAAGAAAGAGGGTGACAAGGTCACCTCCGGCGACGTGATCGCGGAAATCGAAACCGACAAGGCGACGATGGAAGTCGAAGCCGTGGACGAGGGCGTCATCGGCAAGATTCTGATCGATGCCGGTACCGAAAACGTCAAGGTGAATACGGCAATTGCCGTTCTCCTTCAGGAAGGCGAAAGCGCAGATGACCTGTCGTCTTCCGCCGCACCGAAGAAGGAAGAGCCAAAGGCCGAAGCCGCAGGCTCGGGTTCTGACGCTGCCGGCGGCAAGGCTCGCGAAGCCAGCGAAGAACCGTCCGCTTTGAAAGAGACGGCGAAGGCTCCAGCTGCGCCGAAGATCGAAGTTGCTGCCGATCCGGATATTCCGGAGAGCACCGAGTTCGCCACTCAGACCGTACGTGAAGCTCTGCGCGACGCCATGGCCGAAGAAATGCGCTCGGACGAAAACGTCTTCGTCATGGGCGAAGAAGTTGCCGAGTACCAGGGCGCCTACAAGATCACCCAGGGTCTTCTGCAGGAATTCGGCGCAAAGCGCGTCATCGATACGCCGATCACCGAGCACGGCTTTGCCGGTATCGGCGTCGGTGCTGCCATGACCGGCCTGAAGCCGATCGTCGAATTCATGACGTTCAACTTCGCCATGCAGGCGATCGACCAGATCGTCAACTCTGCTGCCAAGACGCTCTATATGTCTGGTGGTCAGATGGGTGCACCGATGGTGTTCCGTGGTCCGTCGGGTGCTGCTGCCCGCGTGGCGGCTCAGCACTCACAGTGCTATGCCGCTTGGTACAGCCACATCCCAGGCCTCAAGGTCGTCATGCCTTACACGGCAGCCGACGCAAAGGGTCTTTTGAAGGCGGCTATCCGCGATCCGAACCCGGTCATCTTCCTTGAAAACGAAATCCTTTACGGTCAGAGCTTCGAAGTGCCGAAGCTGGATGATTTCGTCCTGCCGATCGGCAAGGCGCGCATTCACCGCAAGGGCAAGGACGCCACCATCGTTTCCTTCGGTATCGGCATGACCTATGCGGTCAAGGCTGTCGCCGAGTTGGAAAAGGAAGGCATCGATGTCGAGCTGATCGACCTTCGTACCATCCGTCCGATGGATCTTCCGACGGTGATCGAATCCGTCAAGAAGACCGGTCGTCTGGTCACGGTCGAAGAAGGCTTCCCGCAGTCATCGGTCGGTGACTTCATCTCCAACCAGGTTCAGCGCGCTGCCTTCGATTATCTCGATGCACCGATCCTGACCATTGCCGGTAAGGACGTTCCAATGCCTTACGCTGCAAACCTGGAGAAGCTGGCTTTGCCGAACGTTGACGAAGTCATCCAGGCTGTCAAAGCCGTCTGCTACAAGTAAGGGGAGGGCGTTTCGATGCCTATCAACATCACTATGCCTGCCCTTTCCCCGACAATGGAAGAGGGCAATCTGGCCAAGTGGCTGGTCAAGGAAGGCGACAAGGTTGCTCCCGGCGACGTGATTGCCGAAATCGAAACCGACAAGGCGACCATGGAAGTGGAAGCCGTGGACGAGGGCACGGTCGCGAAGATCGTGGTCCCTGCCGGCACCGAAGCGGTCAAGGTGAATGCCTTGATCGCCATCCTCGCAGGCGAAGGCGAAGACGTGGCTGAGGCGGCAAAGGGTGGCGATGCCGCTCCTGCCAAGTCTGAGGCAAAGGCAGAGGCTCCCAAGCAGGAAGTCAAGGCCGAGGCGCCGAAGGAAGCGAAGTCTGAAGCGGCTCCCAAGGCTGACAAGCCGGTTGCCGATCAGGCGGCTGCTGCTTCCACGCCAGCACCTGTTTCCAAGTCCGGCGAGCGTCTCTTCGCTTCGCCACTGGCACGCCGCATGGCGAAGGATGCCGGTCTTGATCTGTCTGCTGTGTCCGGCTCCGGCCCGCATGGCCGCATCGTCAAGTCGGACGTCGAAAAGGCTGTCGCGTCCGGTGGCGCGAAGGCAGCAACCGCCGCAGCACCGGCACCTGCATCGTCTGCCGCTCCGGCTCCGGTCGCTGCCAAGGGTCCGTCGGATGACAGCGTTCTCAAGCTGTTTGCCGAAGGCTCCTACGAGCTTCTGCCACATGACGGTATGCGCAAGACCATTGCTTCGCGCCTGACCGAGTCGACCCAGACGGTTCCGTCCTACACGGTGTCGATGGAATGCGAACTCGATGCAATGCTGAAGCTTCGTGCCGAGATCAACGCTTCCGCACCGGTGAAGAAGACAGAGAAGGGCGAGGTTCCGGCCTTCAAGCTCTCCGTCAACGACTTCATCATCAAGGCTATGGCGCTTGCACTGCGTGATGTTCCGATGGCGAATGCTTCCTGGACATCGACCGCTCGTGTTCTTCACAAGCACGCCGATGTCGGTGTGGCTGTGTCGATCCCGGATGGCCTGATCACGCCAATCGTCCGCAAGGCCGAGGAGAAGTCGCTGTCGGCTATCTCCAACGAGGTCAAGGATCTGGCCAAGCGCGCTCGCGACAAGAAGCTGAAGCCGGAAGAATACCAGGGTGGCACGACATCCGTGTCCAACCTCGGCATGTTCGGTGTCTCGTCCTTCACGTCGATCGTCAACCTGCCGCAGGCTTCGATCGTCTCTATCGGCGCTGGCGTCGAGAAGCCGGTCGTTCGCGGCGGCAAGATCGAAGTCGGTACGGTAATGACGGCGACCTTCGCCTTCGACCACCGCGTGATCGATGGTGCGCTCGGCGCGGAACTCGCTTCCGCCTTCAAGCGCTACATCGAAAGCCCGATGTCGATGCTGGTCTGATAAAATGGTCGAGCCGGATGCTGATTGCAGCCTTCGGCTCTTCTCCTTCTGGAGGCGGATGTGACGAAGACCGTTCTTTGCTATGGCGACAGCCTGACATGGGGATATGACGCCGAAAATCTCGGACGTCATGCCTTTGAAGATCGCTGGCCGAGCGTCCTGCAAAAGGCGCTGGGTGGCGACGTCAATGTCATCGCCGAAGGCTTGAACGGGCGTACCACCGCTTATGACGATCATCTGGCAGATTGCGACCGCAATGGCGCGACGCTGCTTCCGACGATCCTTCACAGCCATGGGCCACTCGATCTCGTCATCGTCATGCTCGGCACCAACGATCTGAAGCGTGGTATCGGTGCAGGTTCTGCGGTGGGGGCAGTCAAGGGCGTGGAGCGGCTGGTCAGTCTTATCCGGCATCATGCCTGGTCCTTTGACGATCACGACGAGCCGGAAATTCTGATCGTTTCGCCGCCGCATATTTGCGAAACGGCAAACGAGATGTTCGCCGCCATGTATGCGGGTGCCATCGAGCAGTCGACGATGATGGGTTCGCTCTATCGCGATCTGGCGGATGACAAGGGGTGCGCCTTCTTCGATGCGGCTTCCGTTGCGGTGACGACACCGCTCGATGGCGTTCATTTGGACGCCGAAAACACGCGTGCGCTGGGACGTGGGCTGGAGCCTGTGGTGCGCATGCTGCTTGGAATTTGATGTGAATTCGATTGACGCAGCGGCGCAGAAGTCGCCGTCAAAGAGATAAAGGCAGGACATAGAATGGCTCAATCCTACGACGTTATCGTCATTGGCTCCGGTCCAGGTGGTTATATTGCCGCCATTCGCGCAGCTCAGCTGGGCATGAAGGTTGCCGTTGTCGAGCGTGAACATCTCGCGGGCATCTGCTCAAATTGGGGCTGCATTCCGACCAAGGCATTGCTGCGCACGGCCGACGTGATGCACACGGCCACCCATGCGAAGGATTACGGCCTGACGCTGGAAGGCTCGATCAAGCCTGACGTCAAGGCGATCGTCGCCCGCTCTCGCGGCATTGCTGCCCGCATGAATAATGGTGTCGGCTTCCTGTTCAAAAAGAACAAGGTCGATATCATCTGGGGCGAAGCCAAGATCACCAAGCCGGGTGAGATCGTCGTCGGCAAGTCGACCAAGCCTGTCGTTCAGCCGCAGGGGCCCGTGCCAAAGAACACGCTGGGCGAGGGAACTTACACCGCAAAGCATATCATTGTGGCCACTGGTGCTCGTCCGCGCGCGCTGCCCGGCATCGAGCCGGACGGCAAGCTGATCTGGACGTACTTCGAGGCGATGAAGCCGGAAGAATTGCCGAAGTCGCTGCTGGTCATGGGTTCGGGCGCTATCGGCATCGAATTTGCAAGCTTCTATCGTACCATGGGCGTCGATGTCACCGTTGTCGAAATCATGAGCCAGGTGATGCCGGTCGAGGATGCGGAGATTTCCGCTTTCGCGAAAAAGCAGCTTGAGAAGCAGGGCATCAAGATTCACCTCGAGGCAAAGGTGGCGAAGGTTGAAAAGGGTGCAAACTCGATTACGGCCACTGTCGAGATGAAGAACGGCTTGTCGGAGAAGATCACGGCGGATCGGATGATTTCTGCCGTTGGTGTCCAAGCCAACATCGAGAATATCGGCCTTGAGGCGGCTGGCGTGAAGACCGAGCGCGGATTCATCGTCATTGATGGCTATGGCAAGACCAATGTTCCGGGCATTTACGCCATCGGCGATGTTGCTGGAGGTCCGCTTCTCGCACACAAGGCCGAGCACGAAGCCGTGATTTGCGTCGAGAAAATTGCTGGTTTGCCGAATGTTCATCCGATGGACAAGAGCAAGATCCCAGGCTGCACCTATTGCAATCCGCAGGTCGCATCCGTCGGTCTGACGGAAGCCAAGGCGAAAGAGCAGGGTCGCGAGATCCGCGTGGGTCGCTTCTCCTTTGCTGCCAATGGCAAGGCTGTGGCGCTTGGTGAAGATCAGGGCATGGTCAAGACCATCTTCGACAAGAAGACGGGCGAATTGATTGGCGCGCATATGGTGGGTGCGGAAGTAACCGAACTCATTCAGGGCTTTGTCGTGGCGATGAATCTGGAGACGACGGAAGAAGAGTTGATGCACACCATCTTCCCGCATCCCACTCTGTCGGAATCGATGAAAGAAAGCGTGCTGGACGCTTACGGCCGTGTGTTGAACGCTTGATAAATTCCCTCGTCGCTCCCACTCTCTGAGGGAGCGACATCAAGGGAGAGCGATCATGTCGATTGTTACGGAAGCCTGGATTGTTTTTCTGCTAATCGGCCTTGTGGCCGGTTTTCTCGCCAGCCTTATCGTTGGCGGTGGCGGGTTGATTGGATGCCTTCTGAGCGGCGTCATTGGCGCTTTTGTCGGTGGCTATTTGTTCAATGCTCTCGGCATCTCGCTTGGTATTGAGAATGCGCTGGTGGTGCAGATCATTCATGCGACGGTGGGCGCGATTATCGTGACGTTGATTGCAAGGCTGATCGCTTAGCCAAGCTCAGGTGACGTGGCGGGTTAAAGAAAGGGATCACGGATGGAAAGTGTAGGCTGGATTGCGGCCATCATCATCGGCGGCCTTGCGGGCTGGCTCGCGGGCAAGCTCATGGATATGCGCTTTGGCATCTTCATGAATATCGTTCTCGGCATTGTCGGCTCTGTGGTGGCAGTGGCGGTGTTGCGCACATTCGATGTCTTTGTTCAAGACAGCCGCCTCGGCTACTTCGTCACGTCTTTCCTGGGCGCAAGCCTTCTGTTATTCCTCGCCAAGCTTGTCAGGCGTTAGAGCCGCTTAGAAGCGGTAGAAGCAGGTTTCTTATGGTCACTATTCTCGACAGGATGTCCCAGCCGGAAGAGAAGCGCATCCGCCATCCGGAGAAGGCACACAAGCCCGACACGGAAGTGGCGCGCAAGCCGGAATGGATCCGCGTCAAGGCGCCCACGTCCAAGGGCTACCACGAGACGCGCGAACTGGTACGCAGCCACAAGCTGGTGACGGTGTGCGAAGAGGCCGGCTGTCCAAATATCGGCGAATGCTGGGAAAAGAAGCACGCGACCTTCATGATCATGGGCGAGATCTGCACGCGCGCCTGCGCCTTCTGCAATGTCTCGACCGGTAAGCCCAACCCGCTTGATCTGAATGAACCGGAAAATGTTGCCAAGGCCGTCAAGCAGATGGGCCTCAGCCATGTCGTCATTACATCGGTCGACCGCGACGATCTCGCTGACGGTGGGGCCGAGCATTTCGAAAAGGTGATCTGGGCAATCCGTGCGGCGTCCCCCAACACGACCATTGAAATCCTGACGCCAGACTTCCTCAAGAAGCCCGGTGCGTTGGAGCGTGTGGTTGCCGCCAAGCCCGACGTCTTCAACCACAACATGGAAACGGTACCCGGCAACTATCTGACCGTTCGCCCCGGCGCCCGGTATTTCCACTCCGTCCGCCTGCTGCAGCGCGTGAAGGAGCTGGATCCCACCATGTTCACCAAATCCGGTATCATGGTTGGTCTCGGCGAAGAGCGTAACGAAGTGCTGCAGTTGATGGACGATCTTCGCAGCGCCGATGTCGACTTCCTGACCATCGGCCAGTATCTGCAGCCGACGCGCAAACACCACAAGGTGGAACGCTTCGTGACGCCGGAAGAGTTCAAGTCCTATGAAACGGTCGCCTACACCAAGGGCTTCCTGATGGTGTCATCCAGCCCGCTGACCCGCTCGTCGCACCATGCCGGCGATGACTTCGAACGCCTGCGGGCCAATCGCGAGAAAAAGCTTCTGGCTGCTGCTGAGTAGTTGGAAACCGGGGGGCGATCTTTAGATTCACTCATACCCGCTACAGTCTTATTTTGTCGCATGTGGTACCAAAGTACGCAGTCGTTTTGTAATGCTCGTTTCACGAGCTTCGTGCTTTGATGGGACAAGATGTGCCGTTGAATTTCATTTTGCTTCCGACTGAGATCATCCGTTAAGCCAAACGGTTTCCGGTAACGTTGGGAAGGTTTAAAAGTCTGTCTGGCGCCTCTTAATGACTCCGTCTGTGATGAACTGGAGCCTCGTTGAAGGGGAGGAGAGATCCGCCAATTAGAGATAGTGGAAACTTAATTTTGCTCTTGTTATGTTTGCACCTTCTTTCCTGGGCAATGGTGTAGTGAGTTGAAGAAAGATAAGAATTTCAAATACCCGAAAAATTTGAATGATTATTATATTTTTGTTTTGGGTCGATACCCCAATAATATTAAGGAGGCGATAGTTGTTTCCTTAGTGGTTTTGTTCACCAATCCATTTTCAAATATGGCCTCTGCATGTTTTGTAGCGCTATTTGTGCTTTTATTTGCAGCCTTCTTAAGGTTTGAAGTTTTCCTCCCCACTCTCATGGCGTTCGTTGGAGTAATGGTCGTAAACCCGCGTAGGCGAATTCTCAAAAAAATCGCGCGGAAAGAATTTCCATGACCTTCAGCGCATTATTTCAGAGCTCAAATATTGACCTGTTGGCGAAGGTAATGTGAGACAATATTAAAACACTCGCAGATTTGGCCTGATAATCGTTTAATGCAACGGGAAAATACCTTCAGGCTTCGTTATATAGAATAAGGAACTTAGCTAACTCACGCCCAGTGGCATTAGAGTAGAATATGAATTCCGTCGGATTAAGCCAAGTTTCAACTTGATCTCGCGAGTTGCTCTTCAAGCAGGAACATCAACTTCCTGCTCCGTCTTCTGCTGAACCGGAGGGCCACCTTTTAAAGGCCTATGTACGGCAGGGTTTAGTTTTCTTACGTCAACTCAACGAATTTCAATTTTATGCCAAAGGCAATGTCTGATTTCGATCGCATGCGCGCGTTCTTAAACCTCTCTTACCGATCAAATATCAAGGTTTTCCGCAAAGGCGGCTCTGTCCTGAATGAAGCGGAAGCGGGCGTCCGCCTTGGTGCCCATCAGATTGTCGACGGCCTCACGCGTTCCTTCGAAATCCACGTCGTCGATTTCCACCCGCAGCAATGTTCGCTTGGACGGATCCATCGTGGTTTCCTTCAGTTGCGCTGGCAGCATTTCGCCAAGGCCTTTGAAGCGGCTGATTTCGATTTTGCCGCGGCCCTTGAACTCGGTTTCCATCAGCTCCGCTCGGTGGACGTCGTCACGTGCATAGGCGGACTTTGAGCCCTGCGTGATCTTGTAGAGCGGCGGAACGGCGAGATAAAGATGGCTGCCGCGAATGAGTTCCGGCATTTCCTGATAGAAGAAGGTGATCAGAAGCGACGCGATATGGGCGCCGTCGACGTCCGCATCGGTCATGATGATGATACGCTCGTAGCGCAAATCCTCATCGCGGTACTTGGTACGCGTGCCGCAGCCGAGCGCCTGAATCAAGTCGGCGATCTGCTGGTTGGCGGATAGCTTTTCGCGGCTTGCGCTTCCGACGTTCAGGATTTTGCCACGTAGCGGAAGGATAGCCTGGTTGGCGCGGTTGCGTGCCTGCTTTGCAGAGCCACCAGCCGAGTCACCCTCGACGATGAAGAGTTCGGCGCCTTCGGCGGTGTTCTGCGAGCAGTCGGCCAGCTTGCCCGGCAGGCGCAGCTTTCGCACGGCGGTCTTGCGATTGACTTCCTTTTCCTTGCGGCGGCGCAGACGCTCCTCGCAACGCTCGATCACCCATTCCAAGAGCTTCGCGGCTTCGGCCGGGTTGCCGGCGAGATAATGATCGAACGGATCGCGCAGCGCGTTTTCGACGATGCGTTGCGCTTCGACGGTTGCGAGCTTGTCTTTGGTCTGCCCAACGAATTCCGGCTCACGAATGAACACGGACAGCATGCCGACAGCCGAAATCATCACGTCATCTGTGGTGATTTCGCGGGCACGCTTGTTCTGCGTCAGCTCGGCATAGCTCTTCAGCCCCTTGGTCAGCGCGATGCGAAGACCGGCCTCATGGGTGCCGCCTTCAGGGGTGGGAATGGTGTTGCAATAGGAATGGATCTGGCTGTCGCCACCATACCAAGTGACGGCCCATTCCAGCGCGCCGTGACCGCCTGTCTTTTCCGTTCTCCCTGAGAAGATTTCGCGGGTGACGGTAAAATCCTTGCCAAGCGTGGCCGAGAGATAGTCTTTCAAGCCGCCAGGGAAGTGGAAGACCGCCTTTTCCGGGATTTCACCGCCTTCGGGCACCAGACCAGGGTCGCAGCTCCAGCGAATTTCGACGCCGCCAAAGAGATAAGCCTTGGAACGCGCCATGCGGAAAATGCGTGCGGCCTCGAACTTGGCATGGTCGCCAAAGATCTGCGCATCGGGATGGAAGCGCACGCGGGTTCCGCGGCGATTGTGAACATCGCCCAGTTCTTCCAGTGGTCCTTGCGGAATGCCGCGCGAAAAACGTTGGCGGTAGAGCTTGCGGTTACGCGCAACTTCCACTTCCAGCACATCGGAAAGCGCATTGACGACGGAGACGCCCACACCGTGCAGACCGCCGGACGTCTCATAGGCCTTGCCATCGAACTTGCCGCCGGCATGCAGCTTGGTCATGATAACTTCGAGCGTGGACTTGCCCGGTACCTGGGGATGGTTTTCGACAGGGATACCGCGACCGTTATCGCTGACGGTCAAAAAACCTTCGGCGTCGAGATGCACTTCGATGAAGTTGGCATGACCTGCGACCGCTTCGTCCATCGAGTTGTCGATGACTTCGGCGAAGAGATGGTGCAGGGCCTTCTCGTCGGTCCCGCCAATATACATGCCGGGACGCGTGCGCACCGGCTCCAGACCTTCCAGAACGCGAATAGACGATGCGCCGTAGTCATCGCCCGACGAAGCGACAGGTGCGGGAGCCGTTTTCGGCTGCGCGACTGCCTTGGCAACTGGGGTCACAGCAGGTGCGGCTTCCCGCGGTTCTGCTTCAGCGCGGCTAGCTGCGGGAAGGCCGGAAAAAAGATCGTTGCTATCGTCCATAGGTCCAGTTCAATCAGATTTTGCCCGGATTTTGTCCATGCGAGCAGACAGGGTTCAGACACCGGTACAGGTGTCAGGCTACTCCAGCAGGGTACAAAGGGCTGACGTTCAACGCGAAGGATTGCGTTGCAGCAGCCCGGATGGCAAGACTTGTGGCGCAAATGAAACGGTTCCTCAAGGCATGTCCACAGCTCTTTTCACCTTTTGTACTCTTTTCTGCCTCTCTGTTGCAGTGATGCCCGCTCAAGCTCAGACCGGTGGCGGGCCGCTGAAGCCCTTCAAGGATGATCTGTTCTCAAATCAGACAGTGTTGTCCACAGGGGATGGCGGTGCCTCTCAGGTGATCGACTACCAGGAAATGCGTGACATCAACGGGCGTGACGATACCCCGGAACGGCGGGTGAAGCGGCAATATGTCGATCTGGCGCCGAAGCGTGTGCAGGAGATGGAGACCGTTTCCGTCGCAGGACGGTCCATCGATGTGGGACGCGTCGGTCAGCCCAGCGGGCAGGCTTTCACCGTGATCTTCATCCATGGGCGGGGCGGCGACCGGCGGCTTGGAATGAACGACTATACCTTCGGTGGCAACTTCAATCGGCTGAAAAATCTCGCTGTCGAAAACGGCGGAACGTATTACGCGCCGAGCGTGAAAAGTTTCGATCAAAACGGCGTTGCGGATATAGCCGCGCTGATCTCGGACGCGAAGGCGAAATCAGGCGGCAAGCCCGTCATTCTCGCCTGTGCTTCGATGGGCAGCTTCATCTGCTACGGCGTTAGCCGCGATGCTGCTGCGGTCGCCAATCTCAAGGGTATGGCCCTTCTCGGTGGCGCGGTCGATCCTGATTTTCCAAAGAGTGCGTTCATCAAAGCAAAGAAGCCTGTCTGGTTCACCCATGGCAGCCAGGACAGTGTCTACTCGGCCGATCAGCAGGGCTCGACCTTTCGCGGATTGTTGAAGACGGGCGTGCCTACGCGCTTCACGCTCTATCAGAGTGGAACCCACGGCACTCCTGTCCGCATGACCGACTGGCGCGCAGTTCTCAAGTGGATTTTGGCCCATTAGATCGAAAATCTCGTCATTCACGGTAGGTTTTGTACGAAATTCACCAAATTTCGAACCAAAACCTTGCTTTTTCGGGCGAATTCCTGTCGCTGTCTCTTTGAGAAGACACTGACAACAGTAAACAGGAATGATCGCTCAATGACCCCTGATATTCGCCCGCTCGTCGCTGGAAACTGGAAGATGAACGGAACGCGTGCCTCGCTTGATCAGATCAAGGCGATGGCTGAAGGGGTGAAGGGTCCGCTTGCGGAAAAGGTTGAGGCGCTGATCTGCCCGCCTTCGACGCTTCTCTATGTGGCAACCGCGCTCTGCGACGACAGCCCTTTGAAAGTCGGTGCGCAGGATTGCCACCAGAACGCATTCGGCCCGCATACGGGCGATATCTCCGCAGAGATGATCGCCGACTGCTTCGGGACCCATGTCATCGTTGGCCATTCCGAGCGTCGCACCGACCATGCTGAAACAGACCACCTCGTGCGCGCGAAAGCGATAGCTGCTTATGCGGCCGACCTCATTGCCATCATCTGCATTGGCGAGACTGCGGGACAGCGCAAAGCCGGCCAGACGCTCGACGTCTTGAAGCGCCAGCTCGATGGTTCCTTGCCTGATGAGGCGAGGGCCGCCGATACGGTGATCGCCTATGAGCCTGTGTGGGCGATCGGCACAGGGCTGACGCCAACGGTTGATGACGTCCGCGAAGCGCACGCCTTTATGCGCGATGAGCTCGTCAAGCGCTTCGGCGCCGAGGGCAGGGGCATGCGCATTCTCTATGGTGGCTCGGTCAAGCCGTCTAACGCCCTGGAACTCATGGCGATCGAGAATGTCGACGGCGCCCTCATCGGCGGCGCCAGCTTGAAAGCCTCCGACTTCCTGTCCATCTATGCAGCTTACGAGCAGTTGACGGCCTGACTTTTTCGGAAAAGCAGCCAGGCTTTCGGTTCCCGGGGGCTTGGAATACGCTGTCGCCTCATGTAAAGAGCCGCAAACTTCTTCATTGTGCTCCTGATGGGGCATGGAATGGATTGTCATGCAGAACGTACTGATTGTTATTCACCTCATGATCGTGCTGGCGCTTGTCGGCGTGGTCCTGATCCAGCGTTCCGAAGGCGGCGGCCTTGGTATTGGCGGCGGTTCGGGCTTTATGTCCGCTCGCGGTACTGCTAATGCGCTCACCCGCACGACGGGTATCCTCGCGGCTCTGTTCTTCGCGACATCCCTCGGCCTTGGTTTGCTGACCCGCTACGAATCGCGTCCAACAGACATCCTGGACCGCATTCCGGCACAACAGGGGCAAGGCAACGGCATTCTCGATACGCTTGGCCCGTCCTCGACGACGCCTTCCACGCCTTCGCAGGCTCCAGCGAATAATGGCGTTCCGTCCACAACGAATGGTGCGTCCAACCAGGCACCTGCTACGACGACCCCAGCCGCTCCCGCTGCAGGTGGCGCAGCTGCTCCGGCACCGGCGCAGCAGCAGGCTCCCACGAGCGACGGCGTTCCGACCGGCGGCTAAACCGGTTGACAGACTGACACTTCGGCAGGCAAGCGCATGAGCCTTTGTTGAAAGACAAGGACCATGCGCTGCCTTAGAGTTTTTCAGCGCGTTTTCGTGCCTTAGGCCGCCGCGTAAGAATGCCTGCCGGTTTTCTTTGTTTACGTTCCAGCCACGTCCCAACGCGTCATCAACAGATGATTTCGCGATCAATGAAATTGGGGCTGGCGGAATCATCTATTAAAAGGTAAGCGGTGACTCCCATGGCGCGATATGTATTCATCACAGGCGGCGTGGTATCCTCCCTTGGGAAGGGCATTGCGGCCGCGGCACTCGGAGCGTTGTTGCAATCCCGTGGATATCGGGTGCGGCTTCGCAAACTCGACCCCTACCTCAATGTCGATCCCGGCACCATGAGCCCCACCCAGCACGGTGAGGTTTTCGTGACCGATGATGGCGCGGAGACGGATCTCGATCTTGGCCACTACGAACGCTTTACCGGGCGCTCCGCAACCAAGACCGACAACATCACCACGGGTCGTATTTACAAGAACATCATCGATAAGGAACGCCGCGGCGATTATCTCGGTGCGACGGTTCAGGTCATTCCGCATGTGACCAACGAGATCAAGGATTTCGTCACCGAAGGCAATGACGATTACGACTTCGTCATCTGCGAAATCGGCGGCACGGTTGGCGACATCGAGGCAATGCCCTTCATGGAAGCCATCCGACAGCTTGGCAACGATCTGCCACGCGGCACGGCGATTTATCTTCACCTGACATTGATGCCCTACATTCCCGCGGCTGGCGAGTTGAAGACGAAGCCCACCCAGCACTCAGTGAAGGAGTTGCAGGCGCTCGGTATTCACCCAGACATTCTCTTGGTTCGTGCCGATCGCGAAATTCCGGAGGCGGAACGTCGCAAGCTTTCACTGTTCTGCAACGTGCGTCAGTCCGCCGTCATCCAGGCGCTGGATGTTGCGAATATCTATGATGTGCCGACGGCCTATCATAAGGAAGGCCTCGACAATGAAGTTCTGGCCGCCTTTGGTATCGAGCCTGCACCAAAGCCGCGTCTGGAGCAGTGGGAAGAGGTCTGCAATCGGATCCACACACCGGAAGGCGAAGTCACGATTGCCATCGTCGGTAAATATACCGGCCTTAAGGATGCCTATAAGTCGCTGATCGAAGCACTGCATCACGGTGGCATTGCCAATCGCGTGAAGGTGAAGCTCGAATGGATCGAGTCGGAAATCTTCGAAAAGGAAGATCCCGCACCCTATCTCGAAAAGGTCAACGCTATCCTCGTTCCAGGTGGCTTCGGTGAGCGCGGTTCTGAAGGCAAGATCCGTGCGGCTCAGTTTGCCCGTGAACGTCAGGTTCCCTATTTCGGTATCTGCTTCGGCATGCAGATGGCTGTCGTCGAAGCCGCGCGCCATCTGGCGGGTATCGAGAAGGCATCGTCGACCGAGTTCGGTCCGACACAGGAACCTGTCGTCGGTCTCATGACCGAATGGGTCAAGGGCAATGAACTCGAGAAGCGCAACGCAAAGGGCGATCTCGGCGGCACGATGCGTCTTGGCGCCTACAAGGCAGCGCTCAAGAAGGATACCAAGATCGCTGACATCTATGGCTCGACCGACATTTCCGAGCGCCACCGCCACCGTTACGAGGTGAACGTGGAGTACAAGGATCGTCTGGAAAATTGCGGTCTGGTGTTCTCCGGTATGTCGCCGGATGGGCTTCTGCCGGAAACGGTGGAGTATCCAGATCACCCGTGGTTCATCGGCGTGCAGTATCACCCCGAACTCAAGAGCCGCCCGCTCGATCCGCATCCGCTCTTTGCAAGCTTCATCGAAGCGGCATTGGTTCGGAGCCGTCTGGTTTGATAGGCCGGATGTAAGGAAATAGAGATTGAAAGGCCGCAGCAATGCGGTCTTTTGCTTTTCAGGCGAGGGAGTGCGTGATGTTGAAGCTGGACCATTTGGCGATTATCGCTCCGTCACTGGAGGCTGGAGCCGATTATGTGCGCGCTACGCTCGGCGTCGACATGCCGCAGGGTGGTAAGCACCCACAGATGGGAACGCACAATCGTCTGCTGCGTCTCGGCACGGATGTTTTTCTGGAAGTGATTGCTGTTGATCCGGAGGCCGAGCCGCCAAAGAGACGCCGCTGGTTTGGGCTTGATGATTCGGTCGCCGTTCAGGCAGCCTGGGATGAGGGGTGGCGGCTAGGCGGTTGGGTGACACGCACCAGCGACTTTGCAGGCGTCCTCGCCCGGCACGGCGATTTACTTGGACGTCAGGAGACGGTGTCGCGTGGAGATCGTGAGTGGCTGTTTGCGGTGGCCGATGATGGATCTCTGCCCTGTGGCGGTGTAGCGCCTTCGGTGATGGACTGGGGTGTGCGAGGAAATCCCGCGCCATCGATGCCGGATCTCGGCTTCCAGTTGAAGAATTTCCACATCCAGCATCCTGAGGCGGCTATGGTTGGAAAGCTTTATGCAGACCTCGAGATCATTGACCCTCCGACCGTGATCGAAGGAGAGCATTTCCGCTACTACGCTGAGATAGACACTCCCAACGGCGTCAAGCTCATCGGTTGATGTGTAACCATCCTTCTGGCGAACCTCTGTTTGTTTATGTTCAACAGGCGATAAAGTAGTTCTTAATATTAATATCACGTCAGAACAAAAATATGTGATCGGAGTTTACTGCTGAATTTGAACGCCAGCGCGCGAGATCAACAGCATGTTCACCAAACTCCTCCCGCTTTATACGCTCCCCGCGATCTATCTTGGCGGCGCAGTGCTGACCTTGCATCCAGCCGTCGTGCACGCACAAGACGCATCTGCCGTTCCCGTCACGGTCTACAAGGCGAAGGTTGAAGAGATCGACAAGGTCATCAACGGTATCGGCACTGTGGATCCGTTGCAGAGCGTCACGGTAAGGCCGCGGATCGACGGTCAGGTGACGGCCATTCGCTTCTCCGAAGGCCAGATGGTCGAAAAAGGCAGCGTCCTGCTGACGCTGGATGATCGCGAACTTTCATCGGCACTCACTTCTGCGCAGGCAAAGAAGGCGCAAGACGAGGCGCAGTATAATAGTGCGAAGACTGAAGCACAGCGCTATGCATCGCTCGCCGAAAAGGGGGTCGCGTCGGCCTCCACCCTTGAACAGAAGAACGCCTTAAGCCAGCAATACGCGGCCGCCGTCCAATACGACGATGCGATGATCAAAAGCGCTGAGACTCAGCTCGGCTTTGCAACCGTGATCGCCCCGATCTCGGGGCGCACCGGTTTCAAGCAAGTCGATGTGGGAAGTGTAATCAGCGCAAGCTCTACGGATGGTATCGTGACGATCACACAGATGGATCCGATTGCCGTATCCTTTGTCGCGCCGGGTGACAGGTTCGGCGAGATCCGTCAGGCGCTCAGTGAAAAAATCGCGGCGGTCACCCTGATTACCACGGATGGAAGCCACGTCCTGGCAAAGGGCCAATTGACGACAATGGATAACTCGGTCGACGCCTCCAACGGCTCCATCCATCTCAAGGCGATCTTCGACAACGGCAACGGCGCTCTTTGGCCCGGGCTACCGGTCGCGACGACGCTCACAGTCGAGCACAAGAGTGGTGTTGTCGTTCCCGACAAGGCTCTGGCAAGAGGACGTGACGGGCTCTACGCCTATGTCGTCTCTAAAGATAACAAGGTGGAAAAACGCAACGTGAAGACGGCCTTCGTGACCGATGCAAGAGCGCTGGTGACAGACGGTATCAAAGAAGGCGAAGAGGTTGTCATGGATGGCCAATCGCGGATCGGCAACGGTGCGATTGTCAGCGCCACACCTTGGACCGGATCGCCGACGGGTGAACTCGCCGAGAAGGCGAACTAACGATGAAAAACGATCAGGACCAGAACCGCACGTCTAGCTTCTTCGATTTCTTCATCCTGCATCCGGTGGCAACCGGGCTACTGATGACGGGCATTTTCCTCGTTGGCGCGATCTGCTACCCGTTCATGCCGGTTTCAGCGCTTCCGCAGATCGATTTTCCGACCATTCAGATTGCTGCCAATCTCCCTGGTGCTTCGCCGGAAACCATGGCCTCCAGTGTCGCGCAACCGATCGAACAGGCGCTCTCGCGTGTCAGCGGGATCACCGAGATGACGTCGAACAGCTCGCTCGGCACCACGTCGATTACGGTGCAGTTCGATCTCGATAAGAATATAGAGACCGCGGCAAGCGACGTGCAGACCGCGATCAGCGAAGCGGCGGGTGAGCTTCCCAAAGATATGACGTCTCTCCCCACGGTGCATAAGGCAAACCCTGCTGACGCGCCGATCATGCAGCTTTCGGCAACGTCAGATACGCTGACCCTACCGCAACTCGACGAGTATATTGAGCGCAACGTTGCTTCGAAAATCGGTCAGGTCTCAGGCGTGGCCTTCGTCAACATTGGCGGAAAGCAGAAACCGGCCATCCGCATCGCTGTCGATCCAGGTCGCTTGGCACAAGCCGACGTGACGATGGAGGATGTCCGCACCGCCATCGGCAATCTCAGCCTTAGCGCGCCTAAGGGGAACATCGACGACCCGACACGCACCTTTCCGATCTACACGAACGACCAGATTTCCAGCAGCGCGGAATGGAACGACGCCGTCATCGCCTATCGAAACGGCGGGCCGGTGCGCATTCGCGATATAGGGCAGGCGACGGACGGTGCGGAAGACAGCAAGATGGCGCACTGGACGAATGGCGAGCGTGGGATCGCGCTCGACGTTTTTCGCCAGCCAGGCGCGAATGTGATTGCTGTCGTCAATGCGGTGAAGGAGCAATTGCCCGCACTTCAGGCCTCGCTGCCGCCCTCGGTGAAGCTGGAGCTGGTGACCGACAGGACAACGACGATCCGCGCCTCGGTGACGGATATTCAATTCACGCTTATGCTGACCATTGGTCTCGTCGTTGTCGTCATCTTTCTTTTCTTGCGCAACCTGCGCGCGACACTCATTCCTGTGCTGACGCTTCCGATTGCGCTTGCGGGATCGCTGGCGCCTATGTGGCTTCTTGGCTTTAGTTTGGACAATCTGTCGCTCATGGCGCTGGTTGTCGCCGTCGGCTTCGTCGTCGATGATGCGATCGTCATGTTGGAGAACATTACCCGCCACATCGAAGACGGGGTTGAGCCGAAGCAGGCAGCGCTCCAAGGCACGCGGGAGATCGGCTTTACGATCGTCTCGATCAGTCTCTCACTCATTGCCGTTCTGATCCCTATTTTGTTGATGGGTGGCATCATTGGTCGCCTGTTTCGGGAATTTGCCGTGACGCTGACTGTTGCGATCGTCATTTCCGCCATCGTCTCGCTGACGTTGACGCCGATGCTGGCGTCCAAATTCATCCGCCCAATTGAAAAGGATCAGCGCAGCCGTTTCTATCTGGCGGGAGAAGCATTCTTCGACGGTTTGACGGCGCTCTACATTCGGAGCCTAAAGCCAGTCATCCGACACCGCTTTTTGACGCTCCTCATTTTTCTCGCGACTATTGCAGTCACTGGCTATCTGTTTGTCGTCGCGCCCAAGGGATTTTTTCCGGAGCAGGATACAGGGTTCATCGCTGGTCTTTCACAGGCTTCTCCCGACATATCCTTTACCGAGATGGCGAAGCTTCAGGAGCGTGTCAGCGAGATCATCATGAAAGATCCCGCCGTCTACAGTGTCTTCATGGACATCGGCGGTGGCAATGGTGGCAATGCGCTAAACCAAGGCCACGTCAATATTACCCTGAAGCCTCTGGAAGAACGTGATGTCAGCGCAAAACAGGTGATCGACAGGCTGGGCGCGGCCTTAAATGCGCAGCAGGGTATCAAGCTCTTCATGCAGTCGGCACAGGACATCAACATTGGTGCGCGCCCGGCGAAAACCCAATATCAGTTTACGCTCCAAGATGCCGATATCGCGGAACTGAGCAACTGGTCGGATAAAATCACCAGCAAGCTCTCTGGGCTGCCCGAACTGCGCGATGTCGGAAGCGATCAGCAAGCGGAAGCACCCAACCTGACGATCAAGATCGACCGCGCGGCAGCAACGCTTTACGGCGTGCTTCCTTCCACGATCGACGAAACGCTTTACGATGCATTCGGTCAGCGCCAGGTTGCCTCCTTCTCCAGTCAGACCGACACTTTCCGCGTTATTCTTGAGGTCTTGCCCGACTTGCAGCGAGACATTGCCACGCTCGATCGTCTCTCGGTCAGAGCAAGCAACGGGACGCTTGTTCCGCTTTCTGTGGTGGCGAAGTGGACGACGGACGGAACCTCTCCGGTATCGATTGCGCACCAGGGTCAATCGCCAGCGGTCACTATCTCGTTCAATCTTGCCCCCAATGTCGCCCTGGGGAATGCGACGGCTGTGATTGAAAATGCCGTATCCAACATGCATCCGCCGGGGTCACTTCAAACATCATTTTCCGGTAGCGCGAAGGCCTTCAAGGATTCGCTTGGCACCATACCTCTGCTCATCCTGGCGTCGCTGGTTGTCGTCTACATCATTCTCGGCGTGCTCTACGAAAGCCTCATCCATCCGCTAACGATCCTCTCGACTTTGCCTTCGGCGGGTATTGGCGCGCTTCTGGCCTTGCAGGTGGCCGGCTTCGACTTTGGGCTGGTAGCCATGATCGGGGTTATTCTGTTGATCGGTATCGTCAAAAAGAATGGGATCATGCTGGTCGATTTCGCCATCCAGGCGGAGCGAGAGGAGAGATTGTCGAGCGAGGAGGCGATCGTCAAAGCCGCTCAGATGCGTTTCAGACCGATCCTTATGACGACGATGGCAGCTCTTTTGGGTGGCATACCGCTCGCTCTTGGTCACGGATCCGGCGCGGAACTTCGGCAGCCGTTGGGCTATGCCATCGTCGGTGGCTTGATGGTCAGCCAGGTGCTCACGCTCTACACCACTCCCGTCATCTATCTTTTGCTCGATAAGCTAAGGCGCAGGAATGATGAGCCCGCTGGCGATGTCGCGACTGCCTGATCAACGGGATGACGTGCCGGAGCCAGCGTTAATCCACCGTGGGTCTAAGAGAACAGTGTCTTTCGTAAGCTTGGGAGACAAGCGTCTGCCGCTTTCGCTGAATAGCTCCTTAACGATACGCTACGCCCGGCTATGATTGCCGAAGAGTAGAACGCCGCATGTGAGATCGGCTTGAACACGCACTGTGAAGCTCACATCTGGCCGCGGCTGCGACGCAGCTCGCGTATCGACCTTTTTGAAGCCTCAGAGCTGACACGCTTGGCAAGACCATTGACGGCAAAGACCTTTCAATGAGCCTGAAAGTGAAACGCCAGCGCGACACTGATCGCTATAAGGCTCACAGTATCGCGCTGGCGTCGGCTTTACATATGACTATCGGTCGCGCGTCACCGACATCTCACCAAAGATACGAGCCATTTCCTTCTGAACGTCCCGCTCAGCGGCAACGGGGGCTTCTGAGAACTTGGGCTCGGGGTGAGGGTCCGGTGTGGTGGTATCCAGGTTGACGGCGGGTGCATTCGCAGGTGTCGCGGATAGATCGGCGTTGGCATTGTTGCTCTTGGCGATCTCTGCCTCGAGGAAGCTTTCGAAATCACTTGTCAACTGGTCGCCAAAGACCGGCCCATTGTCACTGGCAGCGAGCGGTTCCGGTTTTGCGATAATCGGTGCCGCAGGAGCAGCGGGTGCTGTCGTAATAGGAGGTGCTGCCCGGTAGGCGGGGAGCACGTGATCGCGGGTAGCGTCGAGAACATCAATCGCGCTTTGCTCGGTCACGGACGGCTCACTCTGTCCTACCGGCCCGGGGTCTTGTGCCGTGACGGGCTCTGCCGTCAGTGGCGGTTCAAAAAAACTCGGTTCATAGGAGGCGGACACCATCGGTGCGACAGTTGGAGTCATCGCTGATGTTGGGGAAGCGGCGGGTGGCTCGGAAACCACTGGCTCTGGCGAGGCTGAAGCTACAGGTGGTTTTGTGTCGTCATCCGGCTGCATCATGGCGGCAGCAACGATTGGAGGTACGACCGAAATGGCTGGCGCGATGGGCTCGCGGGCGAGTGCTCTGGGGGCTGGTGGCGTGACCGGTGCTGGGGTTTCCCGCACCGGGGACGATGTGGACGGGGCTGCAGCTGAGACGGTAGGTGCGGGTGGAGTCGATTGGGGCTTTCGGACTGCGGGTTGCGATTGCGCTGGTATGGCAGCCGGAGCTGGCCTGCCTGCTGCAACGGCTGGGGCAGGCGAGGGTACAGGTTTCGCGGGTGCTGCGCTCATCGCGGGCTTTTTAGGTTCGTCAGAAGCGGGCTTCTTCAGCTCCGGGGCCACGGATGCTGCTGCAGGGCGAACATCCTCTTGCGGTGCCTGCACAATGCTGCGCTGTCGGTCTGCGGAGAGGCTGCGGTCTGCATCGCGCGCAATCAGAGCGTCTTCCTGCGGATCGCGGACATCCTTCATGAATGGGATCGCACCAATACCACTTTCGATGACAATATCCGTCGGACCGCCAATCATCACCAGATGTTCCACATTGTCGCGACGAACGAGGACCAAGCGACGGCGTGCATCGACTGCGGTAGCGTCCAATACCTGAAGTCGTGGCTGCCGGTTTCGCCCGCCACGAATAAATGGCGCAGAGCCGCTGCGTCTGCGAATAAACCATAGGACGATGGCGAGCAGCAGCAATGCCGCACCAACGCCCACCACTGCAATAATCAGGCGATTGCCATATGCGCCAATAAAATCTTCCATAATGCAGCCGGTCCCTTCAGCCATTTCGTGCAGCGGAAATGTACCCGCATTACATTTGTTCACAGAACGTGACCGGAAAAGACGATTTTTTTTCGCTCGGCACAAGAATTTATCCTGTTCGTCCACGAATTTGCTGCAAGTTTGACGAAAGCACCTGACTATAGAGCTTGTCTCAGAGCGCGCAGCTTGCCGATATCGTTATTGGTTGTGCATGGGCGGCGCTTATAGATGGACGAAGCTTTTTGATATTTATGCAAATTGCTACAAGGATATAGAAGCGATTCCGTGCGAGGCGGCTGTTTTTCGTCATGTCACAACAGCTAGTGGTCTGATTTTGACATTTACTACCGCTTGCAGAGGACTCGAGAGCAAATGTCAAAATCTTCAAGGCCACTAGTAAGTTTTTGTTTCTAGTGGAGTTTGCGAATTTGACATTTGATTCTCGAGATCGCCGCGTATGGGTAGCAAATGTCAAATTCATCCCACCAGCAGAACTGCAAGGGTAAAAACCTCGATGACCAAGGTGCGTCAAACCACTGATAACGACTTCCCCTTGGTGGACAGGCGTGGGCGTTCCGCCACCGTGCTTCGCATCCTGTTGCTGGCTCTTGTGCTTGTCGCTGCGGCTGTAGCTTTCGTTTACTTTAAGGATTCTCTTGAGAACGAGATCGTGCTCGGCATTCTGGGCGTGCTCGCCATGCTTGGGATTTTCTTCCTCGTCTCTTCGGTGATTGGTTTTATAGAGGTCATGCCACAGTCGCAGTCCGACGGAATGGCGCGGCGGTTTCTCTCGTCGCATCCCGATGGCACACTGATCACCGATACCAAGGGGCGCCTGGTCTATGCCAACGCCACCTATTGCCAGATGACCGGCGCGACAAGGGCGACGGACATACAGAGCCTTGAACAACTTCTTTCGCGTGACCGGGAATCGACGGAAGCGCTCTATCGCCTCATCAACGGATTGCGTGAGGGACGGGACGGTTACGAGGAGTTCCGTCTTCTCAAGCCTCTCAGCCAATCAGCAGCCGGCCAGCCTGGCCCGCGCTGGTTCCGGCTCAAGGCGCGCTTGCTAAAGGAGGTCAACGGCCAGGATCTCCATGTCTTTCAGATTGCCGATATCACTGCCGAGCGCGAGGATCAGGAACGTTTCTTCCGCGAATTGCAAAACGCCATCGATTATCTCGACCACGCCCCAGCCGGCTTCTTTTCCGCTGGCCGCAAGGGCGATATCGTTTATCTCAACGCCACGCTGTCCGAATGGCTCGGCATCGATCTTGCGCAGTTCTCTCCAGGCTCACTGAATGTCTCCGATATCGTCGCAGGCGAGGGCATGGCGCTGATCGAGTCGGTTCAGCCACACGCGGGTAGCAATCGGACCGAAATGCTCGATCTCGACATGCGTCGGGTCAACGGACAGAGCATGCCAGCACGCCTCGTTCATCAGGTGACGGCGGCGCGCGACGGCGCCCCCGGTGAAAGCCGGACACTGGTTCTGATGCGGCCCAAGGGGCAAGAGAACGCGGAATCGTCATCGGCGATGCGGTTCACCCGCTTCTTCAACAATACGCCAATGGCTATCGCGTCGTTGGATGGCGAGGGACGCATCTTGCGCACCAATGCGCCGTTCCTGAAGCTTTTCTCTGGTGTCGTCAGTCGCGATGATATTGAGAATGCCGTTCCCTTTGAGACGGTGCTGCATGATAATGAGAAGGCGAAGCTCGCCCATGCTATGAGCGCCGCCAAGGATCGGCAAGGCGATATTCCGCCATTCGATTCTCGCCACCCAAAGGATGAGGCGCGTCACTTCCGCTTTTACGTCAATGCGGTGATTGACCAGAATGACGAGGCGCCGGAAGAGATGGCGATCGTCTACGCCATTGAGGTGACCGAGCAGAAAGCGCTCGAAACCCAGATGGCGCAGACGCAGAAGATGAATGCCGTCGGCACGCTGGCGGGTGGCATTGCCCATGACTTCAACAATGTTCTGACTGCAATTCTGCTGTCGTCAGATCATTTGTTGCTACAGGCACGGCCGGCGGATGCGAGCTTTGCCGACCTGATGGAAATCAAGCGCAATGCCAACCGCGCTGCCGTGCTGGTTCGGCAATTGCTTGCCTTCTCACGCAAACAGACAATGCGACCTGCCGTGCTCAATCTGACCGACGTGATCGGCGATCTGCGCATGCTGGTCGACCGGCTGATCTCCGGTACCAATGTGAAGTTGGAAGTGGATTATGGGCGCGATCTCTGGCCGGTAAAAACCGACCTTTCGCAGTTCGAACAGGTGATGATCAATCTCTGCGTCAATGCCCGCGATGCGATGCCTGATGGCGGTAAAATCAAGGTGACCACGCGCAATCTCCTGGCCTCGGACGTTGCGGCTTTCGGCAAGAGCGAGCTTCCGGCCGAGGACATGGTGATGGTCGAGGTTGCCGATACCGGGACGGGTATTCCGCCCGAGATCATGGACAAAATCTTCGAGCCCTTCTTCACCACCAAGGAAGTGGGCAAGGGAACAGGACTTGGCCTTTCCATGGTCTATGGCATCGTCAAGCAGTCCGGCGGCTTCATCTATCCGGAATCGGAAGTTGGGAAGGGAACTGCTTTCCGTATCCTGCTGCCACGCCATGTCGTCGAGGCTGTGCAGCCCGTGCCGGTTGCCGAGGGTGCAGAGGGCCAGCAGGCGGCGCAAGCCGTCGTTGCAAAGCCCGAAACCAAGGACGAACCGCTCGATCTTACCGGAAAGTCTGCCGTGGTACTGCTGGTGGAGGACGAAGAGGCGGTACGCCGCGGTGGCAAACGCATGCTGGAAACGCGCGGCTATACTGTCCACGAAGCCGGTTCCGGCACCGAAGCGCTGGAGGTGATGGAGGAGCTTGAAGGCAAGGTGGATATCGTTGTCTCCGACGTCGTCATGCCCGAGATGGACGGTCCTTCGCTGCTGCGCGAGCTGCGCAAGTCCTATCCCGATCTCAAATTCATCTTCGTGTCCGGCTATGCCGAAGATGCTTTCGCCAAGAACCTGCCGGCCGATGCCAAGTTCGGGTTCCTGCCGAAGCCGTTCTCGCTGAAGCAGCTTGCGGTTGCTGTGCGTGAAATGTTGGACGGTGAGAATTAATTCGCCACGCATTGGGGCTTCAATCTGGTCTCTAAATAACCGTCTTGTGACGGCGCGGCGATAAAGGGCCGCGCAACTTTCGCACAATTTCTCCGCTGTATGTTGAAATATGGGAGGGAGGCTCACCTTTGAGCCTGAAGCCGTCGGACATCTTTCTACATTTCGCCGGATGCAAACAGATTAGTGATTGCAGTGCAGCGCGAGGGGCTTAAAATCGACTAATACAGACCTAAATAAGAAGAGGCGAAATTCTTGCTCGCACCCTTCATCGCTTGCGGGTTTGATTTTGGAGAATGATGAAAAATGATCGTTAAGTCGATCTACATGCAAGGCGACAGCGAAGGGGAGGACGGCGGCACGAACCGCGGCACGTCTGTTATCACCCGCACCAAGCCTAAGACGAAACGACCGAATTTGTACCGTGTTCTTCTTTTGAACGACGATTACACTCCCATGGAGTTCGTCATTCATATTCTGGAGCGTTTTTTCCAGAAGGACAGGGATGCCGCCACCCGCATCATGCTGCATGTCCATCAGCATGGTGTCGGTGAATGTGGGGTCTTTACTTATGAGGTCGCAGAGACAAAAGTAAGCCAGGTCATGGATTTCGCCCGACAGCACCAGCATCCGCTGCAATGCGTCATGGAAAAGAAATGAGGATCGCAACGTGCCAACTTTTTCCCCGAGTCTCGAGAAGGCGCTGCACCAGGCACTGACCTTTGCCAATGAGCGTCACCACGAATATGCGACGCTCGAACATCTGCTTCTTGCGCTGCTCGATGACGTCGATGCAGCCGCCGTCATGGGCGCATGCAATGTCGATCTCGACACCTTGCGCAAGACGGTGATCGACTATGTCGACAATGAACTCTCCAATCTCGTGACGGGATATGACGAGGATTCCAAGCCGACATCGGGCTTCCAGCGTGTCATTCAGCGCGCCGTCATTCATGTCCAATCGTCCGGCCGCGAAGAAGTGACCGGTGCCAACGTACTCGTCGCGATCTTCGCCGAGCGCGAAAGCCACGCTGCCTACTTCCTGCAGGAGCAGGAAATGACCCGCTACGACGCGGTGAATTACATCTCTCACGGTATCGGCAAGCGTCCTGGGTCTTCCCAGACCCGCACGCCACGCGGTGCGGATGAGGGCGAGAGCGAACCGAAGGCTGCCCGTAACGGCGGCGCGGAGGACGACGCGTCCGGCGCTAAGAAGCAGCCGGATGCGCTCAAGGCCTATTGCGTCAACCTTAATGACAAGGCCCGCAACGGCCGGATCGATCCGCTGATCGGCCGTCATGAAGAGGTCAACCGCACGATACAAGTTCTCTGCCGTCGTTCGAAGAACAACCCGCTTTATGTCGGCGATCCAGGGGTCGGCAAGACGGCGATTGCTGAAGGTTTGGCGAAGCGTATCGTCGAAGGCAAGGTGCCCGAAGCGCTGATCAACGACACGATCTTTTCGCTCGATATGGGCACGCTGCTTGCCGGTACGCGCTATCGCGGCGACTTTGAAGAGCGCTTGAAGCAGGTCGTCAAGGAACTGGAAGAATTTCCGGGTGCCGTGCTGTTCATCGATGAGATCCATACGGTGATCGGCGCCGGCGCAACATCCGGCGGTGCAATGGATGCGTCCAATCTTTTGAAGCCTGCTCTGTCTTCCGGCGCAATCCGTTGCATCGGTTCGACGACCTATAAGGAATACCGGCAGTTCTTCGAGAAGGATCGTGCGTTGGTTCGTCGCTTCCAGAAGATCGACGTCAACGAGCCTTCCATCGATGATGCCATCGAAATCATGAAGGGCCTGAAGCCCTATTTCGAAGAGTATCATCATCTTCGCTATACCAACGAAGCCATCAAGGCTGCTGTGGAGCTGTCGGCACGCTACATTTCCGACCGCAAGCTTCCCGATAAGGCAATCGACGTGATCGATGAAACGGGTGCTGCTCAGATGCTGCTTCCCGCCTCCAAGCGTCGCAAGTTGATCACCGAGAAGGAAATCGAAGTCACGATCGCGACCATGGCACGCATTCCGCCGAAAACGGTCTCGAAAGATGATGAGATGGTTCTTGCCAATCTCGAGCAGGAATTGCGCTCGGTGGTTTACGGTCAGGACACGGCCATCGAAGCACTCTCCACCGCCATCAAGCTGGCGCGTGCGGGTCTTCGCGAACCGAACAAGCCAATCGGCTCCTATGTCTTCTCCGGTCCGACCGGCGTTGGCAAGACCGAGGTCGCCAAGCAGCTTGCATCGTCTCTCGGCGTGGAAATGCTGCGCTTCGACATGTCGGAATATATGGAGCGTCATACGGTCTCACGCCTGCTGGGCGCACCTCCCGGCTATGTCGGTTTCGACCAGGGCGGTCTTCTGACAGACGGTGTCGATCAGCACCCGCATTCCGTGGTTCTGCTGGACGAAATCGAAAAGGCCCATCCGGACATCTACAACATTCTGTTGCAGGTCATGGACCATGGCTCGCTGACCGATCATAACGGCAAGAAGATCGACTTCCGCAACGTTATCCTGATCATGACGACGAATGCGGGCGCGTCGGAGATGGCAAAGTCTGCCATCGGCTTTGGTTCGTCCAAGCGCTCGGGCGAGGATGAAGAGGCATTGAACCGCCTGTTCACGCCGGAATTCCGCAACCGTCTGGATGCGATCATTCCGTTCTCGCCGTTGCCGACGGCGGTTATTCACAAGGTGGTCCAGAAGTTCGTTATGCAGCTTGAAACCCAGCTGTCCGAACGTAACGTTACCTTCGATCTGCACGACGATGCCGTCGCTTGGCTTGCAGAGAAGGGCTATGATGAGAAAATGGGTGCCCGTCCACTTGGACGCGTTATCCAGGAACACATCAAGAAGCCGCTGGCAAACGAGATCCTCTTCGGCAAGCTGAAGAAGGGTGGCGTCGTCAGCGTCAGCCTGGACAAGAAGGAAGACGGCAAGGACGGCCTGAAACTCGACGTGTTGCCAGAGACGGCACCTGTCAAGCCGAAGCCTGAAGCTGAGCTGAAGGCTGCGAAGTCTCCTGGCAAGGCGAAAGCCAAGGCCTCCAAGGTTGAGGAGCAATCCGAGGTTTTGGTGGCTGATGCCGACAAAAAGGATGACGATGCCAAGCCACGTCGCAAGGGCAACACCGTTCCGAAGGTCCCGAAGAAAAAGTGATATGACGTAACGGAGACATTCCGGATAAGCGGCGGGGAAAATTCTCCGCCGCTTTTTCTTTTGCCTCAACTCTCGACGTCTACGCGTTGGATCGTGAGGGGTGAGGATGGCACGAGAGCCAAATCTCTGAGATTGTTGGACAGCCTTTCAAACCGCTTGCGTCATTTTAGACGCGCAGATCTTGAAAAGCGTGATAGACAAGCGTCGGCTTGTGCTGAAGCATCCAACCGATTCTCCCAAGTCCTGCCAAATTATCGATTGCATCCGGAACTGCCGATGTCTGCATATGATGACACGCATTCTCTTCCTCTCTGGTTTGCAAGAGGAATGATGGGAATATTTTCGCTTCCTGCGCTTATTCTCATGACGTCTTTTGTAGGGTTCAGCGCCTTTGCGCTGGAGTCCGGCGTCACGCGCGGAGAGGCGGTTTTTATGACGCTGACCATCTGGGCCTTGCCGGCCAAGATGATTTTGATTGGGTCGATGGTGAGCGGAGCAGGGATGGCGGCGTGTTTCCTGGCGGTGACATTGTCGTCGATCCGTATGATGCCCATGGTGGCGTCCATCGTACCGGACATGCGGACAGCAAAGACCCCCACATGGCTGCTGCTGTTCCTTTCGCATTTTGTGGCGATTACGGCCTGGGTTTATGCGACGCAGAATCTGACGAAAGTGCCTCGTGAAGCGCGAGTGGCGTGGTTTGCAGGGTTCGGCATCACTCTCACGCTTATCAATGCGGCGATCGTTGCTATCTGCTACGGCGTGGTCGCTGCTTTCCCGCCGCTTGTCGCCGGCGTGCTGTTCTTCCTGACGCCGGTTTACTTCATCTCCTCCATATGGGCCTCAGCGCGGCACTCGGTCGTCAAGGTGGCCTTCATCATCGGGGTCATCGGTGGGCCGCTATTCGCCATGATCGAGCCTGAGTTTGACATTCTCTACGCTGGCATTGGCGGGGGGACGCTTGCCTACCTCATCGACCGCTTCTGGTTTCGTCGCAAGATTGTCCCATCATCGACGGAGGGTGAGCCATGACAGACGTGTGGTGGGCCCCCTATCTCTTCATCGCTCTTGCCGGTTGGATCGCCACCGACATCTGGCGGTGGCTTGGGGTGGTGGCTGGAAACAAGCTGAAGGAAGACTCGGAGGCTTTGCATTGGGTGAGGGCAGTTGCCACCGCGCTGGTGATGGCGGTGACAGCGAAACTCATCGTTTTCCCAACGGGGGCGCTGTTCCACTCGCCTATGGAGCTTAGGATCGGTGCTGCTCTCATCGGATTCATTGCGTTTCTTGCAAGCGGTCAGCGCGTCATCGTCGGGGTTATCGTGCCGATCGCAGTCCTCGCGGTTGGCCTTCTTCTCCTTGGTCTATAGAGGATGTTAAGTCTGGCGCCCTAACATCTTGCTGCATATTTCCAGCAAGGATTCTTCCGTTGTATTTTCTAAGGGCAGAACGCTTCGTCTTTTCGATCATATGCGCGCTGTTTGCCGTCGATCTTGTTCTAGTCGCGGTCAAAGGCGTTGGCGTGGATGTCGCTGGTTACAGCCTGTCACTGGCAATTGGCGGTGGACTGCTCCTTCTTGGCCACATTTACCGATCGAAGAAGCGAGAGGAGAGGATGGCTGCCGCACTGATCTCGGCAAGTTTGTTCATCCTGTTTTCCATCTGCGGTTCTGTTTTCAATTACATGTTTCTGCCGATCCAATATCCGACGATCGACCACGCACTTATTCATATCGATGGCGTGATTGGATACGACTGGCGCAGTGCTGTAGAGCTTGTGGCGCACGTCCCGTTGATCGGGAGGGCACTCTTCATCGTATACATGACATCGCTGCCGCAGCTTTTGCTCACGATCATCATCCTAGGTTTTAGTGGCGACTATCGACGGCTCCAACATTTCCTGCTGACGGGTGTGCTCGGGGCTCTCGCGGGTATCATCTTTTGGATCTTCTTTCCAAGTTATGGTCCCAGTGCCTATCAAGATTTGCCCGAGTGGGTCCTTGAGACTACTCCTCTCGCCGTCACCCCGGACTACGGGAAGGAGTTGATACAGCTCGGCGGTGAAGGACCAACTTATCTAAGTCCAGCCTCCGTCCTCGGCTTGATTGCATTCCCGTCGTTTCACATCTTCATGGCGGCCATGTCAGTGTGGTTCGTTCCTCGTTATCGCTTCCTAGTAGCGGTTTCTATCGCTATCAATCTGACCATGATCCCTGCCGTGCTCGTACAAGGCGGTCATCACCTTTGTGATATTGTTGGGGGAATGCTCGCCTTCGCGTTTATCTGCCCGTCGGCTCGTTGGCTTCTTGATCGAATGGAAGCCGACGGGCATGGATCCGCGCGTCCGTCTCCAGGCGTTGAGACGCAAACGCCAAACTAAAAAAGGGAGCGTCGAACGCGCTCCCCCAACTTCCGATATAGGCATGCCCTCGTTAGTGGACGGTCAAGACGTGTGCTCGGCTGCTTGCGAGCAGGAACGCCTCTCGGGCTGCCTCCAGATCACAACGTCCGGCCACTGCATCCAGGCACTGCTTTTTGGCTAATTCGTATTCCGGACCGTGCTCGTCGGGCCAGCGATATGTGAGCATCTCAAGCGCTACGAGCGGGCTGTATATTTCTATCGCTGCGCACATGGGTAGATGGACTGCGACAGGCTTGCACCACTGCGCGTGATGGCAAGGCTCTGAGTTATGAATAAGCATCGCGTTCTCCTCTCTCACCGCGCACGACTAACCCCAGCCTCACGATTCGGTTCCCGATCACGTAAAAAGTGAACACATTAGGGGTTTCTTTTTTTCAAGATGAATGGAAAATGAACAAACACATGAACCGGAGATGAACAAAAGATCTGTTCGCGCGTTAACACTGCTCTTAATGAAGGAGGCCCGATTATGTTCAATCTGTCTGGAATTCAGGAAAGCTTTTTCGGCGACCGCATGGCTGGCGTTTGTCAGGCTATTACATCTGCTCTGGCCTTCGAATCGGGCCTTGAGAAATCCAACATCTCAGCAACAGCTGAAAATGACGTGATCTATCTGCAGGGAACTGCCGATTCCGTCGAGGCGATCGAGACGGCCATTAGTCTGGCGTCGTCCATTTCGAACTGCCGTATTCTTAGCCATGTAGAGCCAGTTTACTGAGAATCAAGAGCCGGGCCTAGCTGCCCGGCTTGATCGTATCCAAATATGCTGGTGAAGCCTGGGTTGGGTATTTTGCACCCATCTAACAAGGCGCTGGCGATCTCTCGCCGGAATTATTTAGAGATTTTATCTGATCTGTGCTGCTCTCACCGTGTCGCCAACGGTGATACCAAGCTTCTTCGCAGCGCCGCCATTCAGTTCCAGAACATAGCGCACCGGTCCATTTGAACTGATGATGTCCTCAGAATGGGGCACCGCGTTTGTGTGGATGTGGGTGATTTTTCCTGCCTTGGAAATGAAGAGCATGTCGAGTGGGATGAAGGTGTTCTTCATCCACATCATGACATCTCTGTCTTCTTTGAAATCAAACAGCATCCCGTGATCGTCGCTCATGGACTTGCGAAACATCAGCCCTTGCTGGCGCTGACTGTCGCTGTTCGCGACTTCTACCGTGAACGTTTGTGTTTTGCCCGCAGTGCTGATGATCTCGAGCTTTTCGCTTGGAAAGGTTTCTTGAGCCGCGGCGCCTGCAGCAGACGCCACAAAAAAGAGAAGCGCCAAAAAGGCGCTTGCAATACAACGAATGTTAGAGCGGGTCATCAGTGCGCCATTCCAATTCTGGCTGGATTGTCGGGATGTACCTCGGCGGCCATCAACCCCTTGTCGCCATCACCGTAGCGCACAAGAACCACCTGTCCAGGGCGAAGCTCGGTAAGGCCGAAGCGGCGCAGTGTTTCCATGTGGATGAAGATGTCTTCGGTTCCTTCGCCACGCGTCAGGAATCCGAAACCCTTGGTCCGGTTGAACCACTTGACAATGGCGCGCTCAAGGCCGCTGTGGGGTGTTACGTGAACATGAGTACGAACCGGCGGCATCTGGGATGGATGAACAGCCGTCGACTGATCCATCGAGAGAATGCGAAACGCCTGATAGCCACGGTCCCGCCGCTGGATGAGAGCAACGATCCTAGTGCCCTCCAGAATGGTCTGGTAGCCGTCGCGTCGCAGGCAAGACACGTGCAGAAGGACGTCCTGCATACCGTTGTCCGGCACGATGAAGCCGAAACCTTTTGCCACGTCGAACCATTTAACGACGCCGGTGATCTCGATCAGGTCAACGGCATCGCCAGAAAAATCTTCGAATTCGGCGACGCTCTTCGACGACATTCTATCAGCCATTTTGCCCAGCCCCTCAATACGCACCACTACCGGTCAACTGATTCCCTACTAAGAGATTAACATTGCAGTAACGGTTATACGCAAGTCCTAGTTTTCAGTTTCAAGAGTGGTTTTTAACGATCAGGGCTTGCTCAAGGCTGACGGGCATCGTCTAAAACGTTTCCGTCTTCGCGTTAAAAGCTCTAGGATCGCGCCCCTAAGCCGAACGTTACATATGAGAGGAATATATAGTGCGTTATCTACACACCATGGTTCGTGTCAAAGACCTGAAGGCGTCGCTCGAATTCTACTCTGACATTTTCGGCTTGCAGGAAATTCGTCGCATTGAAAATGAGAAGGGCCGGTTTACCCTCGTATTCCTCGCTGCGCGCGATGACGTGGGAGCGGCAACGGAGAACAAGGCACCGGCTCTCGAACTGACCTATAACTGGGACACCGAGGATTACGGCGGCGGACGTAATTTCGGTCATCTGGCCTACGAGGTGGACGATATCTACGAGATCTGCGCCAAGCTGCAGGCAGCTGGCGTCACCATCAACCGCCCGCCGCGTGATGGGCATATGGCCTTCGTTCGCTCGCCCGATGGCATCTCCATCGAGATATTGCAAAAGGGCACAAGCCTGGCACCAGCCGAGCCATGGATATCTATGGAGAACACCGGTTCCTGGTAAGACCGCAGGCAGACACGCAATCCTCCGCGTTTCGCCGTGGTCGACCAGTGAGTCCTGTAGTTTCGGTTTGGCGTGAAGCGCTGACGAAATGGATGGGTTTTCGGTGCGGTCATAGCGCAGGATGCGGAGGTTTTTCCTTTTGAAAATGGAGACTGGTCAGCAGCGACGACAATCGCGCGGCGCAGTAGCGATCGCCTCATCAGTCGCCGTGTCGCTCCTATTGCTCTCGGGTTGTGTTTCGTCAAAGACAGATGGCAAGGATGTTGCGGCAGTTATAGACCCGGCGGCTCTGGCACCCGAGCAAGCCCCAGATGGAACGCAGACCTCCGCGCCTGCCGATGGGCAGGCTGCTCGACCGGGTTACGTCGATCCCAGAATGGTGTCGGCGGCTACCGGTAAATCAGCAGCTCAACCCATGCAGAGCGGCGCATCACAGGCGCCACAGCAGCAGGCAGGCGAGAACAGCCCGAACCAGCCAAATGGGGCGTATGCCATGCAGCCAACGGGTGTTGCTGCTGGGTCACAAAGCATTTTCTCCGGCGGCGCTGCGCAAACTGGCCAAGCAGATATGGACAGCGTTCCAGCCTATGCTCCAACGCGGCGGATCGTGCCCGCTCTGAAGAGCGTTTATTCTTCCCAAGGCCACGCCCCTGTGGAGCCTGCACCGCAAACTCCTCAAGACCAGTCGTCCAATGCAGTTCCTGCGGCTTCCACCACCGTCCCGACAAATTCCCTTGCGAGCGACAAGTCCTCGCCGGACGAGGAGCCGTCGCAGGGTCCGCAGAACATCCCAATGGCCGCCGCCTTATTCGCTGGCGTTCCCAAAAAGCGTGGTGCAACGGGACAGGATGCTGTAGCGGCACCAGGTGGCTTGGCGCAGCCCGCCGTTGCCTCCAGCCGCAAGGCTTCGGTGTCTTTTGACGAAAGCCATCTTGATGACGATGACGACAAGCCTACCGGTTTGATGAAACTGGCATCCATGTCTGGATTGACGCGCATCGCACCCAATGGGCTCGTCTTGCAGACGAACCAAGTGAATGTCGGATGCCTGAAGCCGGAGCTTGTCCGTCGGATCAAGCAGCTTGAATCCCATTATCGCAAGCCCGCGATCATCACTTCCGGCTATCGACCGCCGAAGGGCACCACGCACGGATCGAAGCACTTCACCTGTGAAGCGGTGGACATTCAGATCAAGGGCATCTCAAAGTGGGATCTTGCAGAGTATTTGCGCTCTTTGCCCGGGAGAGGCGGCGTCGGCACCTATTGCCACACGGAATCGGTTCATATGGATATTGGTGAAAGCCGGGACTGGAACTGGCCTTGCCGTAGAACCAGCACCAGCAGCTGATCCGGCCAAGCCCATCAACGCCGCGCCATTTTCAATGTGTGGAAGCTGCCCTGTCGGCCAGCATTCGTACCAGGACGTCTGACTGGGAAATCATCCCAGAAAGTTTGTGATTGGCGTCCACCACCGGCAAGTAATGCAGGCCCTGTTCGGCGAAGATGACAATGGCGTCCTCGATGGCCGTCTTCGGCGAGACTGTCTTTACAGGAGACGTCATGATGTCTTTGACCGTGTCGTTGGGTGCTGGCTTGCCAGTGCCAATCAGCCGCAACCGTTGAAGGAAGCCGATGCGTGGGCGGCCATTGGTCCAATTCGCCTTGTCGAGGAAATCCATCTGGGTGACGATGCCCACGACTTCCGCCACATCGTTGGTGACAGGTAGTGCTTTGAGGTGGTGGCTGCGCATCAGACCATGGGCGTTTCTCAGCGAATCGTCTGGCGCTACGCCAATGACATCGCGGGACATGATGCTGGCGCAATCGAGATGGGTCGCGCGTCGGCGATAGGACCGGAGCTCTGTGCGGCGCAGAATTGTTTCAAGGTCATCACGATCGATGTCGAGAACCTGGTCATAGTCCTTCAGTACGTCGTCCAGATCGGCAGAGGAAAAGCCGATCCGCTCTCTCGGTGCTGGATCCTTCATTCCATGCGCTGTCGCTTGGGAACGGATGGAATGCGGGTAGGGCCGTCCGGTAAAATTGTTATAGAGGACCGCGAGCACCAGAAGCGCCACCGAATTGCCAAGGACCGGCCAAAAAACGAATCCGTAGCCAAGGTCGTGGATCGCAGGGCCACCCAGAACAGCGGTCAGCGCCACCGCCCCGCTGGGCGGGTGAAGGCATCGCAGGCTGATCATAGCACCGATAGCAATGGCAATCGCAAGAGCGGCAGCGAAAACGGGCTGAGGCACGATAAGAGCGGTTGTGACGCCGATCAGCGCCGCAACGGTGTTACCGCCAAGGATCGACCACGGCTGCGCCAGTGGACTGGAGGGGACGGCAAAGAGCAACACGGCAGACGCACCCATGGGCGCGATCAAGACCGGGAGTGAAAGACCCGCGCCGACGACGACGTATCCGATCAGGCTTGCGAGGAGGATGCCGATCCATGCGCCTGCACTTGCACGAAAACGCTCCTTGTAGCTGACGGGTGTCGCTTCCGGCAGGATGAGCCGCAACAGGTTTTTCATTTTCTTTCCAAATGCAGATGGCCTTCGGACTGGGCTTTTACCCAGAAATGAAAAATCTGTCGCGGAGATATCGCCTTTAAAATCAGCCGTTCATGACAGATTTTACTCCATCCACCACGAACTGGACGGAAAGCGCTGCGAGCAGCACACCGAGCAGGCGAGTGAGGATGGCGCGGCCGGTGTTGCCGAGGAAGCGGTCCAGCCGATCGGCTGCAAGCAGCGCGGCAAAGACGATGACCATGCTGAAGGCGAGCAGCAATATGAAGAGGGCTTTATCGAAGCTCGTCTCCATCGTGCCGGAGATCAGCACGGTGGCAGAGATGGCGCCCGGACCGGCGATGAGAGGCAGTGCCAAAGGGAACACTGCGATGTTCTGGATGTGATCCTGGGTAACCGCGACTTCGGACGTCTTCTCCTTTCGCTCCTGCCGCTTCTCGAAAATCATTTCGAAGGAAATCCAGAAAAGCAGTAGGCCACCGGATATCCTAAACGCGCCAAGCGATATGCCGAGCAGTTCCAGGATGGACGCGCCGAACAGAGCGAATACCGCGAGGATTCCGAAGCCGATCAACGAACCTCGCAAGGCAACCTGTCCGCGCTGAGCGCGGGTCATGCCCATGGTCAGCGCCAGGAACACAGGTGCCAGTCCCGGTGGATCGAGCGTGACGAGCATTGTCGTCAGGGCATTGATGAAGAGTTCTGTGCTTGCCATGCCTTCCCCTGTTCTGATGCCACCCGGTTCCTGGCGTTTACAGGTGTCTGTGACCTGTTTTAGCGTAATGCTCGGTAAGAGGAAGCGCTATTGGAACCCCCGGCCTCGGCTTTTGCTCTGATGCCTGCAGAAAACTGTGTATCGTCTTGTAAATGACGTAAAAGACTGTTCAAAACCGGCGGAGAAATTGGCGTGCGGACGCCATTTCCGCTATAAAAATCCATCCGATTCTTAACAGAGAATGTGATCCGTTTTGACTGACCAGAGCCCCCCCGGCGGCGGAAAGCTTCCGCCAGGCATTGAACCAATTTCCATCATGGAGGAAATGCAGCGGTCGTATCTCGATTACGCCATGAGCGTTATCGTCTCGCGCGCGCTGCCTGATGTCCGTGACGGGTTGAAGCCAGTTCATCGCCGTATTCTTTATGGCATGTCGGAACTCGGCATCGACTGGAACAAGAAATACGTCAAATGCGCCCGCGTCACCGGTGACGTGATGGGTAAGTACCATCCGCACGGCAACGCTGCTATCTACGACGCATTGGCCCGTATGGCGCAGGATTGGTCCTTGCGCCTTCCTCTCATCGACGGCCAGGGCAATTTCGGCTCTATCGACGGCGATCCGCCAGCAGCCGAGCGTTACACCGAATGCCGCTTGCAGAAGGCCGCGCATTCGCTGCTCGATGATCTGGACAAGGAAACCGTCGATTTCCGCGACAACTATGACGGCACCTTGCAGGAGCCGGTTGTGGTGCCTGCCAAGTTTCCGAACCTTCTGGTCAACGGGGCAGGCGGCATCGCCGTCGGCATGGCGACGAATATTCCGCCGCACAACCTGTCAGAAGTTATCGATGGCTGTATCGCGCTCATCGACAAGCCGGAAATCGAGCTGCCGGAACTGATGCAGATCATTCCAGGTCCGGACTTCCCGACGGGCGCGTTTATCATGGGCCGCTCCGGCATTCGCTCGGCTTATGAAACGGGCCGTGGCTCGGTCATCATGCGCGGGCGCGCCACCATCGAGCCGATGCGTGGTGACCGCGAGCAGATCATTATCACCGAAGTTCCCTTCCAGGTGAACAAGGCGTCGATGATTGAAAAGATGGCCGAACTGGTAAAGGAAAAGCGCATCGAGGGTATCTCCGACCTGCGCGACGAATCCGACCGCCAGGGCTACCGTGTCGTGGTCGAGCTGAAGCGCGACGCCAATGCGGAAGTGATCCTCAACCAGCTTTACCGCTACACGCCACTGCAGACCTCGTTTGGCTGTAACATGGTGGCGCTGAACGGCGGCAAGCCGGAGCAGATGACGCTCCTCGACATGCTGCGCGCTTTCGTCTCCTTCCGTGAGGATGTCGTCAGCCGCCGCACCAAGTACCTGCTTCGTAAGGCGCGCGACCGTGCGCATGTGTTGGTGGGTCTCGCCATCGCCGTCGCCAATATCGACGAAGTCATTCGCGTGATCCGTCAGGCGCCGGACCCGGCCTCTGCCCGTGAAGAGCTGATGACCCGCCGTTGGCCAGCAGCCGAAGTGGAAAGCCTGATCCTTTTGATCGACGATCCGCGTCACCGCATCAACGAGGATGGCAGCTATAACCTCTCGGAAGAGCAGGCCCGCGCGATCCTCGAACTGCGCTTGGCACGCCTAACGGCACTTGGCCGCGATGAAATCGGCGACGAGTTGAACAAGATCGGCGCCGAGATTAGCGAATACCTCGAAATCCTGTCCTCGCGCATCCGAATCCAGCAGATCGTCAAGGACGAGCTTGCCGCCATTCGTGAAGAATTCGGCACGCCGCGCCGCTCGGAGATCATCGAGGGCGGTCCTGATATGGACGATGAAGACCTCATCGCCCGCGAAGACATGGTCGTGACCGTGTCGCATCTGGGTTACATCAAGCGCGTGCCGCTGACCACCTACAAGGCGCAGCGCCGCGGCGGCAAGGGCCGCTCTGGCATGGCAACGCGCGACGAGGACTTCGTCAATCGTCTCTTCGTTGCCAATACCCACACGCCGGTTCTGTTCTTCTCTTCGCGTGGCATCGTCTACAAGGAGAAGGTCTGGCGTCTGCCGATCGGTACGCCGCAGTCCAAGGGCAAGGCGTTGATCAACATGCTGCCGCTGGAAGCCGGTGAACGCATCACCACCATCATGCCTCTGCCAGAAGACGAGACGACCTGGGAAACCCTCGACGTGATGTTCTCCACCACGCGTGGAACGGTTCGTCGCAACAAGCTGTCCGACTTCGTTCAGGTCAACCGGAACGGCAAGATCGCGATGAAGCTCGATGAAGAGGGCGATGAAATCCTCTCCGTCGAGACCTGCACCGATCGCGACGACGTGTTGCTGACGACGGCGCTTGGCCAGTGCATCCGCTTCCCCGTGGACGACGTGCGCGTCTTTGCTGGCCGCAATTCTGTGGGCGTGCGCGGCATCAATATGGGCGAGGGCGACCGGATCATTTCGATGACCATCGTCAGCAGCAGCGATGCCGAGCCTTGGGAGCGGGCAGCCTATCTCAAGCGGTCCGCAGCAGAGCGTCGTGCGGCGGGTGTCGATGAAGAAGATATCGCGCTTGTTGGTGAAGAGGTCACGGAAGAGGGTGAACTCAGCGAAGCCCGCTATCAGGAACTCAAGAGCCGCGAGCAGTTCGTGCTCACCGTCTCCGAAAAGGGTTACGGCAAGCGTTCGTCGTCTTACGACTTCCGCACCTCGGGACGTGGTGGCAAGGGTATCCGCGCGACCGATACGTCGAAGACGTCGGAGATTGGCGAACTCGTCGCAGCCTTCCCCGTCGAGGATAGCGACCAGATCATGCTGGTCTCCGATGGTGGTCAGTTGATCCGCGTGCCCGTCAACGGCATCCGTATCGCCAGCCGTGCGACAAAGGGCGTCACCATCTTCTCCACCGCCAAGGATGAGAAGGTTGTCTCCGTCGAGCGTATCAACGAGCCGGAAGGCGAAGATGAGGTCGAGGCGCTGATCGAAGGCGCTGAGAATCTCGCCAGCGGCGACACGGCTGCTGCGTCTGATACTGACGGTTCTGCTGAGTAAGCTGTCGAAGTGGCGGTAACCGCCACTTCATCCTTTCGAATGGCAGCTCGAAAATCGAGCCTATAAATGAGAAAACCCTGCGAAACGAAAGTTCCGCAGGGTTTCTTTTTGAGCCATGTTTGCTTAGCGAAGACGCAGATGTACGGGCGCCCGGCCGGATGGTCCATCAATATGAAGATGGATTGTTGCCTCGGGCTGGTTGCTGCGCCAGGCGCGAGCGCCGTGGCAAAGCAGGAGATTGACCAGATCACGGGTCTTGTGCCTGGATCTATTGAGCCCGATATCGGCAATTTTCATCGCCGCTTCGTGGATTGGATGAAGCACCGAAGCAGACTGACTTCTGCCTTTGCCGGGTGCGATGTCCAAGTAGTTTTCATTGATCGCCATCTGTAAAGCCTCGTTACTCAATACAATTCGAGGAGTGGGCAGGCCATGTTTTACAAACGTCATGGCCTGTCCTGGAACAGTCGGTTGGCCTACTGGAGCGAAGCCCAGCAGCTGACACCTTTCTTCTTCAGAGCATTGCATGCGTTGACTGCATCATTCTGACCGTCGAAGCCACCGAAACGGGCGCGATACATCTGGGCGCCGTCCTTGGTGAATGCGACCGTAAATGGTTTGGCGGTACGCAATACATTTCCGCCTTTATCCTGCGCTGCCTGAAGCAGGTTGCGCGCGGAATTCTCGTCTGGGGATGCGCCGATCTGGATGACCCAACCAGTACCTGCAGCGGGAGCTGCGGGAGCCGAAGGGGCCGTAGAGGCGGTTACGATATTATCGACCTTCGTGGAATTGGTGACCACGGAACGATCCGGTTTCATGCTGACTGGAGGAACAGGCTTTACCGGAGCGCGCGGACGTGTTGCGACATCCATCGCGGCAACAGCCGCATTGGCAGGCGCTGAGGCAAATGCGGAGACCGGTGCCTCGTCGCCGTAACGCTGCTGGGGAACAGGACCAGCATTTGGAAGACCAGAGGTAGGCGAGGTAGCGGCCACCACAGCAACGGGCTCTTCAATCGGAGCCGACGGCGTTGCCGCAATCAGGTTGCTGTTGCCGCCGCGCGAAGCCTTAGGCAGATATTCTGCAACCAGCTTGCGCATTGTAGCGTCACGGGCAGCACTCGAACGTCCTCCGAGGACGACTGCCACGATAGAGCGGCCGTCAAGCTGCGCCGAAGTTGCAAGGTTGCTGCCAGCAGCGCGGGTGTAACCCGTCTTGATGCCGTCGACGCCGCGAACCGTACCGACAAGACGGTTATGGTTGCCGATGACCTGCTTGCCGAATGTGAAGGTGCGGGTGCTGAAATAGCCGTAATATTGCGGGAAATGCTGACGGAGAGCGATGCCGAGGCGGGCCTGGTCGCGCGCCGTTGTCATTTGCGCAGTATTAGGAAGACCGTTCGCATTGCGATAAGTGGTCCGGGTCATCCCAAGCGCACGGGCTTTTGCCGTCATCATTCGTGCAAAACGGTCTTCCGAACCCCCGACGTATTCGCCAAGTGCAGTTGCCATGTCATTGGCAGACCGTGTTACGAGCGCGAGAATAGCTTGCTCGACCGTTACGGAACCGCCGGCGCGAACGCCAAGCTTCGATGGAGGCTCCTTGGCGGCATTGGCAGAAACCGGAACCTTGGAGTCGAGCGTGAAGCGTCCGGCATTCAAGGCTTCGAAGGTAAGGTAAAGCGTCATCATTTTCGTCAAGGACGCCGGATAACGCAGACCGTCGGGGTCTTCGCTGTAAAGCACCTTACCCGTCTTGGCATCGATGACGATGCCAGCATATTTCGGGTCAGCCTTCGCCACCTGCGTGGCGGAAACGGTCGTTGTCGCCACAGCCGCCGCGAACAGCAAAGCCTTTACAAAAGAGGTCGCGCCTACTGCGCGACCAAGCGCCTCAGATAGTTTTTTCAACACAGTTGAACTCTTCAATCGCATGCCACAGATCCGTCCGACACGCCCCGCCAGACAATTTCACGTTTCGAAATTTAGGCGAATGACGTTACCAAGTGGTTTATGAATCGTATGCGTGAATCATAAAATGCGGCATTTCCGGCATCTGGCTTTGTCAAACAGAGTGAATCTTTTCAGAATCTTAGCGCTGTGTGTCGCGGTCTCGCAGAGACAGGTGAAATGATAGTTGAGCGCGCCGCTATTGAATCGGCCGCTTGCCGCTGCTACCTGATGCTGAAATCAAAGGACGAAGAATGGCTTCTCGCGATCGATACTCACGGAAACTCGAATGTTCGCGCTGCGGGCATACCGGATTTGCCGAAGCGTCGGAGATAGATGAAAAAGCATCTGCCCATGTGGATTTTCGCATTGATGAAATGCCACGTGGGTTCAGAACGGAGCGTCCATCGACGAATCCGGCGGATTACATGATCCGTTGTGCTCAATGCGGCAACATTTTCCGTTTTCAGCAGAAGACAGCCTATGCGCCTGGCGGCGAGCCTCGCAACCGGCGCGCCTGAGTCGGCCGTTCATCCTGATTCAGTATGTTGCGGAAGGAGTTCGATATGAATCTCGACACGCAGACGGAAAAAAACAAGCCGCCGCGCAAGCCGCTTTGGCCGTGGCTTCTGCTGCTCTTCCTGACGCTGCTAACCATTTATTGGTACCATTGGTTCACCCAGATGGTCGACGACCTGATCGTCAATTTGCCCACTGCCATTGTTGAACTCTTGGATCATCTCATTGGTGAGGAGTCCCGGCGTGCGGGTCCCGCACCAGACCAAAACTGGCGAGTCGTGGCGCCCGCACCCTGACGATGACACAAAAAAGCCCCGCTGAATTGGCGGGGCAGGTTGTTCGCTCGGGGAAAGTTGGGCAATGCCCTGGAGCGATGGCGGCAAGCTATCGTTAAAATAGGTGATCGGCGAGGCCATATTGCTGGTGATCGGTACGCCTGACGACAAAAAGCGTCAGCAAGCCCGACCTATTTCCCAAAAAAGAACCCGCGCGAGGCGGGCTGTCAGTCGAGAGGGGAACTAGAGACTGGGAGTCTCGGTCATATAACGTCCAACATGCAAATGGGTTGCCAGAGAAATCGGATTTTTCATCGATCTTGGTCCATTGCACTTTAATCATTCATCGTTCTCGAACGACACCCAAGAAAAAAGCCCCACCTTCAAGGCGGGGCGAGGTGTTACCTGATTGGCTCTCAGGACTTGGGAGCTCCCCCGTAAAAGAGGAACGAGGATTGGATTAGCTCAGGGTTATTTGTCGTGAAAGGTCATTGCGCCGGGGATCGGTACGCTTGCTCAAAAGAATTGCCATGAAATGGTTTTGCTTCCGGGCTATCCAGTCTTTTCGGATTGGCTGCGCATTCATCGCGTGTTCAGCGCTGCTGTGGCAAATTGACCGTGCGTTGGGTGGCAAAGTTCGATGCCAACTCACCTGGAGATTTCTGCCATGAAGAAAGTTCTGCTTTCAATCCTCGCCGCGGTGCTGACTGCCAGCACGCTGTTTGCCAGCGTTCAAACCGCTTCTGCTCAATATTATGATGGACCTTATCGCTACGATCGCCGCGGACCTCCGCCTCCACCTCCGCCTTATCGTGATCCTCCGCGCAGGCATCATCATAACAATACGGGCGCGGTGATCGCCGGCGGTATTGCAGCCGGTCTTTTGGGGGGCATCATCAGCGGCGCCATCACCAATGATAGCGGACCGCGGTATGTGGAGCCCCCACCACCACCGCCACCGCGCTGCTGGCTCGAAGATCGCCGGGTGCCAAACTCCTATGATGGTGGATGGCATATGGAAAGTTTCCGGGTTTGCCAGTAATCGCAGCTCACTCACGAAAAAGCCGGCTGAAACGCCGGCTTTTTTGCATATGCTTGGTAGAATGAAGATCGTTTACGCGCTTGCTCGGACTTGGTCCCGCCACTTGGGATCTGCTCGATCCGAGAGCCTCTCCAACTCATTCAAGAGTTTTCCCGGCAGACAAGGTTTTTGGCAGAAAGCCGACGTCGCGTAGCGTTGCGCCAGCTGCCGTCCGTCGGCATGGCCGGAATGGAAAACGAAGGGGACGCCGCGTTCGGCGAGAATGTCGGCGATGGGGAAGACTTCGCCATCAATCAAGCGCACATCGAGGACGGCGCAAGTCGGCGTATTTTCCTTCAGATAAAGTGAAGATTGCTCGATACTGGCAAACGGCCCTGCAACATCCCAGCCGGCCTCTTCAAAGGTCATTTGGAGGTCGAGGGCAACGAATATTTCGTCTTCAATGATGAGTACCGATTTGCGTGTCATTTAAAACCGAACGTGGCAGAGTAAGAATATGATGGAGTTCGGAGCCGTCGAGTTTGGTGTCAATCTCGCCTCCCAATTGCCGCGCGGCGCTTGACAGTAGAAGAGTTCCAAATCCTTTTTCCCCGAACTCTACAACGGGCTTTCCTATTGTTTCGTTCCATAGCAGATAAATATTTTCGTTATCTTCGTTCCAGCTCACATCCAGCTTGCCATCGCTTTTGCCAAGCGCTCCGTATTTTAGCGCGTTCGTCGACCATTCATGCAGGATGAGGGTCAGCGGCGTAATGCATTTTGCAGGGATGGGGAGGGAGTCTTGCGAAATTTCGATGCCGCCCTTTTGCTCGTAGGGTGCGAGGATTGTCTTGACCAGTTCCGCAATCTCGACCGGTCCAGTGCGCTTCTGGTTCGACGCGAGCGAATGAGCGTTGCCCAGCGCGAGTATTCGGCTTTCAACATCTGCGACCAGACTTTGCACCGTGTCATGCTTTCGACCTGCCATGCGCAGGATGCCGCCGATCATGGCGAAGAGGTTCTTTACCCGGTGGTTCATCTCGTTCAGCATCAGCTCGCGCGTTTCTGCAAGTCGGTATTCGGCCGTCACATCGACGGTCACTCCGATGATCCTCGGGGAATCGACGTCTCCCACGTAACGTCCGAACACCTTGATCCAGCGAGATCCCTGTGTGGACGCAAGTTCGGTCGTCAGGTCGAAACCACCGTGGTCTTTCTCCGCCTGCTGGATTGCTTCGAGAACCTCTATCCGATCCTCCTCCCGAATTTTTGCGAGGAAGTCGTGGGTGCTGAGGTAATTGCTCTGCGCTTGCAGCAATTCCCGTGTCGAGCCGCCGAGAAGAAACTCCTGGCGTTCCGGAAGGTATTCCCACACGCCGATGCCTGCAGCCTCGACAGCGAGCTCGTGCCGGTTCTGTTCCCGTTGCAACTGGGTTTCAACACTCACCGCATGAGAGATGTCGGTCATGACGATGGTTGCACCGGTGATGGTGCCGTCCGAGATTCTGTAGGGGAGAATTCTCAGCGTAAACGTCTTTCGCGTTTCTTCATGCCATACGGTATCCTGGTAATCCACGCCGTCGTCCATGACACTGCGAACCTGGTCCAGGTAGTCCGGGGTCAAGAGGGGCGTGGTAACGTCCGATATCGGACGGCCACGATCGGATGTCTGTAGCGGCATGATTTCGGTCGCGGCGCGGGTGAAGGAGCGCACACGCAGGTTTCGGTCGAGAACGATGATGGCGAGGTTGGTGGAATCGAAGAAGTTGCGAAGATCGGTATTGGCGATCGTCAGCTGCTCGATCTTATTCTTTAGCTCGTCATTGACCGTCGTCAGCTCTTCGTTTGTCGATTGAAGCTCTTCGTTCATCGACATCATTTCTTCGTTGGAGCTCTTCAGCTCCTCATTCGCGGTCTCAAGCTCTTCGGTGGCAGAGCGTAGACGATGCTTGGCCGAGCGCAGCTCGCGCTCAAGGGCTTCGACATGACCGTTGCTCGGTTCAAGGTTGATGAGGTCGCTTTCTTCCAATGGCTTGAACTGCCCGGTGTCCTGAAACACCAAAAGGAACCTGTCGTCGTCCACCGGATCGCAGATGATGTCGGTCGTCAGCGAGCCAAACTCGGTGATGACTTCAACCTTGCTGGACATGACGCGCTTTTTCGCGGCATGGGCTTGGCGCAGCAGAGGTCCGATCTGCTCCTTCACGCCGGGGCGAGCAAGCGAGGCAGCGCTGGTCTCGTTGGAGCGGGAAACCGGAAAATCGAAAAAGCGGCTGAGCTTGCCGAAGGCCGCCATGATCTGACCTTCCTGATCCAGAAGCATGCTGGCAGGCACGTATCTTTCAAGCAGACGCGACACGACGGTTTCGTCGTCGCTTCTGGCTGTGTCGTGCTGGACGTCTGCGCCGCCTGATCGACGACCCTGATCCTGGCGTCCGCCGGGAAGCGGAATGGGATAGGTGGGAAGACCCGGCAGTCTTTCGAAAAGCCGCGCCTTCTGGTCGATGCTGGCGAAAACCGTCTCGAACCGACCGACACTTTCGGACGGCCCCAGGAAAAGAAAGCCGCCCGGTCGCAACGCATAGTGGAAGAGCGGCATAATGGTCTTTTGCAGCTTGTCGTCAAAATAGATGAGCAGGTTGCGGCAGGAGACTAGGTCGATCTTCGAGAAGGGCGGATCCTTGACGAGACTGTGGCCGGAGAAGCGGATCATATCCCGGATCTGGCCGACGAAGTTGAAGCGATCCTTATGTGGAACGATATATTGCTCCTGCAAAGCCGGTGGAATATCGGCCAGCGCGGCGTTCGGGTAAGATCCCGATCGCGCGATTTGCAGCATGCTTTCATCGATATCCGTTGCGAAGATCTGGACATCGCACATCACCTGCAACTCGCGGGCCGCTTCGGCGAATAGCATGGCAATGGAATAGGCTTCTTCGCCACTCGAGCAGCCTGGCACCCAGACACGCACGCCGTCTTCACGTGCTTCCTGGCTCTGGAGGAGCGGACGGATCGCCCGATCTCGAAGAACGTCAAAAAACTCCCGGTCGCGGAAGAAGCGCGTGACGTTGATCAGCAGGTCGCGAAACAGGGCCTCGCATTCCTCGTGATCGCGTTGCAGCCGGTGCAGATATTCCTTTGCGTGTTCGATCCCAAGAACATGCATTCTGCGTTCGATACGACGAATGAAGGTGGTCTTTTTATAGCCGGAAAAATCGTGGCCGACGGAGTTGCGGAGCGTTCTGCACAGCTCGTCAATATGATCTTCGACCAGAGAGGGTTGCGCATCGGCAAGCACCTTCGTGCGCCTGAAGAAAAAGCCCGTGATGCAGGTGAGAATCTTGTCCGGTGGCTGGATGAAGTCGACGAGACCCGTGCCTGCAGCAGCAAGCGGCATGCCGTCGTATTTCGCCGTCGCGGGCTCCTGGGCAACGCATAAGCCGCCATTTTCCTTGATGGCGCGAAGGCCCGTCGAACCGTCTGCGCCCGTGCCTGACAAGATAACGCAGGCGGCATTGCCATTCTGGTCGTTGGCAAGCGAGATAAAAAAATCGTCGATCGGGCGACGCAGTCCGCGCGGCTGGGCAAAATTCGTCAGCTCAAGCGTACCGTTTGAAATGGACAGGCCATGCCCTGGCGGTATGATAAAAACGGTATCCGGCTGTATGCGCTCTCCGCCCTGACACTGCTTGACGGAGAGTGCTGTGTGTCGTCCGATCAGCTCCGCCAGCATGCTTTCATGATGAGGATCGAGATGCTGAACGACGACGAAGGCAAGGCCGGTAGGGACTTAAGCGGAGGCGAACATCTCACGCAGAGCTTCCAGCCCTCCGGCAGATGATCCGATACCGACGACGGGCACATCCTGGGCTTCTGAACGTTGGTTCAAGCTCAATTCCTCAAGGTCTCACCAGAATGGCTCTGGTCGCTTTTATCAAGTTCGGCCAAGGTCACTTTTGCCTGCGCGATGGTGGTGGCCGAGCTTGCAATCGTTGCCAGACTGCCTTCGATGATGACGTTGTGGCCTTCCAGCATGGGCTGAATACGGGTGAGCGTCGTGCCTAGATCAGTGTTGTATCTGTCGAGGAGATCGGGCCTGGTGCGGCTGATATCGAATTGCGAGGCGAAGATGTACTGAACGTCGCCGGAGGACGAAGTCAGTTTCGACATGAACAGGAGGTTGACGAAAGGGCTGCCATCTTTGCGGAAATTGACGATGGGCGTCCGTATCACCGAAGAGGTCGGCCGCGACAGGAAGGAATGTATCTTCGTGCGCGCCTCCTCGTTCAAGGCTCGCTCACCATCTGCGCTGTGCTGCAGCATACGGCAATTCTTGCCCAGCACATCGGCGTCTTCATAGCCGGTCAAGGTTTTGAAATGCTGGTTGACGAGAACGAGTTCGTTGTCTCCTTTCGCTTCGGCAAGCGCGAGGGCGACTGTTGCATTATTGAAGAACTCCCGGAGGGGAGGCAGAATAAACGATGTCGGCATTGTCTCATCAACTCAATGTATTTCTTATTTAATTAAGGTAGATTTCTTGTTTTGATAAGGGCAAGTCGCGATAAACATCACTTGCAGCGCGAAAACATGCCCTTCATCTAAGCTTGATGTCGATGACTGCCGACGCAATTCTGACGTCTTAAAGAAGACGCTGCGCGTGCCACTTCAGGTGATCGTCCATAAAGGTGGAGATAAAGTAGTAAGAGTGATCGTAACGGTCATGAAGGCGTAGTGTGAGGCCGATATCGGTTCCCTTGACAGCCTCTTCGAAGAGCCATGGACGCAAGCCGTTTTCGAGGAAACTGTCTGCTTTCCCCTGGTCGATCAGAAATTCGGGGAAGCGTGCGCCATCTTCGACCAATGCGCAGGCATCGTAGTTGCGCCAAGCCGATTGATCTTCGCCAAGATATTTTTCGAGCGCCGGGCGAGACCAGTCCGCCGACGACGGTGCGACGATCGGCGCGAAGGCAGAGCAGCTCTTGAAGCGTTCGGAGTTTTTCAGCGCGATCGTCATGGCGCCATGACCGCCCATCGAATGTCCGAAAATGCCCTGGCGGGTCATATCGGCGCGGAAGTGCTCACCGATCAGCGCGGGAAGCTCTTCCGTGATGTAGCTGTACATTTGGTAATGCTCAGCCCAGGGCGCCTCGGTGGCATCGAGGTAGAAACCTGCACCTTTGCCCATCTGCCAATTCGTCAACTCATCGGCCACGTCGTTGCCGCGCGGAGAAGTATCCGGGCAGACGATGATGAGACCGAGCTCTGCTGCAAGCCTACGATACTCGCCCTTTTCCATCACATTGGCATGGGTGCAGGTCAGGCCCGAAAGATACCAGAGAACAGGGCAGGGCTCATTGATCGCCTTTGGCGGCACAAAGACGGCGAAGGTCATCTCGCATTTGCATGTTTCCGACTCATGCGCATAGACGCCCTGCATGCCGCCGAAAGCCGTGTTCTGAGAAATAACCTTCATGTTCTGCATCCTTTTATGAAAGCGGTATCAACCTGCCAGCGACACAGCGGCGTTCACCGCCGCTGCCACCAGCACCGTATTGAAGAAGAAAGACACGATCGAGTGCACGAGCGTGACCTTACGCATGGCCGTCGTGGTCACGGCAACGTCGGAAGTCTGCGCCGTCATGCCGATGACGACGGAGAAATAGAGAAACTCGTAAATGCCAGGCGCTTTGATCTCAGGAAAATCCATGCCACCCTTCGGCTCTCTTTTGCCGCCATCGGCAGACGGACGCCAGAACAGATGGGCATAATGAACCGCCGCCATGGTGTGGATCGTCAACCAACCCAAAATGACCGAAAGAAAGGACAGCGTCAGAGACAACGCGGTTTCGCCAGAGTGATTGAGCGCCATGAACAGCGACACCACGGCGACGACGACCGCAAACAGTGTGATGAAGATGATGGCGATCGCCGGGAGATCGTCGCTATCGGCATGCGCCTTCAGATGCGCTGCTGTGAGATAAGGAAGGCGGAGGGCGAGTAAGAACAGGTAGGTGAGGAAAAATGCGACGGCCGCGGATTCGATGGCGAGCTTGGGGATGAGCATGAGCGTTGCTGCCAGCACCGCGCCTCCCAGGACTGCGGCAATCAGAAACGGCCGGTGACGCGTATAGAGGCTGATCTTTGTCTGTTCTTTGGTCTTGGGTGCTGTCGCCATGCTCGATTACTTCTTTATCCGGCGACACAGCCGGTCAAGTGTTTCCAGGAACTGCGAACGGTCGCGTGGGGAGAAGGCGGCATTGTAGCCTTTGCTTTCTCCGGTTTCACGCAGATGCGCGCCCAGATCGCGCATGGCGGTTGCCATTCCGATATTGGTCTGATCGAAAACGCGACCGGTCGGACCCGTCACCATCGCGCCATTTGCGACACAACGACCTGCCAGTGGAACATCCGCGGTGATAACGATGTCGCCTTCGCCGGCACGTTCGGCGATCCAGTCATCAGCCGCATCGAAACCGCTGGAAACGATCACATTCTTCACCTTCGGATCACGAGAGGGCCGCAGCCCAGAATTAGCGACAAAGGTAACGTCGAGATCATGCCGTTCTGCGACTTTCAATATTTCCGTCTTCACCGGACACGCATCGGCATCGACATAGATCTGCGGCATCGAGAAGGTTCGTCCTTTTGGATTGTTCGTAGGGCAATCGCCTGGGTGCTCATTTGAGCTTTTTTCCGTCCCTGCGCAACATGTTTGCGCTTGCCCGCGTTTTATGACGCTATCGTCTTCGATACATTTTAAGTCATTCATAAAAGAAAGAGATTGCCCCTTATGACAGACGTCGAGCAGTCCCCGAAGATCAACCGTCTTGTTTTACAGCAAGTCATTGCGGGCTTGAGCGACGGGCTCATTTTGCTGGAGCCGGATGGCGCCATTTCTTGGGCCAACAAATCGGCGCTCGATATGCATAGGGTGGAGACGCTTGATGAGCTTGGCGCAGACATTGCCGCCTATCGCAAAAATTTCACCCTGCGCTATCGCAACAACCATCTTCTGGATGAGGGGCAATATCCCTTGGAAAGGCTGTTTGCCGGCGAGGAGGTTGACGATGTTACCGTCGAGATTTCGCCAGCCTCCGATCTCGACCAGACATGGGTCCATACCGTTCGAGGCATGGTGATTGAGGATGCGGGTGCAAAGCCGGATGTGACGGTCCTGATCATTCGCGACGAGACACCGCTTTATGAGGCGGAAGAGCGCTTCGAAAGAGCCTTCAACGCCAACCCAGCACCGGGTCTGATCTGCCGCATGCAGGACAAACGCTTCATTCGCGTCAATCAGGGTTTCATGGAAATGACCGGCTTTACCCGCGAGGAGATCATCGGCCGGAGCGTTGAGGAGCTTGGTCTCTTTTCCAATTGTGAAACCGGACAGGACGCGCTTGATCGGCTTGAGGACGGACGCGTCATTCGTCACCGGGAAGCGTTAATCCCGATCCCAGAGGGTGACCGGCTGGTTATCGTTGCGGGCGAGGTGATCGCCGTTGGCGAAGAGCCCTGCATGCTTTTTACCTTCGCCGATCTCGATGGGCGCAGAAAGGCGCAGAATGCGCTTCGCCAGAGCGAGGAACGCTTCTTCAAATCCTTCCGTCTCTCTCCGGCGCCAACTGCGATTTCCCGGCTCGAGGACTTCGTCTTCACCGAAGTCAACGATGCGTTTCTTCAGCTGTGCGGACGCAAGGAGCAGGACATCATCGGCAAGACGGCAAGCGAACTGAAATTGTGGGATGACGTCAATGCACGCAGAGACGTGGAACGCCGCTTGAAAAGCAACCTGCCGATCCGCGAAGAGCCGCTCAGAATGAATCTGAAGGATGGCAGCAGCGCTGAATGTGTCGTCTCTGCGGAACGCGTCGAAATCAATGACCAGCTCTGCGTCATCTGGGCACTTCAGGATGTGACGGAACGTCGGCGATCCGAAGACGAATTGATCGAGGCCATAGAAACCGTCATGGCCGATACGTCGTGGTTCAGCCGCACGGTGGTGGAGAGGCTGGCGGGCCTTCGTCAGACATCAAGAGGAACGGTCTCGACGGCATCGCTTAGCGATCTGACCGAGCGCGAAGACGATATTCTCACATTGATCTGCGAAGGCTGCAGCGACAAGGAGATGAGCGACAGGCTGAATCTCTCCAGACACACGATCCGCAACCATATTGCCTCTCTCTACGGCAAGATCGGCGTCAACCGCCGTGCAGCGGCGGTCATCTGGGCGCGCGAGCGTGGCTTCAGCGGGCGCAAATTGCGCAAGACATAAATCTTTCCGCTCATTTTACTGAAAATAGGCCAGTTTGTACCAGTAGGATTAGTAGTTTTCTCTCTGATGCGGAGTTGTGCCTCACTCTATCTTTTCATCATGGCGCCAATGACGGCGACATAACGATGAAAAGGAAGGAGTTCTAATATGGATAACAACCGCATCGAAGGCGCAGTTCGCCAGGTCAAGGGCTCGATCAAGGAAGCCGTCGGCAAGATCGCTGGCAACGTGCGTATGCAGGCTGAAGGCCGCGCCGAAAAGGTAGCAGGCGAAGTGCAAAGCAAGTACGGCGAGTCGAAGGACACCGTGCGCAGGGCCTTCAAGTGAAGACCTTGGCAAGGAGTCGATCGAGATGATGATTTCTTCCGACGAGGCACTGTCACCAGTCGCGAACCCCCAGGATTGCAGCCTCTGCGCCGCACTTCAAGCCATCATTGCCTATGCGGATGGCCAGGAAGGCAGTCGTATCACGGTGTCCATCGAGAATGGCAGGGTTATGCTGACGGGTGAGGTGGAAACGCTTGCCTCACTCGAATGCGCAGTTTTCATCGCGGAGTGTTTTGCTTCTCGTCCGATCATCGCCGATCTCTCAATTAGGCCGACAATCCAGTCCATAGCGCCCCGGCGTATGGCCAGACCAGATCTCTCTATAAACGACAACAGGAGTCCCCTATGAAGAAGCTCGTTCTTGCCACCGCAGTTGCCGCTCTTGCCATTGCACCGGTCGCAAATGCCGAAGCAAAGCGCTCGCACAAGCATATGGAAACCGCACAGAAAGAGCGGGTCGGCACGCTGTCTTGCGAAATCGACGGCGGCATCGGCCTGGTCGTCGGATCAAGCAAGGCGGTATCCTGCGAGTTTCGCCAGCGTTCGGGTGAAGTTGAACGCTACACGGGTAAAATCGGCAAGATCGGCCTCGACGTCGGTGTTACCGGCAAGCAATATCTGAGCTGGATCGTCTTCAACACGGCTGAATCCCGTGTCGGCGATGGCGCGCTCAGCGGTACTTATGTCGGCGCATCGGCCTCTGCCGCAGTTGGTGTCGGTCTCGGTGCAAACGCTCTGATCGGCGGCAACGCCAAGAACTTCGCGCTGCAGCCGCTGAGTGCCCAGGCAGGCACGGGCGTCAACCTAGCAGCCGGTATCGCTAGCCTTCAGTTGAAGTCTGCCAGCTAATTGGCGCGCTGAGACTAAAACAAGATCAGAAGCGGATGACATGCGTGCGGGGCGGTGGGGTTTACACCGCCCCGACTGTTTCAAGTGCCTGTTTCTTTCGATTGATTGTCTTCAGGCCTATGGTGCTCTCCAAGCCGCCTATGCCAGGCGGCTGCCGCCTCTCCTGCAAGGTTGCGCATCTCACGCAGAGCCAACTGATCACCTTCGTTGAGGCGATGGCGGCGGTATCGCAACCCGGCAAGGTCGTGCAGCGCGACCTCGACATCGATGCTCGCCAAACCTGCGGTACGCTGCGCGGTGCGCACTTCAAGGACAGGTTTGCCGGCGATGACGCTTTCCAGATAGGCAAGGTTCGCCTCCCGGCCTTTGGTGATCAGCCGATGAAGCGGGGGGCCGAGATCCGGCCACAGAACGAGAACGGCAAGCAGTGCCGCGATACTGCCCAGGAGGTTATCGACCACCCGCGCTGCGGCGATGCCGCTTCCGGGATGCATCATATCGGTTACGATAATGAAGAGCGTCGTCAGGAAGACGACGAAGACCGTGTAATTCACCGACCGCAGCGAAATCGTAACACTGGCGAGCAGGATAGCCAGGGGGCATAACACCATTTGATTCTGCGTGATGAAGAGCAGGCTCAGCGCCAACACGCCACCGAGAAGGGAGCCAAGAACACGTTCAAGCGACCGCGCCCATGTCACGCGGGCGCCGCCCTGAAGGCAGACGATCAACGCCATTGTTGCCCAGTAGGGATAACCCAGCTGAAAGATGATGGCGGCGTAGTAGACCCCAATGACGCCCGCTGACTGCCGTAAAGCCAGTCGGAGCGCGCCCTTCATCCGGTCCTTCCAGTTCGTGGCGACCTGATCCGGTGGTGCTGCCAGGGCTTCGGTGGACTGATCCGGGTTTTCCACTACGTGCAACGCCTGCTGCAATGCCAGCACACAGCCAGTCATGACATCGTCCGTGAGAGTTTTGCCTATCCTTTCCAGCCGCTCGATGCCACGGCGCAAAACGACTTTCTTACTCCTCTCTCGTAAAGAGAGGCGGACACCGAGCAGGGCGGTGTCAAATGCACGTGCCGTCGCCGCACGCTCTGCTGTCGGCCCCAACCTGTGGATATAGGCATGATCCAAAGCGACGAGGGCGCCAAAGATGATCTCGGCCGCTCGAAGCGCGTTGTGATATCGCCGTGCATCTCCCGGGTACCGTGCCAGCACCGCTCTCAGCCGCTCCATCGCCATTCGAACGGCACGTCTGTGTTCGGCATGTTCACTATGCCACTGCGCGTCCCTATGGCCGCCATCACCAATCGCGGCCAAGTCTTTCGCCATGTCTGACAGGCGCGTAATGACGGCGCCCGCGTTCCGGTGGAGTGATGCCGTTGGATCAATGCGCCAGAACAAGTTGATCAGGAGGAAGGCCCAGCTTCCACCGGCCAGGAAAGTCAGCGACTGTGCTGTCGCAGTTGGAAGTGGGTGCGGAAAACCGACGGCAACGACGGCGACCACAGCAAGCAGGGTTCCGAGCACGCCGTCCAGGGAAAAAGCCGCCCCAACCAGTACGGCAACGAAGACAAGGGCAGGGCCGACGGCAAGGGCAGCTTCCGTTCCCGCCGACGCGGCCCACGATCCGGTGAAGGCGATCGCGGTGCCGATCAGGACGAAAAGTCCGAGTGTGCGGCGGCGCATGGCATGAGGACCCGGTCCGTCGCAAAGACATGTCCAGAACGCAGCAAAGACTGCCCATCCAAGTGAGGGCTGACCGGCTACCAGCGCGAGAATCAACGGTGCTCCGACAGCAAGCGCTGCGCGCGCACCTTCATCGCCGCTAAACTGCTCTGGCAGCAAGCCGACGGCCCGCAACTCCAGCCGGCGTGCTGCCCGTCGAAGATAATGGATAGCCCGTCTACTTTTCCGCCTGATTTTGCTGAGGCGTCTTTGCTGCTCAAGAGCGGCCATAGCGTACCCATATGATTTGTTCTGCAACAGCATGCACCAACGCACCAACCGCGCTTCCCAGCAAAACCTCCGCGCCTCGATACAATCCCACTTCCCATAAAGGCGTGTCGGCCGTGGTTGTCAGGAACACGATGGGGCAGGTCCACATGCAGACCTTGAGGGATGGATAGCGCCGCACGATGATGGCAGCCAGTCCGACCGCAATAGCAATTTCGAAAGCCTGCCCCGCGCCGAGCCATTGTGACGCCGTGCCGACGACGACGGCGATGATCACACCAAGCAGGGTGCCGACAAACCGCCCGATGGTGGCTTGGCGGGTATCGCCAAGCCTTTCCTGACCCACGATGATGCCGGACATGGCCGCCCAGACGGGATGGGGAAGCCGGACCGCCTCTGCCAGGATGAAGGACAGTGTCGCGGCCCCGGAGCAGCGCAGAACGAAAGCCAGGTCGCGGACGCGTGTCTCGTTCACTGTCGTCGTCCCTTACCGCAGCAGATTTGTACGGGCGAGTTCAACCACTTCATCACCGCGGCCACTGATAATGGCCTTCAGCATATAGAGGCTGAAGCCCTTGGCCTGTTCCGCCTTGATCTTCGGCGGCATGACGAGTTCCTGTTTCGCGGTTACGACATCGACCAGCACAGGTCCTGGATGGGCAAAGGCCGAACTCAATGCCCAATCGACGTCAACCGACTCTTCCACCCGGATGCCTTTGATGCCCATGGCGTTGGCCATGGCGGCAAAATTTGGGTTCTTGAGGTCTGTGCCCGTGTCGATATAGCCCGCCGCTTTCATCTCCATCGCTACGAAGCCGAGGGAGCCGTTATTGAAGACAATGATTTTCACCGGCAGGTTGAGTTGCGACAGCGTGATGAAATCGCCCATCATCATGGTGAATCCGCCGTCACCCGAGAGTGACACGATCTGCCGATCCGGTGCTGCAGCCTGCGCGCCGATGGCCTGAAGCATGGCGTTTGCCATCGAGCCGTGATTAAAAGAGCCAAGAAGACGCCGCTTGCCATTCATCGCGAGATAGCGTGCCGCCCAGACGGTGGGGGTGCCGACATCTGCCGTGAAGATCGCATCTTGTGCAGCAAGTTCGCTGACCCTTTGCGCCAGATACTGGGGATGGATCGGCTTGCCGGCGCCGGAAGGTTTTGCCAGATCGTCCAGCCCTTCGCGCGCCTTGACGTAATTAGCACGAGCAGCATCAAGAAAACGCGCGTCAGTGCGGGGTTTCAAGTGGGGCAGCAGGGCGGCAATCGTTTCGCCGACATCCCCGACCAGGCCTTGTGTCAGGGGCGCGCGCTTGCCGAGTGCGCCCGCATCTCGGTCGATCTGAACGATCCGCGCCTTGGTGGGATAGAAGGCGCGATAGGGGAAGTCGGTACCGAGCATGACGAGTGTGTCGGCATTTTCCATCGCGTGATAACCAGACGAGAAGCCGATGAGGCCAGTCATGCCGACATCGAAGGGATTGTCCCATTCGACGTGTTCCTTGCCCCGTAGCGCATGCACGACAGGGGCTTTCAACGCATCCGCCAGAGCCACGACCGCGTCGTGATGGCCGGCACAGCCGCTGCCCGCGAGAATGGTGATCGCCTTGCCCTCATTCAGTAACTCGGCGAGGCGGCTGATTTCCTCTTCGCGAGGAAGAATGCGGGGCAGGGACGGAACGGCCTGAGGCGGAACTGTCGAAACGGGCGCATCGGCGAGAGCGACATCGCCCGGAATGACAAGCACGGCAACACCGTTCTGGCCGATCGCCGTATTCAGCGCACGGTTGAGAACGCCCGGCATTTGTGCCGGATTGGAGACAAGCTCGACAAAATCCGCGCATTCGCGAAACAGTTCCTGCGGATGGGTTTCCTGAAAATAGCCAAGCCCGATTTCGGAGGATGGTATATGGGCCGCAATTGCCAGCACCGGAACGTGGTTGCGCTTGCAGTCGAACAGGCCATTGATCAAATGGAGGTTGCCCGGGCCGCAGCTGCCCGCGCAGACGGCGAGCTTGCCTGTTACCGCCGCTTCGGCGCCCGCCGCAAAGGCAGCGGTCTCTTCATGGCGCACATGCATCCATTCTATTTTCCCAAGCCGCCTCAAGCTGTCGTTCAGCCCGTTGAGGCTATCGCCTGTAACGCCCCAGATGCGCTCAACGCCAATATCGGCGAGGCTTTCTGCCAGTAGATCAGCGACGGTCATGGTCATGGATGTCTCCTTTGTTCACGTCGTTGTTCTTCCTTGAAAGCTAGAGACGTTTCGATCTAATTTCCAATATATGGATTGAGGCTTTTTCATATATGATATTGGATGACATTGATATTCGGCGGCTTCGCTACTTTCTCGTCGTTGCAGACGAAAAGCATTTTACCCGCGCGGCAGACAGGATCGGCATTCGCCAGCCGCCGCTCAGCATGCAAATCCGCCAGCTTGAAGAAACGGTGGGCGCTCGGCTTTTTACCCGTCATGCCAAGGGGGTAGAACTGACGGCTGCGGGGAGGGTGTTTCAGGACACAGCGCTCGACATCGTCGGGCGTTTTGAGGATGCCGTCACTCAGGTTCGACGCCACGCGGCGGGCCAGACTGGCCGCCTTCGCCTGGGCTTTGCCGGAGCCACCTATTTTCATCCGGCCATTCCGCTTATCATTCGCGCTTACCGCTCAGCCTATCCCGATGTGGTGCTGTCGCCGGAGCAGAGCAACACTCCCGCACTTCTTGCTGGCCTGCGCGAGGGAAGGCTGGATGTGGCTTTTATCCGCCCACCCGTTTTAGAGGATGGCTTGCTCTCTGTTCGGGCCTGCCTCGATGAGGACATGGTGGTCGCGCTGCCTGCAGATCATCCCTTGTGTGACCATGACAAGTTGCCACTTGACGCTGTCGCCGGTGAGAATCTCATTCTCTTCCCACGGGACATTGGGCCGGGTCTTTACGACAGCATCGTCTCCGCATGCAACGAGGCAGGCGTCAGCCCCAAGCTGGGCCAGGAGGCGTCGCAGATCGTCTCCATCATCCCGCTGGTTGCGGCAGGTTTCGGCGTTTCGATCGTGCCGCGTTCTGTCGCTTCGATACGCAATGAAGGAGCTGTCTACCGCCCGATCGCCGGGAAATCGCCTCGCGCGCCGATCGCAATTGCCACACGGACCGACGACCATGCGAAGCTGGTGACATCCTTCGTGACGAGTGCTGTGCAAATTGCGAGGTCCAATACTCATGCCGATTTTGCGCCCGCTTTGAGATAAGGCGATGTGATCTATCTGGCCTGTGGCGGTTGTTTAGCAAATGCTGTTCAACTATTGATGCCGCGCTTGTGATCAAAAAACGCGCAAAGGCCATCATGCTAATTCCAGACATAAAGCTTCCACCGCGCCCTTTGAAATTGAAGCGCGGCGTATTGTCCATTCCGTTCGCCTACTCCTTCTCTCCGGTAATCCTGCTGGCAATTGCCGTCTTCATGCTGGTAGCGGAAGGACCGGGAATTATCCGGGATTACAAGATCAGCCAGAACCCGGTTGAGATTGAGGACGGCGACCTTAACGGCAGTTGCAAGACCCGTAAGGCTGTCTTCACCACCTGCACCGCCAAGCTCGCCTATGACTATCAAGGCAAGCACTACAACAGCGACGTCGAGGTGATGTTCGTCGATATCCACTCCGGAGACTACGAGGCAGGCCTCTTTATCTCGGGCTCGGATCCTCAGCTTGCGACGATTTCGCTCGGTCTCGACATGCTGTGGAACCGGATCGTCACGCTGGTGATCATCGCCGTTCTTCTGAGCTTCGGCGGTATTGCACTGGTTGTGGCACTCGTTCGATACTTCCGGGCAAAGGCGAAGCTCAACGAAGCACAGCCACTCACCCTGTTGCCGGTCGCTCTGACGAATGTCACCAAAAAGCGCGGCGGAGTCTTCGTCACCTATTCAGACACCATTCGCGACGACAAGACGAAGCGGCAATCCTTCTCGCTGATGCGCAAGGACGAGGTTCCATTCATCATCGGACAATCCGAGAAGCACGATATCGCTCTCGCCGCCTGGCAGAAGAACAGCCCTCTGCCGGTCATTCTGGATAGCCGTTTGGAGCGTATCGAAATGACCGAAGCGGAGAGGGCGCAGGCATTGTCAGCTTTCGCTCCCGATGCAGCCGTTTCGAAAAACACACAGACCACAAGAACCCAGCCTCAAAAATCGGCTGGCGCCTCCGCCGTGCATGGCGTCAAGGCGTTCGGTATTATCATACTGCTGATGATTGTCGGGCTCGGAGGCTACTGGCTCTGGTACGTCACCGCTGCGCCGTCACAATTCACGTCACCAGCGATGGACATCAACAACCTGATGCCAGGCCCAATCAACAAATGGGGCTGCGCTCAATTGCAGAAGCGTTTCGGTGACCAGAACGCACCGTTTGGATGCACGGCAGGCGACTATAGAAGCTGGAAGTGAGTCATCGCGATGGGCCGGAACCGTTGCACGGTTCTGGCTCTCATTTTTGACGTATACTGCTCACTTCCTGTGGCGAGCAGACCAGTTATGTCTTTGAAATAAAAAAGGAATCAGTGGCGGATGGGGTGGGATTCGAACCCACGGTACGGTCTCCCGCACGCCGGTTTTCAAGACCGGTTCCTTAAACCACTCGGACACCCATCCATGTGATTGATATAGTTGAGAAATCTTCTTATTGCCGACTTCTCGAAAACAGCACTTGCTACCGCTTTGCTACCCAATCATTTGGTCGAGGGCTTTCTAGCAGATTGGATTGCGGCGTCAACCTGCTCCGCTGCGTTTGCTTGCATCCCCGGCATTACATGGGAATACAGGTCAAGCGTGATGCCGATTGTCGAGTGGCCGAGGCGTTCACTGGCAATCTTTGGGTGGACCCCGGCGGCAAGCAATTGGGTAGCATGGGAGTGGCGCATATCGTGAAACCTGATCTTGGGCAAGGATGTCTTTGCCAGCAATCGCGTCCACTCGTGAGTGAGTGATACTGGTTTCAGCGGGCTACCGTCTACCTGGGCAACCACGAATGAATTATCATCCGGCCTGATCCCGATTTTCAGTTGCTCCTCCGCCTGGGCGATCCGGTGGCGCTTCAATTCGTCAATCACAGATGACGACGGCGCGACGACACGAGACTTGCCGGACTTCGTTTCCTTGTATCGCACGCCCGTTCCAACCTGCTCCGCGCTCTGTCTAACAGCTATCTCAAGTTTTGGGCACTGGCGGTTCGCCGTCAGCAGAGGTTTTTACTTTCGGGGCTGTTAAAACGCTGACCACCGCATGGCAACGATTCGATCAGATTTTTAACGTCCCGTCGGTCTCAGGTAAAACGTTGGGCACTGCCGATAATGATGCCCTCTATGCTGTGCTAGAATTCGTGAATAAAAATACAGTACAAACTGCAGATTTAGCCCGTGTTTCGTTTGTTAAAGGCGACGCAACCGCAGACCCGGATCCTCATGGTGACAGAAGCTACCAACAAACTCTCCTGCTGTGCAGACGATTTTTCCGGCTCATTCCAAACATCGCGATGTATCCAATGGACACAACGTCTGGTTCTTTGGGTCGAAGACTAGAAATTCCGCTGGAGCCTCCGATGGGAGCCGCCCCGACTGTAACAGCTACTCCAGCGGCAGAGGTAACATCATTTAACTCAGCCGCTAATCCAACATTGATCAGACTGACCGGTAACGTGGGTGCTGTAAGCAATTGGGGTGTTCTCGACAATGTCAAAATCGATGCGAGTATTTGACATGCAGGTATTAGGCTACACAGAAACGGGTGCAATTAAGGCCGTTTTCTCTGACGATGGCGCTGTATCCTTCGTGCCGGACGACATGGGCAATCGCTACCGTCAGGCGATTGCAGAATGGGAGGAGGCGGGCAACACGATACCAGCGTATGTTGTACCCTCTCCAACACCGGAAATGCTGACCGATGAAGTGAACCGCCGTCTCTCTCTTGGCTTCGATTACAATTTCGGAGATGAGCGAGGCGTCCATCACTTCGGCACAACGCCGGGCGACATGACCCGGTGGATGCAGGAGGTCACGCCGCTAGCGCAAGCGGCAATGAACATGGGCGAGCCCGACCGTCTCATCGGCATCAAGACGAATACCGGTCTTGTCTAAGTGAAAGCTTCTGAATGGTGGTTGGTGTTGGATGCTGCCGCCGCATGGCGACAACCCCTTTATGCCGCGTACTTCGGGCTCAAGGCGATGGATCCCATTCCGGCGGACTACACTTCAGACAGTAGGTGGGTCTAGCTCTTCGTCTCAGGCGGGTAAGTCTGAAGACCCAAAGACGAAAGCACAAACCGCTTAATCGTACGCCGAGCCTTCCGGATTGGGGAGATGTACGGCGGTTGAGCCATTGGCATCGGGTGCGGCCAGATTGGGGGTGTGGTTGCGAATGAGGTCCCAATCGTCGAATTAACCGCATTCACAACCGGCTGGGCGAATCTGCTGTCGATATGAACGTTCCCATCCCACCTGTCGGGCCGAAGCTGCCCATTTTCTGAGACGAAGTCATTTCTGAAATCAACAAATGTAGCCATTTGTGAAAGCCGGAGATTCATCATTTCTCGGATGGCTATTGCATCTTCCATGCACTCGTCATGGCTTCGATAGTACTCAGTCGCAAGTCCGATAGGAGGAGGGGGAATTATGCAGGACATCGCGACTTGAGCTGGGCATTTCGAGGCGAAAACAGCAAATGCTTTTTCGAACCTATCGCAAAGAGCCAGCGTCTCGATACGCGTTGTTGAGGATCTGATGCTGGCAATCTTTGGAATATGCGCGCGGCAGTCGATCTCTCCAAAAGAAAGAATAACAACATCGTCTTTTTTTGGCCGGAAGTTTCCCGGCACTACGGACTTAATACCGTCTCTGGCTGCCCTGTGCATCGTGACAGGCCCACGCCAATAGATTTTTGCGCCCGCAACGCCAGCATAACAAAAGAGAGCATGACTGTCACCGAGCGTCAGCAGGGGCACTGATAACTTCCTGATGTCTAATTGACGGATGCCGATTGCCTCATGTTTCCCTACCCCTTCCGCGTGTAGGTCTCAATATCCTCGAATAAAAAAGGTCTAAATTATGCTCATTGCCAACTGGTGGCAGGTGCTGAAACGCGCCTGGTCCATCCGATGGATTTTGCTCGCCGGTCTACTGTCCGGCCTCGAAGTCTTCCTGCCCATCATTGACGGATACGTCGATATCCCACGCGGCCTGTTCGCGGCGCTCTCGGCTATTGCGACCTGCGGCGCCTTCGTTTCCCGAATCCTTGTGCAGAAAGGTGTCTCCGATGCCGATCAATAAGATCGCACCGACGAAGCGCGGTAAAGCGGCGATTGCCGCAGTGCTGGCAACAATCTCTGCCGGTGGATATGCCGCCTATGACCGTTACGCGACGACGGCGAAAATGGACCCCGCCGTTATCCTGGCCGTAGAGCATGCCATGGGAAGGCTTGGTTCTCCGTTCACATTGGGATCCGTTCGCTAAGATTTATGACATCTGCTATGGCAAAACGCGCATCAACGGCAAGCCGGTGGCGCCGGGTATGACTTTCACACAGCCGCAATGCAAAGACATGCTGCTGCGCCGTGTCCATCACGACTATTACAAGCAGATCGTTCAATACTCCCCGAACCTCTCGAAAGCGCCAACCAGCGTCCGCGCCTCGATGATCTCCGGTTCTTATAACTTCGGCGTGGGCGCATGGTGTCGATCGACGGCGAAGGCTCTTGTCGACGCTGGGCAGTGGAAGGCGGCTTGCGAAGCGCAGACGCGCTTTCAACAGGGCAGGCGGCTCGTCAACAGACGCGAGATGGGCGATGCGCAGCGCTTGGGCGAAGCTGAGCTTTGCGTGTCCGGCTTATGAGCTTCCTTCCCACTACGATCATAGGTCGGGCCGTTGCGTTCGTCCTGGCATTGCTGATCGCCGTTGCCGGCTTCCGGCTCTGGCTATCGCTGCACGATGCCTCAGTGCTGAAGGGATATGTGCTGCTTTCCGAGAAGAGTGCAGCCGAAGCCAAGGCAAACGAAATGGAGCGCCAGCGAAACGCAGCTGCGCAAGCCCTGGAAGACTATCGCAAACGTGCGCTGGCCGATGCCCTCATTCAACAACAGATCGAAGCAAAGCAGGAACAGGCGATCAAAGATGACAATCAAAACCTTGATGACGGTGATTACCGTTAGACTGACCGTGATCGCCTCTTGCTGTGCCAACAAAGAGGCGAGGCTTATTGTCGCCGCTGAGTCTCGGGGAAAGGCGGCGGCCGGTGTGCACCTTCCTGATTTGCCGGATGAGTGCCGGCAGAAGATGGCGCGTGTGATCCCGAAATATGGAACTGAAAAGCCGCGCAACACGCAACTGCGCTGGGATTTGTCGGCGGATTTCGTGGATAGGCGCACTCTTCGGTGCGCTTCATTCTACGACGGCGTCCAAACTCGCTATGGTGCGAAGGATATCAGGGCGGGAATTTAAATGGCGCGATTTAAACAGGTCGAAGGCTTTTGGCAGCTCTTCGGCTCAATGCTTAATACGGGATTGATTGTGGCTTCTGTGTTGGACTTCTTCATCGAAGTCGGCGGGTGGGTGGAGCGTGTAGAAAGCGACATTCGGGCGAACACGATAGAAATTGCCCGGGTGGAGCGGGATGCAGATGCTAAGCGCGGTCAGATCGAAAAGGCTCAGTCCGAAAAGTGGTCTGCGCATGACGATCTGCACAAGAACCGTCTGGCAGAAGTTTCCAAGCTCGAAGCCGCAATTGGAGAGCGTCTCAAGGCTCTGGAGAAGCAAGCCAACGATGACGATCGACGCCTTGCTGGATTTGAGTATCGAACGACCATCTTGGAGAACATGACGGAAAATATCTCGACTGCGATCAAAGAACTGCAGATGGCATTCAACCGGCAGTCCGGTGACATTCAGGTAATGAAGGAAATCTTGCAGCGGATGGAAGCGACGATAAACAGGGTACCGCAGCGTCGAAGCTGAAAAATAATCTCCGTCGGCACCGGTGTCATTCTGGTCCAGTAAGCGCCGATAATGGTTCCAAGTTCTCCAAAATCACCTGTTGTTTGATCAGGGTTTTGCGGCGAAAAGACCGCGTGAATTTAACTTGGGCAATTACTGGTGTGAGGAGCAGACTCTCACGGAACTGCTGATCATGCACATATTTATCGACCAGATCATCGGCGGCGATCCCGGTGATCGTGCCTTCTCCGTCAAAAACGTTCAACTCAAACTCTCTCGAAACGGGAAGTACGCCTTGCAGCATACCTATGAAATTTGAGACTTCTTCATCAACGCTGATATCTTCGAACCGCTCTGACAGCCCACCGATATCTTCCAGGCCTAACGCAACCTTAGCCTCATCGCCCATGATCTTGGCGGTTGCGCGTCCGTCGCGCAGGACCTTAGTGAATTTTTGAACGGCCCCGATGAGCCGAGGTGCAGTGTCGCTTAGCGCTGCATCGAACTCGTCCCGAGATCCATGACTAAGACGCTCGATCAATTGTGTTGCTTCCTCAACAGCGGTCTTAAGCGGGGTGTTGAACATGTCAGTCTGAGGTGGTTCTAATTCCTCAAGAATGAACCCCATCGATCCGCGAACTATATCGCGGATATAGAGTTTAGAGCGGCCTTCTCCTTTCACCTTACCCTTTGCCCCGACGTGAGGTTCTGTTTGGCTGGCTAGAGCAGCCGAAATTATCCGCTGATAAGAGGAAAGAGCGCCTGTTGAGAGGTCAAGGCGTATATCGCCTCTGCCGATCACGGGAATGCCGTCGAATATCAGCGCGACTCGCTGGATGCTCCTTGATCTCTTGGATTTTTTCGTCGATTTCTGCGAGACGCGTGTCCCACATCATCTTTGTGGTACCCCAGCGATCCAAAAAGCCGGTTTTCATTCGTCCGAAAGGAGACCGACATGTATCTAGCAGAGCTAAGCCGGCACGCGAACACCGCGCAGCGAGCCAGAGCGACAATGCACCGATCTGGATCTACACCTAGTGGGCATAAACTCTGGACCGAGGAAGAGGACAGGATCCTCCATGCTTATCACCCCGATTACGAAAAGATCATGGCGGAGTTGCCGCATAGACATCAGAAAGGCATATGGAGGCGTGCTCAGAAGCTCGGACTGAAGGAAATCCGACATCCATGGCTAGCTTCCGATCTAAGTAAGCTGCGACGACTATACACGACTGAGACGCGGGCCGGCATTATGGCGCAGTTCCCAGGCCGAACACGGCCCGCGATAAAATTGGCCGCCAGCTACTATGGGCTTGCTAGGCAAGGCTATTATTATCAGCATCGAAGAACCGGGGAACCGATGATCGACGCAATCCTCCAAAGAATCGAAGACATAAAGTGGACGCTGCGAGATCTTGATGAAGCAAGTGGCACCAAAGGATATTTTCTTAGTCACTCTTGGCGGCAGTGCAAACCCAACATGAAGATGGTCCACCTTGCGGTAAAAGCGTTGGGAGGTGATCTGGTCGTCAAATGGAAAGACTACGACTGACGGATATTGCTGCTATCAGCCCCTCGGGAACGGCTGGTGACCAACTTGCTACCATTTTGCTACCAAACTCGGTAGCAGCATTGCAGATAGTGCCGCACGAACACGCACGATACCGATCGAAAACCTTTGAAATTGAGGCTGTTTGAGGATGATGAAATACAGGTGAATACGGCAATAACCGAATTTCAAGACCGGTCCCTTAAACCACTCGGACACCCATCCTTGCCTGTCGCGGGTTTATAAACGTTTGCGCCAGCGCGTCAATTGCCTCAAAAGCCTTATTTTCCAGTCGCTCCCGTCGTCGCAATTTTAACCAAACCTTAACCACGTTGATTACAATTTTAACTTTCCAGAACCTATCGTTCGCATTTTCGCCATGTTGCGGGCAAGATTAGGCATCCGTTAAGTGCTTCGATGTGATGGGCGTGATCATCGAGGTGTGAGAGGGGCCGTGCACAGGTGCGGTCTGAAGCAGCACGGGGCAGAAATTTGAAGTCTACCGTTACGAAGATTGGCGTCAGCGTCAAATGGGTCGGCATTGCCGTTCTCTGTGCCGCGACCGCATCATGTTCGACGACGTCGGAAACAAAAACGAAGCCAAAGCGCAGCAAGGAATATTTCGCCGAGTCGGAATATGGCGTGAAGGCAAGTCCGCGTATCGCAGAAGGTGCCAACGTCCCCAAGGGCGGTGGCCGGTTCCTCGTGGGCAATGCTTATACGGTCAAAGGCCGTCGGTATTTTCCGAAGGAAGATCCAGGCTACGACAAGACCGGTCTGGCCTCCTGGTACGGTTCCGCTTTCCATGGTCGCATGACGGCCAATGGTGAGGCTTACGACAAGGAACATCTTTCCGCCGCTCACCCGACATTCCCGCTTCCGAGCTATGCCCGCGTCACCAATCTTGAAAATGGTTCATCCGTTGTCGTTCGCGTCAACGATCGCGGTCCCTTCCATGAGGGTCGTCTGATCGACGTATCCAGCAAGACTGCCGATCTTCTCGACATGAAGGGCACCGGCACTGCCAATGTACGGGTGCAGTATGTCGGTCGCGCGCCGCTCGATGGTCACGACATGCCATTCCTGATGGCGTCTTACATCCCCAAGGGATCGCGCGCTCCTGGCGTCAATCCTGAAGGTCAGATTGCAAGCGGCGTGATGGTGGCTTCCGCATCGCAGCGAAACATTCCGATTCCATCCAACCCTGCCTATGGTGGCTCGGCGCAGACCGCGCTGGTTGGCACGAAAAAGAACAATGCGCTTCAGGCCATGCCGCTGGTGGAAGGTCCGGCACCTGCTTCTTTCGGAGGGCAGGGCAATGTTCAGTTCATTGCGCTTCCAGAGATTGGCCCCTTCATCAACGAGCGTCCTGAAGGCAACTTCCTTCGCGTTCCAGGCCCATCGCCACGCTATGCTTCTGCCTATTCCGAAGCTGCGCCAGCATCCAAAGTTGCTCAGGTTTTCGATGCCGTCCTTGTCGACCATGGCGAGCTGACGGAAGAGTCCATTCTGAACTACGTGAAGAACAAGCAGAACAAGGTCCGTTGAGCTTTGCCTCGACGGTCTTGTGGCCCATAATCGCTGTATCCAACGACGATTCCATTTTTCGGATCGTCCGGCGGGCGTGAAGTAGCAAAACAGACGGCGGGCCGGCGTTTCATGGTGACTTTGATACCGAAAATCATCCGTCGTTTCAGCTTCGTTGCGCTGGTGCTGGCCTGCAGCGCAGCGACTGCGTCAGCGCAATCCGGTGGTCTCGTCGTCAAGGCACAGCAGGCCTATATGATCGATGCCGAGACCGGCACGGTTCTGCTGTCGCTGAATGAGACCACGCCGTTTCCGCCTGCGTCTCTTGCCAAGCTGATGACGGTGGAAACCGTTTTCGATGCGCTGAAGAATGGTCGCGTCTCGCCAGAGACGGCCTATCCTGTATCAGAATATGCCTGGCGAACGGGTGGCGCTCCCTCCCGAACCTCCACCATGTTCGCCGCGCTAAAATCCTCCGTGAGCGTCAATGATCTTCTGACGGGCGTGGTGGTGCAAAACGCCAATGATGGCTGCATCATTCTGGCGGAAGGCATCGCCGGCTCGGATGCGGCCTTTGCCAAGGCGATGACGGACCGGGCGAAAGCGATTGGATTGACGGGAAGCGTCTTTGCCAACTCCACCGGGCTTCCTGACCCGGCCAACACAACGACTGCCAAAGACATGGTCATGCTGGCCAAGCACATTCGTGAGACCTATCCGGATCGCTACGGCCTTTTCACCAAGCCGGATTTCGAGTGGAATCGCATCTTCCAACGCAACAAGAACACGCTTCTTGCGGCTGATCTCGGCATCGATGGTCTGGGGCTCGGTTTTGCCGAGGGCCACGGTTATTCCGCTGTTGTTTCTGCCGAAAGAGACGGTCGCCGTATCTACCTGACGCTGGCCGGGATGGAAGACGATAAGACACGGCAGGAAGAGGCCCGTCGCGTTGTCGAGTGGGGGCTGACGGCATTTCAAAAGCGCGAACTGTTTCAAAAGAACGAAACGGTTGGCAGCGTCAGCGTCTATGGGGGTGCGGCTTCGGCTGTCGATCTTGCGGTGCATGAGACGGTGAGCGTGCTTGTGCCACTCAACAACCCTGATCGGCTGTCGGGTCGCATCGTCTACAAATGGCCGCTCAATGCGCCTCTCGATGCAGGGTATAACGCCGCGACGCTTCGCATTTTCTCCGGCGAGAGATTGCTGCGGGAAGTGCCTCTTTACACGACCGCGGCCGTCGCGCCCGGCACGCTCAGCCAGAACGCGGCCGGTGCTTTGAAAGAGCTGTTGTTTTTCTGGCTCTGAAAGAGCCTGCCGCCCGCCTGAAAAGGATGTGCAGCGGTTTCGCACCCCATCGATATCGTCTAATAAGAAGCAAGAGACGAGACTATCAGGAAGAGACATTGCCCCAAAAAGGACTGTTCATAAGCTTCGAAGGCGGTGAGGGCGCTGGCAAATCCACGCAGATCCGTATCCTGGCGGAAACGCTGCGCAGCCGTGGGCTTGAAGTCGTCGTGACACGCGAGCCAGGCGGTTCGCCAGGGGCTGAAGCCATTCGTCACGTGCTGCTCTCGGGTGCTGCAGAGGCTTTTGGCGTGCGCATGGAAGCGATGTTGTTTGCCGCAGCCCGTAACGACCATGTGGAAGAGGTGATCCGTCCGGCACTCGAGAGCGGTGCTGTGGTTCTCTGCGACCGATTTCTCGATTCATCGCGCGTCTATCAGGGCACGACTGGAAATCTGGAGCCGGAGTTCATCGAAACGCTGCAGCGCATTGCGGTGGACGGCACGATGCCCGATCTGACGCTGATCTTCGATATTCCCGCTGTGGATGGTCTGGCGCGCGCGCGCAAGCGTGCCGATGATGGTGCGGCACCCGATCGCTTCGAGAAGGAAGAGTTGGAGACGCATGAAAAGCGGCGCGAAGCCTATCTCGACATTGCGCTGAACGAGCCCCGCCGTTGCCGCATCGTGGATGCCAAGCAGCCGCAGGAGAGGGTGACGGAAGACGTTCTGGCGATGGTCGAGCCACTCCTTGAGCGTTTTGAACATCTTTCGGATGTGGCGCAATGAGTGAGACACCGGGCGTTCTCGATGGTGCGATTGCACCGCAGGACAATACGCGCCTTTTTGGCCATGACGAGGCAGAGCAGTTTCTGGCGCAGTCCTATCGCTCGGGCAAGGGCCATCATGCCATCCTGATCGAGGGGCCAGAGGGAATCGGCAAAGCAACGCTTGCCTTTCGCTTTGCCAATCACGTTCTATCGCATCCCGATCCGGCTGTGGCGCCGGACCAAATTGCCGATCCTGAACCGTCATCGTTCGTCAGCCGCCAGATATCATCCGGCGCCTCGCACAATCTGCTGCACCTGACGCGACCGGTTGACGAGAAAACAGGGAAGACCAAGTCAGCCATCACGGTTGATGAGGTGAGGCGGGCAGGGCACTTCTTCTCGCAGACATCGGGTACCGGTAACTGGCGGATCGTGATCATCGACCCGGCGGACGATCTCAATCGCAACGCTGCCAATGCGATCTTAAAAATACTGGAAGAGCCGCCGAAGCGGGCAATGTTCCTGGTTCTGTCGCATGCGCCCGGCAAGCTTCTGCCGACCATACGATCGCGCTGCATGCCGCTGCGTCTCCAGCCTTTGGCTGACAGCGCGATGGAAAATGCGCTCGAGAATCTGGGGCTTTCGATTGCGGGGGAGAAGAGGGCGGCCCTTCTGCAAGCCTCTAAAGGAAGCGTAGCCCAGGCGCTGAAGCTCGTCAATTATGGCGGTTCGGACATCGTCGATGTGTTCAACGCCGTGATGAGCGCTGAGGGACCTTCGGCGCGCAAGCAAATGCACAAGTTGGCCGATGTTCTGGCGCAGAAGGATGGCGATATCATCCTCGGTTTCTTCATGGAGCACGCGACTGAGCAGTTGATGCACCGCGCCAAATGCGCAGCGATCGCGGGGGATCTGAAGGGCGCCGAACGCCAAGCCCGACTGTCCTCCTCGCTGTCCGAGCGCATCACCATTGCGCAGGCGTATAATCTCGACAAGAAGCAGATGGTGCTCTCCATTCTGGAAGACATGCGTTCGGTGTGATTGTTGTCATCTCGTTTGCTGCGAGAGAGGATACGTATGGAGAAAGTTTGTCCGGTCGTTTTCCGCGAGACCTCAAGCGGTCGGGAAGTGCTCGGTTTCATCCATCCATCCGCGGTCAAGCAATTCGTCAAGGGAACGGTGGAAAAGGGCGAGTCTCTGCAAGATGCCGCTAAGCGAGAGCTCGAAGAGGAAAGCGGCCTGGTCGTTGGTAGTGCCATGATCTTTTTAGGCACCAGTCCTATTGGTCCAGAAAACGTGTCGTGGCACTTTTTCGCTTACCGCGGAAAGTCGCTGCCAGATTCTTGGGATCACGCGACCACTGACGATCATAGTCATACCTTTTCGTTTTTCTGGCATCCGCTTGAGCAGCCTTTAAGTGACGATTGGCATCCCGTCTTTCACCAGGCCCTGGCATTTTTCTCTCCGCGAATTCGACAGTTTTGTACTCCCCTTTAAACCGCGAGTAATAGTAGCTACGCTTTTGCTTTCGCTTGCGCGAACAATAGGCTAAAGCGGTCTATCTCAAAAATCAGACCGTAAAGCCGATCGAGCGTCATGACAGACAAGACCCCTTTCTACATCACCACCGCGATTTCCTACCCCAATGGCAAGCCGCATATCGGCCATGCCTATGAGCTGATCGCGACGGATGCCATGGCGCGGTTTCAGCGTCTGGATGGGCGGGATGTTTTCTTTCTGACGGGTACTGACGAGCACGGCCAGAAGATGCAGCAGACGGCACGTGCGGAAGGCATTTCGCCGGAGGAACTGGCGCAGCGTAATTCCGACCAGTTTCGCGAGATGGGCAAGCTGCTGAATGCCTCCAATGATGACTTCATCCGCACCACGGAAGAGCGTCACCACGAGACATCACGCAACATCTGGAACCTGATGTCGAATGCCGGTGACATCTACAAGGATAGCTACGCCGGATGGTACTCGGTCCGCGACGAGGCCTATTACGCCGAAGACGAAACCGAGGTGCGCGCCGATGGCGTTCGCTACGGACCACAGGGCACGCCGGTGGAGTGGGTCGAGGAGGAAAGCTACTTCTTCAAGCTCTCCGAGTACCAGGACAAACTTCTGAAGCACTACGAAGAGAATCCCGATTTTATTGGTCCGGCCGAGCGCCGCAATGAAATCATCTCTTTCGTCAAATCCGGTCTGAAGGATCTTTCCGTTTCGCGCACAACATTCGACTGGGGCATCAAGGTGCCGAACGATCCGAAGCATGTGATGTATGTGTGGGTGGATGCGCTGACCAACTACATTACCGCGACCGGCTACATCGAAGACAAAAATGGCCCGCGGGCAAAATACTGGCCAGCTGATGTGCACATCATCGGCAAGGATATTATTCGCTTCCACGCCGTCTACTGGCCAGCCTTCCTGATGAGTGCCGGTCTGCCGCTGCCAAAGCGGGTCTATGCGCATGGCTTCCTGCTCAACAAGGGCGAGAAGATGTCGAAATCGCTCGGTAATGTGGTCGATCCGGTCAATCTGGTGAACCACTTCGGGCTCGATCAGGTGCGCTATTTCTTCCTGCGCGAGGTCTCCTTCGGCCAGGATGGCAGCTATAGCGAGGAGGGGATTGCCACCCGCATCAACGCCGATCTCGCCAACGGTATCGGCAACCTCGCCAGCCGCTCGCTTTCGATGATCGTCAAGAACTGCGACGGGCAGATCCCCACACCGGGCGCCTTCACGGACGAAGACAAGGCCATGCTTGCTGCTGCCGACGCGCTTCTGGCAAGCTGCCGCGACGAAATGAACAAGCAGATGATCCACAAGGCCCTGGCCTCGATTATCGCCGTCGTTTCCGAGACGGACCGCTACTTCGCCAGCCAGGAACCATGGGCGCTGAAGAAAACCGATGCGGAGCGCATGGGCACCGTGCTTTATGTGACGGCGGAAGTCGTGCGCCAGATCGGCATTTTGCTGCAGCCCTTCATGCCAGCCTCCTGCGAAAAGCTTCTCGACTTGGTTGCTGCACCCGCCGACAAGCGGGACTTTGCGGCGCTTGGGGAAGCTGGCCGACTGGTGCCCGGCACGCCGCTTGAGGCGCCGAAACCGGTCTTCCCGCGTTACGTGGCACCGGAGGCGTAAAGTAGAGCATGCTGATCGACACCCATTGCCATCTGGACTTTGCCGATTTCGATGCCGAGCGCGACGACATCATCGCGCGCGCCCATGCGTCCGGCGTCGCCCAGATGGTGACGATCTCGACCCGTGTTCGGCGCTTGCCGGAACTGTTGAAGATCGTCGAGAGATACCCGTCGGTTTTCTGCTCGGTCGGTACGCATCCGAACAATGCAGACGAGGAACTGGATATTTCGGCTGGTGACCTCGTACGGCTTGCCAACAGCCACGACAAGATCGTAGCGATCGGCGAGGCGGGTCTGGATTACTTCTACGATACGCAGAAGCCGGAAGACCAGAAAACCGGTCTGCGACGTCACATCGAAGCGGCACGGATCACCCAGCTTCCGCTCGTCATTCACAGCCGCAGCGCCGATGATGATATGATCGCAATCCTGCGCGAAGAAAGCGGGAAGGGAGGCTTTCCCTTTATTCTGCACTGCTTCTCTGCCGGACCGGAACTGGCGAAGGCTGGCGTGGAAATGGGCGGCTACGTTTCATTCTCCGGCATTTTGACCTTTCCGAAATCGCAGGACATCCGCGATATCGCTGCGACCGTTCCACTAGACCGCCTGTTGGTGGAAACGGATGCGCCCTATCTCGCGCCGAAGCGCTGGCGTGGGAAGCGCAACGAGCCATCCTACGTCGTCAACACGGCTGAGGTGCTGGCCGATGTTCACGGCGTGTCTTACGAAAAGATGGCCGAGATCACGACGGACAACGCTTTCCGCTGTTTTTCGAAAATGACGAAGGTCTGATCTTTGGCATTGTATCGGCGTCGCTTTACCATTCTTGGCTGCTCCTCTTCTCCCGGCGTTCCGCGCATCAACGGAGATTGGGGCGCCTGCGACCCGACCAATCCGAAAAACAGACGCACCCGCGCGGCCTTTCTGATCGAGCAGATCGCGCCGGATGGCGGCGTAACAACGGTCGTTGTCGATACCGGTCCGGATTTCCGCGAACAGATGATTGCTGCCGGCGTCAAGACGATCGACGCGGTGCTTTACACGCACCATCACGCCGATCATTTACACGGCATCGATGACCTGCGCGGTTACTTCATCACCTCTGGAAGCCGGATACCGGTCTATGCTGAGCCGGAGACCATGAAGCGCATTCACGACGGTTTTCCTTACTGTGTGGAGACGCCCGTCGGCAGCAATTATCCGCCGATCGTCAAACCCCATCTGATCGAGAATCTGGATCAGGACATCGCTATCGAAGGCGAGGGTGGTCGGCTGCGCATCATGCCGCATTTGCAGCAACATGGCGATATCATCTCGCTCGGCTTTCGCATCGGTGATGTGGCCTACTGCACCGATGTCAGCGATTTTCCGCTCGAATCCGTGGCAAAACTCCAAAATCTCGACACGATCGTCATCGACACATTGCAGTATCGCTATCACCCCAGCCATCTTTCGCTTGAGCAGTCGCTCGATTGGATCGAGAAACTCGGGGCAAAGCACGCTATCTTGACGCATATGCACACGCCACTGGATTACGACACCGTCTTGCGGGAAACGCCAGACCATGTCGAACCCGGCTACGATCAGATGCGTTTCGAGGTGGAACTGGCGGAAGAGCGCCTGTAGCTGTCACAGAGGAATGCAATGTCGATCAGGCCTTTCCGCGCCCCCAGCATGGCGAGCTTTTTCGACAATATTCGCAGCGGACGCCTGCGCGCTCTGTTTCGTCGAGGCGAACTTGCGCTTGTCGTCCTGGCAATTCTCGTCGGTGCTGCCGCAGGTCTCCTCGTTGCTCTGATCGGCGCACTCAGCACCGCTCTTCACGTCATTGTCTTCGGTGTCGAGAGGCTCAGCAGCAGCAATCTCACGGGTTGGATCGTGCTGGCGGGGCCAGTCCTCGGAGGCGTGGTTCTCGGCCTTATTCTCTTCATCCTGTCGCGAACACGCAAGAAGCCGATGGTCGACCCGATCGAAGCCAATGCGCTGCATGGTGGACGCCTTTCACTGACCGATAGCATCATTGTCTGCGTGCAGAACATTGTCTCCAATGGCTTTGGCGCCTCCGTGGGGCTGGAGGCTGGCTATACGCAGGTGGCGAGCGGCGTCGCATCGAAGCTCGGTCTCAATCTGAAGCTGAGGCGAGGGGACATGCGTATCCTTGTCGGATGCGGGGCTGCCGGCGCGATTGCCGCCGCCTTCAACGCGCCGTTGACAGGCACCTTCTACGCTATCGAGTTGATCATTGGTACCTATACGATTGTCACGCTCGCACCGCTGATCGTTTCTGCGCTGGTGGCGAACATCGTTGCGGGCTTGGTGTCGTATCATGGCATCAATATCGACGTGATCGGCTCTGGTGCGGTAACACCGTCGGATTATGTGCCTGCCATCTTTCTCGGCGTCGTCTGCGCAGGCATCGGTATCGTTCTCATGCAGGCCGTGTCCTTCATTGAGGAGACGGCGCGCAAAAGCGCGATACCACTCTGGCTTCGCCCCACACTTGGCGGCCTCGTCGTCGGCGCTCTGGCCTTGATTTCACCGCAGGTGCTTTCCAGCGGACACGGTGCTCTGCATCTCAACCTCGACGCGGATATCACGCTTTTTGGGCTTCTGGGATTGTTTCTGCTCAAGGCAACCGCCAGTGCGGTCTCGATCGGCTCCAGTTTTCGTGGGGGCTTGTTCTTTGCTTCGCTGTTCATGGGCTCGCTGCTCGGCAAGATTTTTGCGATCTGTGCGCCATACATCGGTTATGGCGCCACGCAACCGGTCGTCTACGCCGTGATCGGCATGAGTGCCTTTGCTGCCGCCATTATCGGTGGCCCTTTGACCATGACCTTTCTTGCCCTCGAGTTGACCGGCGACTTCCAGATCACGGCGCTTGTGCTGGCCGCCGTTATCACCACGTCGCTCGTGGTGCGCACCACCTTCGGCTATTCCTTCGCAACGTGGCGTTTTCACTTGCGCGGAGAGAGCATCCGCAGCGCCCATGACATCGGCTGGATCCGCGATCTGACCGTCGGCAAGATGATGCGTGCCGATATCCGCAAAGCCAATCTCAGCATGGGCCTTGAAGCCTTCAAGGAGAAGTTTCCGCTCGGCTCAACCCAACGCGTTATCATGACCCATGACGACGGCCGCTACGCCGGCATCATTCTAGTGCCGGAAATCTATGCCGATCCGATGGAACGCGACGCTTCCAAGATCGGCCTTGAGACATATCTCCATTACAAGAACGACGTGCTGCTGCCGACCATGAACGCCCGCCAAGCCGCTGCAGCCTTCGACAATACCGAAAGCGAAGCACTGGCCGTCGTCAACGATAAGGTGGAGAACCGGCCGGTTGGGCTTCTGACCGAGAGCCATACGCTGCGACGCTACAGCGAAGAACTGGAGATGCGACGTCGCGAGGCCTCTGGCGAGATTTGAGTGGGATCGGCGTCGTACGGGAGAACCTTCGGACTGTCGCCCCAATCATTCGTTTTAGTTCCATAATCTATATTATGCGACCTTAGGATGTGTCTAATTGGGGGCAATAATGAAGTTTGACTTGGGTACGCACCTACTCCCAAATCGACATGGATGAATGGCGTGAGAGTGGCCGCTCTCGCATGGTGGGACGCCCTGTGACATCATCGCTGGGAGGCTTGGGCGTCATGCCTTTTCCACTTTCTGACAGATCCGGCGCACCAAGTTCATCGACGAAGTCTTCTCGCATTAAAATGGTGATTACTGCCGAGATGCGGCATGGCGGTTAGCTTGGTCGAACCCACACGCTGCGCTTGAGCATGGCCTCACACTCGCTATCGAAATGCTCGATCGGGTGAGATTTAGCTGACGCTCCATCTGGCTCTTCGCAAGAGGTGGAACGTCTGGCACTTACGGTCAATATCTCGTCAGGAGGTGTAATTGGCCCTCAACCAGGATGCCACCGCATCTGCGCTTCTCTCTGGCGGATGCACGGGATAGAAGACGTGTTCGATAGTGCCGGACCTAATGATCATTGTGAGCCTTCTCAGTAAAGTCATGCCTCCGGCTTGGAATGTTGGTAGACCAAGAGCTGACGTGAGAAGAAGTGACTGGTCAGAAAGTAGTTGAAACGGCAAGTGAAGCCGCTCTGCGGCCTCGCGTTGATATTCTGTCGTCTGCGTTGATAGGCCAAACAGACGGCTCGCTCCGAGTTCTCTCAATTCCGCGAAATGGTCGCGGAAAGCGCAAGATTGTGGCGTGCATCCTCTTGCCCCGGGAATTGCATCCCATCCTGCAATTGCCTCGACGCCAGGAGCACTTGTTCTTGGGTAAGCGTAGATCACAGACAGCCCCGCACCTCGTAGATCGACAGACGTTCCATCCGTTGCTTTTAGTTGAATGCCCGGGACGTCCGTGCCAAGCAAACGTTGAGCTACGCCTTCATCATCTCCAATCCCCAGCGGACCAACATTCCCGAATTCAGTCATCTCAGCCTCTTCGCTTTTCTTCCCTTGAGACACTGGGGAGTGTGAATGTTCAGCCTAGCTTATTTCGCTTGCCTCACCCTGCCCCTTGCTTTCTGCCCCTCGCCTCGCCCTGGCGCTTGAAGGCGTTTCGCCAAACGCCAGCTTGAACGACTTTGTGAAATGCGAGGGATTGACGTATCCGACGTCGAAGGCGACCTCGGTGATCTCGCGGTCCGTATTTGTCAAAAGCTCGAAGGCCCGCTCGAGGCGCAGTTGGCGATATGCTGATGCAGGTGGCATGCCGATTGTTATCTCGAAGAGACGTTCCAATTGTCTGCGGGAAAGACCAACGGATTTAGCAAGCTTCTCGGTGTTGATGTCGCCCGATAGGTGCTGCTCCATCGTGATCAGCGAGGCGAGAACACGCGGCTCCTTGACTTGCATCTTCAAAGGCTGACGGGATTGCGGCGCATTCGAGCTTCGCACCCTTTCCATCTGGAGAACCTCCAATGCATTGCGGGCAGCATCTCGGCCGATGTGACGCTCGACGATGACGTTTGCCAGATCCGCGGAACTGCTGCCGCCGGCGCAAGATCCTCTCCGGCCCTCAAGATGGAACAGGCGATCGGGCCGCACGACGAGATGCGGGAAGTGCTCCTGGAATGCCTGGTAGTGAAGCCAGCTGACGCAGACTTCGTGGCCGTCAAGCAGCCCTGCTTCCGCGAGGATGAAGGAGCCGGTGCATACGCCGATCATCCTCACGCCCTTGGCGGCAGCAGATTTCAGGAAGGTCATGGTGGCGTGATCGACGGGTTCCGGCACGCGCAAGAGGCCGCCCACCACGACGATGTAATCAAAGTTGGAAGGGTCGATGAAATCGCTTGTCGGCGCGATCTGGACACCGCAGCTTGAGGTGATGAGATGTCTGGTGCTGCCCAGAACATGCCAGTCGGCAAAGACTCGGCCGGAATGATCGGTCTCGTCGCTGGCCAGCCGCAGCGTATCGATGAACAGCGCAAATGGCGACAGCGTAAAGGATTTGGCCAGAACGAATCCGACCTTCAACCGCTTTGCTGGCAAACTATCCTGACGATTCCGGAGGTGCTTCATGTCTGGTCCACGGGAGTCTTGTCACATGATCCCGAAGGCCTGCGCAAGCAAATAGTGATCTCTTGCGAGGCCCACCTCTGTGTCAGGCCGAGGGTTCTCTGGCGCCGCGGGCTCAGGTGATCGGTGCCACGACAGGGCCATCATTCCGCGATCTTGACGAGCAGCTTGCCGAAATTGCCGCCGGAAAGCATCGCGGTAAAAGCTTCGGGTGCCTTCTCGAGACCATCGACGATGTCTTCGCGGTAATGGATTTCGCCAGCTGCGAGACGAGGACCGATCTCGGCTAGAAAATCATTGAAATGGTCTTTGGCGAATTCGATCTGGATGAAGCCCCGCACAAGAACGCTCTGGCGAAGGATCGTCGACATTGTGGCTGGGAGGCGATCCTTGTCACCAATGCCGGCGCCATTGTAATGCGCGACCAGCCCGCAGACCGGCACGCGCGCGAACTGGTTGAGGAGCGGCAGTACGCCGTCCCAGACATGACCGCCTACATTCTCGAAATAGACATCAATGCCTTTGGGGCAAGCGGCCTGAAGGTCCGTTGCAAAGCTGTCCGATCGGTGGTCGACCACGGCGTCGAACCCGAGTTCATTCTTGACATACGCGCATTTTTCCTTGCCGCCAGCAATACCAACGGCGTGGGCGCCGGCAAGTTTTGCAAGCTGGCCGACCATCGAGCCGACCGGTCCCGACGCTGCGGCGACGACTACCGTTTCCCCTGCTTTCGGCTGGCCGATAAATTTCAGTCCCGCCCATGCGGTAAATCCCGGCATGCCGAGCGAGCCGAGCGAAGTTGTGATCGGCGCGCCGTGGGTTTCGACATGGCGAAGTTGGTCGCCGTTGACAACGGCATGGCTGCTCCAGCCTGTTCTGCCGCGCACGATATCGCCAGGTGAAAAATCGTTATGTCTGGATTTCACGACCTCTGAGATCGCCTCTCCCTCCATGACACCGCCCACGGGCACGGGTGCTGCATAGGATTTCGCGTCGCTCATGCGACCACGCATGTAAGGGTCGAGCGAGAGATAGAGAGCCTTAAGGGTGACGTCGCCCTCTCCTGCCTCCGGCAGTTCGAACTCCTCGACGCGGAAATTCTCAGGTCCTGGTTGGCCAACGGGCCTGCTTGCAAGAACGATGCGGCGTGCAGAAGTCATCTGATGCTCCTCTTTCAGGGGTCAGACTTATCTAGGAACCCTTGCTGCATTTCCAAGTCGGTGCAGAGCGAGCAGCTCCGCATTCTCTCAAGATCGGCTCGACGAACGCCAGACGGTTCAGCATACTGCCTCCGCACTTTGACCATGTGCCGTCAGAGGTGCGCGTTTGTCCGGTGGCTTTCACATGGCTGGCGCCTTGATGAAACCTGCGCAGTCATGCAAGTTGTCGCGCCTATTTGTGAGAGTGCCACAATGCCTCTGAGTTTGCGAAAAATGCAATCGGCCTATCTTCTGTCGGTTATATTCCTCTTCACCTATCAGACCGCCAGCTGGGCTTGCGAGGTCCTGCCCGCCAATGCCGGTCCGGCGGCAAGAACCGTCGAGGATATAGCGCTTGACGATGGGCAGCGACAAAGGCTCCTGATTGCCGATCCGAGTATCCGGTTTGGCACGGTCATCCTGTTTCCTGGCGGTGCTGGGGATGTGGGTGTCAAGCGTTATGCGTCGGTGCGCCACGACAAAAACTATGTTTTGCGGAGTGAGCCCATCTGGTCAGCATGCGGTTATGCAACCATCGTCCCGGATACGATTGACCACGCAAATTTGCGCGGCATGAGAAGCGCGCCCTCATATGCGAATGTCATCGATCGCATCGTCGCTTTCGCGAATAAGCGCGACGGCAAACCGATCTTTCTTTTGGGAACGAGCCAGGGCGCGATTGCGGCGGCGAATGGTGCGGCGCATGCGAAGCCCGGCTCCATCGCCGGTGTGGTCCTAAGCGAATCCGTTTCCGTCAAGGGTGGAAGCGGCGAAACAGTCTTCGATGCGGGTCTCGATAAAATCGACGTCCCTGCCCTTATCGTCGCCAATGCCGATGACAAATGCTTCGTCGCTCCTCCGACTGCAGCCCAAAAGATCGCGGATGCATTTCATGCGGGGGCGAACGTCACAGTGTTGAAAGTAAGCGGTGGAAAAACAAGATCATCCGATGATTGCGGCTCACTCACGCCACATGGCTATTACGGCATAGAAGACAGTGTGACCAACTCGATCATCGATTGGATGGATTCCAAGCGCTGAACCTGTGCGGTAAAGGCATCAACGATCTTGTTCCCAACCTTCAGTGGGCTATGGTGCCATCCAACTCCTGAGGTCAATCCGTTTCAGATCCATGACATTCTGCAGCCGCCTGATCCTCTACGCCTTGCTGACCTCCCTCACCTCGCTCAGCATCGATGCTTTGCTGCCGGGGCTGAGGCAGATCGGACTGGAACTCGGAGTGGCACCACCGCTCTCTACGCATCACGTGATTTCGCTGTTCATCTTCGGCATGGCTTTTGGCGAACTCGTCATCGGCCCTCTCTCGGATGCGTTCGGGCGCAAGCAGGCGCTCGTCGGTGGGCTTTGCGTCTATCTGCTGGGAACAGTCGTCGCGCTCTTTGCCCAGTCGTTGGAAATGGTGCTGATTGGCCGGTTCCTGCAAGGCGTGGGCGTCTCAGGCCCGAAAATTGCGACCCGTGCCATGATCCGTGACCAGTTCGAGGGTGATGCGATGGCGCGTGTCATGTCCTTCATGTTCACGCTGTTTATCCTTGTGCCTATGCTTGCCCCCGCTCTTGCGCAGGGGCTCATCGCGATATCCGGCTGGCGCAGTGTGTTTGCCGCCTATTTTGTCATCGCTGTGGCGCTTGGCGCGTGGGTTGCTGCTCGGCATCCCGAAACGCTGCCTGTGGCACGGCGTATTCCATTTCGGCCGCGTTTGCTGCTTCTGAACGCATTTCGCATTCTCTCCAGCCCACGGGTGACGCTGCTGATCGTCGCCACCGGACTGGTTTTCGGGGCACAGCTCCTCTATCTCAGCACGGCTGCGGATCTTTTCTTCGAGGCTTATGGCGTGGCGGAGACCTTCCCGCTCTACTTCGCGGCTCTCGCTGTCGCGATGGGCCTTGCTTCGTTCATCAATGCGAGGCTGGTCCAGCGCCTCGGCGCGGTGACGATGGCGCGTGCCGGTTTTATCGGTTTAACGGCAGTGTCTCTATTGATGGTGATCGCGACCTTAGTTGCAGGCATCACCCTGCCCTTCGCGGCGTTCTTGACGCTGCTGTTTCTCGCCTTCTTTGCGATCGGTATCCTGTTTGGCAATCTCAATGCCATGGCAATGCAGACACTTGGAAACGTTGCAGGCTTTGGCGCCTCTCTGATCGCGTCCGGGTCGAGCCTCGTTGCCACCGTCTTTGCGGTGGTCTTTGGCGGCTTCTACAGTGGCAACACAACGTATTTGGCAATTGGATTCTTCGCAGCAGGACTGTCATCACTCCTACTTGCCGAGATTGCCATCAGAAGAAACGAGTTGCCGGTTGTTGGCGCCAGCCTATGACGGCGTTCGAGCGTTGGCTTACCGGCTTCCGGGAAACAAAGCGGTCGCAAGCGTCGAGGGCGCGGTTCGGTTCAACTTGAACTCGGATATTACCCGCTCTGCGACTCCGAAGGCCAGATCCCGCTCTATCGTGGATGCGTCGAGGCCGATTGCGGTGACGGTAAATTTCGCCTCCGCGATGACTTCGCCCGTCTGTACCGCCGCAGCGCGTACCACGGCCTTCACCGAAGCTCGTTGGCCAAGCAGCAAGGAGCCTTTGGTATAGGATTCGAGGCGGATGGTCAGCACGACTCGCGGGCGCGCACGCACTCTCACCGTATCGTTGATGGCATTGGCGACCTGATAGTGGATCGACTGCATAAGCTCCGGCGATATGTCCGGCCGGGCGGCAACGAAAGCGCCCCGCACGTCATAGATCAGCCGGTCTCGCTCGCCCGTTTCAGGTCCAAGCCTGAAAGACATGAGCGCAAGAGACGCCAGCAAAACCATGCCGAAACGCTTCAGTTGCCGATACAAGAAAGACGCCTCCCCTTAGGTAACCCTTGGGGTGCATCATCATCCATCGTGGTTAAAAATGCTCTAAGTCCCGCCGACGACCTTTACCGCGCTGCAGCAAGAACACGGGTGGCTGCGCGCATGTCGGTAAAGCGCACGGCGCGGCGCTGCTGCGCCTCTTCGTCCTCGCCCCACTGTTCGGCAGTCCAGTCTTCGTCGAGGTGAGCGAGTGCCCAGACCTCTTCGAGAGACTTCTCCCCTTCGGCCAAGGCGAGCGCAAGAAGCGCCGATCCGGTGATCGTGGTCATGGTGTGGAGAGCCGCAAGCTCGATCGGTGTATCGTATTTGCGCAGCGTTACAGCAAAGGCCGCGACGGCCTCGCGTGGTTGTTCCTGGTGCATCACACCTTCGATCAGGATAAAGCGCGCGCCCAGCGTGTTCGCTGCCCAGTCGATAACCGGATCCCACTGCTCGGTCTGGCGTTCGATCAGCGCCTCCGGTTCGCCCGCACGGTAGCACAGCAGATCGCTGGAGGAGAAGCGAAGGATATCTTCGAACACCGCCTGCGGATCATTGGCAACGCCGTCGATCGCCGTATTGATATGGCGTGAAATCGGCATGGTCGATGGATCGATAACCTCAGCCTGAGCATCCCACTCGTCGCGCATCAGAACGGCGAGCGCTCTCGTGGGTACAGACAGCATATTTTTTGCAGGTGTGCGCAAGGTTTTGCCATCGAGATGGATCGTAAAGGTTCCGTCCTCCGCCTCCTCAACGGTGACGTCCTTGTAGAAGCGCTTGGGCAGCGGCTTCTGCATCTGGATTTGCGCCCGGCGGATCGGGTCTGGATGGCTCAAGCCCTCCGAAAGATCGTTCAGCAAATCACGCATCTTCTGTCCTTATCAGCCCGGTATGTGGCCGGGAATTTCGCTTGGATGGTTGACGATCGCATCCGCACCTGCGGCCCAGAGCGCGTCGACGGAGGCGTAACCCCAGGCAACACCGATAGCCGTTGCACCGGCGGCTTTGGCCATCTGCATGTCGTAGATCGCATCGCCGATGACGACCGTATCGGCCGGAACGATGCCAGTCTCGTGGCAGCACTCGCTGACCATCGCCGGATGGGGTTTCGAGGGGCAATCATCGGCCGTTCGCGACACGATGAAATGCTTGCGGAAACCATGTGTATCCATGATCAAATTGAGGCCGCGGCGGGATTTGCCCGTCACCGCGCCCATCAAGAGTTCCTCGCGCTTGGCAAGCTTTTCGATCATCGGCATGATGCCGTCGAAGATTGGCTCCTGAAAGCCAGCCTCGGCGCGCGTTTCGGCAAAGATCGCCTTATAATGCGCCATCATGGCGGTCGCTTCGTCGTCCACATGCGTCTTGCCTTGCATGCGGGCAATAGCGATGTCGAGCGTCAGGCCAATGATCGACTTCGTCAGCGACACATCAGGGCGCGGATATCCGAAATGCACGAAAGTGCGCGCCATGACTTCATGGATAAGGCCGACGCTATCGACCAGCGTCCCATCGCAATCGAACAGAACAAGCTTCATTGATCGTCCCTGTCGCCGTCGGCAACGTCGAGTCCGAGAAGATTCCAGGTCTGCACCATATGGGGCGGCAAGGGCGCGCTGACTCGGAGGCGCCCGCCTGACGGATGGGGAATATCGATATGACGCGCATGCAGGTGCAGGCGCTTCTGGATGCCGCCCGGGAAATCCCAGTTCGGATCATCGATGTAGTATTTCGGATCGCCGATGATGGGATGACCCATATGCAATGCGTGGACGCGCAGCTGATGGGTGCGGCCGGTATAGGGCTCCATCTCCAGCCAGGCGAGGTTCTGCGCGGCGGTGTCAATGACCCGGTAATAGGAGATTGCGTGGTCGGCACCCTCTTCGCCATGTTTGGCGATGCGCATGCGGTCGCCATCCGGCGTCTGCTCTTTGACCAGCCAGCTCGAGATCTTGTCCTGGTGTTTGCGTGGCACGCCCTTCACCAGCGACCAGTAAGTCTTCTTGGTATCGCGTTCGCGAAAAGCCGCGGTCAGTTTTTGCGCTGCGCCGCGCGTGCGGGCAACGACAAGAACGCCCGACGTATCGCGGTCGAGGCGATGCACGAGGCGAGGCTTTTCACCCTTCTGGTTCGTCCAGGCTTCCAGAAGACCGTCGATGTGGCGGTTTACACCCGACCCGCCCTGCACCGCGATACCGGCTGGCTTGTTGAAGACGAAAACCTTGTCGTCCTCATGCAGCAACATGCGCTTGAGCAGATCGCCGTCTTCCGAATGCTTCAAATCCTTGGAGCCGATCGGACCGCTCTTGACCTTGGCATCGACATCGAGCGGCGGCACCCGGACCATCTGGCCCGGTTGAACGCGAGCGTCGGTCTTCACCCGCCCGCCGTCCACACGAACCTGGCCGGATCGCATCAGCTTTTGCAGCTGGCCGAACCCCAGTCCCGGATAGTGGATCTTGAACCAGCGGTCGAGACGCATTCCGGCCTCGTCGGCCTCTACCTTGATGTGCTCGATACCTGCCATGGCAATTCCAGTCTTTCTTTTCTGATCTGCCGCCTCGTTCCTGTGCGGCCTTTGCCTTGCCTTTAAAACAAAGCGCGGCCCAAGGCCAGCCCGGCAAAGATCGCAGCAAAAGAAACCAGCAGGCTGGCGAGCAAATAGAGGGCGGAAAGGCCGAGTGCTCCCCGTTCAAACAGAACAACGGCATCCAGCGTGAATGACGACCAGGTGGTGAAGCCTCCAATAATCCCGGTGACGATGAAGACGCGCATTTCAGCAGAAGCATCGAAGCGGCGCGCGATCATCTCGACGAAGAGACCGATGGCGAAGGCGCCCACGATGTTCACGGTCAGCGTCCCCCAGGGAAAGTTTGGCCCGGCGAGGCGCGTTGCCCAAAGCCCGACAAGATATCGCCCGATGGAGCCTATGGCGCCGCCGACGGCGACGAGAAGAATGTTCAACATGCAAAGAGGCTCCGGCACTATCGATAGACGCTGATTGCGCCCCCAGCTTTATGCCATGATGCTGGATTTAGAAATATGCCGGTTGCCGACGAGTCCAGGCAGATGATTAAAATACGCATCAATTTCAACCATTAGGTTTAGCTCAAGATAAATTTCGCCCTGTTACATTGCTGTTCTGTATCGCTATCGAGGTCTGGCAATGTGGCAGGTGTGGTCGGTTTCCGCAAATATCGCGGCTTATGCGTCCGAGGGAGCAAAAGCCTCGCAGCGCGCTCCGCGCAAGAGCGAGGTTGAAAAGGCTGCCAAGGAGTTGAAGCAGATCACGCGTAACGATGGGTCGGACCATAGCGTGACGAATCTCACAGCTGCCGCGCCCTCCCTTTCCCTCTTCACCTCTGGACGGCAAAACCCTCAGGCGACATTGGAGCAGGCTCGTCACGCCTATGAGGAAGATTGGGGCGCGTCCGACTAAGGCCTGTCGCGACCTTTCAGATTCGCTCTCTACGCTTCAGGTCCTTGTTTTGTCGCACGTCGTTATCTCGAAACCGCTGCACAGTTTTGCTCGGACCAAGCTTTAAGCTTCGGCCCTTGTGACGACGTTCAGATTCCTGTCAGGCAAATCACCCAACCTCTTTTCGCAATGACTGAAACAGAGGTTCACCATGAAGACCCTAGCGAAATTGACGATGGCAGCGGTCGCTGCTTTGACGCTCGCAGCTCCGGCATTTGCCGCAACCACCATCATGGTTCACGAAGGCGGCGAAGGCGGGCAGCCGATGACGCTCACCCTTGATAAGACCAGCGTCAAAGCTGGCGAAGCCGTCTTCATGGTCCATAACGACGCCGTGTCGGAAGAGCACGAGATGGTTCTCGTCAAGCTGAAGTCGCCCGAGGAGGCGATCCCGCTGAACATAGCCAAACATCGCGTCGATGAAAAGAAGCTGAAGAGCCTTGGCGAAGTGTCGGATCTGAAACCTGGTGCAGACGGTCAACTGAAAGCCAAGCTGACGCCCGGGACCTATCTGCTCTTCTGCAATATCAAGGGCCACTATGAGGCTGGAATGCAGGCGACGCTCACGGTGACGAAGTAGAACTGTTGGAACGTCGATGGCCGTTGGGATGCCTTTGCGTCCCGACGGCCAGTTTTTTTCGAGCCGTCAGTTATGATTGTGCTTTGCTTCACCCGCATTGGCGGGACCAACCGGAAGCTCGATCGAGACCTGTCCGGCCTTCTCGAAAGTGAGCGTGACCGGAACCTTCTCGCCCTCTGCGAATGGCTTCTTGACGTTGAAGAACATGAAATGGAGGCCGCCTGGCGAGAGCTCTACCGTCTGACCGGCCGGTACGACGATACCGTCATTCAGCTTGCGCATTTTCATGACGTCATTGGCCATGGCCATTTCATGGATTTCGGCGCGACCTGCCAGGGGAGACGAGACCGAGACGAGCCGATCGTCAGAGGCTCCTGTGTTGCGGATGGTGACAAAGCCACCGCCAACCGGCTGCCCCGGCAACATGGCCTTGGTGGACGCGTTCGATAATTCCAGATCCCCAGCCTTAACCACGCTGGCGGAGCCACTCGCGTCTGTCATCGCGCCATGATCATGGTGGGCGTGCCCCTCGCCTTCATGAGATTGCTTGGCGGTGATGCGGATCACTGGCGCCGGGTTTTCCAGCGAATGCGGGTCCTGGCCCTCTGGCGCGATCTGATCCCAGCTTGCGGTGCCCTTGTCGCCGCAAAGCTGCTTCACCTTGAAAGGAAGCGTCTTGCCTGGCGCAACACCTGCGATCTTCCCCTGAATGTTGAAGGTGTCATAGAAATCGTCCGGCAGGTTGCCACCCTTCCAACGAATTTCGATAGGGCCACCCGTCACGTCTTTTCCGTGGTTCTTGTAGGTCTTCTGGTAGTCGCCCTTGATGATCTCCAGCTCCCAGCCCGGTTTCGGCTGCGGCTTGGCGGAGATGAAACCCTCGGGCAGAACGACTTGAACCTCTGTGGTGGCAAGGCCGCCGTCGCAGCCATGCGGCACCTGAAGGGCAGCAACGATGGTGCTATCCTCCTCCGCCGTGCCATTGACGAAGCTGGTATGGGCAAAGGCGGACGTCGTCGAGAGAGCGGCTGCGATAGCTACGAATGTGGCGTGCTTGATAATTGTCATCTTTCGATCCTTGCGGCTGCTTCATATGGCAGTCCGTTTTTAAAAGTGCCGCGCTGCGGCGTTGTCTGCGAAGGGATCAGAAAGTTGAGTATGGCGGTCCGCGGGCGCGGTTGGTGCGCAGGTCTGAAAGCTTGACCGTCTCTTGTTGCCGCAGAAGGGCATTTTCGAGCGACGCGGGATTTGGATTGAGGCAGTCGTCTCCAAGTGGAGTTGGCAGAAGGATGGAGGATGCCAGCAGGCACGCCTCGCAAAAGAGGATCGCACCGCCTTTGTGCTTGCCATGCTGAGATTGATTCTGCGACAGATGCTCGGAGCAGATCTCGGCAAAGGTGCCATCCGGCAAGCGATAGGCTTCATCAAGTGCAGCGACAGGGGCAGCCTGAACCGGCTTGTGCGCGAAGCCGAGAGACAGCATCAGCACGGCGCAGACTATGCGCAGCACAGACTCGATTGTCTTTGCCCTGTTGCTTCCGAATACCCTCATGATCATTCCGATACCGTGCTTTGATCCAAAATCAAAGACCAACTCGGCCTGCGACGGAACACCTCCTCCATGGGTGACGTCTGATTTGCAGCATTCAACGCGTCAGACAGGAGTTGATACGATGCCAGCAAAATCCAAAGCTCAGCAGAAAGCCGCAGGTGCAGCCCTTGCCGCCAAGCGTGGCGACATGCCCAAATCCCGTTTACAAGGCGCTTCAAAAAGCATGGCTAAGTCCATGACAGAGAAAGAACTTGTAGATATGGCGTCTACCAAACGCAAGACGCTTCCAGAGAAAAAAGATAGCTGAATTTAAGCTATTTCTAAGAAATAGAATCGCCAATCGGATGACAGGCTGATGACGCAGGTTGAACAAAAAACTGTTCGCCTGCGTCATTTGGTCCTTGCCAATCCAAGAGCTTCAAAGATAATGAGCTTCCATATCGTTGGGAGAAACCGCTTCAATGCGGTGCCGAAGGAGCAACCGCCCCGGAAACTCTCAGGCAAAAGGACCAACGGTCGAACGGAACTCTGGAGAGAAGCCTCCTTGTAACTGAAGGGCAGGCTCGCCGAAGGGATAACAATCTCAGGCGACAAGGACAGAGGGGGCTCTTGAACCCGACGCTCGCAGAGTGTCATGAACATGAGCCCGCGCGAACGCGCTACCCTGGAGGCGTCCTTGGCCGATACAGCCGAGCTGAAAGTCACCCCGCTCCATTCCCTGCATCTGTCCCTTGGCGCTCGCATGGTGCCCTTTGCAGGCTACGATATGCCCGTCCAATATCCCGCAGGCGTTTTGAAGGAACATCTTCACACGCGCGCATCGGCTGGTCTCTTCGATGTGTCCCATATGGGCCAGGTCATCGTGAAGGCAAAGTCTGGCAAGGTCGAGGACGCTGCACTTGCTTTGGAAAAGCTGGTTCCTGTCGACATCCTTGGCCTCAAGGCTGGTCGCCAGCGCTACGGCTTTTTCACCGATGACAATGGCTGCATCCTCGACGACCTGATGATCACCAATCTCGGCGACCATCTTTTCGTCGTCGTCAATGCTGCCTGCAAGGATGCCGACCTTGCGCATATGAAGGCACATCTTTCCGACAGTTGCGAGATCACGCTGCTCGATGATCGAGCATTGATCGCGCTTCAAGGACCGCGCGCGGAGGCCGTTCTCGCCGAGCTTTGGGCCGGCGTCTCCGACATGAAGTTCATGGATGTGCGCGAAATTCCGCTGCACGACGTTCCCTGCATCGTCTCCCGCTCCGGTTATTCCGGTGAGGACGGTTTCGAGGTTTCCGTTCCGGCCGACAAGGCCGAGGACATTGCGAAGGCTCTACTCGAACATCCCGATTGCGAGGCCATTGGCCTCGGCGCGCGCGACAGTCTTCGGCTTGAGGCCGGTCTATGCCTCTATGGCAATGACATCGACACCACGACGTCGCCGATCGAAGCATCGCTAGAATGGGCCATCCAGAAGGCGCGCCGCACGGGTGGTGACCGCGAAGGCGGTTTTCCGGGTGCTGATCGTATTCTCGCGGAACTTGGCAAGGGCACGGCCCGTCGACGCGTTGGCCTGAAGCCGGAAGGCAAGGCGCCGGTGCGTGGTCATTCCAAGCTCTTTGCCGATGCCGAGGGCAAGACCGAAATCGGAGAAGTTACCTCGGGCGGCTTTGGCCCAACTGTGGAAGGCCCCGTTGCCATGGGCTACGTGCCAACCGACTATACGACACCCGGCACGGCGATCTTTGCCGAAGTGCGCGGCAAGTATCTGCCCGTAACCGTCGCTGCCCTGCCCTTCATTACACCCACCTACAAGCGCTAATCTGCGGAGAAACCCATGCTGAAATTTACCCCGGAACACGAGTGGCTGAAGATCGAAGGCGATGTTGCCACCGTCGGCATCACCACGCACGCCGCAGAACAGCTCGGCGATCTGGTCTTCGTTGAACTGCCCGAAGTCGGCGCGACCTTTTCCAAAAATGGAGAAGCCGCGACCGTTGAAAGCGTCAAGGCAGCGTCGGATGTCTATTGTCCGCTGGATGGCGAGATCGTCGAGATCAACCAGGCGATTGTCGACGATCCGTCGCTCGTCAATTCCGACCCGCAGGGTGCCGGCTGGTTCTTCAAGCTGAAGCTTTCCAACACCGCCGATGCCGATGCGCTGCTCGATGAAGCCGCCTATAAGGAGCTGGTCGCGTAATGAACACGCCCACTGAATTTCATTTCACCGACTACCAGCCCTATGACTTCGCCAATCGTCGTCATATCGGCCCGTCGCCGGCTGAAATGGAGGAGATGTTGAAGGTCATCGGCTATAAGAGCCTGGATGCCCTGATCGATGCCACCGTGCCCTCCTCCATCCGTCAGAAAGACCCGCTTGCCTGGGGTGCTGCCTTGACCGAACGCGAGGCACTCGACCGCCTGCGCGAGACAGCCAACAAGAACAAGGTTCTGACATCGCTGATCGGCCAGGGTTACTATGGCACGATCACGCCGCCGGTCATCCAACGCAACATTCTGGAAAACCCCGCCTGGTATACGGCCTATACGCCCTATCAGCCGGAAATCTCGCAAGGCCGTCTCGAAGCGCTCCTGAACTTCCAGACGATGATATCCGACCTGACCGGGCTAGACGTTGCCAACGCCTCGCTTCTCGATGAAGCAACGGCTGCTGCCGAGGCCATGTCCATGTGCCAACGCGTGGCAAAGTCCAAAGCGACGGCCTTCTTCGTCGATGCCAATTGCCACCCGCAAACCATCGCATTGATCGAAACGCGTGCTGCGCCCCTTGGCTGGAAAGTCGTGATCGGTAATCCGTTCACGGATCTCGATCCGGTGGACGTCTTCGGCGCGATCTTCCAGTATCCCGGCACGCACGGCCACGTCAGTGACTTCTCCGGTCTCATTTCGCGGCTGCACCAGACGGGTGCTATCGCAGCTGTTGCCTGCGATCTGCTGGCGCTGACGCTGCTCAAATCTCCCGGTGAGATGGGCGCGGATATCGCGATCGGCTCTTCGCAGCGCTTTGGCGTTCCGGTCGGTTACGGTGGCCCGCACGCTGCCTTTATGGCGGTCAAGGATGCGCATAAGCGCTCCATGCCGGGCCGTCTGGTTGGTGTGTCGGTCGATGCGCGCGGCAACCGCGCCTATCGCCTGTCGCTGCAAACCCGCGAGCAGCATATTCGCCGCGAGAAGGCCACCTCGAACATCTGCACTGCCCAGGTTCTGCTGGCCGTCATGGCATCCATGTATGGCGTCTTCCACGGTCCACAGGGCATCAAGGCCATCGCCCAGCAGACCCACCAGAAGGCGGTGCTGATGGCAAAGGGGTTGGAGAAGCTTGGCTACAAGATTGAGCCGGAAACCTTCTTCGATACGATCGCCGTCGATGTCGGCCACATGCAGGCGCTGATCCTGCGTGCCGCAGTTGCCGAAGGGGTCAACCTTCGCAAGATCGGCTCCACCAAGATCGGCATGAGCCTTGACGAGCGCACCCGCCCGGCAACGCTGGAAGCAGTCTGGCGCGCCTTTGGCGGCAACTTCTCGATCGCCGACTTTGATCCGGAATATCGACTGCCGAAAGATCTATTGCGTACAAGTGCTTACATGACGCATCCGATCTTCCACATGAACCGCGCCGAAAGCGAAATGACGCGTTACATCCGTCGTCTTTCGGATCGCGACTTGGCACTCGACCGAGCAATGATCCCGCTCGGCTCCTGCACCATGAAGCTCAACGCGACAGCGGAAATGCTGCCGATCACCTGGCCGGAATTCTCCGACATCCATCCTTTCGTCCCTGCCGATCAGGCGCTGGGCTATAAGGAGATGATCGACGACCTTTCCGCCAAGCTTTGCGCTGTCACTGGTTACGATGCCTTCTCCATGCAGCCGAATTCCGGCGCGCAGGGTGAGTATGCGGGTCTGCTGACGATCCGCAACTACCACCTCGCCCGTGGCGATGCGCACCGCGATGTCTGCCTGATCCCGACCTCCGCGCACGGCACCAACCCTGCCTCCGCGCAAATGGTTGGCATGAAGGTGGTCCCCGTCAAGGCAAAGGAAAACGGCGATATCGATATCGATGATTTCCGTGCAAAAGCAGAGCAGTATGCGGAAAACCTCTCATGCTGCATGATCACTTACCCGTCGACCCACGGCGTCTTTGAAGAGACGGTTCGCGAGATCTGCGATATCGTCCACGCCCATGGCGGCCAGGTCTATCTGGACGGTGCCAACATGAACGCGATGGTTGGACTGTCGCGACCTGGCGATATCGGCTCCGACGTCAGCCACCTCAACCTGCACAAGACCTTCTGCATTCCGCATGGCGGCGGTGGTCCTGGCATGGGGCCGATCGGCGTCAAAGCACATCTTGCTCCTTACCTTCCCGGGCATCCTGCAAGCGACGGTCGCTCTGGTGCCGTCTCGGCCGCCCCGTTCGGCTCTCCATCCATCCTGCCGATCTCCTGGAGCTACTGCCTGATGATGGGCGGCGAAGGGCTGACGCAGGCGACCAAGGTTGCGATCCTCAACGCCAACTACATCGCCGCGCGATTGAAGGGCGCTTACGACGTGCTCTACAAGTCCGAGGCCGGCCGCGTGGCGCATGAGTGCATCATCGACACGCGCCCGCTGAACGACAGCTGCGGCGTGACCGTGGATGACGTGGCCAAGCGTCTGATCGACTGCGGCTTCCACGCCCCGACCATGAGCTGGCCGGTCGCAGGAACCTTGATGATCGAGCCGACGGAATCTGAAACGAAGGCCGAAATCGACCGCTTCTGCGACGCGATGCTGACCATCCGCCAGGAGGCCCGCGACATCGAGGAAGGTCGTGCGGACAAGCTCAACAACCCGTTGAAGAATGCCCCGCACACCGTCGAAGACCTCGTCGGCGAATGGGATCGTCCCTACAGCCGCGAACAGGGTTGCTTCCCGCCGGGCTCCTTCCGCGTGGACAAGTACTGGTCCCCGGTCAACCGCATCGACAATGTCTATGGTGACCGCAACCTCATCTGCACCTGCCCGCCCATGAGCGAGTATCAGGAAGCGGCGGAGTAAGGCCAAATAGCGAAGCCCGGAGCGATCCGGGCTTCTTTCGTTTTGTTCGGTCCCGATTCACGATTTGATAGCCGTCGTTATAAGATGTCCAATAGAGCCACTGTGCGGACAGGGCTGCACGCCGTATAAAAGCAATTGACATCTGTTCTTTTAAAAATTTTGGCTATGCTCTCTCCTATCGCCACATCGCTCAGCATCGTTTCTGTCAGCCTGTTCTTCGGCACGGCGCTGCTTTCGGCATGGCGGCGTTTCGGGGTCCAGTTCTATGCCGTCTTCTGGGCGCTCTCCTTCATCCTATCGGCAGCCGGGCATGGCGTCCGGGTCCTTGGCGTCATCTGGCCGGAGTATCAGAGCGCCATGGCAATGCTCGCTTGTCAGGCTTCCATCGGGAGTTTCGCGCTGGTGGCTATTGGGTTCCGCTCCCGCGCCAATCTCGACCATCGTTTGATCTCTGTTTTCTGGGCATTGTCCGCTGTTGCCATCCTGGTGTTTTGGAGCGCGCAGCCTTTCGATTGGCGGATGGCATCGCGGGTTACGACGTCAGCGGCCGATGCTCTCTTCGTTGGAATGATCGTCTTTCTCCGTAGGCACGCCAAAGGCGTGTCGCCATCGATACGTATAGCCTTGGCACTCTTTGGGCTTTACATTCTCTCCGTCGGTATTGCGGCGTGGATGGCCCGGCCTGGTGGGGAGATAAACGAGGCGTCCTTCATTATTCTCCTGTCGCTCGGCACGCCAACGGGCATGATGGCGACTGGAATCTTGACGCTCTTCATCCTGGCTGCGGATCTTGCCGCAGAGTTGCAGAAGCAGGCGCAATATGACTACCTGTCGACCCTGCTGAACCGCCGAGGTTTTGAGGAGAGGCTTGCTGCCCAGCGCGTGGCGGCGAAAGAAGCTGGCTTTATTGTCGCGACCGATCTTGATCGCTTCAAGTCCATCAATGACAGCCTGGGTCATGCAACGGGAGATGAGGTCATTCGTCGCTTTGCTCGCCATCTGCAAGACGCCGCGGGTCCTCGGGACCTGGTTGGAAGAATGGGTGGCGAGGAATTCGCCTTCTTCATCGCATCCAGCGACGGGCGAGACGTGCTGGAGCGCGTGGAGCGTCTGCGCACCAGCGTACCCGCTCTCTACCCCGACATTGGTCTAAAGGCGGCTGTGACCGCAAGCTTTGGCGTCGTGCGGCTAAAGCCCGAGGAAAGCTTTCAGCAGGCCTATGCGCGTGCGGACGCTGCTCTCTACGCCTCAAAGAATGCAGGCAGAAATACCACCGTGGCAGATCTCGGCGAAGCTGCCTGAGACGCCGGCTATACGGCGGTGCCTTCGGACCACGTGTTATCGCGTGAGCCTGATATCCGCGGTAACGACGCTCGGTCCGTTGGCTCCGTCCCTGTCCGTCGTGCGCAGCCTCAAACCATCGCGTCCGAGCTTGCTAATGGTCATTCCGGCCACGCGATCGCCATTGATGTCACGGTTCCAGCGGACTGTCAGATTGATGTCTTCGCCTTTGCGGCTGCCGCTGAGTGCAGATGGCCGCCCTGATGGGCCAACATAGTTTCCACTGTATCTCGTGCCTCTTGCCGTCAAGTCTGCGGAGATCGATCGGCGCACGACCACGAAGCCACGGCAGGTGCCATTCATCTGCAACGAAGGTCCTGACGCCGTCGTCTGGAAGGTGCAGTTGACATTGACAGGGCGAGAGCCGATGCGCGTGGTCACTGTGCCGCTGCCTTTCCAGCTTCCACCAAGCGAGGACAGAAAGGCAGTTTCATCCGCTGCTGCGGGCGTAGACATCATTGCGCCTAAGGCGAAAAGGCAGGCTGTCTTCAGTTTCATGGTGATCGCTCCCTATCAAGGAACGCGAACGGCGAAGACATCCGTAGAGTTCCTAATTTAGATCGTTATGATCCATAGCAACCAATAACGTTTTCGTGCGTTTGTCGCTCGCTTCACCCCCTATTCGGAAACACGCCGATGACAATCCTCACCTCTTCTTCCGCTGGCCGAGGCGCTCTGAGCAGGCCGAGCGGCATCAGCGATCGCACTCTTTTTGCCCTCGCCGTCTTGAACTTCTTCCTGGCAGACGCACGTGATGGGCTCGGTCCGTTCCTCGACGCGTTTCTGGCCACCAACGGCTGGTCGCCCATGCAATTGGGCATCATCGCGACTGTCGGCGGCCTTGTTGGCCTAGCGGCAACACCCCTTTGCGGCGCATTGGTGGATGGGACGACGTGGAAGCGGGCGCTGATTGCCGGGCCGGTCATTCTCGTAACTGCCGGCGCGCTTCTGACCTTGATCTTCCCCACCGAGACCATTGTCTGGGGTGGTCAGATCATGACGGCGGTTGTCGGCGCAACCGTCGGTCCGGCGTTGGCTGGTTTGACGCTCGGTCTCGTCGGAGAAAAGCTGTTTTCCAAGCAAATCTCACGCAACGAGTTTTGGAACCATGGCGGCAATTTTGCCTCGCTATTTGCCACCTATGTTGCCGTTTCCTATTTCGGAATTTCTGGCGTCATAGGCCTGATGATCATCACCGCCATTGGAACACTGATTGCGATCACGGCAATTGATCCTGACCATATCGATCACAAGGTGGCACGTGGTCTGGGCCATGATGAAGGCGAGCCCGGGCCATCGGGCTTTGGCGTGTTGTGGCACGAGCGCGGCCTGATCCTGCTTGCCATTATTCTGCTGATATTCCATTTCGGCAATGCGCCAATGGGCCGACTGATCGCTCAGGATTTTGCCGTTGAGCTCAACTCGCCTTTCAAGACGACGGCGATTATTACGGGTGTGGCGCAGTTCGCCATGATCTTCGTGGCAGCACTTGCACCTTGGCTCATCCGCCGCTTCGGCCTTTCAGCAGTTTTTCTGATTGCGCTCACCGCTCTGCCAGTGCGTGGGCTGCTCGCTGCGTCCTTCGAACAGTTCTGGGTCGTCTATCCGGTACAGTTACTCGACGGCATTGGAGCCGGTCTTCTCGGCATTGCGACACCTGTTGCTGTGGAGCGGATTTTAAAGGGCACGGGCCGCTTCAATGTGGGTCTTGCAAGTGTGATGACCGTTCAGGGCATTGGTGCATCGTTGAGCAACGGCGTTGCCGGGTGGCTCACCACGGAGGGTGGCTTTGCTCTTTCGCATCTGGTGGGCGGTGGTGTCGCAGCGATTGCGATCCTGCTCTTTATTCTCTTCCGGCGAGACATCGTTCCAAAGGATGAGCCTGAGACAGAGTAAACCAAGGCATTGCTGAAAACAAAAAAGGAGGCTCGTGGCCTCCTTTTCCTTTCGATATTATAATGACATCAGCCGACGAATGCGCGCTCGATGACGAATTCAGCGGGCTTGTTATTGGCGCCTTCAGTTAGACCGGCCTTCTCCAGCAGTTCCTTGGTGTCTTTCAGCATCGCTGAAGAGCCGCAGATCATTCCACGGTCAATCGCAGGATCGAGAGCTGGAACACCGAGGTCGGCAAACATCTTGCCGTTTGCGATCAGATCGGTGATGCGGCCCTTGAAGGGATATTCCTCACGCGTCACTGTTGCGTAATGCTTGAGCTTGTCGCCGGCGATCTCACTCAGGAACTCGTGATTCTTGATCTCTTCCACAAGGTCGAAACCGTATTTCAGCTCGGCGACATCGCGGCAAGTGTGAGTAAGGATCACTTCCTCGAACTTCTCATACGTCTCCGGATCTCGGATGAGGCTTGCAAAAGGTGCAATGCCCGTGCCGGTCGAAAACATATAGAGGCGCTTGCCGGGTGTCAGCGCGTCGAGCACAAGCGTTCCTGTCGGCTTCTTGCGCATCAGCACGGTATCGCCTGGCTTGATTGCCTGGAGATGAGATGTCAGGGGACCATCCGGCACCTTGATGGAGAAGAACTCAAGCTCTTCATCCCAGGCCGGGCTGGCGATCGAGTAAGCGCGATAAATCGGCTTGTCACCGACCATAAGGCCGATCATGGCGAATTCGCCGGATCGGAAGCGGAAGCCAGCCGGGCGCGTCATGCGGAATCGGAAAAGATGATCGGTATAATGCTCAACCGAAAGAACCGTTTCGGCATAGACGCCGTCAGGGATCTTGACCGCAAATTCTTCCGTTTTGGCTGGAGCGTTCATTTTCTTTCCGTCCATGTTACAAAAAAGCCAGACATTCTCGATGCGGGGAATACACTATCCGCACCGCATTTTGAAGGTACAGGAATGTCATTAGAGCTATGCAGGTAAAAATATGTATCTCAAACTCATATTTCCGAGCAATGGCTCATACTGCCGCACGCCTGCGCCAGCTATAGGTTTCACCTTCGGCTGCTGGTGTTGCCGTCGGCTGGTAGTAGACATTGATGCCAGGCAGCCGGTTTTCCGACAAGCGGCGGATCGCCGTCTCATTGGTAACGGCGAAGCTGGTAAACCCGGTTCTGAGCATCAATGGCACTTGGTCGATCAAAACGTCACCGACGGCTCGCAACTCGCCCTGATAATTCAGCCGCGTGCGCAGAAGCGATGCGTGACTGAAGCCGCGTCCGTCATTGAAGGCTGGGAAGCTGACGGCAACAAGCGCGATACGATCGATGAAGGGCGCAAGCCTCGTCACGTCGTCGGCCGGCGTAATGAGCACGCCGAGACCGACATCGTTGCTTTCAGCCGCTCTCGTCAGAAACATTTCCAACGGCAGGACCGTATTCTGCCCCTCGCCCGCCTTGACCTCTTCGGTCTCGATGACCCAGGGATCGTTTTCGACGAAGCCGTGTTCGTTCCAGATTTTGGTCATGTCATGATCCTCAGGCAGCTGCTGCGGCTGCGGGATAAAGGGCATCCTTGAATGGCTGCGGTCCAACCCGGCGATAGGCCTCAAGGAAGGTTTCTTCCTTCGACAGGCGCAGACCGAGATAGGTATCGACAATCGTCTCCACCGCGTCCGTTACCTTCTCCGGCTCGAAGCCACGACCGATGATTTCACCGATCGACGAATTCTCATCGCCCGAACCACCCAGCGTGATCTGATAGAGTTCGGCACCCTTCTTCTCGACGCCGAGCAGCCCGATATGGCCGACATGGTGGTGACCGCAGGCATTGATGCAGCCAGAGATCTTGATCTTCAGCTCACCGATTTCAGCCTGGCGCTCAGGCGCGCCGAACCGTCTGGAAATCTCCTGCGAAACCGGAATCGAGCGCGCATTGGCAAGCGCGCAGTAGTCCAAGCCGGGACAGGCAATGATATCGGTAATGAGACCGGCATTGGCGGTTGCTAGGCCCGCGCCCTGAAGCGCCCGGTAGACCGGTTCCAGATCGGCAAGTGCCACATGCGGCAGGATGATATTCTGCTCATGGCTGATGCGGATTTCATCGAACGCATATTCTGCAGCAATATCCGCGACAACATCCATCTGCTCGTCGGATGCGTCGCCCGGAATGCCGCCGATCGGCTTCAGCGAGATCGTCACCATGCCATAATCGGGATGCTTGTGCGGTTGAACGTTCTGATCCACCCAGCGCGCGAAATCTGCATCCGCCTTCTTCCAGCGAGCGAGGCTCTCCCAGCTTTCGGGACGGTCCTTCAACTGCGGCGGCGCGAAGTAGGTGGTGATCGCAGCAATATCCGCGTCGGGAAGTTTCAGTTCGCCGTTCTTCAGGTGAACGAATTCTGCCTCGACCTGACGCGCCAGTTCTTCCGCACCTGTCTCATGCACGAGGATCTTGATGCGCGCCTTGTATTTGTTGTCACGCCGTCCATGCAGATTATACACGCGCATGATGGCGGTGGTGTAGGACAGCAGGTCCTCTTCAGGCAGGAAATCGCGAATCTTTTTGGCGATCATCGGCGTTCTGCCCTGCCCGCCGCCGACATAAACGGCGAAGCCGATTTCGCCCTCATCATTCTTCTTCAGGTGCAGACCGATATCGTGAACCTGAATGGCAGCGCGATCACGCTCCGCACCTGTCACGGCGATCTTGAACTTGCGCGGCAGGAAGGAGAATTCCGGATGCACGGATGACCATTGGCGCAGGATCTCCGCATAGGGGCGCGGATCGGCCACCTCGTCTGCCGCAGCACCTGCAAAGTGGTCGGCGGTGACGTTGCGAATGCAATTGCCTGAGGTCTGCAGCGCATGCATTTCCACGCTTGCCAACTCGTCCAGAATAGCAGGCGTATCGGCAAGACGCGGCCAGTTATACTGAATGTTCTGCCGCGTGGTGAAGTGGCCGTAGCCACGATCATACTTGCGGGCGATATGCGCCAGCATACGCATCTGCTTGGAGTTCAGCGTTCCATAGGGGATCGCGACGCGCAGCATGTAGGCATGCAACTGAAGGTAGACGCCATTCATCAGGCGCAGGGGCTTGAACGCATCTTCGGCCAGTTCGCCGGACAGGCGGCGTTCCACCTGATCGCGAAACTGCTCCACGCGACCCTTTACGAAAGCGTGGTCGAACTCGTCATAACGGTACATGATCTTCCTCAGACTGCGATAAATGCTGCGTCAGCGGGCTTGTAGCCCGTGGCGTATTCGATTGTCGGGCCAGCCGCACGAATGCGTTCGCGCAGACGCGTCGGCCACAGACGACCGTTTTCCTCGGCAACCTCGATGATGTTGACGTCTACAACCTTGTTGGCAGAGAAATCGCGCTTGCCGATCTCTTCCAGCGACGCGACCGCTTCCTCGTGACGCGCAACGAGAGCGGACTGCAGATCCTCGTTCCATTCGCCGCTGGCATCCAGCCATACAGCGATGCCATCGGTCAGACGATTGGCGGTGAGTACCTTATCAACCATTTGCATACTCCTGTCCGGCATTTGCGCCAAGCGGCGAGACCGCCAGCGCTTCGGACCTTTCAAAATTCGAACCGGCAACCGCATCGCCGATGATGACCATGACTGGGCCAGTCAACTCATCGCGATGCTCTAAGTCGGGCAAATCCTTCAATGTGCCATGCATCAGGCGACGATAGCTGCGGCTGGCGTTCTCGATAACCGCCACTGTCGTATCCGCATTCAGTCCCGCACTCATCAGCCGCGTCGCTACAGAGGCGGCAACGCTGCGACCCATATAGACGGCAATTGTTGCCCCTGAGACGGCGAGACGCGCCCAGTCCGGCAAGATATCGCCCGCGAGATCGTGACCTGTGGTAAAGATCAGCGACGATGCCACGCCGCGCAGTGTGAGCGGCAGTTCGAAGTCGGCGGCGGCGGCGAAGGCCGAGGTAATGCCCGGTACGATCTCATATCCAATACCAGCTTCGCGCAGTGCTGCCATCTCTTCAGCCGCGCGGCCATAGACCAGCGGATCGCCGGACTTCAGCCTGACGACGCGTTTCCCTTCCTGGCCGAGCGACACCAACAGCTTATTGATGTCCTCCTGCGACTTGGAGTGACAGCCCTTGCGCTTGCCGACCGACAGACGCTCCGCGTCCCGACGGCCCATATTGACGATCTCTTGAGGCACTAGCGCGTCATAGACAATCACATCCGCCTGCATCAGGACGCGCTGCGCACGCAGTGTCAAAAGATCTTCAGCACCCGGACCTGCGCCCACCAGCCACACGTAGCCTTCGGGGCTTTCAGGTGACAAAAGAAGCTTCTCTGCTGCGGCGTGAGCGGCATCGACATCGTTCTGGGCGACAGCATCTGCCACGCTTCCAGAGAAGAAGCGACGCCAGAAGTTACGACGGAGAGCGCCCTTCGGAATGCTGGCTTCCGCAGCATCGCGATATTCCACCGCGAGCCGGGCGAGACGACCAAGTGACGGCGCCAACATCTGGTCAATACGCGCACGAACGATCTGGCCAAGCACCGGACCGGCGCCTTCCGTACAGATCGCAACCGCGAGAGGCGCACGAGACACAAGACCTGGCGTATAGAAATCGCAATAGCCCGGCTGGTCGACGGCATTGGCAGGAATGGACCTTGCGCGTGCCGCATCCACGATCTGACGATCAAGTGCTTCATCGCCGGTCGCGGCGAAGACAAGTGTCATGCCCTCCACCTGATCTGGGGTGAAGGACTGTGCAACGACCTTGATATGTTCCCTCTCAAGAAAGGCAGCGTAGTCGGACTGCGGATCATCCGAGAATGCGACGATCAGCGCATTTGTATTTGAAAGAAGCCGCGCCTTCGCATAAGCCTCATCGCCGTTCCCGAAGACAGCAACGTACTTGCCCTCTACCTTGAAGAAGGCAGGGAATGTCATCAGGCGGTCTTGGGTGCGGGAAGCAGTTGTCTCAAACATGGTCGCAATATCGCCGATCGAGTAAAAAGGTTGAAGGCACGAAAATTCCTACATCATAATGCCGTAGATTATTATTTCTCGGCAAGCGGCCTTTTTGAGGAAAAGCAACCGTAGCGACCAAGCCGCCACACCCCATCTAAAGGATGGTATTTCTATCAATATTCTATATTTCTCTACTGTTTCTGGCAGAAGCAAATCGGAAACTTCACTACCACAGAAAAAGGGTACGTATCTTGACAGAGCAATCTTTGGCCTCACGCCTCCTCGACGTGATCGAACATGACATTTTGCCACTTACCAGCCGCGGCGTCGCGCTCGGCAACAAGGTCTTCGGGGCAGCCATTCTGCGCAAGTCCGATCTGTCGCTGGTGATTGCCGAAACCAACAATGAGCTTAAGAACCCTTTGTGGCACGGTGAGGTCCACACCCTGAAACATTTCTACGAACTGGGCGAAAAGCCTGACACGAAAGACCTGATCTTTCTTTCCACCCATGAACCCTGCACCATGTGCATGTCGGCGATCACCTGGGCAGGCTTTGACAATTTCTACTCCTTTTTCAGCCATGAAGATTCGCGGGACGCTTTCGCCATTCCGCATGACCTCAAGATTCTCAAGGAGGTCTTCGGTTTGGAGCCAGGCGGCTATCGGCGGAGCAATGCTTTCTGGAACTCCTACTTCATTGCCGATCTGGTGGAAGCAGAGGAAAACCCGTTGAAACTGAAGTTGCAAGAGCAGACGGCACGGATCAAAACGGTCTATAACAACCTCTCCAATAGCTATCAGTCGTCCAAATCCGACAACAACATCCCACTGAACTGACAGTCCAGAAAGCAGCACCATGGAAGCCTCGAAAGATATCTCCCGTCTCATCGAGATCATGGAGGCGTTGCGCCAGCCGGAAACAGGGTGCCCTTGGGATATCGTCCAGACATTCGAGACGATCAAACCCTACACGATCGAGGAAGCCTATGAAGTGGCGGATGCGATCGAGCGCAGCGACATGGACGATCTTTGCGAAGAACTCGGGGACCTGTTGCTGCAGGTGGTTTTTCATTCGCGTATTGCCGAGGAGATGGGAGCGTTCTCCTTCGGCGATGTCGTTCATGCCGTGACGTCAAAGATGATCCGGAGGCACCCGCATGTCTTTGCAGTCTCAGAGGCGGACACGCCGGAATCCGTCAAGCTGCAATGGGATCAAATCAAGGCGGCCGAGAAGCGTGAGCGCTTGGAACGACGTGCACTGCGCGGCATCAGCGAGGACCCGAAGGCCGGATTTTTGGGCTCGATCCAGCGCAGCCAGCCAGCGCTGACCGAGGCTTTGAAGCTTCAGGAACAGGCCGCGCGCGTCGGTTTTGACTGGTCCGCAGCAGAGCCGATCCTCGACAAGATCGAGGAAGAGATCGGGGAACTCAGGGAGGCGCTTGCTGAAGGCAAGGCCGAGAGCATCAGCGACGAGTTGGGCGATCTGATCTTCGCCATGGTCAATATCGGCCGCCATGTCAAAGTCGACGCTGAAAATGCGCTGCGCGGCACGAACACCAAGTTTCGCCGCCGGTTTCGCCACATTGAGACGTCGCTTGCCGCCTCCGGGGAAACGCTTGAGGCTGCCAGCCTCGAGAGGATGGAGGAGTTGTGGCAGGCTGCCAAGGCAATCGAGCGACAGCTTGGATGATCGGAAGACTGCCGCTCCATTCGCGTGCGTTTCGATAGCTTCAGACTTACTCCGCGCGCCCTAAGCTCTTGTTCCTTCGAATACTTTGCCTCTGGGCCGCAAGACTTTCTTCAGGTGTAGTTGCTTCGCTGCTGCACCTGCCCATCGACGAAGTCTTCAGCACGATACAGCGTCAAACGGTCACGGCCGGATGCTTTCGACGCATAAAGCGCCATATCCGCCTTCTTTATAAGCGACATCGCGGTGCTGGTCTTCTCGTCGCAGACAGCAATACCCATACTCAAGGTCGCGACCACGGTTTGATCGTCCATGCGGTATGTAATCGAACTGACGACATTCTGCAGCGTACCGGCAAAAGCAACCGCCTCGTCCTTGCCGATATCTGGCTGATACAGGATGAACTCCTCTCCACCAAAGCGGGCGAAGCTATCGACCGGACGAATACGGGTGAAGAGTTCTCGTGCCACGCGTGCCAGTATTTCATCGCCAGCGAGATGGCCGAAATTGTCATTGATGCGCTTGAAGTGGTCTATGTCGATCATAACGATCGCATCGCCGTATCGAACAGTTTCGGGAAGCCTGGAACTGAAGGAGTGCCGGTTCGGCACGCCCGTCAACACGTCGAGCCCGACCAAGCCCCTCAACCGCTCTTCGGTCCGTTCCTTGACGAGTGCCATGACGAAGAACGCAATCGCAAAATGACAGATGATGGAGGCAAAAAATGCGTTTCGCGCGATGTTGATCGCCGTCAACGGAAAAGCCACCCCGACTGCGACAAGCAGTGTGAGAACAGCTGCGATGATGATCGACACCGCTAAGGGCTTTCTGACGGGGAGCGGCTCCGTGACATTGTCGGCGCGAACCGTCAGCGCAGACGCGAAAAGCAGTGATGCGGTCGTGGTCTGGAAGGCAATTGTTCGGCTATGGGGCGAGTCATAGAGGCCGGTGGCAATCAGCACCAGGCAGACCACCACTGGAAGGGTCAAGACGAGCCATTCGCGATTTCCCTTTCTCTGCCTGCTGATGCGGCACATTCCAAGCCAAAAGACCGCATATCCCACGAGGCCGGCAAACATCCCCGCCATGGCGAAAAGATATTCACGCCCTGGAAGGAAAAATCCAACCCCAACGAGGATCGAAGCCATGGCGACAAGGAAGAAACCGATCGCCAAAAGCCCCAGGCCCACACTTTCCCGTGACTGAGAACGAACGTAAATGAAGCAAAGGCCGGCGACGACAAATGAAAGCTTATGAAGAATAAGAACAGTTGGAAGATCTAATTCTGGCAACATCAATATCGGCTCACATCATATCCGCTACACGACTATCACCTACTGAGCACCACCAACTTTGACATTTTTCAAAATAGGGCGGGACGGAGGACATAGATGATATGCGATGCTGCTTATAAAGCGTGCTGCGATCTTTCATTTCCTCGTCCACGCTTCAAGTTTTTGTTTCACCCCGCGTCATATTGTAAAACCGCAAAATGCCTTACGCGACGGATTGCAGCGGGATATCGCTCACCGCTCCCAGTCTTCCGCCTGTGGCTTAGTGCCCAGTCCGAGCTTCCGCTCCAGCGCTGCCCCCTGCTCTCCCGAGAGGCGAATGTCGAGCGCCACCGAACCGTCTTCTCGGTCCTTGCGTCCATCGACGATGGCGTTGTCATAAACCCAGGACAGGAGCGGCAATTGATCGATGCTCAAAACGATCGTGGTTTCCGTCAGAACGCCCGACAGGCGAATCGAGATATCGTCCATCAGCGCATCGACACCCTCGCCTGTCAGTGCGGAGACGGCACGGACATTGGCCCGGCCCTCTGCTTTCTGCATGATGGCGTCATGGGCTTCCGGCTCCAGCCGGTCCACCTTGTTCCAGACCTCGATGATCCGCTCCTCAGCGACCTTTTCGTCGATGCCGAGATCGCCAAGAATGCGCATGACGTCACCGGCCTGTGCCGCATTGTCGGGATCCGACATATCGCGCACATGCAGAACCAGATCTGCTTCCAGCACCTCTTCCAGGGTTGCGCGGAAGGCGGCAACCAAGTGGGTCGGCAGGTCGGAGATGAAACCGACCGTATCGGACAGGATGACGGTTCGTCCATGTGGCAGCTTCATACGGCGAAGCGTGGGATCCAGCGTGGCAAACAGCATGTCTTCCGCCAGGACGCCCGCACCCGTGATACGATTGAATAGCGTCGACTTTCCGGCGTTGGTATATCCGACCAGCGCGACGATCGGATGCGGCACCTTGCGACGCTTGGCGCGGTGCAATTGGCGGGTGCGCACCACCTGCTCCAGCTCCCGCTCGAGACGCACGATGCGCTCTTGAAGAAGACGCCTATCCGCTTCGATCTGCGTTTCACCCGGACCACCCATGAAGCCCGCGCCGCCGCGCTGACGCTCAAGGTGGGTCCAGCTTCTGACAAGGCGGCCCTTCTGGTAATTGAGGTGGGCAAGATCGACCTGCAGTGTGCCTTCCTTTGTCGAGGCGCGGCGTCCGAAAATTTCAAGGATGAGACCCGTCCGGTCGATTACCTTGGAATTCCACTGCTTTTCAAGATTGCGTTGCTGAACCGGCGTCAAAGGGTGATCGACAATCACCAGACCTGCATCCGTTTCATCGAGCAGATGACCGATCTCTTCGATCTTACCGGTGCCGAACAATGTCGCAGGGCGCGGCTGGCTGACGGGGACGATCAGCCCTTGTGTAACGGTGAGGTCAATGGCCAGCGCCAGACCTTTTGCTTCTTCGAGCTTCGCCTCCATCGACCGCAGGGGCGCCGTCGCAGTCGCCTCGCGATGGTCACGCTGCTGCTTCAGCTGCGGGACGAGGACGACCGCGCGCATGTCGTCGCGGCGCTTTTCAAGCTCAGGAATGATGGATTCATTCGACGTATCGCGTGTAGAAATGTGCTGGCCCTTTCAGTTGCTGGTGCCAGTTTAAAATATAGGCAGCTACACGACAAAAACAACGGAGCTCGATCGTGAGTTCCGTTGTCCATCGCTGCAGGACGAGAGATCGGTTACGTCTTAGAAACGAAGAATCAGGCCGCGCCTTCTTCGGTCTCGAACATCTGCATGGGCTGACCAGGCATGATGGTGGAGATCGCATGCTTGTAGACGAGCTGCGAATGTCCATCGCGGCGCAGGAGCACGCAGAAGTTGTCGAAAGACGTAACAACACCTGTCAGCTTGACGCCGTTGATGAGGAAAATCGTCAACGAAATCTTCTGCTTACGAACGGTGTTGAGGAAAAGGTCTTGCAGGTTTTGAGAACGTTCCGCCATAGCGCCGCTTCTTTCTTTTTTGCCCGGATGGGAGACCGGGAAATCAAACAATCAATAATGCTATCCCGCTGGCCGTGCCCCCTGCCATTGGGTGAAACTCTGGTATCAAATCACGCTCTGTTCCGCAATGTCGAAAAACTCACTCCATTTTTTGCCAGCTTGCCAAGATGGTACGTTTCTCGATAAATTAGAAATATTGCAGCGACACCCTGAAGAGCTGCTCCACATCGCGTACCGAATCTGCCGATGCAAAGAGAATGACACGGTCCTTCGCTTTGATCTTCATGTTGCCATCTGGCCGCAAAACCGTCTTGTCACGATAAACTGCCCCGATGCGGATACCTTCAGGAAGATCGATCTCGCGAAGCGCCTGGCCGACGAGCGGAGACGTCTCCAGAGCTTCGGCTTCGATGATCTCACCGTTACCGCGCTGCACCGCATAGACGGAGCGGATGCGGCCCTTGCGCACATGCTGCAACACCCGTGAAATCGTCACCGCCCGGGGGTTGATGTATGCGTCGAGCGCCAGCGACTTGGCTGCATCGTGGAAGGAGGTGGCATTCAGCAAAGCAAGGTTCGATTTGCAGCCCATCTGCTTTGCCATGACTGCGCCCAGAATATTGGTCTGGTCGTTGTTGGTGAGCGTAACGATCAGGTCGGCATCCTGAATATCGGCCTGGTGAAGGATTTTCTGGTCAAGGACCGAGCCATGCAGCACGATCGTCGAGTTGAGATTTTCAGAAGCTGCGATCGCCTTGTCGCGATCGAACTCGATGATCTTGACCCGAGTCTTCGGTTGCAGTTCCTCGATGGAACGCGCAACATATTGGCCGATATTGCCACCGCCGGCGATGACGATCCTGCTTGCCTCTTTCTCCACATGACCGAACAGCCCGAGTGTGCGGCGGGCGTGCTGGCGTTGGCAGATGACATAGGCAAGGTCGCCGGTGCGCAGTTGTTCGGAGGAGTCGACCGACTTCAAGTGACCGTTGCGGAACACACCAACGACAGTTGCAATCAGATCGGGGAAGAGTTGGCTCAACTGCTGCAGCGGCGTGTTGACGACCGGGCAATCCTCCATGCACTCGATTGCCAGCATATAGACATTGTCATCGGCAAAGCGGACCACGTCGGTGGCGCCTGGAAAAGCAATGCGCCGGAGGACCATCTTACCGACTTCAATCTCTGGAGAGATGGTCACATCGATGGACATGTTTTCGCGGCTGAACAGGTCGCCATATTCAGGAGCCAGATAGCTCTGATCGCGGATGCGGGCAATCTTGGTGGGTACACTGAAGAGAGCGTGCGCGACCTCGCAGGCGACGATGTTGATCTCGTCATAGAGGGTGACGGCAATAATCATGTCGGCCTGATCGGCCCCAGCTTTCGCCAAGACATCCGGATGCGAGCCATGGCCGACATAGCCACGAACATCGAGCGTCTCAGTGATCGCGGAGATAAGGGCGGCGGAGGTATCGATGACCGAAACCTCATTGTCCTCACGCGACAGCTGTTCGGCGATGCCGTAACCCACCTGCCCCGCGCCGCAAATAATGACCTTCATGCACCGCCCTCTCCGAGCTTATTCATAAAACCCGTTGAGCGCATAACTGTCAGACGCCGAGCGACTTGAGCTTACGGTGCAGGGCCGAGCGCTCCATGCCGACAAACTCCGCCGTGCGGGAAATGTTGCCGCCGAAGCGGTTGATCTGTGCCACAAGATAATCACGCTCGAACATTTCGCGCGCCTCACGGAGAGGAAGCGTCATGATGTGCTGATCACCCTGTGCGGCAATCTTCGGCAGCATGTCGCCAATATCGGACGGCAGCATGTCCGCAGTAATCGACGTGTCGCCACCTTCCGGACGGGCAAGGATCATCAGGCGTTCGATGTTGTTGCGAAGCTGCCGAATGTTGCCCGGCCAATCATGCGTTTGCAGAACGGCCATGGCGTCGTCGCCGATCTTGCGCGGACGAATGCCTGCCTGTTCCGAAATCTGGCGGATGAACATGTCCACCAGAAACGGAATATCCTCGCGACGCTCGGACAGAGCCGGAACCTTGACCGGGACAACGGCGAGACGGTGGTAGAGATCCTCGCGAAAAAGTCCCTCGGAGATCAGGTTCTCGAGATTGAGTGCGGTCGAGGAAATAATGCGAACATCGACCTTGACCCGCTTGCCGCCGCCGACGCGCTCGAACTGCTGATCGACCAGCACGCGCAGAATCTTGTTCTGCGTCTCGCGCGGCATTTCGCCGACTTCATCGAGATAGAGAACGCCGCGATGCGCCTCTTCCAGCGCACCGACTTTGCGTGGCTGTCCAGGCAGTCCTTCTGTGCCGAAAAGCGCGATCTCCATGCGCTCCGGCGTGATTGTGGCCGCATTCAGCGCCACAAAGGGTCCCGTCGCCCGCGACGACTTCTTGTGGATCATGCGCGCCACAAGCTCTTTGCCGGAGCCGGAGGGGCCGAGGATCATGATGCGGCTGTTGGTGGGCGCGACGCGATCGATCGTCTGGCGCAGCTGCGAAACGGCCAGAGACGCCCCGACCAGTTCAACGGCGTCGCCAGTCCGCTTTTTTAGCTCCTGAACCTCGCGCTTCAGCTTGGAGTTTTCCAGCGCTCGTTCGGCAATCAGAATCAGACGGTCAGCCTTGAACGGCTTCTCGATGAAGTCGAAAGCACCACGCTTGATCGCATTGACTGCCGTCTCGATGTTACCGTGACCAGAAATCATCACCACAGGCAAGTCGGGATGGCGGTTTTTGATTTCATCGAGAAGCGCCAGACCATCCAGCTTGCTTCCCTGCATCCAGATATCAAGAAAGATCAATCGCGGAACGCGTTCGGAAATGGCAGCCAGCGCGCTGTCGCTATCATGCGCCATGCGGGTTTCGTGACCCTCATCAGACAGAATGCCCGCAACGATCTCACGGATGTCGGCCTCGTCGTCGACGACCAGAATATCAGATGCCATATGCAACTTCCTTGTCAGTTTCGCTGCCAACCGCTTCGACACGCGGGAGCAGCACCCTGATCATGGCACCGTGGCCATGATCGAAATCGGCGGGGGCATCATGCAACTCAAGATGACCGCCGTGTTCTTCAATGATCTTCTTGACGATGGCGAGACCAAGCCCTGTGCCTTTGTCGCGCATCGTCATATAAGGTTCGAGAATACGGTGACGGTTCTCGACCGGCAGGCCTCTGCCATTATCGATGACGTCGACTACGAACCTGTTGTTTGCTTCGTCAAAATCCGCACGGACCAAGATGCGGCCATCACGCTTTTCAGCAGGATCGACGGACTCGATCGCCTCGGTCGCATTCTTGATGAGATTGCCAAACGCCTGACCGAGCATGCGGGAGTCGAACATGCCTTCCAGAGGCTTGTCACCCAGTGCAGTTTCGAAACTCACGTGGCTCGCACCCATCTCTCTGAGGAAGGTCGCATCCTTGAGCACGCCGCGCAGATCGGATCGTTCCTTGGTCGGCTTCGGCATGCGGGCAAAGGCCGAGAACTCATCAACCATCCGGCCAATATCGCCAACCTGACGAACGATGGTGTCAGTACACTGATCGAATACCGCGCGGTCGCTGTCGTCGATCTGCTTGCCAAAGCGGCGCTTGATGCGCTCCGCAGAGAGCTGGATCGGCGTCAACGGGTTCTTGATCTCGTGCGCAATACGTCGTGCCACATCCGACCAGGCGGTCGAGCGCTGAGCGATGACGAGATCGGTGATGTCGTCGAGAGTGATGACATGAGACTCGCGGCCATCACGGGCGTCCTCGCGCGTGACCTGAACGCTCAAGGTGCGTTCCTTACCGCGGCGCATGATGTTGATCTGCTGACGGAAATCCGCACGGCCGGATGCCGACGCTTCCGCCAGCACATGCTCGATCTCGGGTGCTGCCACGGAGAGCGGAGCACCGACAAGCTCAGAGGAAGGAAGAGCAAGAAACTCTTCCGCTGAAGGATTGACGATGGTGATCACCCGGTTCTCATCGACGCCGATCACGGCGGCCGTGACACCGGAGAGCACCGCTTCGATGAAGCGGCGGCGATCATCGATATCGTCCTTCGCCTCGATGATCTCCTCCTGCTGGCTGCGGATTTCGGAAATCATCTTGTTGAAGGTTCGCGACAGGCGGCCAACGTCGCCGTCGATGGCGCGCACCGGCACCAGCACATGCAGGTTGCCGGTTGCTACACTGTCAGCGGCGCTGATGAGCAGACGGATCGGGCGAACGATACGGTCGGCGACCGCGATCGCCGTCCAGATTGCGGCGAGAAGCACGATCAGCGCAAAGCCGAGATAGAGAATGGCAAAGGCGATCTGCAACGGCGCGCGGCCGGATTCCATCGCCTTATATTCCGCGCGGTTCTCCTCCATCAGCCGCATAGCCGACATCACCTTGGGGTCGACGGCGCGCACCGTATAGAGGAACGTTCCGCCAATCCCCTCAAGCTTGATGATGGCACCAACGAGATTGGTAACGCCTGGCGGAATAAGCGTTGGCTGGCCAGCCGCGGCCTTTTCCAAAGCATCCGCAGGGATTGCCGGCAGAGGGCGTTCAGTGGTGATATCGGCCTGCACGACGGCATCGCCATCCGCCTGGACGAGAAAGGCGCCGAGCATGCCGCGGCCTTTTGCCTGGCGCGTCATGAGATCGACGAAGCCTGTGCGGTCGAGATAGAAAAGTGCGCGGTTGCGGTCGAGATCGGTCGCCATGGAGAGCGTCTGGCCCTGAAGATAACCGGCATTTTCCAGCATATAGGCCTGGGCGATATTGCTGGACGAATCGACGATTGCCTGGGTGCGCAGCGCAAACCAGCGATCAAGCCCCACATTCAGCGTCAGACTTGCGAAGATCGCCACGAGAACGGCTGGCGTAATGGCGACGATGGAGAACAGCACGACGATGCGCACATGCAGGCGCGCCGCAGCCCTACCCTTACGGCGCGCTTTCAAGAGCCGGCTGATTTCGCGGCCGATGAGATACATCAGGCCAATGACGAAGATGGAATTGATGACGACCGAGGCGATGACGACATTCGAGGTCGGCGCGATCGGTGTCAGTCCGAGCAGCACGATCAGCGTGACGATGGCACAGATCAGCGCTACGCCAGCGAGAACAAGACCCGGTAGCGCAAACGACATCCGTCGGTCGGCTATCACCATGCCCGCCGCTTGGTCGTCGGCTCTTCCTTCGGCGACAGGTTTACGCATTGATCATCAATCCCAAGCCGCCGAGATCAGCAGCAACGCCACAGCCCGACATCAATTTTCGCGAGATGGCGAATCTATGATGTCACAGTGTTTTTCAAGCAACAGTTTGTGGCGAAAATGCAACGACGATCGTCGTATTGTCAATATCCTCAGGTGGTACGAGAGCTGCGATACACGGAAACGCCGAGTTCGCGGATCTTTTTCCTAAGCGTATTACGATTGAGGCCGAGCAGGTCTGCCGCCTTGATCTGGTTTCCGCGTGTTGCGGTCAGCGCTGCGAGAATCAGCGGATATTCCATCTCATGCAGCACGCGGTCGTAGAGGCCGGGTGGCGGAAGGTTTTCGCCGAAGCTCGAGAAATATTCCCGCATATTCTCTTCCACCGCCTGCGAGATCGTCAGGTTGCCGCTGCGAACGGTCGTTCGGTCGATAGGGCTATCGGGAACGTCAGACTGAAGCTCCTGCTCGATGATTTCGCGGGTGATGACTTCCTGCGGATAGAGCGCCATGAGGCGGCGGATCAGGTTCTCAAGTTCGCGAACGTTGCCGGGCCAGGCGTAGGCCTTCATCAACTCCAGCGCCTCACCCTCGAAACGCTTGCCCTCAAGACCTTCCTTCTCACCGGTCTGGATAAAGTGACGCACGAGGTCGGGAATATCCTCGGCGCGATCGCGAAGCGGCGGCAGGCGCAGCGGAACGACGTTCAGACGATAATAGAGGTCTTCACGGAAAAGACCCTGGTTGATCGACTGCTTCAGATCCTTGTTTGTCGCGGCTACGATGCGGACATCGGTGCGGATTGGCGTGCGCCCGCCCACGGTCGTATATTCGCCCTGCTGCAAGACTCGCAGGAGACGGGTCTGCGCATCCATCGGCATGTCGCCGATTTCATCGAGAAACAGAGTGCCACCCTCGGCCTGTTCGAAACGGCCGGTTGAGCGGTTCTGTGCGCCGGTGAAAGCGCCCTTCTCGTGGCCGAAAAGTTCGGATTCGATCAGGTCGCGTGGGATAGCCGCCATGTTGATGGCGACGAAGGGGCCATTGCGTCGCTTGCCGTAATCATGCAGCGCACGCGCTACCAGCTCCTTGCCCGTCCCGGACTCGCCGGTAATCATGAGCGTCAGATCCGTCTGCATCAGACGGGCCAGCACGCGGTAGATTTCCTGCATCGCTGCTGAACGGCCGACCAGCGGCATGCCATCCTGCATGTCGTCATCGAGCTTCGCAGGCTTGCGTTTCGGCTCCGAGAGCGCGCGGCCTATGATGGCGATCAATTCCGTCAGGTCGAAAGGCTTCGGCAGGTAATCATAAGCGCCCTTCTCGGACGCCTTGATCGCGGTCATGAACGTGTTCTGAGCACTCATAACCAGAACCGGAAGCTCAGGCCGCGCCTTTTTGATGCGTGGCAGCAGGTCGAAGGCGTTTTCGTCCGGCATGACCACATCGGTAATGACAAGGTCGCCCTCGCCCGCCGAGACCCAACGCCATAGCGTGGCGGCATTGGACGTGATGCGCACATCGTAACCGGCGCGGCTCAGCGCCTGGTTCAGAACGGTGCGGATAGCCGCATCATCATCGGCTACGAGAATCGTTGCTGTCATGGATTGGACCCTGTCGAGTTCGGTATAATGCTGTCGTCCGGCGCGACTTCAGGCGAAACCGGCATCAGGACGCGGAATGTCGTGCGATGGTTCTGGCTGTCGCATTCAACGATGCCGCCATGGGCGCCGATCAGCTTCGCAACCAGTGCCAAACCCAGGCCGGAGCCATTGGTTTTGGTGGTAATGAAGGGATCGAAGAGATGCGGCAGAAGATCGGATGGTACGCCCGGACCGTTGTCATGCACACAGAATTCGAGCGGCAGAGAAATACGCTCGCGGCTGCCAGCAACCGATAGGCGAATGCCCGGGCGATAAGCGGTGGTGAGAACGATTTCACCATCCTGCTGATTGCCTACTGCTTCAGCCGCGTTTTTCACAAGATTGAGAAAGACCTGCACCAACTGATCGCGGTTGGCATAGACCGGCGGTAAGGACGGATCGTAGTTTTCCGAAATCTTGATGTTGCGAGCAAAACCAGCCTTGGCCACGGCTTTAACATGATCGAGGACCGAGTGGATGTTGACCGGCACGCGGTCCACCGGACGCTCATCGGAGAAAATCTCCATGCGGTCTACAAGCGAGACGATGCGATCCGTCTCGTCGCAGATCAGCCGCGTGAGAGCTCTGTCCTCATCCGGAACCGAAGATTCGAGAAGTTGCGCAGCACCTCTGATCCCGGAAAGCGGGTTCTTGATTTCGTGGGCAAGCATCGACGCTAGACCCGTGACAGAGCGCGCTGCGGCGCGATGTGTGAGCTGGCGATCGATCTTGTCCGCCATCGACCGTTCCTGAAAAACGACGACGACCGAACCTGGCTCGCTGACGACGGGCGCAACATAGAGATCGACCAGCTTGTCCTGACCAAGCCTTGGGGATGAAAGATCAACGCGATATTCGTTGACGGGAGCGCGTCGCTCTCGGACCTGATCGATCAGCGCCAGAAGAGGGCTGCCGAAAGGGATGAAAGTTGAAATACGATAGCGCGCCATATGAGCCGCACTGGCGCCGAAGAAGGCTTCTGCCTCCCAGTTGGCAAAAGCAACGAAGCCTTCTGCATCCACAAGGATGACAGGGTTCTGCACGGCATTCAGAACGGCCATTGCCAAGGCGTTACCACCCGGCGCAGATGAATTTCCAGCGCTCATGCAGCCTTCCTTGCGCCATCGTTTTCCGCTCCGCGTTCCAGTGCGCCGCGCAGCACCACGATGACCTCGCTCGTGTTTTTCGATGTCATGATCAGCACCTTCTCCTCGGCCGTGGTTGAGGGGGCGAAACGGTCGAGATACCAGCCGAGATGCTTGCGTGCATGACGAAGACCAGCCTCCAGACCGTAAAATTCGAGCATCATCTCATAATGCTCGACGGCAATATCGGCGATATTCTGTGGTGGAGGTGCCGCGTGTCCGGCGAGAACGGCTGGCAACCAGGGCTGCCCCTGCGCACCGCGCCCTACCATCACCGCATCGGCGCCCGAAAGGCGCAATATCTCGGCAACATCGCTTTCCGTTTCCACGTCACCATTGGCGATCAGCGGTATCGAAATAGCGCTACGGACTGCGCGGATCGCGCTCCAATCCGCCTTGCCTTCGTAAAACTGCATGCGCGTGCGGCCATGGATGGTGATGAGCTTTACACCTGCGGCTTCAGCCCGCGCTGCGATGTCTGGGGCGTTGAGGGAGTTTTCGTCCCAACCCAGCCGCATCTTCACCGTGACCGGCACATCAACCGCCCTGACGGTCGCCTCAATGAGGGTCAGCGCATGATCGGGATCGCGCATCAGCGCAGAGCCGGAGTAGCCGCCCGTCACCTTCTTGGCCGGGCACCCCATATTGATGTCGATGATATCGGCGCCATTATCGGCAGCTATTTTCGCGGCCTCCGCCATCCAGTGCGCTTCGCGTCCGGCAAGCTGCACCATGTGTGGCGTCATGCCCGCATTCTTCAGACGAGCCCAGGACTCGCCCTTGTTTGCCACGAGTTCGCGGCTCGCAACCATCTCGGTCACGACAAGACCCGCACCAAAACGCCAAGCAAGTTGACGGAAAGGAAGATCAGTGACGCCCGACATAGGTGCCAGCACTGCCCGGTTACGAACAGCGACACCACCGATCTGAAATGAGTCTGACAGCGCCGGGAAATGCAATTGGCGATCTTTCATGCAGATAGAAATTTTGCATTATTTTTAGACAGCGTTTGAGCACTTGCCAAGCGCCCGCGATGTTTTTTTGCGTGTTTTTTGATGAATTTACCTGCGCGTGACGTCTACTACTTTAAACCCGCAACATAACACAGACATTTCTGGCCGTTGGATGCACATATCTTGGCTAGTCATTCGGCTTTTGAAACGTTAGATCACCCGTGTCAATCTGCAACAATCGCAGAAACGGCATGGGTGAAATGCGGAAATCCAAGATGAAAATCGGTGTCGTCCTTGTCGCAGCGGGCCGTGGAGAGCGCGCAGGCTCACCTGAAGAGGGGCCTAAGCAATATCGGCTGATCGGCGGCAGACCCGTCATCGAACGCACTCTGGAAACGTTCCTCGACTGGCAACAGTCTGCCGCGATTGCCGTCGTTATTCACCAGGATGACGTCGCCCTTTTCGAGCCGGTTGAAGCCCGTCTGGCGGCTGGCGATAGGATCAAGGTCGTTACCGGCGGCGCGACTCGGCAGCAATCCGTCCTTGCAGGACTCGAAGCGCTGAAGGCAGGGGACGTCACGCATGTGATGATCCATGACTCAGTCCGTCCCTTCATCGATGGCGATCTTCTGGAGCGGGTTGCGGAGCGTCTAGAGAGCGGTGCTGAAGCGGTGCTGCCTGCGCTTGCGGTCACAGACACGTTGAAGCGTGGCGAAGCGTCTTTGGTTCAGGAGACTGTATCGCGCAAAGGCCTGTTTGCCGCCCAGACCCCGCAGGCCTTTCGATATAGCTCTATCCTTGCAGCGCATCGAGATGCCGCCTCATCGGGTCGGGACGATTTCACAGACGACGCCTCGATAGCCGAATGGGCTGGCCTGCCGGTCAACCTCGTCGAAGGGGCAGTCGATAATGTCAAACTCACTTTGAAGCGGGATATCACCATGGCTGATGAAAAACTCTCTGCAGCACTTCCGGATGTGCGGACCGGAAACGGGTATGATGTCCATCAGTTGGAAGACGGCGATGGTGTGACGCTTTGCGGCATCTTCATTGCGCATGATCAGAAACTCAAAGGCCATTCCGATGCGGATGTGGCGCTTCATGCGCTGACCGACGCCCTTCTTGCAACCTGCGGTGCCGGGGATATCGGCGATCATTTTCCGCCGTCGGATTCGCAATGGAAGGGCGCCCCTTCGCGGATTTTCCTCGAACACGCGGCAAAGGTCGTGCGCGGGAATGGCGGTACGATCATGAATGCGGACGTCTCGCTGATTGCGGAAGCGCCGCGCATCGGGCCGCACCGCCAGGCCATGCGCGAGAACCTCGCCGATATTCTTGGTATCTCGCTCGACCGATGCTCGGTCAAGGCAACCACCAACGAGATGATCGGCTTCGTCGGACGGCGTGAGGGCATTGCAGCGATCGCCACCGCCACGGTGGTTTACCAGCAGAGGCCGGTATGAGCATCTTCCCCGCCGATATCGAAGACCGGGCCCGACAGATCATTGCAAGCTTTTCCGGTGAAAAGCACATGGTATCGACGGCGGAAAGCTGCACGGGCGGGTTGATCACCGGCGCGCTGACCGAGATCTCCGGTTCCTCCGCGGTGGTGGATCGCGGCTTCGTCACCTATACGAATGAGGCCAAGATGGAGATGCTGGGCGTGTCGCGGGCCACACTCACGGCCTTTGGAGCTGTCTCCAAAGAGACTGCGCTGCAGATGGCCCATGGCGCCCTGTTTCGCTCGCGGGCGCATGTTGCCGTTGCAGTCACAGGCATTGCCGGTCCCGGTGGCGGCTCTGCTGCAAAACCGGTTGGTCTGGTGCATCTTGCGGCGAAGAGCCGGGATGGCAGGCTTCTCCATCGCGAAATGCGCTATGGCGATATCGGTCGCGATCAAGTACGCCTTGCCACCGTCAGAACCGCGCTGGACATGGTTTTGGAGCTGTCTCACTCCGCATAAATGCGGTTGGCGCGGGCTTCGAAGGCTTCGGCGAACATGCGGAAGGCACGATCGAACATCGAGCCCATCAAAGCGCCCAGAAGGCGATTCTTGAACTCGTAGTCGATGAAGAAATAGACCGAGCATCCGCCATCATCGGTCGGCTCAAAACGCCAGCGATTGTCCAGATAGCGGAACGGCCCGTCGAGGTATTTCACATCGATGGCGCGTTCTTCCGGCTTTAAAAGAACCTGTGTGGTGAAGGTTTCGCGGATGGCCTTGTAGCCAACCGTCATATCCGCCACCAGCAGCGTCTTGCCGTCACGTTCTTTTTTAGAGCGTACGGTCAGCCCATCGCAGAGAGGCAAAAATTCCGGATATTTCTCCACATCGGCGACGAGATCGTACATCCGGTCGGGAGAATGTTTGACAAGGCGGCATGTTTCAAATTGCGGCATGAGCGGGAATTAAGGTGCACTCCGCATAAGATCAAGGAGGCGATCCGCCTCGTGTCGCGATTTCACCTGAAATATCGGAACCTCTGGACCATAAAGATCGAAATTGCGCTCAAAGAGCGGAGCATGACGTTTCTCGAAAGTCCAGACGTAAGTCAAAAATTCGAGGTCAGGCAAAGGTTCAGGACAACCGTCAGCCATATCCGGTCGCACTCTTCCGTAGTTGCGCATCACCCGGCGCGCAATCCCCGCCAGACATGCAAGGCGAGGCACGCGCATCCAGATCACGATGTCGGTTCGTGGCAAACGAAGGTCGAAGGTGGAGGGATTGCTTCCGTCCAATACCCAGCGCTCACGAGCGATGATGTCCTTGATGATGCGATGCTGCTCGGCCCGATCGCGTTGTGTCCAATTCGGAAGCCAGCGCACGTCTCGGTCTATCGAGAAATATTCGGCTTCAAGATGATGCGCGACTTGCCGCGCGAGCGTCGTCTTTCCCGCACCAGACGAGCCGACCACCAGCGCGCGGGATGCATTTACCAGCAACCTCGCGGCGTCTTCGATATCACCAATATAGTTTGGCACATCTTCCCCCTGCCCTATAGCCGCGGCTCGCCGCCAATCGCCGAGTCGAGATCGCTCAACATGCGATTCGTATCGTGGTAGCTTTTGATAATGATGACCGGCAAATCCTCTCGCGCTCCTTCAAGATGCTGCATGATCTCAGGTGATTCGGCCTTCTCGAAACTCCAGATATAAGACAGAAACTTGGCGTCGATCTTTTCCGGGCACCCGTCGGCCATTTCCGGTCGCACCTTGCCGCGGTAGCGAAGCCAGCGCTTCACGACGCTTATCAAAGAAACCCAGCGGGAAAAGTGCAGCCAGATCACAGCCTCCGTCCGCGGCAAGCGAAGAGGCAGCGTGCCTGGGCTGTTGCCATCGATGATCCAACGATCTTCCGCTGCAAAGGCGGTCATGCGTTTGACCATCTCCGGCCTTGGCCTCAGCTTCCAGCCGGGCAGCCAGAAGATATCTCGGTCGCAGGATATGTGGGGCAGTCCGAGACGCTCAGACAGCCCTTTGCTCAGCGTGCTTTTGCCATTACCGGAGCAGCCCATGACGAGAATACGGCGAGAGCCTTTGATGACTTGCACGGCCTCTCTGGTATCGTTGACGATGATCATCCTCATCACCCCTGCATAGCAGTTCTTAGAAAATCGCTATTGCAACCCTGCTGGGTGGATTGCTATTAAATTAGAAGATTGTTTGCAGCCATGAGATGCAACCGGGCCAAGATGTCGAATTTTGGCGCGGTTTCGTGTCTGGCGCGTTTTTCAACCATAAACCGGACCCCATGGTCCAGCCGAGAGATACGATGGACGACTTTTCCAACATCATCAACCTTCTCGAATCCGCTAAGCAACTCGCCTCGATGAACAGCATGCCGGTATTGGCTTACCTTATCGATGTGGCGAAGTGCGAGGCGCGCGAGAACAAGCCGGTGCTGCGCAAGCGCAAGCGTGGCGAATCGACAGCGAAGCAGGAGAGCGAGGCCTGAGCCTCTGTTCCCGTTCTTCGCGCTTCATGTTAGAGAGTGGCCGCGAGGCCACTTTTTGCGTTTAAGGGAAGGAGAACGCCGTGCAAGCTGCATCTGTCGATCTCCGCTCCTATTCGAAGGAATGGCCGGAGGAACGTCACGCCTTCGTCCAGATCGTCGTGCCGCTCCAAGGGAGTATGGATCTCGACGTTGGCGGGTTGCAACAGAGGCTCTCCACATCGAAAGCCGTTCTGATCACCGGCAACATCAAGCACAGCATTGTCACCTCGGACAACAACCGCTCTCTGATCGTCGATCTCGACGAGCGGTACGTCTCCGAAGCGACGCTGGAGAGATTCTGCAATAAGCCGTTCATCGACCTCACGCATCGATCGGCGTCGGTGGCGCGCCATATGCGACGATCCATTCACGATGGCGAATGCGATTCATCCTCAACGAGGCTGTGGGCAGAGCTTCTGGTCGGAAGCTTCACGGACGAAAGGGCGGACGTCGCATCTCGACTGCTGACGCTGAAAGCATTGATCGAGATCGATCCGTTTCAACCCTGGACGGTGGAGCGCATGGCATCGGAGGCCGAGATCAGCACGAGCCGTCTGCATGCCCTGTTTCTGGATTACTTTGACGCCACGCCGCATGCCCTCGTCGCCGATATGCGAATGAAGAGAATCTGCACACTTCTTTCAAGTTCGTCCTTGCCGATTGCCGAGATCGCCGCACGGGCAGGATTCTCCGACCAGACCGCATTGACGCGTGCCATGAGGAAGTCGATGGGCATTACGCCCGCCGCCTATCGGCGCAACGCAATTTCCTGAACCACAAGAGTTTATGTCAAGACAGGCACTTCTTGCGCATGCCAAACAGCCGCCATAGACGCGAGGGCATGACATGAACAAGATCGGCTTGGGGCTATTTTACGGAATGCTGGCGGGAGCACTGTGGGGCGGGATTTTTCTTGCACCGAAGCTCATTCCGGCAGGCTTCACACCGTTGCAACTCTCCACGGCCCGCTATCTGACCTATGGTGTTATCGCGCTCGTGCTGATCGCGCCGAAAATCAAACGCGTATCGGCACAGTTCGGTCGGGCGGAATGGACGGCCCTCCTGTGGCTCAGCCTCGTCGGCAACCTGCTCTATTACGTTTTCATCTCGACCGCCGTCCAATTGAGTGGCGTCGCCTTCACCTCGATCATCGTCGGCTTTCTGCCGGTCGCGATTACCATCATCGGCAGCATGGATCACGGCGCCGTGTCGCTAAAGCGGCTCTGGCCGTCTCTCTTCTTGGGGGCCGTTGGGATCATCGGCATCTCTTGGCAATCGCTGATGCATGACGGAACACCATTGGATGCTCGCAAGCTCATAGGGCTGGCAGCCGCGATCGGTGCGCTGGCCTCCTGGACGGCTTTTGCGGTCGGCAACGCGCGATGGCTCGTGCGTCTGCATGCGGTCAGTGCCGATGAATGGAACCTGATGACCGGCGTTGTCACCGGCGGCATCGCGCTTGTGCTTGCTGTCCCCGCTTTTGCGTTTGACGACGTTGTCCATCCCGCGTCTGACTGGATGCAGTTTACGATGGTCGCGGCCGGTCTTGCCATCTCGGCGTCGATCTTCGGCAACGCGCTGTGGAACCGCATGAGCCGGCTCCTGCCACTGACAATGGTGGGACAGATGATCCTTTTCGAAACGCTGTTCGCCCTGCTCTACGGCTTTCTATGGGAAGGCCGTGGACCAACGCTCATCGAAAGTGTGGCAATCCTCGCCGTCGTCCTCAGCGTTCTGTTGTGCATGCAGGCGCATCGGCCACCCAAGGTGCATGGTTAAGGGCTTAGCCCTCAACCATAGTTCGAACTGTTATGCGATCAGGCCAGCGCCGAACTGCGCTTCATAGAGCCGGCTGTAAGGCCCTCTCGCTGCAAGAAGTTCCTGATGGTTGCCGCTCTCAAGGATACCGTTGCCGTCAACGACGACAATGCGCGACGCATCCCTGATGGTCGCCAGACGATGGGCGATGATGAGCGTCGTGCGCCCTTCGGCCAGTTCACCAAGCGACTGCTGGATGGCGCGTTCGGTTTCGGTGTCAAGGGCGGACGTCGCCTCGTCAAGAATGAGGATTGGTGGGTTCTTCAGGAACATGCGGGCAATCGCGAGACGTTGCTTCTGTCCGCCGGAGAGTTTGACGCCACGCTCCCCAATCACTGTTTCCATGCCGTCAGGCATAGCTTCGATGACATGATCCAGACGTGCGCGCCGCGCCGCAATCCAGATATCATCATCGCTTGCGCCCAGCCGCCCATATTCGATGTTCTCGCGGACAGTGCCGCCGAACATGAAGACATCCTGCTGCACGATACCGATCTGGCTGCGCAACGACGCCAGCGTCATCTTGCGGATGTCGATGCCGTCAATGGTGATGGCACCACCAGAGACCTCGTAGAAACGCGGCAGCAGCGAGCACAAAGTCGTTTTGCCCGCACCAGAAGGGCCGACGAAGGCAACCGTTTCTCCGGCGCGGATGGTCAGATCGATGTTGGAGAGAACCTGTTTGCCGTCAGCATAACCGAAGCTGACGGCAGCATACACGATGTCTCCACGAAGGGACGGAGCTGTAATCGCATCCGGCGCATCGGCAATATCCGGCTCGGTATCGATCAACTCGGTGAAGCGGCGAAACCCGGCAATGCCCTTGGGATAGGTTTCGATTACGGAATTGATCTTCTCGATCGGCCGGAAGAAGACATTCACCAAGAGAAGGAAGCTGACGAAGCCGCCATTGGTCAGGTCGCCGTGCAGGACGAGCCAGGCACCGCAGATCATGATGATCATTTGCGTCAGGCGCATGCTCATATAGCTGAGCGACGTGCTGGCGGTCATGATCTTGTAGGCATCGAGCTTGGTGCGGCGATAGCGCTGATTGTCTTTTTCGAACAGCGCGCGCTCGTGATCCTCATTGGCGAATGCCTGGACCACCCGCATACCGCCGACATTTTCCTCGATGCGGGCATTGAAGGCGCCGACGCGGTTGTAGAGCGCCCGGAAGTTGTTGGTCATGCGCGTACCGTACCGGCTCGTCACATAGGCTGTCAGAGGCACGATGACCGCCGTGATCAGTGCCAGTGGCATATTGACCCATAGCATGAGCAGGAATGCGCCGATAAAGGTCATAATTGCGATGAAAAGATCTTCCGGCCCGTGATGCGCAACCTCACCGATCTCCTCCAGATCCTTTGTCAGGCGACCGACGAGATGGCCTGTCTTCTGATTATCGAAGAAGCGGAAGGAGAGTTTCTGAAGATGATCGAAAGCAGCTCGGCGCATGTCTGTTTCGATGTTGATGCCGAGCATATGTCCCCAATAGGTGACGGTCGCCATCAGGCCGGTATTGAAGACATAGACGATAATCAGCCCGAGCGATGCGGCCATGATAACCGGCCAGTTCGATGCCGGCAGAAGAACGTCGACGAAAAGCTTCACCGCCATGGGAAAGCCCAGTTCGAGAAGACCCGAGAACACGGCACAGGAGAAATCGAGAATGAAGAGCCCCCGATACGGGCGATAGTAAGCGAAGAATCGGCGCAGCATGATGATTGGCCCAGAACGGAGCAGGAAACCTCAGAGGTTGTAAAAGCGCTTGTTCATTCTCACATTCATGTCAGAAGTCCAAGCACGTTGCTCAATTTTTACCAAATTCGTCCAATATGTTTTGCGACAACATAAAAGCGAAATAACGGGGGAATAGATTGCGCCCCACATCTCACCTGTGACAGTGTGACCCGCTGCCCGGGAATGCGAAAGAGACTAGAGTGAATAAAGCCGACAATCATCATGCGGATGGAGAAACCCGGTGGCTGGGTGCTGCGACCCATGCCCGCATCGCATTGGTCCCCTCCATCTCCGCTGCCCGCTGGCTTTTGCTTTTGATTGTCGCAGCCGGTATCTACTTCTTTTACGGCTTTCTTGTTCCCGTGCTGGCCGCTCTCGTTATCGGCTTTGCCAGCTGGCCCATCTATCGGCGACTGCTGGACCGCGTGGGCGGCAACAACACAGTCGGCGCGACCATTGCGATCTTGTTGATCATCGCGTTCCTGATCGTCCCGATCGTGATTGCGGCCTCCTACACTGCCGGTGAAATACGCGAATGGTTCGGCTGGGCTGTGGAGGTCAATAAGACGGGTGCGCCCGTTCCGGAATGGATAGCAGCACTTCCCGGTGTCGGCGTCTGGTTCAGCGAACAATGGACCCGTTACGTCGGCACACCGGGCGCCATCGGTGAAGTCATCCAGCTCGTCAGCGGCGCCAACATCGGCAATATCTATCGCGCCATCGTGGCGGCGGGTAATGGTGCATTCCACCTCGTCCTGACGCTCCTCTTCATGCTGATCGCTCTATTCTTCGTTTATCGCAACGGTGTGGGCTTTGCCCGCCAGGTTGACCTCGTCGGTGAACGGATCCTGCCCAACCGCTGGGAGCGTATCTCGCGAGTGGTCCCCGCAACAATCAGCTCCACGGTCACAGGCATGACCCTGATTGCCATCGGCGAAGGCATTATTCTTGGTATCGCCTACTGGATTGCAGGCGTCCCCTCCCCGGTGACGCTTGGCGTTCTGACAGGCGTAATGGCGTTGATACCCGGAGGTGCGCCGCTCTCCTTCACGCTCGTGTCGATCTATCTGCTTGCAAGCGGCTCTCCTGCCGCCGGTATCGCGCTCTTCATCTGGGGATCGGTGGAACTGTTCATCGTTGACAAGACGATCCGCCCGCGCCTGGTCGGCGGCCCTATCAAGCTCCCTTTCCTGCCGACCTTTTTCGGTCTCGTCGGCGGTGTCAAAACGATGGGCTTTCTCGGCCTATTCATCGGCCCGGTACTGATGGCGCTTTTGGTTGCCGTATGGCGCGAGTGGGTTCGCGAAGCCGAGATATCGGCAGGCGAACCCGTTATCGTCCAGGAGCTTCATGAAGAAGAGATCGAGCTCGTAGAGGAACCTCCGAGACCTCGAAAGACCGTAAGCTCGGTTTAGAGACGCAGTTCCATGAACATGCTGAGCGGATCGGGCTTATAGGGCGGGAATGGCTCGATCTCGACAAAACCGGCTTTACGGTAAAGGCTGATGGCCTCAGGCTGGCTGATGCCTGTTTCCAGACGAATTGCTGTAAGGTTTAGGTCCTGCGCGCGCTCAATCAGCGTTGTCATCATGCGTTTGCCGATTTGCAGGCCCCGCGCCTCAGGATCGACAAACATTCGCTTGATCTCCGCGGTGCCGTCTCCAGCTTCTACCAGTGCACAACAGCCGACAATTGCGCCGTCATTTCGCGCGACCAGGAACGAGACATTGGGCTTTTCAAGCGCATCGAGATCGACAAGATGGTTGCTCTCGGCTGGATAAAGCGAGGCCATATAAGCGTTCGACAGATCCATGAGGCGGGCGATTTCAGGCTGGCGTGGCGATTCCTGATTGATTTCTACTGGCATGCTATTTCCATTTTCATAAGACGGCTTTAGCCGCAATAAGACTGCAATCATACTGAATGACAAGGTCAGTAAACAGATCTTCCGTCCGGAGAAAAGTGAAATGCGAACCGCCCTCGTCTTGATGACAATCCTCGGCTGCGATGATACGGCGTCCGACTGCCGATACATCGCCACAATGCAGCAGCGGTGGACGAGCATCGAACTCTGCGACGCCGAGTCGGAAAAGCAGCTTGGCCAATTCACCAATGTCTCCTATCCGGTCGTCGTTGCCGTGTGCCAGATTCCCGACGCCCCTGTCGAACAGGCGGCGACCGGGCAGGACGCTCCAAAGCAAACGCCAGAAATCGAAGCGCAAGAGGAACAGAACCTCGCGCAGCGAGCGATTGGCCGCGTGCGAAAAATCCTCCCCTCGACGGAAGGCGTGAAGGAGGTTCTGGGCAAACCCGTACGTATGGTCGAAGACAGCTATTCCTGGATTGCGAGACGCCTGTCCAAGTAGGGCTTTCCATGCAACCAGTGACCTGAGCGCGTAGATGCCCGATGTAACGATCAAGCGGCCTCGGCGATCAGTTCCTCGGCGAAGGACCGCGCTCTCTGACGTTGATCGACGATGAGAAGCTTTTCAATCATCGACATCATTTCGTAGACGTTAGCGTCGCTCTCTGCGTTCGAGAACGTACCGAGGAGCCTTTCCGCAACCTGCTGGATCGCTCCGCCATACGGCATTTCCGCTGCCTGGCGCCACAGACGAGTCGCCTCGATGAAGACCTCGAGGGCGCTTCCTGAAAGACCACTCGACTGATAGAGCGCCTTGACCGCATGGTTTCTGCCTGTTGCGAGGATCGAGCGGACCCGTCGCTCCTCAAGCCCGGAGAGGTTGGACATGGCCTCAGAGAAGAAGTCGAGCTTACCCGTGCAAAGAAGCTGCAGAAGGAAGGCAGGCGTCAACTGGCTGTGGCGGCGCAGGTGCTCGACGAGATATGATCTTTCCTGACCGGACGCTTCGCCAGCAATCAGCGTTACCGCGGCCTCTGATGCATCCTGAACGATCTGGCGGGCGCGCGCCGCGGTGATGACCTGACCGACAATTCCGGCAGAAGCCAGCGCCTCCCCGACCAGAAGGACGAGGGTATGGCGTACATCGGCTGGAAGATCATCACGGTCCAAGAGTAGACTGCGGAGTTCCGGCTCTTCTCCAAAACGCTCCGAGACTCGCCGCAGCGTGAAGGGCGTGATCTGCGCCGAAAGATTCTCCAGCATGATCATGACTTCGCATTCGCCGCCGATTTCCGCCATGGCAGCGCAAACGCCTGCGCTCAGATCAGCACGCGCGGCAATCATAGCCCGGGTGGTAGAGGATCCTCGGCCAATCAGATCGACTAGATCCGATTCCCGAAGCACGGGCGAATTGATGATCACCTGACAGGCAATCTCAGCCTGGTCTTCAGCCAGTGCGATAATGATGGGGCGAGGAGCATCTTCAGAGCAGGACAGCGCGTCTGCAAGCGCCTGGCGGACTTTGGGCGATGGATCGTCCAGAAGGTAGGACATGGCCATATAGGCGCCTGCCTGTTTGTCTTTCGGCAAAGCCGACGTCACATAGGCCGTGCCCAGGGCCTTCGCAGCCTTAGCTCTATCACCAGCACGCGCCTTATCCGTCCAGCTGAGAAATGCCTCTACGACCACATCGCACCCCAAGAAATGTTTCTTACGACCCCGCGGAGGTTATCGCGACTCGTTACCGAACCGGCGATCACCCTCCATGGGTGAAACCTAGGGGGAAAAGGTTTACGATTGGTTCACCATGCTTCTTAACCATGGCGTAAGTGGAGGCTGTCAGGCCTTCGGGCGCGCCAGTTGGAAGACATCGGCGCCACCGTCTGCGTAATCCATATAGCCCATCCGGGCCACCGGCCGCGCAAGTCCCATATCAATGCGACCATCACGGATGATCGATTCATCGATATGAATGCCCATCACCTGCCCGAAGACGACCCAGGAGTCGGCCGCCTCGCCTTCGATATCCTGTGGTTGCACGATCTGCGTGACGCGGCATTCTAGCGCGGCGAGCGCTTCCGCCACATAGGGCGCATCAACCACTTCCCCCGCACGTGCGGTCAAACCAGCCAGCTCGAACTCGTTGACCGCATAATCGACAGGTGCCGACGAGGCATTCATTCGATCCACGAGATGACGACTCACGAGACTGGCGGTAAAGACACCGGTTTCCCGCACATTGCGCAGGCTGTCCTTCTGTCCGCTTGAGGAGAACAACACCAGCTTCGGCTTGTCCGCTATGGCGTTGAAAAAGGAATAGGGAGAAAGATTCAGCGTTCCGTCGCTTCCCTTGGAGCCGATCCAGCCGATGGGTCGCGGCGCAACGATCGCCTTGAAGGGATCATGCGCCATGCCATGCTGGTTTGTGTCAGTCGTATAGAACATCACGCTTCACCAACCCAGGTCACAACGTCAGTCAGTTCCGGGCGCGGACGCTCGACAGGCGGAAACGTCGTCGACCCGATATAGATAAGTCCCGCGACTTTTTCTGCGTCCTTCACACCCATTTCTGCCAAGAATTCTGGATCGTAGGACACCCATTCGGTCAGCCAATTGGCGGCATATCCAAGCGCATTCGAGGCCAGAAGCAGGTTGAGGCAAACGGCACCTGCCGACATGACTTGTTCCCATTCGGGGATCTTTACATGCGGTCCCGCCTTGCTGACCACGGCGATGACGACGGGCGCTCTGGTAAAGCGGGTCCGTTCCACTTCCTGGAAATCTGCGCTCAAGTCCGGGTTCTTTTTCAGCGCGAGCGCCAGTGCGGCTTCGCCCAATCTCACCCGTTCTTCGCCACGGATCACGATGAACCGCCAAGGTGCAATCTTGCCATGGTCTGGAACGCGCACCGTCAGGCGAAGAATCTCTTCGAGCTCCTGCTTGCTGGGACCTGGCTCCGTCAATTGTGGCGCGGGTGTCGAGCGTCGTACGTTCAGATAGTCGATGAGCTTGATGTCAGTTTTCATGGTGGGACCGTTCCATTCGCATGCAATCTAAAGACAGGCCTTGAAATAGCCTTGCGGTTCGGATTGAAGTGGTCCCACAAAAACGAGAAGTCAATCCGGTCGAGAGAAATGACGTTCACCAAAATCGGAGCAGGTCTTTGCATCGCGCTCGCCTCGGCTGGCGCGCTACCCGGTATTGCCATCTCGCAGGACGCCTTCAAGGAGTTCAGGCAGCTTGGCGGCACCCCGAAAATGCCGAAGCTGAACGCGTTTTCCGTTCCTTCTCCCAGCGAGCCGGAAGCGGTGAAATCGCGTGACGTCGTGCTGGAAGCGAAGCTGACGCAGCAAGGCGAACCGATGATGGAGGGACTGGCCTGGCGCGTCTTCAGTCCTATTCCCGGCGCCGATGGTAAGCTGCCGATGCTGGCGAGTTCCGAAGGCGGTTCAGCCGAGTTTCATCTTGAGCCGGGAGAATATTTCGTCAACGTCGCCTTCGGGCGCGCAGGTGTGACCAAGAAGCTCAGCGTTCCCGAAAACGGCAAAATCGACAAGCAGGTTCTCATTCTCGACGCTGGCGGCTTCGTCCTCAATGCCGTTGCCGGCAACGACAAGAACATCTCCGCCAATCAATTGAAGTTTTCCATCTACTCTTCCGAAGCCTCCGAGAACGGAGAGCGGAAGCTGGTGATGACCGATGTAAAGCCGAATACCATCGTCCGTCTCAATGCCGGGACCTATCATGTGGTATCGGAATACGGATCGGTCAATGCGGTCGTGCGCGCCGATATTCAGGTCGAAGCAGGCAAGCTCACGGAAGCGACGCTCCAGCATCATGCCGCGCAGGTCACGCTGAAACTCGTCTCCGAGCATGGGGGCGAAGCCATCGCCGATACGGCGTGGTCCGTGCTGACGGGTGCCGGCGACGTGGTGAATGAGAGCGTCAGCGCCTTCTCCACCATGGTACTGGCCGATGGTGAGTACACAGCAATCGCTCGCAACAAAGACAAGGTCTACCAGCGCAATTTCAGGGTGAAGGCGGGGCAGGATTCCGATGTCGAAGTTCTGATGAAGGACCAGGCACCGGAAGACGCGACGGGCGATTTCGAGTAACCCGGCTTCGGCGCTTCCGCACCCTTGCTCGTCCGCCAACTTGATCCACAGCATCATCTCGTGAAAACGGCGCCCGAAGGCGCCGTTTTCTTTGCATTCAAGCAGCCTTGGCTTTCGCCTTTGCCGCGCGCTTGCGCTTGACGTCCGGCGGCGTGGCCTCGTCAACGAGATTGGCAATCGCGTCATCCAGAGCAAACGAGGTCTGAGCCTGCGAACCGAGGCGGCGAATATTGACCGTCCGCTCTTCGGCCTCTTTTTTGCCGCAGACGATGATGACCGGAACCTTCGTGACCGAATGCTCGCGGATCTTGTAGTTGATCTTCTCGTTACGGAAATCCGTTTCCACCGACAGACCGGCTTCACGAAGCGCCTCGGCAACTTCGCGACCGTAATCGTCGGCATCCGAGGTGATCGTCGCGACGACAACCTGAAGCGGCGCGAACCACAGCGGCATGTGGCCAGCGAAGTTCTCGATCAGGATGCCAAGGAACCGTTCCATCGAACCACAGATCGCGCGGTGGATCATCACCGGCTGACGCTTTTCAGACGCCTGGTCGATATAGAAGGCGCCGAACCGCTCCGGCAGGTTGAAGTCTACCTGCGTGGTGCCGCACTGCCAGTCGCGGCCGATCGCATCCTTCAGCGTATATTCGAACTTCGGACCGTAGAAGGCGCCCTCGCCCGGCAGAATGCCGGTCTTGATGCGTCCGCCGGATTGTTCCTCGATGGTCTTCAAGACCTCGGTCATCACGCTTTCGGCGCGATCCCAAAGATCGTCGGAACCGACGCGCTTTTCAGGGCGCGTGGACAGCTTGACGACGATCTCTTCGAAGCCGAAATCCTTGTAGACCGACAGGATCAGATCGTTGATGCGCAGGCATTCCGCTGCCATCTGCTCTTCGGTGCAAAAGACATGGGCGTCATCCTGGGTGAAGCCACGAACGCGCATCAAGCCGTGCAGAGCACCCGACGCTTCATAGCGGTGGACAGTACCGAACTCTGCAAGTCGAACAGGCAGTTCTCGGTAAGACTTCAACCCATGCTTGAAGATCTGAACGTGACCGGGGCAGTTCATCGGCTTCAGGGCGAAGACGCGATTGTCCGCTTCCTTGTCCTCCGGATGGGTGAAGGCATAGGCGGATTTCACCGCAAACATGTTTTCCTGGTACCAGCCCCAGTGACCGGAGGTTTCCCACAGCGAAGCATCCAGAACCTGCGGTGCGTTCACTTCCTGATAGGTGCCTTCCAGATGGCGGCGCATATAGGCAGTCAGGGTCTGGAACATGCGCCATCCCTTGCCGTGCCAGAACACCACGCCCGGACCTTCCTCCTGGAAATGGAAAAGGTCCATCTCGCGGCCAAGGCGGCGGTGGTCGCGCTTCTCGGCTTCCGCCAGGATGTGCAGATACTGATCCAGTTGTTCCTGCGTGGCCCAAGCCGTGCCGTAGATGCGGGTCAGCATGGGGTTATTGCTGTCACCACGCCAGTATGCACCGGCAACCTTCATCAGCTTGAAGGCCGTACCGATCTGTCCCGTATTGGCCATATGCGGGCCGCGGCAAAGGTCGAACCAATCGCCCTGATAGTAGATCTTGAGATCCTGACCTTCAGGGATAGCATCGACAAGCTCGACCTTGTAGTTCTCGCCCTTGGCGGCAAAGACTTGCTTGGCCTTCTCGCGCGACCAGATTTCCCGCGTAAAGGGCTTCGACCGGCCGATGATCTCTTTCATCTTCTTTTCGATCTTCGGAAGATCGTCGGGGGTGAAAGGCTCGTTCTTGGCGAAGTCGTAATAGAAGCCGTTTTCGATCACAGGACCGATGGTCACCTGGGTGCCGGGCCACAATTCTTGCACAGCTTCGGCCATGACGTGGGCGGCATCGTGACGGATGAGCTCAAGCGCACGCTTGTCGTCGCGGGTAACGATCTCGATTGCACCAGTGGCAATCGTATCGGACAGGTCGCGCAATTCACCGTCCAGCGCAATAGCGACGGCTTTCTTTGCAAGCGACTTGGAAATGGATTCGGCAACATCACGTCCCGTTGTACCCACGGGGTACTGACGAACGGAGCCATCTGGAAATGTAAGGGAAAGGGCGTCTGACACTTTGAATTCTCCTGTCCAGTCCCGCCAACGAATGCGGGTGGTCAAAACATGCGACGATGGGATCGGCGCGAACGACAGCCTGATAGGCTGAAAATTAGGTCGAGTAAAGACTTTCGGCTATTTCTGAGACGCCTTGCGCGACCAATAGCGCCATGGCGTAAACCAGTATTGACGCCCTCCAAGGCGCTCGGCAACCGGGTCGAAGCCACTGGTGCCGCCTGGTCCGCAGCGTGCGACGCGGAACAAGGTCAGCCATCCACCAGACCACAGTCCGTGGCGGCCAATGGCCTCATATCCATATTCGGAGCATGTGGGAATATGACGGCAGCCATTACCAAGAAAGCCTGAGAGCGTCAGCTGATAGAGGCGAATGAGGCCCATGCCGAAGAGTCGGCCAGGCGTCTTTCGAAATGGACCGGCCCAATTACGAGAGCGGTTTGCAGGCTTGTGCGGCTTATCGTGACAACCGGGTTGTCCGCACATGAGATCAACTCGCCTCGGACAGAGGCTGCTTCGCCTCCAACTGATCCAGACAATCACAGACCGCCTCGAAGGTCAGCATGGTCGAGGCATGGCGAGCCTTGTAATCCTTAACGGGCCTCAAGACCCGCATGTCTTCGAAACGCCCCTCTGGCCCCTCGCCGCCTGCCGTCAGCATATCGATCATGTCCTGGCGTGCCTTACGAATTTCGGATCGGCTCGCACCAACGACATGATGCGCCATGATCGAGGAGGACGCCTGCCCAAGGGCGCAGGCGCGCACCTCATGGGAGAACTCGGACACCCGATCGCCATCCATCTTGATGTAGACCTTGACCTTGGAGCCGCAGAGCTTGGAATGCTTCTGCGCTTGCGCATCGGCATCCGCCAGGACGCCAGCGAGCGGAATGTTGCCGGCAAATTCCAAGATACGGTTGTTATAGATGTCGTCCATGGTCGATATCTCACGTAAAAGCTCGAGAACAGTCGAGCGCCGTCATCATTTTCTAAACGATGTGTCGCTCTGGGAAAAGCTTTGCTGCCCTTGGCGGACGTAATATGTTAACTCACTATCCGTACATCAAGGTTTGATGAAATAATGGAGGCAAGGCGCGCACACTCTTGCCAAAATTCGGAAAAACAACCAGATAGCAGCACGTGGCGCGCGAGCGTCGTTGCAGGACGTGTTCAGGTGTGGCCTTGAACCACACCGGGAGTTAAAAAATGGATGCAATCGTGAAGAATTTTCCTGGCGCTGGCGCGACGGACGATGTGACAAAAGCGCGACCAACGCAGGCTGAAGCCGAGGATGCCGTACGCGTCCTTCTGCGCTGGGCTGGCGACGATCCGGCCCGTGAAGGCTTGCTCGACACGCCGAAGCGCGTGGCCAAGGCTTATCGCGAACTGTTCTCCGGCTACGACCTCGATGCCAAGGATGTTCTTGGCACATTCTTCGAAGAAGTCGGCGGCTATGACGACATCATTCTCGTGCGTGACATTCCTTTCTTCTCGCATTGCGAACACCACATGGTGCCGATCACCGGCAAGGCGCATGTCGCCTATCTGCCGAATGGCCGGGTTCTTGGCCTTTCCAAGATCGCTCGCGTCGTCGAGATTTTCGGGCGTCGCCTGCAAACCCAGGAAACGATGACGGCACAGATCGCCTCTTCGATCGAAACGACGCTGAAGCCTCGCGGCGTCGCCGTGATGATCGACGCCGAACATATGTGCATGTCCATGCGCGGTGTTCAGAAGCAAGGTTCCACGACTTTGACGACGAGCTTCACCGGCGCGTTCAAGAAGGATCCTGCCGAGCAGGCTCGTTTCATGTCCATGGTGCGCAACCGCTAAATCGGTTGCCACCCTCTCACAGAGGATCTCATGTCCGCCATTTTCCCAGCCGCGCCGTCCGATAAGGTGGCGCTGGAAGCATCCGGGCCGTTCTCGCCGAAGTTCGACGCAAATGGTCTCGTGACTGCGGTCGTCACCGACATCAAAGACGGTGAGTTGCTGATGGTCGCGCATATGAATGCGGAGGCGCTGAAGCTGACGCTGGAAACGGGCATTGCGCATTATTACAGCCGCTCGCGGGACAAGATCTGGAAGAAGGGTGAAACCTCCGGCAATCTTCAGACGGTTCGCGAGTTCCGCACGGATTGCGATCAGGATGCCGTTTGGCTGAAGGTCTCCGTCGCTGGACACGATGCCACCTGCCACACTGGCCGCCGTTCCTGCTTCTACCGCATAGTGACGATGGAAGACGAAAGCGCGATAACCACAATCACTGACGACAAGCGGCATTTTGACCCGGAAACAACCTATGGTTCACCCTCCTCATCTTGAGGAGTGGAATCTTTTCGATTTCTTTGCCTTTTGCTACGATCATGTGACAAATCCTTGAGGAGACTCGCGGTTCGCGGGAGATGCAAGTGGGAGGCGTCGAATGCTTGGATGGGGAATAAACCGCGATAATCCATCGTCCGCGACGACACTCGGCACCCTGGAGAAAATCACGCCTGCGCCGAAGCCAACACTTCCCCCAAATCGCATAGCACTGGCGCTTGGTGGCGGCGCTGCTCGTGGATGGGCGCATATTGGCGTGCTGCGAGCACTCGACGAAGCCGGGGTGAAGATCGGCATGATTGCCGGTACGTCCATCGGCGCCCTTGTCGGCGGTTGCTACTTGGCCGGAAAGCTCAACGAACTGGAAGAGTTTGCCCGCTCACTGACTATGCGCCGCATTGCCGGACTGCTGGACCTGACGATTGGCGGTAGCGGACTGTTTGGGGGCCTGCGGCTGACCAAGCGCATGCAGGAGCATCTCGAAGGCCTCACCATCGAAGATCTTGAGCATCCCTTTATCGCGGTTGCGACCGAACTGCGCACCGGCCACGAAGTATGGATTCACCAAGGCAATCTGATCACCGCACTTCGCGCATCCTATGCCCTGCCCGGCATTTTTGAACCGGTGCGCTGCAACGGCAGGACGCTGATCGATGGCGCCCTCGTCAATCCGGTACCGGTCTCCGTTTGCCGCGCCCATGAGCAAGCTCTGGTCGTTGCGGTCAACCTCAATTACGATATCTTCGGTCGCTCTGCCGTAGTCAAACACAGTGCGGGTACTGGTAGCAAAAGCGAGGCCGAAACGCCGATCACAGCCACATCCAGGATAGGCTTGCCAGGCGTCATGGTTCAGGCGTTCAACATCATTCAGGATCGTATTTCACGGGCGAGACTGGCTGGCGATCCGCCTGATTTGACGCTTCATCCGCGTATCAGCCAGATCGGTCTTTCGGAATTCCATCGCGCTGCCGAGGCGATCGACCAGGGCTATGAAGAGACCCGTTCCAGAATTCCCGAATTGAAGCGCATGCAGCAGGTGTTTCAACCCTGACAGTATGAAAGGCAGGCTAAGTGCCTGCCCTTCATCTACCCGCTCAAAGACCAACGCTCATCAGCCTGCAATATAGGCTTTGATGTGCTCCGCTTCCGTCTCGATCTCGCTGATGCGGGCCTTGACCACGTCACCGATGGAAATGATGCCTGCCAGACGCCCATTGGCCTCTACCGGCAGGTGACGGAACCTGCCGCCCGTCATGATCTCCATCAGATCGTCCGTGGTGGTTTCTTCGTTGCAGCGGGTCACATTCTTGGTCATCACGTCGGAAACCCTGGTTTCCAGGGCTGCTGAGCCTTTGGCGGCCACGGCACGCACGAGATCGCGCTCTGTAAAGATGCCAAGGACTGCACCCTTGTGGTCGGTGACAACGACGGCACCAATACAATGCTCGTAGAGCGTCACGGCAGCATCCGCGATCGTCATATCGGGATCGACCGTCACGACCTCCCTACCCTTGAGATCGAGAATTTCTTTCACAAAAATCGGCATGCGTACCTCCCTTGTCCGTTGCCGCCCGGCTATCGCACTCAAGTCTCCTCCCTGAGAACGAAGCACCGTCTTCAAATTTTTGCGCTCCCTCGACGGGGAAAGCAACTGAATTTCAGGCTACAGTATCGGCCAGAAAATCAGGATGCGTAGATTTAAAGATTTAGAGCGTCCGAAAAGACGCAAGGCGCTCTCGAACAGACTTCAATCGATTGAGGCAGCTTTGTTTTCCGGCGCGGCTTTTGGATCGAACAGGCCGAAGAAAAGGAAGCCGAAGAAGAAACCGAAGATGTGAGCGTCCCACGCCACCTCCCCGCCGACATCACCAAACAGGGGGAAGCCAACGGCAATCAGCGCATTACCCGCGAGCCACCCGATCGTGAAGATCAAAACCGTTCTATTGGTCAGCGCTTGAAAAATACCCTGGCGCGGAAGAAGGTGGCCGAAGGACGGATGATAACGCTGCCCGCGGGGCGGAAACGCGAAGCGGCAAGCTGCACCCATGAGGGCTGAGACCACGCCGGAAGCACCAATCAGAACCGTGATGCTGCTCCAATCAAGAGCCGCATGACCAAAAGCGGAAATCGCCGCAGAAATTATCCAGAAGAGAATAAATCGAGGCGTGCCGATGCGGCGTGCGACGGGCGCACCAAACGCCATCAGCCATAGTCCGTTGAACAGGATGTGCTCAACACCACCATGGAGGAAGGAATAGGTCAGCGGCGTCCAGAGCCATTCCAGGCCTTGCTGCGCCAAGGGAATGGTATAACGCGCCGGGATGAAGCCAAAGGTGAAAAGGAAAGCACCGTAGGTCTCATCCGACATCAGATAGGCAGAACCCGCCTGGATGGCGATCATAAAGCCGAGAACAGCGACCAGAATGAATGGAAGGTTGAAAATGGGTTGCTTCTGGAGCGGCGGGCGATCGTCTTGCGGCTCTTGCAACTCACCGCCCTCATGATGCGTCATTCTCATTTCCATTTCATATCGTTCGACCCTACGCGAGCAATATAGGAAGGTCCGTGCAAATAAAAGCGGCGCGATTGCGCTACAAGCCTGATACGGCCTCTTTCCACATCACCAGATGCCTGAGTTCAAGATGAAAACGGTCATCTCTATCGTTCGATTTGCGCTCACACGAACGCCTATTTCGGGGCATAACAGTTTTGCGCCAGAACGAGACAGTCGAGCGGCGGTCCTTCGATGATATCTCGTCATTCTCCTCAAATATTGGTGTACGACAAAACAGTCTGTTAACCCGCCCGTAGTAAAACATGGCTTGTCTTTTTCTTCATGCAACATAGCGCTGGCAATGTTTTCATCAAATCTCGCACACACCCATGTTTCGAAATCAGTCGACACCGCTGAACCACCGGTTACCGTCGGTCTTTCCGGACGTCTTATGTTGCCGACGGAAGATGAGTTTGACTGCACTGCCACGGAAATGACGGCAGAAAGCGCGCGGCTGACATGTTTTGCCAGACCTAACCGCAACGACCGTATCATCATCTATCTGCAGCATATCGGCCGCGTCGAAGGCAAGGTTACGCAATTGACCGCCGACGGTTTCTCGGTTGCGATCGCTGCGACGGAACGCAAGCGCGAGAAACTCGCCGCTCAATTGGCGTGGATCGCTAAACGTCAAGCGCTCGGTCTGCCGGAAGACAGACGTCATGACCGCCTGACGCCGCGACATGCGAATGCCTCGCTTCTCTTGAACGACGGCAATACAGTTGCTTGCCGCATCATCGACCTTTCGCTCTCCGGTGCGGCTATCGAGATCGACCCGCGCCCGGCGCTTGGCACCACCGTTCGTCTGGGCAATATGGGCGGACGTATCGTTCGCCATTTCATGGAAGGCGTTGCGATCGAGTTCGACAGTGTTCAGTCTAAGGACGCGCTGATCGAGTTTCTCTGACACTTTTTCGCGATAGAATTTCAGAACCGGCAACGCCAGGCGTTTGCCGGTTTTTTGCTGCTTTGTGGTCATCGCCTTTTCCGGCTGATCTCGCCCGGACCATGCGCCAATGTTGCAGATGAACTTGAGCTCTGCCTGTCACCTGTAAACAGCACTCGTAACGAGCCGTCTTTCCAAACAACCTCATCGTCAAAAACGACGCAGACGCTTCCCGAGAGCCGGATATCGACCTGCTCCAAAACGGGATTCGAAAGAAAATTCAGGAAAAAACGCAAAAAAAGATGATTGAATTGCGATTTTTTCTGCAATCAAAAGAAGAATTTTAAGTCAATTTAGTCGTTGGACGCGTGTTTTCAGAGCCGAAATAGAATTAATAAGCGGTTGAGAGCTGCCCCATCACGGACTTAGACCGTTACGTCCGTTAACCCTATTTCCCGCAACAGGCACCGGAATATTGGCAAATTGCAGCTTTCGCTCAGCGAAGGCGCTAACTCGATTGCTAAAATACTATTCAAATTCCATTCAAATAATCATCAAATAAGCCGTTGTTTTTGCTTAATTTAAGCTCGAATTTGAGCACGGTTTTTTGCCTGCGATCAAAATGTCAATGGCATTGTCCTCCTCACAACGGGGAGACAAGATATGAAAAAATACAGCCGTTTGGGACTTACGATTTTAGCACTGGCCATTGGCGCATTCGCCCAGCAGGCAGAAGCGTCGCCCGGTGCAGCAATGCGAATTATCGGAAAGGCCAATCCTCCGATCGGGCATTACGAGTTCTGCCAGACCTACCAGAGCGAATGCCAGCCGACCTCGGCAGACATGGGCCCGCTGCGGCTGACGGAAGAAACCTGGAAGATGATGCTGGACGTGAACTACACGGTCAACACCACCATCACGCCAGCGACCGACATGGAACTCTATGGTGTCGAAGAGCGCTGGGCCTACCCGACCACCGCGGGTGACTGCGAAGACTTCGTGCTTCTCAAGCGCAAGATGCTGATGAACAAAGGCATCTCCGCCTCCAACCTGTTGATCACCGTCGTTCTGCAGCCAAATGGTTCGGGCCACGCCGTCCTGACCGTTCGCACAGACCGCGGTGACTTCATTCTCGACAACCTGCGCAATAAGGTCATGGACTGGTCGGACACCGAGTACACCTATCTGAAGCGCCAGGATTCTGCCAATCCAGGCCGCTGGGTGAAAATTCAGGATGGCCGCAACGTCAACGCTGTTGCCGGCATCAAGAACTGATCGCAAGGTGAGCGTCAGGACGCCTCTCCGCAGCCCGGCGCAATTCGAACAGTGGACGTAGAAAAAGCGCACACGTTCACAGAACGTATTTCCAAGGTTTAGGCAGGTCGCTCTACCCCGTGTCGATCCTGCCCCAGAACCGGCTCCGTTGCCCCCGGAGCCGGTTTTCCTGTTTTGAGGCAAGGTTTGTTGTCGCTCCACGCGAAACGGGTTGTCTGATGTTCTTGAGCGCTACAGAAGCCCGAGCTCGGCAAGTTCCCGCCGCAGGTCGGAGGGCATGTCTTCCGCAATGCCTGCGCCGCCCAGATCGCGCGGGGCTTCCTCGTCCTTGAGATAACGCCATCCCTGGAAAGGCCGTTTTGGGGCAGGTGAAGTCTCGATGACTTCCGGTCCCAGAACCAGATCGCAACGCGTGATGCCGTCGCCGCCGGTGAATGAGCGGATGTCGAGAAGTCTCTGACGGGCCTGTACCTGCCCCTTGATCACCCAGTAAAGTGAGCCGCCGTCGAGCAACTCCTCCATGCGTTTTGGGATCATGCGTGTGGTGTGGACGCTGTGCGGTTCCAGCCCAGCCGCCATTGCGGTGAGAGAACGTTGGGACACCCATTCGCGCAAATCCTCGATGGAATCCGCGCCGACGCAAAGCTTGATCAGATGTAGAGCCATGCCGCTATCAATGCCGTTTCGACGGACGCGTCAAGCGCCCGTCAAACAATCGCGCCATCAAATGTCAACATTCCACGACATTGACCGCGAGGCCACCGGTAGAGGTTTCCTTGTATTTCTCGCTCATATCATTGCCCGTCTGACGCATGGTCTCAATACAGGCATCGAGTGGGACGAAATGCTCCCCATCTCCCTTCAAAGCCAGAGACGCAGCCGTGACGGCCTTCACCGCGCCAAGGGCGTTGCGCTCGATACACGGTACCTGCACCAGTCCTGCGACCGGATCGCATGTCATGCCAAGGTGATGCTCAAGCGCGATCTCGGCGGCATTCTCCACCTGTGCCGGCGAGCCACCCATAACCGCTGCCAGACCTGCCGCCGCCATAGCAGCCGCAGAACCCACTTCACCTTGGCAACCGACTTCCGCCCCGGAGATAGAGGCATTGTGTTTGATGATGCCGCCAATCGCGGCTGCCGTCAGCAGGAAGTCGCGAATATCGTCGACGGAAGCATCCTCATGGAAGTGGCGAAAATAGCGCACGGTGGCTGGCACGACACCAGCAGCTCCGTTTGTGGGAGCTGTTACGACGCGACCACCAGCGGCATTCTCTTCGTTCACCGCCATGGCATAAACGCTCAACCAGTCATTGGCGAGAACGGGATTAAGCCGGTTGCTGCGCCATTCGGCGTTGAGCTTATCATGGATAGAGCGCGCGCGGCGGCGAACCTTCAGACCGCCCGGCATAATGCCCTCGCCTTTCAGGCCGCGTTCTATACAACCGTTCATGGCCTCCCAGATCTGGTCAAGGCGGCTGTTCAGCGCGTCGCGGCTCATCACCGTCTCTTCATTGGCGCGCTTCATCTGAGCGATGGTCCGGCCCGAGCGCGCTGCCATGTCCAGCATCTCCTTTGCTGTAGCAAAGGGATAAGGCACTTTCGGGCCGTTATCGACCGTCTTTCCGCGCTGGCGCATGGCGTCAAGCTCGGTATCGGTCACCACGAAGCCGCCACCGACGGAATAATAAATGCGCTTCAAAAGCATCCTGCCCTGATTGTCATAGGCAGAGAAAGTCATGCCGTTGGCGTGACCGGGAAGTGGATTCTTCTTGTCGAACACAAGATCTTCGTCTGGACGAAAGGCGTAGGACGGATGACCGGGCGGCGTGACGAGACCGGTGCGCTCGACCGCAGCGATAATGCCGTCCATGGCATCTGGATCGACCTTGTCCGGCTTCTCCCCTGTCAGCCCCAGAACCACAGCTCTGCCCGATCCATGTCCAATGCCGGTAAAGGCGAGCGAGCCGTGCAGGCTGACCTTGATGGCAGATACGGCGGCACCCGAAGGCCGTGGCCAATCATCCGACAGGATCAGTTCAAGAAAGCGATTGGCGGCCGACATGGGCCCCATGGTGTGGGAGCTCGAAGGTCCGATGCCGATTTTGAACACGTCGAAGACGGAAAGAAACATTCTGGGATGCCCTATGTATAGACCTATTGGTGCAACTTTATCGGAAGCGCTCGGCACGAACCATATCAAAAAGCGGCCAAAACTGTGTCGGTAGCGCTATAGCGACGACAGCGTCAGCCCAAACAGCAACCAATTTTCAGAGGGCACGATTCCTAGACTCAAAGAAGATGGAGCGTCGTTTGGCATCCTAACCGATTTACGGCGCTATAGGGCGCCTCAGAACGAAAACAGCACGGCTCTCGGGAGGCCGCGCTGTTTTACGAAAAAAACTTTTTAAAAAAGTGAGATGCTTACGGTGTACCAAAAAGATAGGTCAATGCGAGAAAAGCAGCGAAGCCTGCGAGTGCGCGTAACGTTACACCCCAGCAGGATTTCTGAGCGGTTTCTTCCATGATTACTCCAGCGTGTTCACTCTTCGGGCGGCTCTTTCAGCGCGTCCCGTGGCGCAACCATCTATTAAAAATGTGTGACGAAGGCAAATGCAAAAAGAGGCTAAACCAAGGCGAATTCTGTGACCTGCCATACGTGCAGCGCATAGGTGTGTGAAAAAACAAGCGCTTAATCCAGGGCGTTGCGCTGGAGCTGTCAGCTCTGCGATCTTAATTTCGACAAGAGTGTAAAAGCTTGACGGCGCACGCTGATAGAACGGCTTATTGCCTGTCGAAATCGTTGTGACGTTCAGATGGAAGATGAGTGGCAAAGAGGTAGCTTGAAAAGGGCATATCTCTGGACTACCGGAAGGAAACTCAAGGAGAGCAGGGAATCATGCAGAACGCTTCATCAGCCTTTCCAGACCGGGACACAGTGGCTTCGAAGATTTCGACGCTGAGCGCAGACGATCAGGCATGGTTGAAACTGCTGCTGGAGAATCCACAGCAGGACGAAGCGTTGCTGGAGGGTCTTCTTGTCTATCTCGATAAGGAATCTCAGTCGCGCTTTCTCAATGCCCTGAAACTCGAAAAATGCGGCAAGTGGTTTGGTGACAACGCCCCTGCCCGCCTGCAAATCCGCCTCCACGAGGTGGCCAAAAGCAGCCAGCACCCCGCCTATAATGCCTTCAAAAGCGGAGTCGCCAAGTCCGGCGGGTTGGAAAAGGCCTACCCCAAATCGCCTCTATAGGTCCGGCACACCTTCAACGACCGCGATGATGGGACCCATTGGAAAAAGGTCGTCACGTCTGCCCATTGCAGGGATATCGACGCTTGAGATCGTGCCATCAAGATAAAGCGCGTTATCCGTCTTCAATTCGTCGCGGAACAGGGTGGCGAAATCATAAAAGCGTACCGGGTCTTCCGAGATTGCAAAATGCACAATGCCGTCGGACGAAACGCCAACGCCGTTTCGGCGTTTGAAGCTGTCGCTATCGGGTAGGAAACGCGGATGAATTTTTCCATCGATGAGGAGCATCGGGCCTGATTGCGTGGCAAGGTCGGGTTTGAGGTTAGCATTCAGGTAGGCGCTGGTTTCGCGCACCCCGGCTTTCCCGTCGGCAATGAAGAAAACGCCGTTCGGCTGCATGTGGAAATTGCCCCAGCCCCCCGCTGTGCTGATAGGTGTCTTCTCGATCTTGTTGTCGATGTACAGTCCAACTGGCGACAGATCGGAATGATACATGCCGCCATTCATCGCAAAGACGATGAATTGGTGTCGCCGCCACAGGGCCGACGACAGTGCCGCAAACCCACCATAGGAAGTGCCGGTGACTTCGTCTCGACTATAAAGCCGGATATCTGCCTTGCGCGGGTCAAAGCTGCAGACCGTGTAGGCGGCGCTGACATGTTCCATTCTGAGACAGTAGGAAGGTAATTCGCTACCGCGAACTCGTGTTGCAAGAAACAACGACAAAAAATATATTACAAACCGACGCATATTTCCCCTTGGCGCAAGTAAAGAATCATCGTTTCTATTGGTTGGGCGCCGATGCGCCGCATAAGCGAGATTCAAAAGACCTGAGACGAGGCCAACTTCTTTCCAGACGGACTTTCCGCCTGAATTGAGGCCTTAGCACTACAATCCAATAAGAAAACACGTTCCGTTTTATGATGAAGCGGTTGTCGATCGCGGGCGATGATACGGCTCGAACACAAGATCAGGGGTTCAGACAGTGCCAGTCATTACATTTGCAAATACAAAAGGCGGTGCCGGAAAAACGACGGCCGCCGTGATCGTAGCCAGCGAGCTTGCGCGGATGGGACACCGCGTCACGTTGCTGGATGCGGATCCGCAACAATGGACGTCTAGGTGGTACGGGCTGACGCAAGCCCAGAAGAACCTATCCGTCATCTCAGACGTGAGCGACGACACCATCGAGGGGCATATCAAAGACAGCAAGAAGCGCGGCGGTTATGTTATCGTCGATCTTCCCGGTGGTCGATCACCACTTATGGCCAAGGCCATCGGCCTTGCCAACCATGTGCTTATTCCAGTGCAGGGCTGCGCCATGGACGCGGTGGGCGGCGCCGAAGTGCTCAGCCTTCTGAAAGACCTCGCAGATCGCTGTGACATCCGTATTCCTCATTCGGTTATCCTGACGCGCATAAGCCCGATCATAACCACTCGCTCCATGCAGGCTGTCAAATCCTTGCTCGCAGAGAAGATGGTGCACGTGCTTGGCACCCCCCTCATCGAACGTGCTGCCTATCGCGACATGTTCGTCGTCGGCGGTGCGCCGCACATGATGGATCCCGAGAGAGTTAGCAATTTGGACAAGGCGTGTGAGAACGCCCAGGCATTGGCGTTGGACGTTGTCAGCCTCGTTCCACCGAAAGCAGTCGCGGCGAAATCCGCCAAATCGACTGGCACGAAGGCGGTCGCTACAAAGCCGGCTAAGAAAGCGGCTTAGAACACCCGGCTGCCCAGCGAAATGGCGTAAAACCTCTTTCGCCTCCCATGCCTTAAAAATAGAAAGCCGACGATCTCTCGCCGGCTTCAAGTTTATCAGTGGCACACTATGCCTTTACGACATTAACGGCGCGCTGCGTGATCTACACGGCGTCCTGCATCCTGCGTTGCATCGACAGCGTTTGCCGTGTCGCGGCCCACGCCGCGAATGGTGTTGCCGCAAGAGCTGAGGCTAGCGACCGTAACGAGAATGGCAGCAACGGTTGCGAGTGCGCGTGTCGTCATATTTGAAAACTCCCCTTGGGCCTGCGGTTGCAGGCGTGATCTGTGACGCACAAAAAACGCCGCAAACTCAGCGGGGTTCCACGCATTGTCAAAAAAACGTGAGGATGAAACCTATTTTATGTCCCGGGCTTCGCCAACCTGCGCGACATCGCGGAATGCGTTGCGAATACTATCGGCAACTGCCTGGATAGGGCGGGACACCTTGTCAGTCATGATGAGGCGAATATCGAAACTGCCAAGCGGCGGCAGCCCCTCTCTTTCTCCGAGGATGACCATGTCGTTCTGAACATAGGATCGAGGCAATGGCGCTATCGCTAGGTCAGCTTCGATCGCTGCTCTCTGTGCCATGGTGTGACCACTGAGATAGGCGACCCGATAAGGACGGTTACGCTTGTCCAGGGCGTTGATCGCCTCGGAGCGCCAAATGCATCCATCCTCCCATATCGATATCGGCAATGGATCACGAAGATGCGCGGTGCCGCATTTGGCCCCGGCCCAGACCAACCGTTCGCGCATCAAGACTTCGCCGGTATCGCGCAACGGATGGGAGGCGCAATTCACAAGTGCCAGATCAAGCCGCTGCTCGTCGATGCGCTTGTAAAGTTGAGAACTGGAGTCGATCGTGACGTCCACCATGATCGCGGGAAAGGCTTCCGCAAAGCGCTTGAGAATGCCGGGCAGCAATCCGCGCTGACCAAGATCATCGGGTGCGCCCAGCTTCACGACGCCGGACAGATCCGGCATGACAAAGCGGGACACTGCCTCATTCGACAGCGCGATCATTCTTCTGGCGTAGGTTAACAATGTCTCGCCATGTGCCGTCAGCGTTACGGACCGCGCATCACGCAGAAAAAGCGTCGTCTTCAACTGCTCTTCAAGCTTTTTGATCTGCATGGAGACCGCTGATGGTGTGCGAAACACGACTTCTGCAGCCGTCGAGAAATTGCCTGTCTCAGCAATGGCGACGAAGGTGCGAAGGATATCGTTATCGAGCAGGGGGAGCGGCTGGCGAAATGAAACAGTCATGACCGTGTCCGTCAATTTTTCTGAATGATAGATCGATATCATTTCGTTTGATTGAATGTCAAGCGACGTCCATTCTTCTTCCCAGACAGAAGCAGCCTTGGTGGTGCACGAGTTAAAACAACACAAAATGTCATGAGTGACATAAGCGTCATTCAGTTGATTGATGGTTTTAGCAAGCGCATAGCTGGTGATGTCTGGACAACAATAGACACTAAAGCAGAAGGAAGGAGCACTAAAATGACTATGATAATCCTGCATGAAGAAACCGGTAGCTGGCTTCGGCTCCGGCCCCCATCCTGGATATCCCGCGTGATCCGCGCCGGGTTTCAGCTGCACGCCTCCTGGCAACGCAGACGCAATCTCCACATTCTTGAAAGTCTGCCTGCAGATACATTGAAGGACATTGGATGGCCCGCCAACGACACCATCCGCAACTGAATGGACGCAAAAAAAGTTGTGCCCATGTGAAAGAGTAGATGGCTCGCCCTACATCCCGGCGGGCCATTTTTTTGCGCTGCGGAACAAACCACTGGCAAGCCAGTTTCACTGGGTCACTTCATCACGAGGAAACCCATGTCCAAGTTTGGCTCCAGCATTCAGCCCGGCGACTTCACACGCCTGGGCGCCAATTTCGATGGCGACGGCGTAAATTTTGCGATCTTCAGCGCATGTGCAGAACGAGTTGAACTTTGCCTGTTCGATGAGACAGGCAACACTGAAATTGAGCGCATCACTCTTCCAGAATTTACCAACGAAATCTGGCACGGCTATATTCCGGGGCTTAAGCCCGGCGCTCTTTATGGCTATCGTGTCCATGGGCCTTACGATCCAGAGAATGGCCATCGCTTCAATCCCAACAAGCTGCTGGTCGATCCCTATGCGCGCGAACTGGTGGGCGATATCCAATGGGGTCAGGAACAGTTTGGCTACGACCTGAACGCCGAGGACAAAGACCTGTCCTTCAACGAGGCCGACAGCGCATCCAAGATGCCCAAGTGCCGCGTGATCGATCCCAAAGACTATGACTGGAGCGGCGACAGTCGCCCGAACATCCCTTGGTCGAAGACAATCTTCTACGAGACGCACGTCAAGGGGTTCACCAAGCTGCACCCTGCCCTGCCGGAAGACCTCAAGGGCACCTATGAAGGGCTTGGGCATAAGGATGTGGTTGCCTATATCAAAAGCCTCGGCATCACGTCGATCGAGCTTCTGCCAATCCACTATTTCCCAGACGACTCTCATCTGCTCGACAAGGGCTTGAAGAACTTCTGGGGATACAATTCCCTCGCCTTTTTTGCACCGGCATCGCGCTACTACGGTCCGCGGGCCATGGCAGGCTTCCGGGATATGGTTCGCGCCTTCCACGATGGCGGCATCGAAGTCATTCTCGACGTGGTCTATAACCACACGGCGGAAGGCAATGAGCTCGGGCCAACCCTCTCGTTCAAGGGTATCGACAACTTCTCCTATTACCGCACCATGCCCGATCAGCCGCGCTATTACATCAATGACACGGGAACGGGAAACACCGTCAACACCTCGCACCCGCGTGTCCTGCAACTGGTGACGGACTCACTGCGCTACTGGGCGGAAGATATGCATGTGGATGGCTTCCGCTTCGACCTCGGCACCATATTGGGTCGCGAACCGGAAGGTTTCGACCAGCGCAGCGGTTTCTTCGATGCCGTCGGTCAGGATCCGGTGCTGTCTCGCCTGAAGCTCGTTGGTGAGCCATGGGATATCGGCCCCGGCGGTTATCAGGTCGGTGGCTTCCCTCCCGGCTGGGCAGAGTGGAACGACAAGTATCGCGACACCGTGCGTGAATATTGGAAGGACGAGGATGGCACCGCTGGCGACTTTGCCGCGCGCGTTCTCGGTTCCGGCGATGTCTACGATCTACGTGGCCGCAAGACATGGGCCAGCGTCAACTTCATCACCGCGCATGACGGCTTTACGCTAAACGATCTCGTCTCCTACAACGAAAAGCACAATGAGGCGAATGGCGAAGACAACAAGGACGGCCACAGCGATAATCGCAGCTTCAATTATGGTGTCGAAGGTCCGACGGATGATGAAGGCATCAACGCCGTTCGTGATCGCCAGAAGCGCAACTTCCTAGCAACCCTACTGCTGTCTCACGGCACCCCAATGATCCTTGCGGGGGATGAGTTCGGCCGCAGCCAAATGGGCAATAACAACGGCTACTGCCAAGACAGCGATCTCAGCTGGGTACACTGGGAAGGCCTGCCGGAAAGCGCCGAGACGCTGCGTGACTTCACCCGGCGCCTGATCGAACTGAGGCAGACTCACTCGGTGCTTCGCCGGGACAGCTGGCATGATGGCACCCATGTAACCTGGCTTAACCCAGGCGGTGGCGAGCAGAAGCCTGAACACTGGCAGGACCCGGGCAGCACCTCTCTCGGCCTGCGCCTAAGCCGCGAAGGCGGCCCGGATGGCGACGAATGGAACGACGTTCTCATTCTCTTCAATCCTCACGAAGGTGATGTCGAATTCAAGCTTCCGGAAGTCGAGAATGGCTGGACAACGGAATTGACGACCGCAGACCCCACTGTCACCGGCAATCAAATTGCCAACGCACAGAACTACATGATGGAGGGCCGCAGCCTGGTTATGCTGCGCGCTGCGTAAAATCATCCCACAAACAAGGATTTAAGGACAGAAGCCGGAGCGCCCCTCCGGCTTTTGCTTTATGGGCAAAACCGATCGTCACCGCGATCCGCCTCGCGCCCAAGAGTATCGGCGGGAAAATGGAATCGTTTTCGCAAACGCACGATACCTGTCTTCAAAGGTTCAGAGCGTCCCGCGTGCATCGAAAAGGACGCGATGCGTTCTAAATCTCAGCGCGCCGAAGCGCCGACCAGACGCAAGCCCCGACGCTTCTTCAAGAGCTTCGCCTTCGCCGCGATCGCAGAGCGAACGGCGAAAAGAATGTCGTCGAAATGATAGGGCTTGCTGAAGAAGCGTGCGTCGGCTGGAAGATCCAGACCTTCGGATGCATGTCCCCCAGAGGTGACGACGACTGCAATGTGATGTTGCGACCGGTCCAGTATCTCGACGAGATCAAGCCCGGATAAACCGCCCGGCATGTCGATATCCGTGACCACTGCTGCGATCTGCTCATTCATCCCGAGCACACCCACGGCCTCCAGCACATTGGATGCTTCCAGAACGCGGTAGCCTTTCTCTTCCAAGGCATCCACAAGGGCAAATCGAATGATCGGTTCGTCTTCGACAACCAATACCGTCACGCCAGCTTCCTGCATACGCAATACTCCGCTTTAAGCTTGGACCGGTCAGCATGAGGCTCGACCGTTCACGTGCTGTGGCACCCGATGGGCGGCGGTGGCTTCGACGTCCGCCATCCCATCTTTCCAACAGAACGCGCAATTCGGCGACATTGATGAGAGCATGCGGGACAAAATTGAAAACAATATTAATAAAATGCAAAATATCTCGAAATGCCATGTCGCAATTCAGATACTGGCATTTGTCAACCCGCGCTCACAGATTGTTTTTTTGACGTGGGAGAACCCACGTCGTATTTGTCCATTAGACCGTCGCATTCAGAACATACTGATGATAGTTTCCACGCAAGAAATTGATTTTCCGCAAAATGGAGCATGGTCACCGTGAGCAAAACTCCCAAGAAGCGTTCAATAGTATTTTTTATGGTTCCTCAGTTCACGATGCTGCCCTTTACAGCAGCCGTGGAAACATTGCGTATCGCCAATCGTATGCTTGGCTATGACGCTTATGAATGGCGTCTTGCCTCCATCGACGGGATGAAAGTCACCTCCTCAAGCGGCATCGCGCTTGAAGCAAATACGTCTCTTGCGGAAGAGCGCAAATGTATTGGCGGCGAGAACCGACCGAGCATGGTGTTGGTCTGTTCCGGGATCGACATCGATCAATATGTGAACAAGTCGGTCAATGCCTGGCTGCGAGAGGTCAACAATCGCGGCATTGCGGTCGGTAGTCTCTGTACGGGCGCACATGTGCTTGCCCAGGCGGGACTGCTGAATGGCAAGCGCTGTGCGATCCACTGGGAAAACCTTCCAGGCTTTTCCGAGGCTTTTCCGCAAGTGGAAGTCTATGCCGATCTCTATGAGGTGGATGGCAACATCTACACCTGTGCGGGCGGAACGGCTTCGCTTGACATGATGCTGAACCTGATCGGTCAGGATTTCGGCGAAAACCTCGTGAACCGGGTCTGCGAGCAGCAGCTGACGGACCGTGTCCGCAATCCGCACGATCGTCAGCGCCTGCCGCTTCGTGCCCGTCTTGGCGTGCAGAACGACAAGGTTCTGTCGATCATCGAGTTGATGGAAAGCAATCTTTCAGAGCCGCTCTCGCTTCTCGACATTGCCGAGGGCGCGGACCTGTCTCGCCGACAGGTCGAGCGACTGTTCCGTCAGGAGATGGGCCGTTCGCCTGCACGCTACTATCTCGAGATCAGGCTTGATCGGGCACGTCACCTTCTGGTGCAGTCGGCCATGCCGGTGGTGGAAGTCGCAGTTGCCTGTGGTTTCGTCTCTGCCTCGCACTTCTCCAAGTGTTATCGCGAAATCTACAACCGCACGCCGCAACAGGAGCGTGCGGAACGCAAGCTCGTGATCAGTGCATCGAGAATGCTGGCTGCCAGCAGCCAAGGCAAGGCTGCGCATTAAGCGCGGCCAGCGTCCAAGATACCCGGCGATTTCCTGATCGTCAGAGCGAAGCTTTTCCGTTGCGAAAATCGATCTCGAGTTTCGCAACGGCCTATGCTGCATCGAGTTTAGCATGGCGCATTGCCCCTCTCTGCAGCCGATTTACTCCGATCCATTTCTGTATACAGACTTGTTGGAAGCGTAGATTTTCCCTTCCGCCCAGCAGCTTTTGCGATTGCCGTTCACCGTTTGCCGCAGGTTCTCCAGATAGAATAGTAGCTCGCTCTGTTTTGCCTGCTTTTCGACCGCGCCCTTATCCTTTCTCCCAGTTTCACCAGTTCGGGACATCCAGGAAGCTCTTCCGCAGAAGAGCGTGGGCAGAAGCAAGTGTAGCGCGCTGCCTGTGTTTTCCCGACCCATATTTCAGAACTTAATAATATGTAAAACTCAACAAAAGGAGCGTTGACAGTTCGTTTAACTATGTTAGTTTTTTTGTGCGATAAAACATAAATAAAGTTTAATCAAACATTCGCATGTAGGTTCATGTAACCTCCTTAGGAGAACGAAATGAGGAAATCTCTTATTCTGGCCGGGTTTCTCGGCCTGTCCCTCTGTGCCTTTTCCGCACAGGCCGATGAAAAGCCGCTCTTCATCACTGTTGTGAAATCTACTGGATTCAACTGGTTCAAGCGGATGGAAGTCGGCGTCAAGGAGTTCGGCAAAGAGAACAATGTCAACGCTGTGCAGGTCGGACCATCGAAGGCCGATAGTGCAATGCAGCTTCAAAGCCTTGAGGATGATATCTCCCAGAAGCCGAAGGCGTTGATGGTCGTTCCGCTCGAGGCGCAGTCGCTCGAAGCAGCTCTTGGTAAAGCCAAGGAACGCGGCATGATCGTCGTGACCCATGAGTCCGCTGACATCAAGAATGCCGATTACGATCTTGAGGCATTCGACAACGCCGCTTATGGCCGTCATTTGATGGAAGAGATGGCCAAGCGCATGAATTATGAAGGCCAGTATGCCGTCTTCGTCGGCAGCCTGACGCAAACCACGCACAATGCCTGGGTGGATGCGGCGATCGCGCTGCAAAAGGAAAAATATCCAAAAATGGAACTCGTCGGCACCAAGAACGAGAGCCATGACGACGTCGCGAAGGCCTATCAGATCACGAAGGATCTGCTAAAAACCTATCCTAAGCTCAAGGGTATACAGGGCTCGGACGCTCTCGATGTCGTTGGCGCAGGTCAGGCGGTCGAGGAAGCGGGCCTTGGCGGTAAGCTCTCCATCGTCGGCACCAGCATTCCCTCCTATGCGGGCGATCTCATCAAGGCAGGCACTGTCAGTCTTATCACCTGCTGGGACCCGGCTCTTGCCGGTGAAGCCATGAACAAGGTCGCGCTGCTTATCAGCCAAGGCAAGAAGATCACCGACGGCATGGATCTCGGCGTTCCGGGATACGAGAAGATCACGCTGTCCGGCAAGGTCATCTACGGCTCGGCATGGCTCGACATGGACAAGTCGAACATCGACAAGTACGACTTCTGATCGTCCGGACATCATCGAGATGGCACCGTTCCTGAGCCTGCAAAAGATCAGCAAGACCTTTTCGGGCGTACATGCACTGCGCGATGTCGACTTCGACATCGAACCCGGCGAAGTCCTGTGCCTGCTCGGTGAGAACGGCTCAGGCAAGTCCACTCTGATCAAGACGCTATCGGGCATGCACAAGCCCGATAGCGGTTCGATCCTGCTGCGCGGAGAACCACAGGAAAACTGGGGACCCGAGCAGGCGCTTTCCGCAGGGATCGAAGTGATCTACCAGGATTTTTCGCTCTTTCCGAACCTCTCCGTCATGGAGAATATCGGCCTGGCGGAAGCCGCCGGCAAGCGCCGCTGGTTTGCAAGCTGGGGTACCATGCGCCGCCGGGCGAAAGCTGCCCTCGCCCGCATTGGTACTGATATACCGCTTGATAAGCCTGCCGAAGAACTTTCGGTGGCACAGCGGCAGCTTGTCGCGATCGCCCGTGCGCTCGTCGGCAACCCCTCCCTCATCGTAATGGACGAGCCGACGTCGGCGCTGACATTGCGCGAAATCGGGCGCCTGCTCGACATCATCGAGCAGCTCCGCGCCGATGGCGTCGCGGTGATCTTTGTCAGCCACAAGCTGGACGAGGTGCAGAAAGTGGCGCAACGCGTGATCGTCATGCGCAATGGCGAAAAGGTTCACGACGAGCGGGCGAGAGAGTTCGACCGCGCCGCACTTGTGCATCGCATGGTCGGTGTCGATATTCCGCAAAACCGCCGCGACACGAAAACGACAGAAGGTCCCGTGGTCCTGGAGGTGTCCGGGCTCCAACGCGCCAATTACTACAGAAATATTTCTTTCTCGTTGCGCGAAGGCGAGATACTCGGTCTGACCGGACAACTCGATTCCGGCCGCACTGCCTTGGCGCTTTCCCTTTACGGAATGTTGCCGCCCGACGCAGGCAGGGTCGTCCTCGATGGAAAGCCAGTCGCGGTCGATAGCATCCGCCATGCGCTGGCCAGCGGAATAGGCATGGTGCCGGAAGACCGTCTGACGGAGGGGCTTTTTCTCTCCCGTTCAGTGGGCACCAATCTCGCCGCCGGCAGTCTCTCCTCTCTCTCCGGTGCTTTCGGCATCATCGATGAGGATCGCGTAGACAGCTTCGGGAGGGACTGGATCAGCCGTCTCTCCATCAAGACACCGAATGCCGATGCGATGGTGCATACCTTGTCCGGCGGCAACCAGCAACGCGTGGTTCTCGGCAAGGTGCTTGCCCGCAAGCCGCGGGTCGTCGTGCTCAACGGACCAACCGTTGGCGTCGATGTCGGCTCGAAAGAGGAAATCCACCGTATCATCGAAGCGATGAGCGCAGAAGGTGCGGGCGTCATCGTGGTCTCCGACGACACCGACGAAATCATCAGGCTCTGCGACCGTCTGCTTGTCATGAGCGAAGGTGAGATCGTGGAAACCATCGCAGGCGCAGAACTCAATGCCACGCGACTATCAACTCTCGGAAAGGAGGTCTAAGCCATGGCGATCAAAGAGACATCACCATCTGCCGCCAGGCACGGCTGGCCGACCATATCGCTCGACAACAGGGCGATCGCCTTTCTCATGTTGATCCTGCTGTGCATCGTTACAGCGGCGATCAATCCAGCCTTTCTCTCGGTCTCCACCCTGTTCGATACGTTGCGCAACCTGACCGTGATCGGCATCTTCGGAATGGCGGCCCTGATCGTGATGCTGACAGGAGGCATCGACGTCTCCTTCCCCGCGATCGGTGCGGTGACGGCCTATGCCACGATCAAGTATTTCGTCGACAACAGCATCGATGCACCGCTGATCGCGATCTATGGCGTGGCGATGCTGCTCGGCCGTTCCATCGGTTTGATCAACGGCCTCTTCGTCGCGCTGCTGCGTCTTCCCGCACTGATCGTCACGCTCGGCATGTCCAGCCTTCTCTATGGCTTTTCGCTATTCTTCCTTGGCTCGCAAAATATCTTTCGCGTGCCAGCCAGTCTCTCCTCCTTTTCCCGTACAGCGCTGATGACGTGGGAGGATGTTTCCGGGCGGACCTTATCGCTGCATCCTGCCGTTTTGATTTTCGTCGGCGTCTGTGTGCTGGTCGGCCTTATGCTGCGCTACACGATCATCGGACGCGGCCTCTACGCGCTTGGAGGCAACCGGGAGTCGGCGCGGCGCATCGGCTTGCCGGTGAAAACCATCGAGATTTTCGCCTTCGTGGCAGCCGGGGTCCTGGCGGCGATGGCTGGCATCACCCAGTCCATGTTTTTCCGCAATGCCAATCCCGGCGCCTTTTCCGGCATGGAACTCGATGTCATTGCCGCAATCGTCCTTGGCGGTGCATCCGTGACCGGTGGTCGTGGCAGCGTTGCAGGCGCAGTCATCGGCCTCACCTTCGTGGTGCTGTTAACCTCGAGCCTCGTTTTGATCGGCATTCCGGCGGCTTGGCAGAAGGTCTTCGTCGGCGCAGCACTCCTTTTGGGCGTCGGTGTCGCAGGTCTGCGTGCGACCCGCGCGCAGGCCTTTGCACCCATCCCCTTTTCCAGAATGAAAGGTTGAGCCGGTGAGGAAGCTATTTTCGCCCATCAAAGGCCGTGACCCATATATCGTCATTCTGGCTGTCTCGACGGTACTCGCCTTCGCAGTGATGGCCGTCACTGTGCCCGACCGCTTTCTTCATGTCGACAACTTCGCCTCCATGGCCATTCAGTTGTCGGAACTAGGTCTGTTTTCGGTTGCCATGGCACTTTCACTGATCATCGGCGGCATCGATCTCTCGGTCGTCGCAGTCGCCAATCTCGCGGCGATCGTGGCCGCGCTGGTTATGCGCTTGATTGCAGCGGACGACGCCTCGCTGGCGATGCTGATCATCGCCTTTAGCTGCGGACTGGTTTCCGCTCTTATGATCGGCGTCATCGTCGGGCTCATCAACGGCATGCTCGTCACCCGTCTCGGTGTCCCCAGCATCTTGGCAACACTGGCCACTATGACGCTGTTTACCGGCATCTCTTTCGGCATCACCGGCGGCAGCGCCATCTCTGGACTGCCTCAGGGCATTGATCAGCTGGGACGGGCAAGCATCTTCGCGATCCCGGCGCCGTTCATCGCCTTTGCCATCATCTGGTTCGCTGTCGATCTGATGCTAAGAAAGACGAGACTTGGCACGACGATGATGCTCGTCGGCGCCAGTCTCAAGGTTGCGCGTTTCTCAGGGATCGCGACAGGCCGGATTATTCTGGTTACGCATCTTCTCTGCTCGGTCATCGCCGCATTGGCGGGTTTCATCAGCCTGCTGCGCATGAATTCCGCCAATGCCGATTACGGTGGGACCTACGTTCTTCTTGCCATCCTCGTCTCGGTTCTCGGAGGCATATCTGTAGCCGGTGGCGCGGGCCGTATGATCGGCGTGCTGCTCAGCCTCGTCCTGCTGCAGTTCCTGTCGACCGGCTTCAACATGCTGCTGCTCTTCGTTCCGGACGGCAATTTCTTCCGTGACTTCGTGTGGGGCGTTTTGCTGCTGGCAATCATGGCCCTATCCCATCCCTTGCGCCGTGGGAAAAGCTGATAATGGTTCTTTATCAGTCAACCAGGAGCGCAAAGCCATGAACACGCCCAGCAATCGAAAAGCCCATATTCTTGAGAAGATTTCTTCGGGCCAGCTGGTCTCGGTAACCGAGATCGCATCGGACCTGAAGGTGTCGGAAATGACCATTCGCCGAGACCTCGCCGAACTTGAGAAGGAAGGCCTTCTCAAACGCGTGCATGGCGGTGCCGTCAGCACCTTCGGCCGAGGCTATGAGCCGCCCTTCATATTGCGCAACGCCCAGGCCGTGGCCGCCAAGAATGCAATCGGCGAGCTTGCCGCAAGCCTCGTATCGGAGGGCGACAGTATCGCGCTCGATGTCGGCTCCACGGCCGCGGAAGTGGCGCGACATCTTGCCGGACGGCGAGGCCTGACCATCGTGACGCCGAGCCTGCGTGTCGTGGAGCATTTTGTCAGCAACAAGGATGTCCGACTGATCGTTGCCGGAGGCATCCTTCGCTGCGGTGAAGGTTCGCTGGTCGGCGAGCTTGCCTGCCAGACCTTCCGGAATCTGTTTGTCGACAAGCTGTTCCTCGGTGTTGGCGGCATCAGCTGCGAGGCGGGCCTGACCGACTACAACTGGGACGATGCGCTGGTGAAGAAAGCGATGATCAAAAGCGCCAAGGAAATCATCGTCACCGCCGATGCCAGCAAGTTCGATCGCACCGCCTTTGCCAAGATCGCCGAGATCGATGGCTTCAACACCCTCATCACCGACCGCGCTCCTCCCAAGGATATCGCCGAGATATTTGCCCGCAAGGGCATCGCGGTCCACATCGCCAACGCAAGAGCGAAACCGGAAGAACCCGATCGCGACGCACAGACAGCATAAACAGAAAAGCGAGGACTAATCCATGCAATGGCTCCAGAAGACCTTCAATGTCGAAAAGCCCATCATCGCGATGTGTCATTTCCAGGCGCTCCCGGGCGACCCAGGCTACGACGCCGTGGGCGGCATGACCAAGGTGATCGATAAGGCACTGGCCGATCTCGTCCATCTTCAGGAAGGCGGCGTGGACGCCATTATGTTCTCGAACGAATTCAGCCTTCCCTACCTCACCAAGGTACGGCCTGAAACGACTGCAGCCATGGCGCGCATGATCGGCGAAATGATGCCTTCAATCAAAGTGCCTTTCGGTGTCAACGTTCTTTGGGACCCGATCGCATCGATCGATCTTGCCGCCGCGACCGGCGCGGTTTTCATCCGCGAGATCATGAGCGGTGTCTATGCCTCGGACTTCGGTCTCTGGAACACCAATGTCGGCGAAACAATACGCCACAAGATACGCCTCGCTCCGGATCTGAAGATGCTTTTCAACATCGTTCCGGAAGCTGCGTCCTATCTCGGGAACCGCACGATTATCGACATCGCCCGGTCAACCGTCTTCAACAACCGCCCCGATGCACTTTGCGTCTCCGGCCTGACGGCAGGCGTGGAAACGGATACCCAGATACTCGCGAGCGTCAAAAAAGCCGTTCCAGACACCGTCGTCCTGTGCAACACAGGCTGCCGTATCGACAATGTCGAGCGCCAACTTTCGGTGTCGGATGGCGCTGTCGTCGGATCGACATTCAAGATCGATGGCGTCTTCGAGAACGCAGTCGATCCAGCGCGCGTCAAGGCATTCATGGATAAGGTCAAGTCGATCCGTAGCGTTTCACGGGCCGTGGCCTGATGACGGGAGACAGAATGATGGCCATCGATGAAAAGAACCTTGCTCGCATCGAGGCATGGACACGCGATCTTTGCTTGATCCCAGGACTGTCGGGCTTTGAGGACCCGGTTGCGGACTATATTTCCGCAGCGCTCCCCGATACGCGTATCGAGCGCCATGTCGACACCATGGGCAACCTGACGCTCACCGTCAGAGGCAGCGACGCGGAGGCACCGTCGGTGATGGTCTTCGCCCATACAGACCAGCTCGGTCTCATGGTGCGACGCATTGAAGCCGACGGCTTCGTGCGGGTCGAAAGGCTCGGCGGCGTGCCAGAACGGGTGCTGCCAGGACTGAAGATGGTCATCATGAACCGCCAGGGAAAGCAGATCCCTTGCGTTATAGCCGTTAAGGCTCATCACGCCACACCCCAGGACGAGAAGAGCCAGGTGCTCGGCTATGAGAAGCTGTTTCTCGATCTGGGCGTTTCCTCGGCGGAAGAGGTGCGCGCGCTTGGAGTCGATATCGGTGCGCCGGTCACCTATACCCCGTCTTTCGACCGGCTCGCCGGCACGCGGATCAGCGGCACGGCGATCGATGATCGCGCTGGCTGCGCCATCCTGATGGATCTTGTCCAGCGCGTGGTCGACAAACCGGTACCGGCAACGCTGCATGCCGTCTTCTCCGTCCAGGAAGAGTTCAACCTGCGCGGCGCGATGCTGGCGGCGGAACGGTTGAAGCCTGATGCGGCTATCTCCATCGATCTGATGGTGGCGGCAGACACGCCGGATCTTCCTCATCGCGGCGAGCTGAAACTCGGCGGTGGTCCGGCGCTTGGTCTCTACAGCTTCCATGGCCGCGGAACGTTGAACGGAACGCTAGCCCATCCGGCTCTTCTCAACCATTTCGAGGTGACGGCGGAGGCTTTGTCCATGCCGCTCCAGCGCAGCGCACATACGGGCCTCTTGACGGACTCCTCCTATGTCCAGCTGGTTGGCGAAGGTATCCCATCAATGGATATCGGTTATCCGGCACGCTACACCCACACACCCATCGAAATCTGCGACCTGACCGATCTCGAACAGATCGCGGCCCTGCTCGAAGCGTCTCTGGCAGGAATGGCCAAAGGCTTCTCCTTCGCGCGCCGGAGATATGCATGCGCTACCTCCTAGGGGTCGATATCGGGAGCTTTTCCTCCAAGGGCATCCTGCTTGACGAGGAGGGCAAGATCATCGCCATGGCGCAACGCAAACATGAAATGCGCGTGCCGGCGCCAGGCAGGGCAGAGCATGATGCGATCGAAGACTGGTGGGATGGTTTCAAAATCCTGACACGCCAGTTGCTGGTGGAAAGCAATATCGACCCGGTCGATATTGCCGCCGTCGGATGCAGTGGCATCGGACCTTGCGCCTTGCCGGTGACGGAGGATGGCGTGCCGTTGCGTCCAGCGATCCTGTACGGCGTCGATATCCGCGCCGAAGAAGAAATCGATGAACTCAACACAGAACTCGGTGCCGAGGCGGTACTTGCGCGCACCGGGAATCCGCTGACGACACAGTCCGTCGGCCCGAAAATACGCTGGTTGAAGAAACACGAACCGGAGGTTTACGCCCGCACCGAGCGGATCGTCGGTTGTCCGACATTCCTCGTCCATCGGCTGACGGGCCGGTGGGTTGTGGATCACTACGGTGCCTCCTGTTACACGCCGTTCTACGATCTTGCCGCCAGCACCTGGCACGTCGATACTGTAGAACGCGTCTGCCCCATCGATTGGCTGCCGGATATTGCGTGGACAACGGATATCGTCGGCCATGTCAGCGCGGAGGCCGCGCGTGAAACCGGCCTTGCGCCAAATACGCCCGTCATTGCAGGCACCATCGACGCGGCAAGCGAAGCGGTCAGCGTGGGTGTACGACAGCCTGGCGATCTGATGATCATGTACGGGACGACCGCCTTTTTTATTCAGGTCAACGCGAAACTGGTGACGGATTCCCGCTTCTGGGCCGCTCCCTTCCTTTTTGAAAACACCTGGAGCGTGATGGGTGGACTGGCGACCGGAGGTGGCCTCACACAATGGTTTCGCAAGGAGTTGACCGGGCTCGAAGACAGCGATCGGGCTTTCGAAATCCTGGCACAGGACGCTGCTGCCAGCCCGCCGGGCGCCAATGGTATATTGACCCTCCCCTATTTTAGCGGCGAAAGAACGCCGATCAACGATCCGCGTGCAAAAGGGCTCATCTTCGGGTTGACCCTTGCCCATAGCCGTGGCGACGTCTATCGCGGACTGATCGAAGGTATTGGCCACGCCATACGCCACAATCTCGATACCTTCGCCGAAGTCCAGCCAGCAGAGCACATCTATGCCGTGGGCGGAGGCGTCAAGAACGACGTGTGGACGCAAAGCGTCAGCGACATTGCGGGCGTGCGCCAACAGGTGCGACGTCATACTGTGGGTGCTGCACTCGGTTCAGCGTTTCTTGCGGGACTGGGTGCTGGCGTCTTCCAGCAAGACGATATCGAAAGGATCAACCCCGCCGAAGCGGAAATCGTGCCGGATATTGCCAACAGACAAGGCTACGACGCGGATCATATCGCCTTCCAGACGCTCTATCGAAACAATCGCGACCTTATGCAGCGATCTTGATGCTATTTGGTGTCAAGGAGACCCTGAACAGAACATCTCCTGCATGACAAAGGCCCGCTGCTGCAGCGGGCCTTTGAGCTTTGACAAGCATATTCAGACGTGACCAAGACGGTCTATCTGCTTACTTTCCGAAAATATCCAGACCGCTGCCCCAAGGACCATGCGGCTTGTCAACACCGTCGGTGCGCTCAAAGCCATGGGCACCGAAGAAGTCGCGCTGGGCCTGGATGAGGTTGGCCGTGCCGCGACCGCGACGATAGGCGTCGAAGTAGCCGAGCGCGGAAGCGAGAGCCGGAACCGGCAGGCCGGACAGGATGGCGTGCGAGACGACATGGCGCAGCGGTGCGTCGGTGTCCTGAACCATCTTGGCGAAGGCTGGCGTGACGATCAGGTTCGCGACATGCGGATCCTTGGTGAAGGCGGAGGTGATCTCATCCAGGAACTGCGAGCGGATGATGCACCCAGCGCGCCAGATGCGGGCGATGGTGGGCATTGGCAGATCCCAGTTGAACTCCTTCGAAGCCGCAGCCATGACGGCAAAGCCCTGCGCATATGCGCCAATCTTGGCGGCAAGCAATGCGTTTTCCAGATCGTCGATAAAGGCCTGCTTGTCTGCGGGCACGGCCAGCGCCTTCGGAACGCCGAAGATCTTCTCGGCGGCTTCGCGCTCATCCTTCTGGGAGGAGAGAATACGGGCTGCGACGGCGGCTTCAATCGCCGTTGCGGCCACACCCATGTTCTGAGCCTCGATGACGGACCACTTGCCGGTACCCTTCTGCCCTGCCTTGTCGAGGATCAAATCCACCATCGGCTTGCCGGTGATCGGATCGGCGGCACGCAGCACCTTCTCGGTGATCTCGATCAGGTAGGAGTTCAGGCGGCCCTTGTTCCACTTGCCGAAGACATCGGCAATTTCGCCTGCGCTAAGCTTCAGGCCATCGCGCAGGATACCGTAGATTTCAGCGATCATCTGCATATCGGCATATTCGATGCCGTTATGGATCGTCTTGACGAAATGACCCGCGCCATCATTGCCGAGCCAAGCGACGCACGGATCGTTATCGTATTTCGCTGAGATCGAGGTCAGTACCTTCTCGACGCGCTTCCAGCTCTCTTCCGTACCACCGACCATGATGGACGGGCCATGACGCGCGCCCTCTTCACCACCGGAAACGCCCATGCCGATAAAGGTCAGGCCGCTGTCTTTCAGATTGTCGAATCGGCGGATCGTATCGCGGAAGTTGGCATTGCCCGCATCGATCATGATGTCGCCATTTTCGAGATAAGGCTTCAGAATTTCCATCTGCTGATCCACAGGATCGCCGGCCTTGATCATGATAATGATCGGGCGCGGCGGGCGAATGGCGGCAACGAAGTCTTCAATGGTTTCACAAGGAATGATTTGTCCCTGCAATTCGCCGGCCTCGGCATAAAACTTCTTCGTTGCTTCCGGGGTTCGGTTGAAAACGGCAATCTTGTTGCCTTTTTCCGCGATGTTGAGCGCCAGGTTCGAGCCCATGACGCCAAGACCGATCAAACCGATTTCTGCCTGTTCCACGGATGTGTCTCCATTTTGCATTTGATGGCGCCTGTTTTGGCACTCTAACCTTCAAACGGCAAGGCGAGACCCTATTGAATCGGTTAAATTTTGATGACAGCGCTCAGCTTTGGTGCCGCTATCGATGATCCCTCAAGCGGCTGGTTTGTCGTCCCCGTCCTCCAGCGCCCGCCAGGCGGAGCCATCCATATCCTCATACTGCCCGCTCTTCAGCGACCAGAGGAAGGCAAAGAGACCGAGCCCACCGAGAAGCAGCGCGACGGGTATGAGGAATACCAGCATGTTCATGCGATCTGCGCTCCATTTCCCATCTGAAGAGCGGTATCGCCTTGCTTGCGCTTGCCTGTGGCTCGCTTCTCGAAGCCGTTGAGGCGAAGCGCATTGGTGACCACGATGATCGAAGAGGTCGACATGGCAATGGCCGCGATCATGGGCGTGGCGAGACCTGCAAGTGCTACAGGGACGGCGATGATGTTGTAGCCGATCGCCAGCGCAAAGTTCTGGCGGATGAGCCGCCCTGCCCGGCGCGAAATGTCGACAGCGAAAGAGACGGACCTCAAGTCTTCCCGCAGGAAAACAAAGTCTGCGGTCTGACGCCCAATATCGGCTGCTGATGCCGGAGCGATGGACACATGCGCCGCGGCGAGTGCTGGGGCATCATTGATCCCGTCGCCCACCATCAAGACCTTTCGACCGCTGGCCGCCAACTCTTCGCAGCGGCGCGCCTTATCCGCCGGGGCTAAGCTACCATTCCAGCGCAAGAGACCAAGCTTGCCTGCCAGCGCCTTCACCGCGGATGGCCTGTCTCCGGAAACGATTTCCGTCTCGAACCCGAAGCGTTGCAAAGTCTCGATCGCCTCGAAGGTGCCCGGCCGCACCCGGTCCTCGAAGCGGAAGCAGGAAACCTCCACTCCGTTCAGTGACAAGATCACTTCTGACGCGGAGCCCCCATCGCTCTGCTGTCCTTCTGAGGGGCAGCAAAAGCGTCGATTGCCGAGCCGATAGACGCCGTTTCCGGTTTTCGCTTCGACCCCACATCCCGGGATTTCGCTGACGTTGTCGAAGACAGGAAGCGCACCACGGACGGAACCGTAAAGCGCCTGGGACAGAGGGTGACGAGAATTGGCGGCAAGGCCAGCAGCGAGGTGCAAGGCATCGTCCGGCACATCCTCCCTATTGAGCAGGCGGGGCTCGCCGATTGTCAGTGTGCCGGTCTTGTCGAAGAGCACGGTATCGGCCTCGGCAAGCCGCTCCATGGCCGAGCCATCCTTGACCATGACGCCGTTCTTAAAGAGCTCGCCCGCGGCGACGACCTGGACGACAGGAACAGCAAGGCCAAGGGCACAGGGGCAGGTGATGATGAGAACGGCAATGGCGATCAGCATCGCCTGTTTCCAGTCTCCGCCAAACACGCCCCAGGCAATGAAGGACACAAGCGCTAGAATGTGAACCACAGGGGAATAGTATTGCGCCGCGCGATCTGCCAGGCGGCGATAACGCGCCCTGCCCCCTTCAGCCGCTTCCATCAAGCCGATAATCTCCGCCAGGAAGGAATCGCGGGCGAGCGCCGTTGCTTTGAGAGTTAGCGGACCAGTGAGGTTCAAGGTCCCCGCCTGAACGCTGTCACCCGGCTGAACGATTCTGGCGACACTCTCACCGTTGACGATGGACATGTCCAGATCGCTGGAGCCGGTTATGATCACACCATCTACCGGCACCCTCTCGCCTGCTGCAACAAGGACGACGTCACCTGGAGCCAGTTCGGCAATTGCGCGGTACTCGCGCTGTCCATCGGCAAGCAGGACCATGGCACCATGCGGTGACAATCTTGCTAGACCGGCAACAGCCGAGCGCGCGCGGTCGCGCATGACGTGATCGAGTGTGCGACCTATCAGCAGGAAGAAGAGCAGTGAGACGGTCGCATCGAACCATGCGTGGCTTCCGCTATGCATGGTTTCCCAGAGCGAAACGGCGTAGGAAAGCGTGATCGCCAAAGCGATCGGCACATCCATATTGGTGCGGCCATGCTTCAGAGCGTTATAGGCAGACCGATAGAAGAACCGCCCTCCATAGACCAGCGCCGGAGCTGCGATCAGGGCGGATATCCAGTGGAACATGTCGCGTGTGGAGGCATCCGCACCGGACCAGACCGATATCGATAGCAGCATGATGTTTGCGGCTGCAAACCCCGTAAGACCGACTGCCCGGATCAATTGGTTCCTGAGGTCGTCGGAAGCTTCTTCGGCGCTGGTAAAAAGATGGGTTTCGTAACCCGTCGAGGCGACTGCCCTGGCAAGGATGCCCGGATCGGTGCGAACGCCCGCCACCTGCTCGCGCCAGACGATGGAGACTCGTTTCGAGGAGAGGTTGACGCGAGCGCGCGCCACCTCGGGCAATTTCTTCAAACAGGTTTCGATCGTGGTGATGCAGGTGCCGCAATAGACGCCGGGCACCGAGAGATCGATCTGTCGCAGGCCCTGCCCAAGATCACGACTAGCGAGCGCCATTTCTTCCGACGATGGCAAGGCCTTCCTTAATCCCACTTGGTCGAGAGCACCTTCGGTGCCAGGCGCGCAACAACTCATCTGACATCTCCGGCAATATCGATGCGGGTGCCTTCATGAACGATGATCTTGCCGTCCTTCACGGCGACAGCCTCGACGATCCAGTCTCCTGGCGCTAGCTGGTGGTGGGCTGCAAAGCCATTCGCCGATTGCTTTTCCAGGACCAGCGAGAAATCCTGCTTCTCCCCAACCGGGCGGCGAAAATTGAGCGTCACGGCATCCGTCTCGATCGGTCCCTTGGTAGGATGGCTTACCTCGTACGCGATGCTATCGCCGTCGAGTTTGAGCTTGCCGACGATGCCGCTCGCCGCACGCGCCTTGGCCGCTTCCGCCTTGCCGTTGAACTGCTGACTGGCGACGTAGGTGTTTTGCACCACAAGCCCACTCCAACTCGAAACCGCGTTCCACGCCATGGTGACATTGACAGCAATCACCGTGCCGAAGAACAGCACCATGATGGTGAGCATGTGCCAGCCGGTGAAGACAAAGGCAGGCTTTTCCTGTCGCTCGATCGTCATTTCTTTACTCCCGGTCCATTGAAGACGGCCTTGTAATGCGCGGTTTCAGAGTGTTCCGCATCCGACGCGAGGAAGTTGAAATCGCTTGCTATTTTGGTGGCGCCGGCGGGCATGGTGACGAAGAGCTTGAGGCTTGTGACTTCGTCCGGCTTGACCCTGATGTCGAAGCTTCGCGCAGGCTCATCCGCAAGACCGTTGATCTTCATCACCGCGCCCGGCAGCCCTTCCAGCGACAAGGTGATGGTGCGTGGCTGCGCGATCATATTGAGGACGCGGACGGTGTACCCGTTGCGGATCGAGCCATCCGATTCCAGCACATATTGCGGATTACGATCGTGAATGACATTGACCGCAAGGCGCTCGCGAGTGGCCAGCGTCACCAGCATGACGACGCCAACCAGACACCAGACGGTCATGTAAAAGATCGTGCGAGGACGCAAAATGATCCGCCAATTGAAATGGCGTATGGCATTGACGAAGCTGCCATCGGGATTGCGGACCGCATTCGGCTGAATGGCATGCGCGCCGTTGCCGGTCGCCAGTGCCATGTTCGCATCATATTCCTGAAGCGTGGCATAGGCGATCAGGCCATGCGGCTTACCGAGCTTGTCCATGACGCCATCGCAGGCGTCGATGCAGAGTGCGCAGGTGATGCACTCCATCTGCTGCCCGTCGCGAATATCGATGCCCATGGGACAGACGGCAACACAGGCATTGCAGTCTACACAGTCACCCACCGGCGCGCCGGCGGCGACCGCTTTTTTGGCGTGACGCGCGCGGGGTTCGCCGCGCCAGTCGTTATAGGTCACGACAAGCGAATGCTCGTCCAGCATAGCGCCCTGGATGCGGGGCCACGGGCACATATAGGTGCAGACCTGCTCACGCATCAGCCCGCCAAGCACATAGGTCGTCGCCGTCAGGATCGCCACGGTGTAATAGGCGACCATCGGCGCCTCTCCCGTGACGAACTGCTTCAGCAGCGTCGGAGCATCGGCGAAGTAGAATATCCAGGCACCGCCCGTCACCACACCGATCCCCAGCCAGACGAGATGCTTGGAGACGCGCTTTCGCAACTTGTCGAAGCGCCAGGGCGCGGCGTCGAGCTTCATGCGCGCGTTTCGGTCGCCTTCAATGGCGCGCTCGACCACAAGGAAGAGATCGACCCACACCGTTTGAGGACAGGTATAGCCGCACCAGGCACGACCGATGGCCGAGGTGATGAGGAAGAGGCCAAAACCTGCCATGACCAGAAGCCCGGCGACATAGTAGAATTCCTGTGGCCATATCTCGATGAAGAAGAAGTAGAAACGCCTGCTGGCGATATCGATGAGCACCGCCTGATCGGGTGCATAGGGACCACGGTCCCAGCGGATCCACGGCGTCAGATAGTAGATGCCAAGCGTGATCAGCATCACGATCCATTTGAAACGACGAAAGCGACCCTCCGCCCGCTTGGGGAAAATCTTCTTGCGCGCCTGGTAAAGCGGCGTCCTGTTCTTCGCAGAATTGACCGGTTCGGCATTCAATCTTTCGACAGACTTAAGGCCACTGCCGGGGTCGCGGGCGGTATAAAGGTTCATGATCGCAAGGTCCGTTTCTGTCCTTGCGTTTTGACATTCCGGGGGTCCATCATCCTTGACTTAGGTCAAGCAGGGACAAAGTGGCGCAGGCGCTGCAAACTGGAGAAGAGTGATGGCGACAATGATTTCACGGATCGTTCATCTGGCAATCGACCGGCCATGGCGGGAGGTCTATGCCTTTGCGTCAGATCCGGAGACAATGCCGCGCTGGGCTGCGGGTCTGGCAAGCGGCCTCAAGCAGGATGGTGAAGACTGGATCGCTTCAGGGCCTCTCGGCGACGTGCGCGTGCACTTTGCCGCGCCGAATGATTTCGGGGTCATCGACCACGTGGTGACGCTGCCGGATGGGATGCAAGTCTATAATGCACTTCGGGTGACACCGAATGGTGACGGGGCGGAAATCACGTTCACCGTTTTGCGGCTGCCGGGGATGTCGGAAGACGATCACGACCGGGATGCCGCCGCGGTGCTGGCGGATTTGAAGACTTTGAAGGGACTTCTGGAGCACCAATAAAAAGGGCCGCACGACGCGGCCCCGATTGCCTTTAAGTCGCGCTATTCACCACCCCCCAGGGAGTGGACAAAGAGCGCCAGTTGCTTGACGGTGGTATCACCCAGACGCTCGCCCCAGGCGGGCATGACACCATGTTTTGGTCCTCGGATCTGCGCGACAATGCCCTCCTCGCCATGTGCCTTCAGCCAGATGGCGTCAGCGAGGTTTGGCGCGCCCATATCGCGGTTGCCCCTGGCATCCTCACCGTGGCAAGAGGCACAGTTATCGGCAAAGATTTGCTTGCCCGGCTCTATCATTGCCGGATCATGCGGGGTTCCGGTAAGGCTTACGACATAGGCTGCGACCTGACGGATTTCGTCGCTCTTCAGCACGTCAGCAAAGGCCGGCATCTCCGAGACCCGTGTCTCCGGGTCCTCGTTGAAGCGGATGCCGTGGGTGATGGTTGTGTAGATATCGTCGGCCTTACCGCCCCACAGCCAATCGTCGTCGTTCAGGTTGGGATAGCCGTTACCGCCTTCCGCACCAGAGCCGTGACACTGGACGCAGTTGACCTTGAAGGCGGCGGCTCCACCGGCAACAGCGAACTGCATGAGGTCGCTATCGGCCTGGATTTCCTCCAGCGAAGAAGATGCGATCTTGTCCAGATAGGTGGTCTGGGCCGCCCTCGCATCGGCCATCTCGGTCGCCACGGTGGCGCGGCTGCTCCAGCCGAGAACGCCCTGCGTCGCGCCGCTTATCAGGGGCCATGCCGGGAAAGCGATTGTGTAACCGATCGCCCAGACGATGGTGGCGTAGAAGGTCCAGACCCACCAGCGGGGCATGGGGTTGTTCAGCTCTCGAATGCCGTCCCATTCGTGGCCGGTGGTTTCGACGCCGCTGATCTGGTCTATGTGTTTGTCCGACATGATATCAATCCTCCTTGAGAGGAATCTTGGCGGCGTCGTTGGCAGCCTTTCCGCCGCCCGGACGCAAGGTGAAGAGGACGACGCAGAAGAAGAACAGCGTCATGACAAGCAGGCCCCAGCTATCGGCAAAGTGGCGCATGGCGGTATAGGTTTCCATCTGACCCTCCTCCTATCGGTAGCCGGCAGCGTCGTCGTAGGTCGAAAAATCGACCAACGTGCCAAGCATCTGCAAATAGGCGACGAGCGCGTCCATTTCGGTCAGCTTCGTCGGATCGCCGTCGAAATCCCCGATCTTTGCCTTGGGATAACGTGCCTCCAGGCCGGTCGTGTCGGCATTCGGATCGGCCTGCGCCTTCATGTCAGCCTCGGCTTTCTGCAACATGTCGTCGCTATAGGGCACGCCGACCGCGCGGTTTGCCTTCAGATCCATCGCCACGTTCGTCACCTGCAGCGGTGTCGTCTTCAGAAAGGCGTAGCTTGGCATGACCGATTCCGGCACGACGGAGCGCGGATTACTCAGATGCTGGACATGCCATTCGTTCGAATAGCGATCACCCACGCGCGCCAGATCCGGTCCCGTTCTCTTGGAGCCCCATTGGAACGGGTGGTCGTACATGCTTTCCGCAGCCAGACTGTAATGACCGTAGCGTTCCACCTCATCACGGAAGGGGCGGATCATCTGGCTGTGGCAGACGTAGCATCCTTCGCGGATGTAGATGTTGCGCCCGGCGAGCTCCAGCGGCGAGTAAGGCCGCATGCCCTCTACCTTCTCGATCGTGTTTTCGAGATAGAAAAGTGGCGCGATTTCCACGATGCCGCCAATCGAGACGACTGCCAGCGATCCGACGAGAAGCAAGGTGGCGTTGCGCTCGATGATGCCGTGTTTATCAAGGATAGACATGATCGATCTCCTTACTCGGCCGGTTGCAGCTTGGGAGCCGCCGCCGTACCGGTATTCTCTTCGCGCCTATGGCCGAGAATGGTTCTGGTGATGTTGTAGGCCATGACGATTGCGCCACTCAGGAACAGCAGGCCGCCCATTGCGCGCAGCAGATAGTATGGGAACATGGCAGCCACGGTTTCCGCGAAGGAATAAACGAGGAAGCCCTGCGCATCATATTCACGCCACATCAGGCCCTGCTGGATGCCGGCAACCCACATGGAAGCCGCGTAGACGACGATACCGAGCGTGGCGAGCCAGAAGTGCCAGTTGACCAGGGCCAGGCTATAAAGCCGTTCGCGATGCCACAGTTTTGGAACCAGGAAGTAGACTGCGCCGAAAGTGATCATGCCATTCCATCCCAGTGCACCTGAATGCACGTGGCCGATGGTCCAGTCCGTGTAGTGGCTGAGCGAATTGACGGCCTTGATCGACATCATCGGCCCTTCGAAGGTCGCCATGCCGTAAAAGGCAACCGCCATGATCATCATGCGCAGGATCGGGTCGGTGCGCAGCTTGTCCCAGGCGCCGGAAAGCGTCATGAGACCATTGATCATGCCGCCCCATGAAGGCATCCACAGCATGATCGAGAACACCATGCCGAGCGTCTGCGCCCAGTCGGGAAGTGCTGTGTAATGCAGGTGGTGTGGACCGGCCCAGATATACATGAAGATCAGCGCCCAGAAGTGGATGATCGACAGGCGGTAGGAATAGACCGGGCGGTTCACCTGCTTGGGAATGAAGTAGTACATCATCCCGAGGAAGCCCGCGGTCAGGAAGAAGCCGACGGCATTGTGGCCATACCACCATTGCGTCAGCGCATCCTGGACGCCCGAGAATGCCGAATAGCTTTTCACGCCGAGGAACGACACCGGCACGGCCAGATTGTTGACGATATGAAGCATTGCGATGGTGACGATGAAGGCCAGGTAGAACCAGTTCGCCACATAGATATGCGGCTCCTTGCGCACGAAGATGGTGCCGAGGAAGGTGATCAGATAGGCCACCCATACGATGGTTAGCCAGATATCGACATACCACTCCGGCTCGGCGTATTCCCTGCCCTGCGTGATGCCGAGCAGATAGCCGGTCGCCGCCATGACGATGAAGAGATTGTAGCCCCAGAAAACGAACCAGCCGAGATCGCTACCAAACAGACGCGCGCGACAGGTGCGCTGCACCACATAGAAGGAGGTCGCGATCAGCGCATTTCCGCCAAAGGCAAAGATGACGGCGGAGGTGTGCAGCGGGCGAACGCGGCCGAAATTGAACCATGGCTGGATGTTGAGGTTCGGATAGGCAAGCTGGAGCGCGACGATGACGCCCACCAGAAAGCCGACCACGCCCCAGAAAACCGTGGCGATCACGCCGTAACGGATCACATCGTCGAAATATTCGGTTTTCTTGCGCGCCTGAATTGCCGGATCGACCGGTGCAAAGGAGACACGACGCAGCATCACGACCGTTCCGACCAAAAGCACGAAGAACAGCACCCACATGTGGGCTGCGAAGAGATTGTCGTGAGCGAAGGCCGCCCCGAGCAAAGCGAGGAAGGCCCCCACGGCCACCATCGCTATTCCTAAAGTAGAGTTCATTGTTGGCTTCCCCCAACGTCACATCAGATATGACGCGGAGCGAAGCAGCCTTGATCGAAGCGGCAAACATGCTTTCGCGTCGTTTGCAGCTTTGCCACCGGAGATGACAAGCGGCCTTGATCCAAATCAAGACCGCAGCGTCAAAGAACGGCGCGGGGTAGCCCGATCAGTGAGCGATGGACGGCGGCGGAAAGCTCAGGAGTGCGGACTTGTAGTTCTCGATGACGAAGCTGATCGGGGTCCCATCCGGCTTTGTCAGAACTGCTTCATTGGTGATCAGGGTTTCGGGAACATCCAATGCGGTGCTGTGACCGGGTGTGATTACCTGTCCCATTTCCCAATGCTCTGGAAGTGGCTGCCAGATTAGCTGGGAGGACACGGTGTGACGCTGGAAATGAAGCGGCAGAACGGCCTTGCCGAAGGGCGTATCCGTCGTGTCCAACGTCTGGTTCATGTCCGTCGTCAACCGGTCCGGCACGTACCAATTGTCGGCCTCAGACAGCACCAGATCGCCGCATTTCAGCAAAACGTGCCTGTAACCGAGCGGGTCGGAACCGGAAACGTTCAATTGGCGGCGTACCTCATCCGGCGCTGTCTTCGTGTCCTTGAGGCGGATGGCTGAAATTTTCGCGGGTTCGGCAAGCTTATGGTCGGCGCACCAATGCTCCAGCGTCAATGTCGCGCTGTCCTGGCTGAGCAGTTGGATACTCAGGTCCTGCACGGTGGCCAGCGCCGCGAGACGGCTGACAGGCGTATCCGGCCAACTCGCCTGCGCGGCAAGGGCTTGCCCGGACATGGATATGGCAAGGTTGCAGATAAGGGCTTTGAAGGCGAAGGATGACATTTGCTGCTGACTCCGGGTCGATTTGATCGGATGAAAATCGCATCAGGCAGTCGGCATCAGGACGATGCGGACGCAGCAAATCACGATGCCTGTGTGGCGGATTTGTGGGAGGCTGAGGGAGACACTAAAACTGCCGCACCGGACCACGAAGCCAACCCGGGCGAGCGACGGGCAACCTACCCTTTCATCTTCAAAGGCAACCCGGCCGCGATGAAATAGACTTCCGACGCGACGGCAGCGATCCTCTGATGCAGCCGGCCAGCGTGATCGCGAAAATCTCGCGCCATGCGATTCTCGGGCACGATGCCAAGGCCTACCTCGTTGGAAACGAAGACGATCTTTGATTTGGCTTTCGTCACATGGTCGACCAGTGGCTGAAACGCCGCCTCAACGTCTAGCCCCTCCTCCATCATCAGGTTCGTGACCCAAAGGGTCAGGCAATCAACGAGGATGGTATTGGAGGCGTCATCAAGGCGTTTCAGGGTCTCTACCAGATTTAACGGTTCCTCATGCGTGATCCATTGATCCCCGCGCTGAAGACGATGGCTGGCGATGCGAGATTTCATCTCCTCGTCCCAGGCGCGGCCTGTCGCCACGTAGTGAGCGACACCCTGAGACGAGAGCGCCAACCGTTCAGCGAAAGCGGATTTGCCAGAGCGTGCGCCACCGAGCACCAGCACGACACGAGATATCTCGCTCATTCGGAACCTGCAGGGAGAGAAAGAGTTGAGAGCGATCCGATCGCCAGTTCGGACTGTGCCGAAAGCCTTGAGGCGCCAGACATGAAAAGAGAACGATTCGTAGATATGGAGGCGTTCTCCCGGTCGATCATGCTGGATCGTCGCGGTAACCGTCATGAAAGTATGATGTCCCTCCGCCCTGTGCGGTCAAGTCAACATCTGCTTTCATGGGGAAAGCGTCGGATCGCTGAACTGAAGGTAGGATGCGATGTGGCTGTTGTCAAATTTCGCAAGAAGAAGACGTCGCGAGAGACACGCTTTCCGCCCTTGGGATGACCCGGTGCATAAGAAGAGGCCCCGTACTCAATACCCGCTCCGGAGCCTCGCCGATCTGTCTAACGGTATAAGCTTACCGGATGGTTAGCGCGCACTGAAATGGTTCGGATTTTTCCGCCGACATGTCTCGATTGCCTTGAACTTATTTCTTGGTATGACAACCTTCGAAAACACTCCGGGTATTCACCTGACGGAAAAGACGAGCAGCGGGTTGAGGGCGAGACCGACATGACGACAATGGATTACATCGCGTTCGTCATATTCCTGGTTCTCTGGGTGTCCTATGCCTACATCACGACCGCCCGATCGCCCTTTGGCAGAACCAGCCTCAATCAAGCCATGGCCGACCGCCGCAGACGGTGGATCTATAATTCGCTGACGCGCGATCTGAAGATGATCGATACACAGATCATGGCAGGCCTCCAGAATGGCACGGCTTTCTTCGCATCGACTTCCATCTTCGCGATCGGCGGCTGCTTCGCGCTTCTCGGCGCTACCGATAGGGTCGAATCGGTGTTTCGCGACATGCCGTTCGTTTATTATGGCGGCCGGACCGCTTTCGAGTTGAAGGTTATCGGGCTGACCTGTCTTTTCGGCTACGCCTTCTTCAAGTTCGGCTGGTCGTATCGGCTGTTCAACTACTGCACCATTCTCTTCGGCGGAATGCCGATGGTGCATGAGGCAAATGCCGATCGAAAAGCAGCCGAGCGAGCGGCGGAGAACGTCATTCGCATGAATGTCATCGCAGCAAAGAATTTCAACGACGGGCTTCGCACCTTCTTCCTGTCGATCGGCTATCTCGGCTGGTTCATCAATGCCTATGTGTTCATCGTCATGACCGTCATCATCATTGTCGCGCTGCTGAGACGCCAATTCTCCTCAGAAGCGCGTCTCGCGATCATGGACGATCATTAATCGCCTGTCATGAAATCGCCCCACTTTGTGGGCGAAGCGCAGGCAAAGCCACCTCACCGTTGCGAAGGAAATCACAGAATGAATGAGGCAACCGCGACGGTTACCAAGTCTGGCCGCATCGGCTTTCTCGACACGTGGCGCGGGATCGCGCTGATCGCCATGGCAAGCTACCACTTCACCTGGGATCTTGCCATGTTCGGCTATATCCCGCCGGAAACGCCGACCGAAGGTTTGTGGCGTCTCTATGCGCGGGCGATTGCCAGTTCGTTTCTGTTTCTCGCGGGTTTCAGCCTGTTTCTGGCCCACCGCAAGGGGATAAATTGGCCAGCCTTCGGTAAGCGATTTGCGATGGTCGCTGGCGCCGCGTTGCTGATTTCGGTCGCGACATATATCGCCGTCCCTGGTGGCTGGATATTCTTCGGCATCCTGCACAATATCGCGGTGGCGAGCCTGATCGGTCTTATCTTCCTGAGATTGCCTGCCTTGGTGACGCTGGTCGTGGCTGTTTTGGCCTTCCTTGCGCCGATCTATTTCTCGTCGGATGCCTTCAACTCGATCTGGCTGTCCTGGATCGGATTTGCCACAGCGCCTCCCCGCTCCAACGACTACGTGCCCGTATTACCATTTCTCGCGCCGTTCCTCGTCGGTCTTGGTGTCGCACAAATCGCTGTGCCGCGCGGATGGCTGGATCGTTTCCGAAAGCCTAGCGGTAAGCGCAATCTGCTGGCCTTCTTCGGTCGGCACAGCCTGTCCTTTTACCTTATTCACCAGCCGGTGCTGATCGGGCTCGTCTATCTGGCATCGATCACTTTCCCGCCGCCTCCTGTCGATCAGGTGGAAGCTTACAAGAAGAGTTGCGAAGCAAGCTGCATGCAGACCCAAAACAACTTGGATCTCTGCCAGAGCTTTTGCGGTTGCACCTTGGAGAAGCTGCACAGCGAAAATGTCTTCGACGCGATGATGGCGAATACAGCCAGTGTCGAGCAGCAGAGCAAGATCAGAGACGTCGCGGCACAATGCTCGGCGGAGGTACAGTAGTCCGTAGCGAGTTCAAATTCGAAGGCAGTCGGCGACAACATTCGGATGGTGACGTTGGCCATTGCGACGCTCAGCCACTCTGTGGATGAGAGTTTCAGTACTCACCGGCTTCAATAACCGACAACGTCTTCTGCTCCCGCTCGCCACTCAGCATGTCGGGGTAAGACGATCATCTCGAAATTGTGCGGATTGTGGAGGATCGATCAGGCGGACGGCTGTTAGGCCTCAACATCGAGACTGGCACGATCGGAAAGATCCGCACCGACTGGCGCGGATGAGGCCGTTACGTACCCACGCCGATTTCGGCGAGACGCGTCAGACACGCTTCCTCGACATTATCGAGTTCCGCCAAGGTCTCTTCGATATCGCGGCGCTTCTGGCGGAGGTCGGCGCGCTTTTCATCGACCTTCTTCATCAGAAGTTCAAGCTGACCGGACTCACCGGGCGGCTCCTTGTAAACCTGAATGATTTCACGGATTTCGGCGATGGTGAAGCCGATGCGGCGACCTCGGAGAATTTCCTGAATAAGCCTGCGATCCGCGGCGCGGAACAGGCGCGTGCGTCCACGGCGTTCCGGATGGATCAACCCTTCGTCTTCATAGAAACGAAGAGTGCGGGTGGATACACCGAATTCGCGCGTGAGTTCCGTGATGCTATAATACTTATTCAAGGCTTTGTCCGATTCTGGCTAACGGACATTATGTTTGACCTTCACGTAAAAGTCAATTTTCGATCGTTACCTGGATATGCCGAACCACCAGGTTGCCAGGCCTAAAAACGAGAAGAAGCCCACGATATCCGTCACTGCGGTAACGAAGACGGCAGACGAAACTGCCGGATCAGCACCGAACTTATCAAGAAACAACGGAATAAGAATACCGGCCAGAGCAGCGGCAAGCATGTTGATCAGCATGGCGGTTGCGATGATGCCGCCAATGTTCGCATCGTGAAACCAGATGCCGGCGATGATGCCGATGGCGCAGCCGAAGAGCGCGCCGTTCAAAAGCCCGACGCCCGCCTCACGGCGAATAATGCGCGCCGCATTATGGATATCGAGGTTCTTGGTGGCGAGCGCACGTACCGAGACAGTCATGGTCTGCGATCCCGCGTTCCCCCCCATGCCTGCCACGATTGGCATCAGGATGGCGAGCGCCACGACCTGCTGGATGGTGGCGTCGAAGAGTTCGATCACAGAGGCTGCGAGGAAGGCCGTCATCAGGTTGATCCCAAGCCATGGCACGCGGGATTTGGATGTGCTTGCGATGCTGTCGGACAATTCTTCATCGCCGACACCGCCGAGGCGAAGCAAGTCCTCCTCCGCCTCTTCCTGAATGACGTCCACCACGTCATCGATGGTCAGCACGCCGACGAGGCGACCGTTGTTGTCCACGACGGCCGCGGACAAAAGGTCGTATTGCTCGAAGAGCTGGGCTGCCTCTTCCTGATCCATCTCCGCCGGAATGGGATGGTTTGTCTCATGCATGATGGTTTCGATCTTCACCTGCCGCTTTGAGCGCAGCAGCCGATCGAGATCGAGCGCGCCGACGAGCTTGAAGGTGGGATCGATGACGAAAATCTGAGAGAAGGATTCAGGCAGTTCCTCCTCTTCACGCAGGTAGTCAATCGTCTGGCCAACTGTCCAGAACGGCGGCACGGCGACGAACTCGGTCTGCATACGGCGACCGGCAGAGCTTTCCGGATAGTCCAGAGCTCGCATCAGCCTCACACGTTCGGTGAAGGGCATCTGCGAAAGGATGTCTTCGCGATCCTCGCGGTCGAGGTCTTCCAGAATGTAGACCGCGTCGTCCGAATCGAGTTCGCCGATACCGGCAGCGATCTGCTCGTTCGGCATCTGCTCGACGATATCGAGACGGATTGCTTCATCCACCTCGGTCAGCGCGGTCATGTCGAAATCGGTGCCCAGCAGGCGCACCAAGGCGTGACGTTGCTCCGGCTGGATCGACTCCAGCAGGTCGCCCAGTTCGGATTCATGCAAGCGTGCTACATTTTCACGCAGAAACAGCACATCGCGATCGGCGATTGCAGCACCGACCATTGCGAGAAAATCGGACCGGATCGAGCCATCTTCAGCGTAGATGTCCGCCATGACTTCCGGACGCTTGGCCTCTTCCGTTGCGGGATGATCGTGGTCGGCTTGTGTCAACTTGCGCCCCCTTGTCCGGTCATTGGCCTGCTTTGTAACGGGCTGGAGATTGTCGTTTAAAACAACAATGTCAACAACCCGTTAGGCAAGAACTGGTTTCATCATCTTGCTTTCCATAATCACGGGTATGGGCAGAGGTCTCCATGTCGTCGATGCGCGGGCATGGTGTCGCCATTGGGAAAGCGAAACGCGCATCCGCGCAACGGATAGAATTGATATATGCTAGGGAAGCGCCTATCTGAACAGTTATGCTGCAGCGCAAACTAAGGATCGGGTGAGTCTGTTTTGGCACCGATCGAGACAAGATCATCAAGGAGAGACGGTACCATGGGCAAGATGGATTTCATCGGCAAGCCTTCATCCGCGGCTGGCGGCTGGGGCGCGCTGAAGAGCGTGGGCAAGCGCCTGCTGGAATCCGGCGCACCTCTCTCCAATGTGAAGACGCTTCTCAAAACAAATCAACCCAATGGTTTCGATTGTCCTGGCTGTGCCTGGGGCGACCCGGAGCATGGCTCATCCTTCGAGTTTTGCGAAAACGGTGTGAAGGCCGTTTCCTGGGAAGCGACAGAAGCGCGCGTTCCTCCGGAGTTTTTTGCCGAGCATACTGTCTCCACGCTTAGCCAGTGGTCGGATTACGAGCTGGAAAAGCAGGGCCGCCTGACGAACCCTCTGCGCTACGATCGCGCGACCGACCGATATATGCCTGTTTCGTGGGCCTTGGCCTTCCAAGAGATCGGCGCTATTTTGCGCGGTCTTGATAGCCCGGATCGCGCCGAGTTCTACACGTCCGGGCGGGCCTCCAACGAAGCTGCTTTCCTTTATCAGCTGATGGTTCGCCTCTATGGGACCAACAATTTCCCCGACTGCTCCAATATGTGTCATGAGGCGAGCGGCGTCGGTCTTAAAGCCTCGATCGGTGTAGGCAAGGGGACCGTTCTTCTGGAAGATTTCGAGAAGACCGATGCGATTTTCGTCATCGGCCAGAACCCCGGCACCAACCATCCCCGCATGCTAGGCGATTTGAGGCGGGCGGCTCTCCGCGGCGCGCGTATCGCTGTCTTCAATCCCATCAAGGAAAAAGGCCTGCAGCGTTTCAGCGACCCGCAGGACAAGCTGGAAATGATCACCGGCGGCAACACGAAGATTGCCACCAACTACTACCAGCCCCGCCAGGGCGGCGACATGGCTGCCATTCGCGGCATCAGCAAGGTGGTGTTCGCGGCCGATGAAGCGGCGCGTGCCGAGGGCAAGCCCGCCATCATCGACTACGACTTCATCGCCAGCCATGTCTTGGAGTTCGAGGCGTACCGCGCTGCCGTGGATGCAACGAGCTGGGAGACCATTCTTGACCAATCGGGTCTCACACGCGAAGAGATCGAGGAAGCGGCCTCCATCTATATGAATGCCAACTCCGTCATTGCCACCTGGGCGATGGGGGTGACGCAACACAAGCACTCCGTCATCATCGTTCGCGAGATCACCAATCTCATGCTGCTGCGGGGCAATGTCGGGCGCCCAGGTGCCGGCCTCTGCCCGGTTCGCGGCCATTCCAACGTTCAGGGCGATCGCACCGTCGGCATCGACGAGAAGGCACCGCCTGCCCTCCTCGATGCGCTGGAAAAGGAAGTCGGCGTGGCGATGCCGCGCAACCGCGGACACAACACCGTGGAAGCGATCAGCGCCATGCTGGATGGAAAGGCGCAAGCTTTCATCGCGCTTGGCGGCAACTTCCTGCGCGCCACGCCCGACAGCCCGTTGATCATCGAAGCTTTCAAAAAGCAGAAGCTGACCGTCAACATCGCAACCAAGCTTAACCACTCCCATCTTGTACCCGGAGAGACCTCCTTCATTCTACCCTGCCTTGGCCGCACCGAGATTGATCGCAACTCCTCAGGCACGCCTCAGATCGTGACGGTGGAGGATTCGATGAGCATGGTCCATGGTTCGGGCGGTATCAATGAGCCGGCCTCGCCCGAACTGCGTTCCGAAATTGCCATCATTGCCGGGATTGCGGAAGCCACGCTTGGCAGTGACCGCGTCAACTGGACCGCCCTTGCCGATGATTACAATTTGATCCGAGACATGATCGAACGGGTCATTCCAGGGTTCCAGCAATTCAATGAACGTGTTCGGGTGCCGCGCGGCTTCCACCTGCGCAACGCCGCAGCCGAGCGGGAATGGCACACGCCAGAGAAGAAAGCGGTCTTCTTCACCGGCCCACTGCCGGAGATGACCGAGCATCAAGAAGCCCTATCGAAAGACGGTCTTTTCGTGTTGCAGACCTTCCGCAGTCACGACCAGTACAACACCACGATCTACGGCCTGGATGACCGCTACCGTGGTGTGTACGGTGAACGTCAAGTCATCTTCATGAACCCGAATGACATGGAAAAGCTCGGCGCCCGTGCCAAGCAGCGCGTGGATGTGATCGGCGAATATGGCGATGGTGTCGAACGCGTCGCGAGGAACTTCCGTCTGGTGCCCTATAACATTCCGCAGGGCAGCGTCGGTGGTTATTATCCTGAGCTCAATGTTCTTGTGCCGCTGCATAGTTATGGCGAAGGCAGCTTCACCCCCACTTCCAAATCCGTGCTCGTGTCGGTCCGACTACGTGGCGAAAACGAGACGGCATAATGGATGAGGACGACGCTTCCACACGCTTCATGACGGCAGTGGAAGAGTTCCTCAGAATCGCGCCTGCCGGACTTCAGCCGACAGGTGCGGCCATCATTGTCGCCGTCCATATGGGTATCGGCAGCGACAGCCGCAGTCTTTCCAACAAGCTTGGTATGGCTCATGCTCTGGTGTTACGGGAGGTCAACGCGCTGTCTGACACGATGCTCCGCATCGTCCGGCGCGAGACCAGAACACAGCGGACCTTCGTGGCATTGACCGAAGAGGCCCAAGCGCTGGCGGCAACCGCATCCCAAGCTTTGATGAAATCGTCACTTTCAAATTCAGAGACGCCATGACCGTTCGCACCCTCATCCGATACCCATCATCTGCCCTGGCAACTCTGTGCGAGCCAGTGACAACGTTTGGTCCAGACCTTGCCGCCTTACAGCAGGACCTTGTCGATACCATGCGGGCCGCGCCTGGCGTCGGCATCACAGCAGCACATATCGGTGTCCTTCAGAGGATTTTCGTACTGGAACTGCAACCCGGCAAGATCCTGACCTACATCAACCCTGAGATCGTCCGAACGTCCACCGAGACAATACGCCATATCGAAGGCAGCGTTTCCATGCCGGGTTTGACAGAAGAAGTGGAACGTCCCCGCCAGGTGACGGTGCGGTTTCGCAATTTGGCAGGTGGTGAACAAGAAGAGACAGCGGATGATTTCCATGCGATCTGCATCCAGCATGAGATCGATCAGCTCGATGGTGTCTTCTGGATCAAACGGCTATCAAAACTCAAGCGCGACCGGCTCATCCGCAAGTGGGAAAAGTCCCAGCGCTGAGTGATGTCCTGCGCCATCATCAAAGATCAAATAATATCCAGATGAAATTCCGCCTCACCGCGCAAGGTGTTGCTGACGGTGCAGATTCTTTCCGCCTCATGAGCGATTGCGTGCTTCGTCGCCTCATCGAAATCACCGGTGATCGTCAGCCCCATGTCGAAACGGAGAATGCGGGCGGGTTCCCCATCGGATTTCTCGCCTGTCACCGTCGCCTCAACAGCCTCGAACCTGTCGAGCACCCCCATGCGGCTTGCGGCGATACGCGCGCTCAAGACCAGGCAGGCGGCAAGCGAGGAATATAGGAGGTCGAGCGGATTGAAGCCTGGATCGGACGCCGCTGTCACCACAGACATATGTCCGCCTGTCGGTGTCTCAATCTGCGGATGGCCGTTGCGTCCCAAAAGGGCTGTCGCGCCCACGTACCGCTTCTTCACCCGTAGCTCGCTCACGCCTGCTCCCAATCTCCATTTCCCGCAAATTCATTTTGCACAATGGAACCAAATTATAAATTGCGGCTTTTACTCACGCAACGGTGATCGGACCGTTCAATGAAACGGAAATAGGAGCTGGGACATATGGTTACCTCGACGCTAGTCAGCATTCTGATCACCTTTCTGGTCATCGTACTCGTGCTGTGGCTCATCGCTCGTCTGCCAGTGGGCGGCGGCGCAAAGCAGATCGCTCAGGTCATCGTGATCATCATCGGTATTATCTCGCTGCTGAAGTATCTCGCAGTCTTCTGATAACGATCCTGTCCGACCCGCAGCAACAACATGCGCGGTAAAGGCATGGAAAAGCCCGTCGCTCCATCGACGGGCTTTTGCTTTTCCAGCATTTGCTTCGAGGCTGAACGAACTTCAGCAAAAAAGGGCGCGCAACGAATTGCACGCCCTTCCGAATTTAAGATCTCAGACTTATTGCGGCAGCTTGTCGTCGACGCCTTCGACATAGAAGTTCAAACCGAGCAGAACGCCGTCTTCAGCCTTTTCGCCAGCCTTCAGCCACTCGGTGCCATCCTGCTTTTTCACAGGACCTGTAAAGGGGTGAAGCTCGCCGGACTTGATCTTGGCTTCGGTATCCTCAGCCATCTTCTTCACGTCGTCAGGCATGTTTGTGTAAGGCGCCATCGTCAGGATGCCGTCTTTCAGACCGTCCCAAACCGACTCGGATTTCCATGTGCCATCAAGAAGCGCCTGTGTGCGCTTGATGTAATAGGCACCCCAGGTGTCGACGATCGCCGTCAGCTGCGTGTTGGGTCCCGCCTTGATCATGTCGGAGGCCTGGCCGAAGGCCTTGATGCCGCGTTCTGCAGCAACCTGCATCGGCGCTGTGGTGTCAGTGTGCTGCGTCAGGATATCGACGCCCTGGTCGATCAGAGCCTTGGCCGCATCGGCTTCCTTGCCGGGGTCGAACCAGGTGTTCGCCCAAACGACCTTGACCTTGAAGTCAGGGTTGACGGAGCGCGCGCCAAGCAGGAAGGAATCGATGCCCATCACAACTTCCGGGATCGGGAAGGACGCGATGTAACCGGCGACGCCCTTCTGCGACATCTTCGCAGCGATCTGGCCCTGAATGTAACGGCCTTCATAGAAACGGGAGTTGTAGGTCGCCAGATTCGCCGCCGTCTTGAAACCGGTTGCGTGTTCGAACTTCACCTTCGGGAACTTCTGCGCAACCTTGACGGTCGCATCCATGAAGCCGAACGACGTGGTGAAAATCAAGTCGCAGCCGGAACGGGCCATACGCTCGATTGCGCGCTCGGCATCCGGGCCTTCTGGAACACTTTCAAGGAACGGCGTCTCGATCTTGTCGCCGAAATGCTTCTGCAATTCCTGACGGCCGATATCATGCGCCTGCGTCCAGCCGCCGTCCGTGCGCGTGCCGACATAGACGAAGCAGACTTTCTTGGCGTCGGCGGCCTGTGCGGCCGGAACAACGCCGATAATCGCCGCGGCGGACGCGGCCAATGCGATAATGAGTCTTTTCATTTTTACCCCTGCTTGGTTAGGCATGACTTTCGGATTTTTAGCGATCCGGCACGAACGGTTTGCCGAGCGATGCCGGTGTATTGATCAGCGTGGTGCGCCGATTATGGGAGATGATAATCAACACCACAATAGTTGCTACATAAGGAAGCGCTGAAAGGAGCTGGGACGGCACGCCGATACCAAAAGCCTGCGCATGCAGCTGGCCGATCGTGACCGCACCGAAGAGATAGCCCCCGGCAAGAACACGCCACGGCCGCCAGGACGCGAAGACGACGAGTGCCAGCGCAATCCAGCCACGACCGGCAGACATATTCTCCACCCATTGCGGCGTGTAGACGAGCGAGAGCTGCGCGCCAGCCAGACCCGCACAGGCGCCGCCGAACATCACCGCGAGGTAGCGCGTGCGGATAACGTTGATGCCGAGCGCATGGGCTGACGAATGGCTGTCACCGATCGCGCGAATTTTGAGTCCGGTGCGGCTTTTGAACAGAAACCAGCTGATACCGAAGACCAGCGCAATCGAGATGTAGAAGATCAGATCCTGGCGGAAGAGGATCGGGCCGATGAAGGGAATATCCGAGAGCACTGGAAACACGATGTTCGGCAGCTTGACACCGGGCACACCCACGAAGCTTTCCCCTAACATGCCGGAGACGCCAAGCCCGAGAATGGTAAGCGCAAGGCCGGTCGCCACTTGGTTGGTCACAAGGGTGAGGGTCAGGAAGCCGAAGAGCAGCGAGAAGACCGCGCCCGCAGCAATGCCAGCCAGAATGCCGATATAGGGAGACCCGCTCATATGGGCAGCGGCGAAGGCGCAGACCGCACCGATGACGATCATGCCTTCGACACCGAGATTGAGGACACCGGCGCGCTCGGTGACCAGCTCACCAAGGGCGGCAATGACCAGCGGCGTAGCGGCGGTAATGACTGTCAGAAGGATCGCCTGAAACATATCCATCATGCGGCTCCTTCACGGTTGGCGCTTCGCGACCAACGGATGCGGATTTTGTAGAGGATCAGCGTATCGCAGGACAGGACGAAGAAGAGCAATAGACCCTGGAACACACGCACGACCTTGTCGGATATCTGCAGCGACATCTGCACCGCCTCGCCACCGAGATAGGTCAGCGATAGAACCAGCCCCGAAGCGATAATGCCGAGTGGATTCAACCTGCCGAGAAACGCGACGATGATGGCGGTAAAGCCATAGCCCGGCGAAATCGACGGCTGGAGATGCCCGATGGAGCCGGACACTTCCGAGATGCCAGCAAGGCCCGCGAGCGCACCGGAAAGGAGCAGCGAAAACCAGACCATGCCGCGAGACGAGAAGCCGGCAAAGCGCCCTGCCCGCTCCGATTGGCCGAGCACGGTAACCTCGAAGCCCTTCAGCATGTAGCGCATCATGAACCAGAGCGCGATGGCGGCGACCAGCGCAAAGACGACGCCCCAATGGGCACGGCCTGACTCGAGCAGTTCAGGCAGGACCGCGCTTTCGTTGAAAGGCTTGGTCTGCGGAAAATTGTAACCCTGCGGATCGCGCCAGATACCGCGCACCAGCCAATCCAGGAACAGTTGGGCGACATAGACCAGCATGAGGCTGGTCAGGATCTCATTGGTGTTGAACCGTGTCTTCAATAGCGCCGGAATACCCGCATAGAGCGCACCGCCTGCTGCCCCCATGATGAGCATCAGCGGCAGGATCATCGGCGACTGCCAATCGGGGTTCAGGACAGGCAGGATGGAGCCGGTGATCGCGCCGATGGTGAACTGACCTTCCGCGCCGATATTCCAGTTGTTCGACCGATAGCAGATGGCAAGCCCGACCGCGATCAGGATCAGCGGCGCTGCCTTGACGGCAAGTTCATGCAACGACCAGACTTCCAGCAACGGCTCGATGAAGAAGCTGTAGAGCGCACCGATGGGCTCTTTGCCGAGCGCTGCAAAGATGATCGCACCGACGATAAGCGTCAGCGCCAGAGCCAGGAGCGGCGAGAGAATGGCAAAGAGCTTGGAGACCCCTGCGCGTTTTTCCAGTTCAATGCGCATGAACGACCTGCTCCGTATGCCCTGCCTGTCCTGTGTTACCTGTGTGTACGCCACCCATCAACAGGCCGATCTTCTCACGCGTCATCTCCTTTGCCGGGTAGGCGTTGGACAAGTGACCGTCGGAAATAACGGCAATGCTCGATGCAACCTCGAAGATTTCGTCCAGATCCTGGCTGATGACGATGACCGCCGAACCTGCCTTCGCCATATCGACCAGTGCCTGGCGAATACGGCTGGCCGCCCCCGCATCCACACCCCATGTCGGCTGATTGACGACCAGCACAGATGGCTGCCGATCGAGTTCACGACCCACGATGAATTTCTGCAGATTGCCGCCGGAGAGCGAACCGGCAAGCGGATCGTCCCCACTTTTACGCACGTCCATTTTCTCGGAGATACGCTTGGCAGCGTTCTTGATGACAGAATGACGCACCACATTCAGAAAGCCGCCGCTCAGAAATGCCTTTCTATCGGAGCGACAGCGCGCCAACAAAAGATTGTCGGACAGGCTCATATTGGGTACGGCGGCATGGCCGTGGCGCTCTTCCGGCACGAAGCCTGCGCCCAACAACCGGCGTCCATTGATGCCCGTGCGACCGACGGGCTTGCCGCGCAGGAAAATCGTGTCGTCCTTTGAGACGGGATACTCGCCGGAGAGAGCATCGAACAACTCGCCCTGGCCATTGCCAGCAATCCCCGCGATGGCCAGAACCTCGCCCGCGCGAACCTTCATGGCGATGTTCTTGAGGGATACGGCAAAGGGCGTGCGGGCCGGAACAGAGAGACCGATGATCTCGACCGCGACATCGCCAATGGTACATTCGTCGTCACGCTGGATGCCTGCGACATCGGAGCCGACCATCATGCGCGCCAGAGAAGCAGGCGTTTCCTGGCGTGGATCGCAGGCTCCCGTGACCTTGCCGTGACGTAGCACAGTGGCGCGGTCGCAGATGCGCTGCACCTCTTCCAGACGGTGGCTGATATAAAGCACCGACCGGCCTTCTGCCTTCAGCTTCTCCAGCGTCTCGAACAGGCGGTCCGCTTCCTGCGGTGTCAGCACAGAGGTCGGTTCATCCAGAATGATAAGCTTTGGGTTCTGCAACAGAGCACGAACGATCTCGATGCGCTGACGCTCGCCCACGGAAAGATCGGCAACATGGGCGTAAGGATCGAGCGGCAGGCCATAGGCCTTGGAGAGCGTCTCGGCCTCCCTTGCAATCTCCTTCAGGGAAATCTTGGGATCGAGCGAAAGCGCAATATTTTCCGCGACCGTCAAAGCTTCGAAAAGGGAAAAATGCTGGAATACCATGCCGACGCCCAGCTTGCGGGCTTCTCCCGGCGACCCGATTCTTACTGAATTGCCGTTCCAGACAATATCGCCACTTGTCGGCTCAAGAACGCCAAAGAGCATCTTGACCAGAGTGGATTTACCCGCGCCGTTCTCGCCCAAAAGAGCATGTATTTCACCCGGCGCAATATCCAGATCGATCGCATTGCATGCGGCGAATGTTCCAAACAGCTTGGTCAGCTGGCGCACGGACAAGAGGGGCAAAGCCCCAGACGCAACCGTTTCCGTCACCTGTTCCCCTTTTCACCGATCGCTGCACTTCTATGAGGCTTAACGATAGGATCGACACCCTTGCACTAAATTTGAGCACTGCTCTTTATGCGTACTAAATCCTTTTTTATGACACTGTACAACTGAAAAAGAACGATCCGCGTATGCTTTTAAACGACTGTTTTTCTCAGCGCGTTTTTGCGCCAAGAGAGGGTGCGAACTGCATAAGACCGCCGATGCAGTATAGATAGATACCGGTGACCACGACCCCGGCAATAAGCCAGTCAGGCGATTGGAAATGCAACAAAAGCGAGTAGCCGCTGAGCACGCACCAGAGCAAGAAAACCGCCATATTCAGCCACCGCAGCCGCTTCACTCTCACTGGATGCAAGAAGTTGATTGGCAGGAAAGTGAGGATAACCGATACCGTGACGATGATCATCGCCGTGGTGGCGCTGGCATCGATGACAAAGAGCGTGAACACCACCATGTTCCAAACAACCGGGAAGCCCGAGAAGAAGTATTCGTCCGTTTTCATGCCCATGTCGGCGTAATAGATCGCGCTCGATACCACGATCATACCGGCGGCGACGAAGGACCAAGGCTCACCGATCATGCCGCTCTGATAGAGAGCGAAGGCGGGCAGCAACACGTAGGTGACGTAATCGATAATGTTATCCAGCGTGTCACCGGACCAGTTGGGCAAAACTTCCTTGACCTGCACCTTACGCGCGATCGGGCCGTCGATGCCATCCACAAGAAGCGCCAAACCGAGCCACCAGAACATGTCGACGAAACGATGTTCAGCGGCAGCAACGACACCAAGGAAGGCAAGAAAGGAGCCCGAGGCAGTAAGGATGTGAACGGAGAAAGCCCGGATTTCGGCATAGGGTACGCGTCTGTAATTGAAAATCTTCATGACAGCGTAACGGCCCCGCTCTTACTCATTCTCTCTATCCGATATGCGACCATTCACCGCTCTTTGCAACCATGCGAGAATGCTTATCCTAGAACTTAATGAGCATGTTGCCGCAGGGACATTGCGATCTGTCGCCATTCGGCTTCTGGATTTGCCGGCGCAAAGCCACTATGTGTTGAGCCTCGACTGCAGGAGTGGAACAAGACGATGAAGAACTTCGAAGTTGCCGTTGTCGGCGCTGGACTTGCAGGACAAATCGCTGCTCTCGCCATTGCGCGCGCGGGTCGAAACGTTGCACTCGTTGCCCCCCAAACCGATAGGAGCGATCGCCGAACGACGGCTCTGATGGATCAGTCCATCCGTTTTCTCGACCGGCTCGGTGTTTGGTCCAAAATCGAACCATCGGCTGCGCGGCTTTCCACAATGCAGATCATCGATGGCACCGACCGCCTGCTACGCGCGCCGACCGTCGCCTTCCGTTCCTCCGAAATCGGACTGACCGCCTTTGGTTGGAACATGCCGAATGCCGCACTGCTCAGCGTCCTTACAGAAGCTGTCGCCAAGGAAAACAACATCACGCTCATCGATGCGACGGTAGACACGGTCGAGGTCGGGCCTCACGATGTCTCACTAACCCTGTCTACTGGCGAGGCTGTATCGAGCAGCTTTGTGATCGGCGCCGATGGAAGAAATTCCAAGGTTCGCGAGGCGGCAGGCATCGGCGTTCGAAGCTGGTCCTATCCGCAGACCGCTGTCGTTCTCAATTTCTCGCATAGTCGGCCGCACGGCAATATCTCGACCGAGTTCCACACCTCCTCGGGACCATTCACTCAAGTTCCCTTGCCCGGCGATCGCTCCAGCCTCGTTTGGGTGGTCAAACCAGAGCAGGCTACCGAGCTTGTCAGCCTGCCGTTGGAGGCGTTAAGCGCTCGTGTTGAAGAACGTATGCAATCCATGCTCGGCACAGTCTCGGTTAATGAGGGTGTGCAGACATGGCCGCTTTCCAGTATGACGGCCCGTTCCTTTGGCAGAGGGCGCGTCGCGCTTGTCGGCGAAGCCGGTCACGGCTTCCCGCCGATCGGCGCACAGGGTCTCAATCTCAGCCTTCGCGACATCATCGTTTTGACCGACATGCTCGGCACACTGACCGGAGGCGTGATCCCGGCAGATGCAGGTGCGACATTCGACCGGCGCCGCCGCGCCGACGTTTTCAGCCGCACACTCAGTGTGGATCTTCTCAACCGGTCGCTTCTCTCCGGCATGCTGCCGATGCAGATGGCGCGCGCTGCAGGACTGCATGTGCTCGGAAATGTGGGGCCGCTGCGCGGTCTCGTGATGCGCGAAGGCATCGAGCCCGGCCGGGGTATCAAGGCCCTGCCCTCACTGATCGTCGGCAGTCTCAGGCGCTCATTTCGCGAATGAGGTAAAGCACGAGCGAAACCGTGAAGACGGAGAGCACGGTGGAGATCAGAATGGTCGCCGATGCACGCTCCTGCCACACCTGATAATGCTGCCCGATGACGAAGACATTCGTCGCCGTCGGCAGTGCGGCGAGAAGAACCGCTGTCGACACCCAGACGGGGTCGAAATGGCCGAAGGAAGACATCACGAGGTATGCCAGCAGCGGATGCAGGATCAGCTTGGCTGGCACGATGTAACTGATCTCTATCGGTACCCGCTTGAGCGGCCGAAGTGCCAGCGTCACGCCCATGGAAAACAGCGCGCATGGTGCCGCTGATTGCGCCAGATAATCCACCAGTTGCTGCACTGGCTGAGGCGGCTGCCAGGCAAAGATGGCCGCAATGAAGCCAAGAATGACAGACAGGATGAAGGGATGCGTCAGCACTTTACGTGCAACATCGGCCGCGAGCTTCAGGCGGGATCTTTTGTCACCCCCAGCGATAGCCATAAGCGCCGGTGCGGCAACGAAATGCGCGGCATTCTCCAGACAGACAATCAGCGCGACCGGGACGGCGGCGCGCTCTCCGAGCGCCAGTAGCGCCAGTCCTGGCCCCATATAGCCGATGTTGCCATAGGCCCCAGCAAAACTCTGGATGATGCAGTCGGCAAAACTGTTGCGACGTCCGTAATAGCCGATGAGGAAAAGGCAGAGAAAGATCGTGTAGGTCGAGACTAAACTCAGCGCGACAAAATCCATTCGCGCCAGTTGATCGACCGGTGTACGGGCGACAAGCTTGAAGAAGAGTGCGGGAAGTGCGGCGTAGATGATAAAGGTGTTCAGCCAACCCAGCGCTTCGGCGGGCTGCTTCGTGATCCGCGCCGCCACATAGCCAATCAGGATCAACCCGAAAAACGGAAACAGCAGTCCGGCGATTTCAGCCATGGCCCCCTCGCCGTGCACTTCGTCTTCAAGAGGGTCTAGCCGATTTTCATCAGGATTGGAAAGCTCTCCTGAAACCAGATCGCCACATTGGTAATGAAGCCGGACATGAAAGCAATACCCGTCAGGATCAACAGGACGCCCATGACTTTTTCAACAAGACCGAGATGACGACGGAAGCGAGCAAGAAAGCGCATGAAACTGCCGGAAAAGGCTGCGGCAATCCAGAACGGAATGGCGAGACCCGCGGAATAGACAGCCAGCAACATCGCGCCTTCGCCTACCGTATTGCGCGAGGCCGCAACGCCGAGGATCGCACCAAGCACGGGACCGATGCAGGGTGTCCAGCCAAAGGCAAAGGCTAATCCCATGACATAGGCGCCGGAAAGCGTGGCAGGCTTGCCGCCGCTTTGGAAACGCGCCTCGCGCGAGAAGACGCCAATCCGGAACACGCCGAGGAAGTTTAGTCCCATCAGGATGATGATCAGACCGCCGATCTTAGCCAGAATCTCTAGATTTTGGCGCAGCACCATTCCAATGGTGGACGCACCGGCACCGAGCGCCACGAAGACCGTGGCGAAACCCAGCGTAAAAAACAGCGCCGCCAGAAGCACCGCCTTGCGGACATGCGGCTTTGCCTCGAAGCGTTCATCCCGGAACTGCTCCACCGAGATGCCAGCCATATAGCAGAGATAGGGCGGCACGAGCGGCAACACACAAGGGGACAGAAACGACAAAGCACCGGCGAAAAGCGCTGTAAGGAGGGAAATATCGGCGATGGACAAGGCGGCACTCCGGACGGTTCACGACGCCTTGTAGCCCCACCAAACCCTTGCCACCAATCACCTTTTTGCGGTTGCGGCAAAAAAACGCGGAAAGATGATATAATCCTGTTTTTATGGGTTGACCGCAAACGTGCCTCTACATATGTTCCGCCCACTTCCGCGGGGCGCTTCGCCCATGCTTGGGAGAGCGTAGCTCAGCCGGTAGAGCAACTGACTTTTAATCAGTAGGTCCAGGGTTCGAATCCCTGCGCTCTCACCAATGAACATCAGTAAAATCAATGTTTTACAAGGTATTTTGTGGTTCGCCGTGGGACTTTTGGGACCGGTAAAAAGTCCCACGTGGGACTTTGCTCAATTCGCTTCATTACGCCGATGCGGACTGCGCCCAAGAAAAGTCATTTAAGTTGAACTTAATATTTGCGTTACCCTCTAAAGTCGTGATTTATGTCGCTCGCCACTTTGGCGCTAGGAGAGGGAAATCATGAATATTTTGACTGCCGCTATAATCGCACTGCTTTCGTTCGCGAGCGTCGCGAATGCTTCTTGCAATTTTCCAGATGACAGAGCGAGTGATGGCTCGCGCTGCGGCGGCCGCGCAGCTTCGGAACGCCCAGGCGGTCGATGACAGAAAGCTCAATTCCTAAAACGACAAATGCCGCCCAGCGACCCTGGGCGGCATTTTTTCGTTTGCGACAGCCCTTACGAGACCAAACGAAGGACACTCGCCAGTTGCTCTTTGAGATCTCTATTCTCCTTCAGGAGCTCGCTGAGATCGGCTGGCGTCTTCTTCACGTAGCCAGGCACCCGCCTTCCGCAAAGTCCTAAAGCCCTCTTTCCGTTCGCCAGCAGCGAAGGCCACCCAACGCCTGGCGGGCGGATTGCCGACAAACTTCATCACCGTCCCTATGCGACGGTTTCGATCGGCACTGTCAAAGATGGCATACATCGACATGGCGATCCTCCTAATCAGATCTATTAAGACACCAGGCGCCGGACGCTCGCAAGCTGCTCTTTCAGATAGCGGTTCTCCTTCAGGAGTTCGCTCAGATCTGTGGGCTCTGCGTCGTCAACCAGGCCAGACAAAAATTCCAGCGGCGACATCTTCAGAACGCGGCACACTTCGAACAGGGCGCTAACCGAAAGCCGGTTGGTGCCCTTTTCGTATTTCTGGATCTGCTGGAATGTGACCTTGATACCGTCGCCCAGTTGCTCCTGGGTCATGCCTCGAGCTTTCCGGAAATCGCGAAGGGTGGCGCCGATTTTCTCGTCGATCGGCCGGCTGGCTTGCTTCAGGCGGCGGGTTGTTTCAGTGTTCAACATTTCAATTCTCCTCGTTGGTCGAGCGCGCGGCGCCGACGGGTTGAAATCTTTCGGGATAGAAGACCTGTTCAATGGCATTGACGCACCGGCTTGCAGCGACGCCGCCATGTTCGCGACGCTCGAGCGCTTCGCCGTAGGCGTCGATCGCCGCCTTGCATGCCGCCAGTTTTTCACGCGCCCACGTTGGAACCGTTGCTTCAGGTGGGGCGACTGGGACCGGATAGAGAACGCGTTCCTCAACCTGGACGAACTCGGTGCCAGGATGCGCCGCCGGGCCTTCCAGCCACTTTGACCACTCCGACCAACCGCGCGCGTTGCTCACGTGGTATCTGAACCTGTGCTGATAGACACCGACAGGCGGACGGCCTTGATATGCAGACGAAGCCTGCGCGAGATCGTTGACAGACATGGCCGCCTCAAAGCCCCGAGCATGGGGACGTAAATTTGCTCTGCTTTTCATCTTGGCTCCTCTCAGATTGCCAGGTCAGTGTTGCCGCCGCCCTCGTACCAGGTGACGAGGTTGCCGATCGCTGTCGTCGCCATTTCCGGGTGAAGGGCGAGATAGTGTTTCAGGATCTGGTGAGCGCCCTGCATGGAGTGTCCGGACACGGCGCAGATTTGAGGCAGCGTGTTTTCTGCAAGGGCCAACCAGGTGATGCCAGTGGCGCGAAGATCCTTCTCCATCACGTTCTTCAGCGACGGCATTTGTTTCGCCGCTTCCTGCCGGAGCTCGCCAAAGAGGTTGCGATAGGTCCAGTTGTTCCACGGCTCCCAAGTGTTTTCGTTGAGGTGCGCGAAGGGGCTTATGACGCCTTTCGCCTTCCGGCGTTCGGCCGCGGCGTCCAGTCGCTCCTTGTACGGCCTTGCGACCGGCGGATTGACGATCGCGCCCGTCTTGTTCTGGCGAAGGACGAAGCGCCCATTGCGGAACGCGGATTGCTTCAGGATGAGCCGATCGAATTGTCGTTGGCTGGTCCAAACGCCACAATAGAGCATGTCGGCAAGATCGATCCTCTTGAACTTAGGGCCTTCGGCCGTCTTCACTAGGCAGTCAAATTCCTCCTTGGTGAGGAAGCGAGCGCGCGGATCCGGCTGCTGCATATCGAGATCGCGGGCGGGATTGATGCTCAACCCCTTCAGGCGACCGGAGCGCATGCCCCACTTGATCGCCATGCCGAGGATCGTCAGCGTTCCCCGCGCCGTCGCCAGGCCGCGATTGGACCACAGATCCTCGTAAAGGCCGAAGCAAATTGTCTGGTCGAGCGCCAGCACTTCCGACGCCCACAGATCCGGATCATGGTTTTCGATGACGCGGGACTTCTGCTTGTAATCCTTGATCGTCGCCGGCGCCTTGCAGAGAACGCGCGGGCTCTTCAGCCAATCTTCAATCAGCTTCGATACAGGGTAAACTGACTGCACTTTCTTCCGCGCCGCGACCGGCGCCGCTGGCAGCGTCACAGGCGCGTTTTCAGCCTTGACAGCGGCCAGACGTCGCACGAGGTCGTTAGACCAATCCACGGCCTCGCCCTGGGTGAACCAGCGGCCATCCGGATGCTTCAGGTCTTGCGGCTTGTAACCCTTTTGGCGGAGGCCTGGGCCCGGCTTGAAGCGCGGGCGGCCGTCACGCCATTCGATGTGTTTGATTTTTACTGTCACTCTGGAACTCCAAAAAAGACCCGGCGGCCACGCAACACACAGACCGCCGGGCGAGCGCCGGCACTTACCCACATGGGGGCTGAACAAAGGCAAATGCCGGATGGTACGACGCTGGAGGTCAGGCCACGCCGTAAGGGGTCAACGGCCCTTTATGCGGGCCGCGTTGTTCATTCGCTGGCTTCGTCTTCAGCTGCAGCCAGAATGTCAAAAGCAGTGATCTTGACTGCCTTTAACGTGCGGTGATTGCGGACGAAGCAATCGCCGTCATAGCCTTGGCTCGTAATCACCCCGGATTGAGTGTTACCACCCCGCTTCCATTTCACTTCCAGGCCGACTGGAAGGATCTCACGAACGCCATTCTGAAAATCCTCAGACGCCTTTTGCCGCGCGTTATACAGGGCTCTTAACTGCTGCGCCTGGCTCATGCGTCACTTCCCTTCAAACGATACAGCGCGAGGCCGCCGCCTGTGGTGAGCTCGACTTTCGGCACCTTGCCCTTGACGAGCTCCTTCTCCTCGAGGCGCTTGATCGTGCGCAACGAGAACCTTTTATTGCCGATGTGAATGCGGCCATCGATGAGGCGCTGTTGCTTGAAGAAATCGAGTGCGGCCAAAGCGTCGCTTTCAGCCGTCGTCAGGTTTTTGCGCGGATCCATGATGGCGGGATTTTCGGTGAGTGGCGTGATCATGCGGCCTTCTCCTCCAAAACGGTTTCAGGTTTCCGGTTCAGTTCCTGGACGGCCGCCATTGTCGCCAGCGTGCATCCATAGCGAATGTTGATCTTTGCCTTCTCATCCAGCCACAGGATCATGCCGCACCAAAAACGGGCGGTTGCCTGGTCATCGACTTTCGGCAGGCGCCAGAGGAAATCATCTTCCTCATCGACCTGGGGGCCGAACTTCTCGTGCCGCCAGTATTCGAGGCGTCGGCTCCTGCAGACCGGGCAGGAGGTGAGCGCCTGCAGGCAGGTTTCTTTCTCCTGCAGAAGGGCGTTCATTCTTCGTCCTCGAATTCATCTTCAATCTGCCGGTTGAGCTCTTCGGCTGCTTCTTTCGATGCTGCGGGGCAATTGATACGCGAAATTATTTCGCCGAAGTTATCGATCGAGAGCTCGAGCCCGCACCAAAAGCGCGCCGCAGCTTTATCGTCAGGGTTAGGCGTGAAGCAGTTGCGATGCGTCCCGGTGAAGACATTCGGTTCGTCGATGGTTTCGAACTCGTCGCTGCGCCAGAACTCTTGGCGTCGCTCCTGGCAAAGCGGGCACTTGTCTACCTGGCGAAATCGAGTTTCCTTGTAAACAAGAAGGGCGCTCATCGACCGCGCCTCATCTTCTCGCCTGTCACCCGAGCTCGCGCGGCGTGCTGAATATACTCGCTATTCAATGTGAGCTCATAGAGATCGAAAACGTGAGGAATGCCGGCCGGATCCATAAACTGAGCGGCGAGAGAGGCATGAGCCTGCACCTGGAAACGAGCCAGCGCGTGCATCAACGCTACAGGGTTTGTTCCCCTCTGGACCTCTGCATTCAAAAGCTCGAGCAAGCTGCTGGCGAATGTGCTCACGCTCATGCGCGCCAGGCAGGAAGCAACCGGATCGGAATGGGAAAGCCCCTCTTCTAGGCTCAACCCGTCTGCAGACATAATCATCGTCATGCGTGCACCCTGCCCGAATAACGCGCTGCGAGATCACGGTTCTGGTTGGCGACGAGGCGCAGATGCGAGCTACCGCCGCTGGTGGGTGGCGGCTGGTCTTCTGTCTCGTCGTCCTGGGTGGTGATGATGCCGCCGGCGTCCAGCCAAGCTTCCATGGCCTTGCGCGGCCACTGCCAGCCGATCGTGCATTTGCGCGGCATGCCATGTTCCTGATGCAGGCGCAGCCAGTGCCGGCGCACCCAATCTTCCGAGCGCTGCAGCGCCCCTGCCATTTCCGGCAGCATCACCAGTCTATCCGACAAACTCATGTGTTGCGTCTCCGTTGCAAATCAACTTGGCAACAGAGTTGTGCGTAAAGTCATCACTTGTCAATGATTAATCCATGAAGTTTTGCACAATGATGATTACAGTGATGCAGTACCGCTGATTTCCTGGCTTCAAATGTTGTGAATTGTCACCGTCCGAATTCAGACGGTTCTGCTACGCGGCCCGACGCTCGCGAATGCTTGAAACAACAACACCCCTGATAACCACACTCTTGTCGATAAGCGTAGGCGTCAAGCGAGCCGGGTCCATTGTGGCCGTGATCAAAAACGGGTGCTCGTAGATCCGAAAGACCGTCTCAGGCTGACCGTTGCGATCAAATATCTGGGCACAGACTATGTCGCCGTTCTGTGGGGTCGCGTTTAGATCGACAATCAACACATCACCGGGGATGTAGCCTGCCGTCTCGAGACACCGCGACTGCAGCACCCAAGGATCGACCCCGTTACGGCCATGCTTCAAAGCGGATATCGCGTCCTTAAGTCCGGCGTCTGCCTGGATTTCGTAAGGTTTTCCATCGCCTTCAGCGTAGCCCGCTGCAGATGGCGGAAGCGCCAATGCGGTTGCTTCAAATGCAGGCACGCCGGAAGCCCTCTCGATTTTCTCAATCGAATAGCTGTTCAGCATCCGGCTCTGGGTAGGGTCATTGATGAAGCGGCTTAGGGTAGATGGATCAATCTCCGCCTCAACCGCAAGCCGACGTGCGCTCCACCTCTTGTGAGAGAGGATGAAGTTGACCCAGTCCAGGTGTTTTTTGCGCACGTTTTCCACAACGCGAAACATATGGTGGAACGCCCCTCAGCGCATTTTGCACTTTGTCCCTTGACTTCAATAAGCAAATCACAACTTGTCACCATTAATCAATGGAGAAATCAGACAAATGGCGCTGACATGGCAGACTGTGGACAAGTGGCGTGAAGAGCGGAACCTCTCTAAGGCCGAGTTTGCACGGAAAGTTGGGATCCCAGAAAACACAATCTACCGTGGCGTGAGGCACAATTCGAAGCTTCAGCCGACCACAATCTTCGTCCTGCGCAGCGTCTTCCCGGAGAAAATCGCTGAATTGGAAGGAGAGCGGAAATGATTTTCTCAGAAGTCGCCCCGTCGCTTCGCCAGCACAAGGTAGGCGGACAGCCAAGCACAGGCTACCGGTGCAACGAAGTGCAGCCAGTGGATATAAAAGCCCTGGACCACAGCAGCGAAGGCAGCGAGTGCGGCGAAGATCGTCCAGAGAATTGCGCCGCCATAATCGGACGAGCCGTTTGCTCCAATCAGCGCGCCTACGCCGCAGTTAATCAGCAGCGTGATGATTTGGCCTTCAGTCATGTCCCCTCTACCTTCAAGCACGCGCTACTTCTTAAAACGAGTATACTAACCAACGCCCGGCAAGATATCGACCAGGGCCACAGTGCACTGAAGCTCGCTCCTAACGTTGTGGATTTCGCACCCCAGGGTCACTACCACAGCAGACCATTGATTGGCGGGCGTGATCAGGCTCGAAAAATCCTCGATGTCATCTTCAAACTTAAGTTCAAACCGAGCGGCGTTAGGAGCGGACTGCCGATTGGTCCAGCCGGTGATGGCGACGGCGATCCCAAGATAGCCGTCATCATGCAGTTCAACCGGATTGCGAAGTCTCTCCACATCGTCCGAATGAAATTGTACCTCCCTAGGCTTGGGAAAATCGATCGTGGACGAGCTGAAGGTAAGTGTCCTGATCACTGCACGTTGTCTGTTCCAATTAAGAAATTCAAATTGGCCGCGCCTGTTCGCCATGGCGGTGCGCGCCAGCTCCAACGTCGGCGGCGCATCGCCCAGCATGAATGCAGTTTGCTTTCGCTGTTCTGCCAGCTGACCAAAAACAAGATATGCGCCAATTGCGGCGGCGACGAAACCAACCCATCCTGCAGTAGCCGAGAGCCAGTCCTGCAAAGTACAACGGTCGCTCTCACAAATGTAGCTTTGAAGGCTGTCACTCGGACCATTGATGAACGCAGCAAGCAAAACCACGCTTGCCAGCACCAGGAAAGACAGCACCGGAATGTAAAACTGGTTGTGGTCCTTCACTGCCTGCCCCCTGCGAATGACAATATTGACCTATCAAGCGAGCTTCCCATGGAGGCCTCGCGATGACCCATTCGTTTCTTGCTATCGTCCCGCCAAATGCCGCCACTGGCAGCGATGAGATCATTGAACTTGCGCGAAAAGCAGCGGCTGAAAACGCTCAGGCGCTTCCCTGTGCCGGCTCCGACAGGACGTCAGCCGTCGCCAGCATTTCAGCCACGTGCTTGTCTACCGCCGTCACCAAGCGCTCAAAGTGCGCGCTGTCCGGATTGATCCACTTCCCATATGCCTGGGTCGCGTTTTGCCGACTGATGGGAATGCCGGCCATAGACAGGGTCATCACCGCTTTGTTCGCCATCGTCGCAGCGGCGACGGTTTCGACATACCAGGCAATTTCTTCTTCCGTCACGGCAACAACCCTTCGAGCCAAAGCACTCTTTTGCCGTGAGTCTCGCAACGGAGGCAAGCAATGATGGAACACCTGTTCAAGCGGGTCGCCAGACTTTTTTTGGGTGCCGCGCCCGTTGTCGATGCCCCCCATTCGGAGCCGGCGAAAAAGCCCCTGCCCGAGATCCTGTTTTACCCGGTGCTTTTTGCCAATGGCCGCGACGACGACAGCGAGGCGCTGAAGGCATTCTATGAAAACAGGCCTTACGTCTTCCAGGGCAAGCTGTTCGAGCCGACGCGCGACGAACGCGTTCTCGAGGGATTGCACCTTCGCATTTCAGCCGACGCCATCGTTTTCATCAAGGATGGCAGGGTCAAAGATTACTTGGGCGACACGCGCGGGAAGGCACTGACCGTTAGCGTCAGCCACGGCCTGCATAGATGTGTCACTCGCTGCTCTATCCATCTAAGCGCGAAGGTGATGGCATGACCAGGCGCGCAATCAAAGGTGCCTACCTGGACGCCGACCAGGCGGAGGCCTGCCTTGAGCTTTGGGCTTCCCGCAAGTTCGACACCCACGACATTCATCGAATCTTGCGTGTTCCGGAACATGCCGTGTGCCGTCTTATCCAGGCGGCGCGCGACCTGGCGAGGATGCAGCGATGAGCCAATACACCGCCATTGCCTACAACTGCGACCGGTCGATGAACCTGGAACAGAACGCCGTCAACCTCCAGGGCATGATCGACAAGATCAATGCCGAGGTGGCGGCCGACGGCTGGCGTGGCGTGCGGGTGGCCTATTTCTATCCCTACCAGGACAGCATTTGCCTGCAGGTGGAGCCAGGCGTTTCCGCCCTCACTCTCGATTACCTGCGCAGCGTCGGGGTGATCCACCCGATCCCGGACGGCGCAGAAAGAATCTCCGCATGAAAAAGCTTTCACAAAAGAAGATCGAGGCTTTGCGCAACAGCGTTCCTGAAAAAGAGAGCGATACCAGAAAAGTAGTTCTGCGACTTCGTTGGGAAGCCGCGCCGGACAATTTTTCGTTTTCCGGGAAAAACTGGCTTTGCCACTACGAGCTTGTGATCCCGCTGCAGCGATGGGACCGCCGGCGGGAAGATGAAGACGGGGTTCCGCACCGCGACGAGCTTGTTGTCCCGCTCAACTCGCCATGTGTTCGGGCCGCCGACCGGGAGCCTTGCCGCCTGGATGATGGCACCTACTGGTTCGACACGCCATACCGCGACGGGGCGCATGCCTATTGGGACGCGAAATTACTTGGGGATCCAGAGGTGCTGTGCATCGCCATCGATGGAACCATTATCCGCAAGACAGACGAGGCAGAGCAATTATGACAGAACTGAAAGAATTTCCGACCCTGATCGTCGGGTCCGTTTATTGCGGTCTTTCGCTCACTCACACCACCTTCAGCGAACTTCACGAATGCGTTCAGTGGCTTTGCGGTCATCCGGTTTGGACGCACGAATTCGCGCATCCGGAGATCCAGAAGGTCTACAAGTCCGCAGCCATCGCGCAGTTTCCGCTCCTCCCTTCCCGCGAAGATGTCGAGACCGACATCATGGCCGCGAAAGCGAAACTCCTTCTCACCTACGGCGAGACCGTCCAGGTCGAGCACGGCGCGACAGAGCGTCAGAAGACGCCGATGGAGACGCTGCGAGATCTGCGGCCCGACGCCGAAGTGGTCATTGTCAACACCTGAAGAACTACCGCGCCGGATTTGTCCGTTGTTCCGGCGCGGCCGAATGCCACATAAAATTATGAGATCCCGTGAATGCAACGGACACCATACCGGCCCAAACAGGACGCCGCGCTTTCCCGCATCGAGGAGAGGCGCGTCAAATTGGGCATTTCCTTCCAGGAGCTCGCGCTCGCGGCAGACATACCGCTTTCGACCCTTCGTCGATTGCGCAAGTGCGGCCGCGCGTCGGACGCGCAGATCACGGCCTTGCGCTTTGCCATCCGAACGATCGAGCGCCGGCGCCGAGAAACCAAAACAATGTTTGGTGGCGAGGCATGAAGGAAAACAAGGCCGCCCGCATCGCTCTGAAGGCCATCCGGTTTGCGCTGTTTCATGCAGCGATCAAGCCCGCCGATCGGAGATCCGTCGAGATCTATCTCCTGGTGACGACATGCGGCGTCAACCAGGCGATCGCGGCCGACGTCTGCGGCTGCACCAAGCAGAATGTCAGCAAACTTTTGAAATCGGTCGAGGACCGGCGCGACCAGGCGGAGTTCGACCGCGCGCTGTCCGCCCTCGAGGCCGTTATAGTGGGGGAGTGAAATGCCGGTGAGCACAACAGGCACAGCGATCGACTTCGAAAGAATGCTGAAAGAGCAATTCCAGCGTAGATTGCGCGAGATCTCCCAGGAGGAAATCGAGGCCGCCAACAAGCGCGTTGCCGATCGGGTGAAAGGCGAGCTCGATAAAATCGCCCTATCAGTTCTTCAGCAGTACGACATTCAGGCCCGCGAGGGCAGCCTCATCATCACCGTGAAAAAGGCGGCGCTATGAGCCGCTTTTCCGTCGCCAAGGAAAAGGTGATCGACGATCTGGAAAACATCGTCGAGCAGTTGTTGCGCGCTAGTCGCAAACACAAGCGTCAAAGCCTCTGGAACGTGATCAATCCCTATCGCGCCAAGGCGAAACCCGATCAGATGGTCGTTTGGCTGCAGGGCGCACGGCGTGGCGCCTGGCGGGACTTCGTTTCCGGCGACGCCGGCGACGCGATCGATCTCGTCGCCTATGCCCTCACCGGCGATGTGAACCCGGATAGCCGAATGGCGGCCGTTGAATGGGTCGAGGATCGCTATGGCCTGAAGGATATGAGCCCCGAGCGGCGCAAGCAGATCGAGGCCGAGGCGAAGACCAGGCGCGCAGCTGCAGAGGCCCGCGACCGAGATCGGCGCGAAAAATCGATCGCTCGAGCTCGTAAATTCTTCTTCAGCTGTGGTGCGATCAAGAACACGGCCGGCGAGGCCTATCTTGCGTCGCGCGGCATTCCTCTGTCGCAGATCTCCGGACTGGGACGATCCCTGCGGTTCCGCCAGGACTGCGAATACTGGATGGAGGAAGGCCGGCCGAGGATCCCGGCGATGATTGCCGCCCTCGTCGATGTGACCGGCCGGATCGGCGCGTGCCATTACACGTTCCTGCAGCCGGACGGATCGGGCAAGGCCTCGGTCGATAAAGCCAAGCTTATGTTTCCCGAGACATCGGAGCTCGTCATCCGCCTGACCAATGGCGAGAGCGAGCTTTCCGCCGAGGAAGCCGCCGCCAATGGCGTGATCGGCATTTGCGCGCTGACCGAAGGCATCGAGGACGGACTTTCCGTCGCGCTCACCAATCCGGAACTGCGTGTGTGGGCCGCTGGCAGTCTGCCAGGCCTGCGCACCGTGCCCGACCATCCGTCAGTCAGCGCATGGGTGGTGTTCAAGGACAACGACTGGGGCAAGCCCCAGGCCCAGGAACAATTCGACCTGGCGATCGCCAGGCTCAAGAGCTTCAGGAAGCCGGTGGAGGTGATTTCCATGCCGGCCGAGTGGGGGAAAGACGTCAACGACGCAATAAGGAGCGGATGGAAATGATCGAAAATCCTACCCCGTTTTTTTGCTTGGAAGTGAGGGAGGTAGATCCCGGCACAGTCATCACCGACGAACGCACAGGCCTAAAGGCCACGGTCGAAGACAACACGTTCGTCACCAAAGGCAACGTCATCTTCTGCACTCAGAAGACTTTCGACGCACTCAAGGAGAAAATTCAATGAGCTACGAGGCATGGGGAGAGCCGGACGACAGCCCGTTCGAAGCAGCTATGGAGGCGGGGTGGCTTAATCCAGACGATCTATCGAAAGCCGTCGTCGATGTGATGAACGAGCGCGATCGTCAGTGGAACGAAGAGGGTTTCACCGCCGAGACCGACGATAAATATCCAGCCGGGCGCTTAGCGCGTTTCGCGCAAGTCTACCTATTCGGCGTGTGGCTGCGCGGCGAAGGAAAGTCAGCGGCCGATATCAAACGCGAAACGCGTTCGATTTGGCCGGGCTCGAAAGATCTATGCAAACCGAAGAACGATCGCGCCGACCTGGTGCGAGCGGCGGCGCTCATCATCGCAGAGATCGAAGGCCTGGATCGCGCTTCAGAAAAAGCTCAACAGCAAGGAGAGAAAGCATGACGGATCTACTATTGATCGACCCGATCGACTTCGCCGGCGCGATCGGCCACACATCAGCCAACCAGCTTTTCGCCATCCTCGAGGGCAACCCGCCCGAGGACGAAAACTGGCTTGGCGGCATGCTAGACAGGACCGAAACCGACGTCTATCGCCTGGCGGACTATGTGCGCAGCACAGAGGCGAACGGCGAGCGGCTGTGGCGATATGCAAGGATCGAGGGCATGTCGCAGTCGTGGAGCCAAGCCGAGGCGATCGATTTCACGGATCTCAAATCCTCCCGCCGACTTGCTTTCAACCTCTTCGCATCCACTGCCCTGCTCGCCTTCCAGCAGATCCAGGCCGCGCAGCTGCAGGAGCTTGAGCCTGCAGAGGCACCCGAGCAGCCCGGCCTGAAGCTCGCCGACAGCATTTTCGAACCGCACGGAAGCTTGGCCGACCAGGAGGACTTCCAGGCGCAATGGCTTGAGGATCAGCAGGCGGCCGACAAGCGCGCGCTCGAGGAGGCCGAGGCGAAAGACGCTGAAGCCGACCAGGTCGCGATCTCGGCTGGTACGCCGATCGACGACACAGACACCAGCAACAAGCCGCCGGCGCTTTCCGTCGGGCAACAGGAGAAGAATGCCGATGAAAAAAGCACTGCAGACCAGGGACAGGAAGCGCGCGGCCAGGCTGAACCGGATCCGTCGGCACAGGGCGATGTTTCTGACATGGCTGATGACGACGACCAGGCAGGAGTTCCAGACGCCGCTGCAGCAGCGCCGGCAGGTTCTGCAGAACTGGAGCAGGCGCCACCACAGCCGGAAGGCGAAGCAGGTGGCGAGGGCGATGAAGGTGTGACCGATGGAGAAGCCACAGCGAGCGCCACGTCAGCCGATACCGGGAACGGTGCGGAAGATATCGCCGTGGGCGGAGATCAGTCTCGGGCTTCTTCCGAACAATCCACGGACCAGAAAAGCGCTGAAGGATCTAGCGGAGCAACTGGGGAAGGCAGCGGGGTACCAACCGAGGGCGCCAAAACTCCCGTGAAGCCCAAAAGTTCCAGAAAGAGCAAATCAACAAACTGAAATTGGGCGCTCATTTGTCAACCGGGAGGCAGGTTTTGACCTGCTTTTCGGTGACTGGGGAAAATATTTTTGATGGCTGATGAAAAGAACGACGGCGCGCGCAAAGTGGGCGGATTGATCGGCGGGGCGATCAGCAAGGTCAAGCACCAGCTGAAGGCGAAGGACGCCGCCTATCCGGAGCGAGGGAAATCGCTTGATGGCGTCTTGCCCGGCAAGTGGCTTGAGGATGGTCTATTCGATGACACGGGGCACCTGCCCTATAACTGCCCGATCCGGCCGCTTGGCTATGACGGGGAGCATTATTATTTCGTCGACACGATGGGGCAGGTTTTCAACACCGGCGATAGCTCCATGGGTGTCGAACGCCTGCAGAAGCTTTTTGCAGGACATGAGGCATGGCTCGACTGGGCCTTTCCGTCCTTCGATGCCAAGGGGCGCGTGACTGGCTGGAAAGGTGAAATGGTCCGCCGCGCGCTTTATGCCGCCTGCAGGGAACGCGGCGCCTGGTCTTCGGCCGACATGGTGCGCGGCCGTGGCGCCTGGCGTGACAGCAAGGGCGGCTTGATCCTGCATTGCGGCGATAGCCTGTGGATCAACGGTGAGACGTTCGAAACCGGCGAGTATGACGATCATCTGTATGTGCGCCGGCCGCGTGCCATGGTGCCATGGCATGAGCCGATCACGGCCGCAAACAATCCGGCCGTGAAGGTCGTCGAGATCCTGCGCACCTGGAACATGGACCGTAAGGAGGTCGATCCGATCATCGTCCTGGGCGCGATCGGCGTCGCCATGTTGGGCGGCGCCCTTGAATGGCGACCGTCAATGATGATCGTCGGCGACGCCGGCGTGGGCAAGTCAGAGCTCAACGGCAAGAACGGCGTGCTGAAGACCATTCTTGGCCGCATGATGGTGTCCACGACCAACGCGACCGAGGCGGGTCTCTATCAGCTGGTCGGGCATGACAGCGTGCCGATCGCGATCGACGAGCTCGAGGGCGACGACGGGATCGACCAGGCGCAGAAGGTGATCAAGATGGCGCGCGATGCTGCGTCCGGATCCGTGCGTATTCGCGGCGGCCAGAACCATAAAGGCGTCGAGTTCCAGGCGCAGTCCACGTTCTTCTTTTCCGGCATCAACCCGCCGCCCCTGCCCCCGGCTTCCATGACCAGGCTCGCAATCATCCAGCTTATGCCGCTGGATCCAGGCAGCAACAAAGCGCCTGTCTTGCCTGAAGCTGACACCGTCGGCCCCCGGCTCTTGCGCCGGCTGGCGGATAGCTGGAAAGATCTGCAGTACAAGCTGGACGATTACGCCAACATATTGCGCGAGCACGGCCACGACAGCCGAGGCCAGAAGACATTCGGCACGTTTCTGGCAGTCGCTCACACCATGCTAGGCGACGAAGGCTTGAAAGCGCTTGGTCTACCTCATGAGGATCTGTCGCCCTGGGGCAAGTGGCTCGCGGCGGATCTCGTGCCGGAGCTCGAGGGACGTGCGCCGACCTGGGAGCAGGTGCTTATCAGCATCCAAACCTCTGTCATCGAGAACTATTCCGGCGGAGCTCGTCGCACCGTCGCCCAGGAAGTCGAGCGGATCAAGAACGGCGAGAGCATCAACGAAGTGCGCGATCGGCTGTCACTGATCGATATCGGCCTTGTCGAGGATCCGGATCATTCTAAGAATTACTGCCTGGCGATACCCAACCAGAGCCGCGTGCTCGCCAAGGCGCTCGCCGGCACGCCTTTCTCCAACGGGCAGCAAGGATCCTGGAGCTTCGCGTTCAAGCGTGGCGACCCGCGTGTGGTCCGGCAAAAGCTCGAGCTAAAGCCCGGCCATTTCGATAATCGCGTCACCGTCGCCGGCCGCCAAGCGCGCTGCAGCTTCATTTCTCTCTACGAGTATACGAGGTGGTTAAGTAAATGACCCCTGCAACCATTGGCGGCAGAGGCCCGCCATTCCGCGTCCATTTTCAGGGCAAAACCCGCACCCCGACCCTCCGGTATGCTCGAAACGGCGTGGTTGACGGTTTTTGCCTTGCTGTACCGTATCCCTAGGCGTGTGTCGTCTCGCCGCAAACTGTCTAACTGTCTAATGAGTGTCTAACGCGCAGCGAAACACAACCATCTGATTTCATTATGATAATCAGGATCATTAGACAGTTAGACAGTTAGACAGCAAAACTCCTCATAATGTGCGCAAGTGAGCGTGTGTATACGAGGCATAACGCTGTCTATCTGTCTAACTGTCTAAATATATATCTAACCATATGTTTTATATGGATAATTTTATTAGACAGAGGTTAGACACTTGCAAGACAGCGGAAGCTCATGAGCTCGAATAATAAATTCGACGATAATGGTTCAGAGGGACAGGATTGGCGTGCCGAGGCCGCCGGCGCGCTGGCCGATCACGACCCGAAGAAGGCGGCGAAGCGCGGCCGTGGCCGCCCGGCCGGCGCGCGGAACCGCAAAACGCAGGACTTCGCCGCCTGGTACGAGGCCCAGGGCTATAAGGATCCGCTGCAGATGCAGGCGGAGTTCATGAGCGCGGATCCGGTGGGCATTCAGGCCTTCTTTTGCGAGCATGAGCGGACGCTGAAGGCGATCGGCAAGAAGACCGGCAAGGCGGTGCCGTCCCTGGGCGAGATTGTGAAAGAGCAGCTGGCCTGTGCGCGTGACCTGGCGCCATACCTGCACGGCAAGGCGCCGGTGCGCGTGGTGGTCGAGGATGAACGATTGCCGATCCTGGTCATCAACTCCGGCACCAACCAGATTGCCCAGGCGCAGAGCGTGGCGGCCCAACGCGGCCTGTCCGTCGGCCGTCCGCTGGTCGATGTCACCCCCAATGAAATCAATAACTTAGCGGGTGGCGCGGGCGAAAGTCCCACGGCTCAAAGTCCCACGATGAAGAAAGCGAATTGATATCAATGCGTTACGGTTTCCGTTGGCTGATAGGATATCAGTTGCCTTGGCCGGATCTCGAGGGGGACCGGCACCATTTAGACGGTCGGCCTGGGCGCCGCTCGCCAGGCCGCGTCCGGTATGCCCCCCCTGCATGGCTGGCAGCGGCGCCCGGCCGGGGGGCCTTCCCCCGAAGCGGGGGGCACCCCACCCCCTGGGGGGGAGCGCCCGCGCACCGATCCCATTTTTCGCAATGGGCCTCAAGCCGGTTTCAGGGGGCGATTTGGAGCGCTTGCGCCGCGTTTGATCTCCTCCGCCTTGGGGTCGGGGTCCGGGTCGGCGTCGTCACCGCGCCTCTCCCTGCCCTCCTGGGGGTCGGGGGTAATTTTCTATCTCGTCTTGGGGAGTGGATTGGCAAGCGGGCGGCCTCAACCCGCAAACCTGCCGGTTTGCAGCTTTCAGCCGACTTGCTTAGGGGCCGGCGCGCATGCGCTATGCGCGCGCCGGCAGCTGGGGCAACCGTCGGAGCCAACCAATGAGCCAGCACATTTCCGATATCATCACGCGCGACGACGTCCGGACCTTTTCTGACGCCGAAATGCGCAAGAAGATCGCGGATCTCGACTATGTCGGCGATTTCGATCCCTTCAATTACACGCCGCCTGGTCCTGTCGGTGAGGGCTTCCTCAACTCCTCCTATCTGACGACCTTCGTCATGGGCCCGCTTGGTGGCGGCAAGACCACCCTATGCGCGTTCAGACGCATCATGGCGGCCACCCTGGCGCCGGTGGCGTGGCATCCGGAAGACAAGAAGCCCACCCGCATGTGTCGGTGGGTGGTGCTGCGCGACACGTTCCGATCGGCGGAAAAGACGGTTCTGGAAAGCTGGAAGCAATGGTTTCCCAAGGGCTTTCCTGGCTCCAAATGGGCCGGCGGCAATGATAGGCCTGTGACCCATACACTGCGCTTCATGGGCACCGACGGCGTTCGGATCGAGATCGTCACCGAATTTGCCGGCCTTGGCGAAAACTCCATCGAAACGCTGATGAAGGGCCGCGAATATTCCGGCGCCTGGTTGAACGAGGCGGACACCCACGCAGACGGGGCGCTTGATGACCTCGAGCAGCGCGTCGGCCGTTATCCATCGGCTAATATCTTGCTCACGGTTGCGGAGCTCGAGAAGCTTGGCCGCGAGCTCGGGCGCACGATCTATTCCGGCCAGCGTCAACGCCAGGTCATCGGCGATCTAAACGCGCCGACCGTTGATAACTGGGTCTATAAGAAGTTCATCAAGGAGCCGACTGAGGATCGCCACCTATTTCGCCAGCCGTCCGGCCGGTCTGCCCAAGCGGAAAACCGCTTCAACCTGGATCCGGACTATTACGATCGCATCGTGCGCAACCAGGAAGACCATTTCATCAAGCGCATGGTGGACAACGAGTTTGGATATTCACGGCATGGCAAGCCGGTGTTCGAAAAGTTCAACCGAGATATTCACGTCGCGCGATCGCGGATCTACTTCGAGCCAAAGCTTACCCTAGGCATCGGCATCGATATTTCGATGAACACCCTGAACCCGGCTGCAGTTTTCGGCCAGATCAAGGGATCAAGGATCTGCGCCATCGACGAGCTTTATCTCGATCATGGCGTCGGCGCCGCACGCTTCGGCGAAGGCCTCGAGCGAAAGATCCGGGAGGATTACGGCGGCGCCACCAAGATCCGGATCTGGTGTGACCCGGCGGCCGAGTATGGCGCCGACAAGGAAGGCGGCCAGCTGACATCGATGGAAACGATCGCCATGATTTTGAGCCTGCCGATCCTCATTCCGGGCAATGGCTCGAATGAATTGGGCATGCGCCTGGATGCGGTGAAAACGGAACTCCGCGGCTATCACGAACCGCAAAGCGAACTCCTGATATGCCCGGAAAAGTGCCCTCTCCTCCTCGAGGGCTTTGACGGGAAGTATCGTTACAAACGCCGCAAGGAACATGCTTCAACCGAATTTGAAGAGCAGCCGGAAAAAACGCACCCTTGGGCCGACGTCCAGGACGCGCTGCAATATCTGATCATAGGTTTCCGAGGACGGGCCGGCATTATCCGGGCAGCTTCTGACAAAGAGCGTGACGCCGGCCGATCACGTGCGCCGGGATCTTCTCGCTCCCCGTGGGGTCGGGGGGGCTTTGATCCGCATAAGGCGGGCTTGCAATGAGCTACCGGCTAGATAGCCCCGCAACACTCTTCGACGTGGCGGAGCTCTGTGGCGCCACCACCCGCATTCACTGGGCAGTTGCGCGCGAGATGTGGCGCACTGGCGAAACCTTCGCCATGCGCGATGACGACAAACTGTTGGGTGTTTTCGGTCTCTATCCGATCGAGGAGGGTGCCGAGGCCTGGTTCGATATTCGCCCTGAAGGCGCTCCCTTCATGCTTCGGCTGATCCGGGACATACGGTTGACCTTAGCTTCCCGCTCTTACCCTGAAATCGTGGTGATCTGCCACACAGAGGCCGGGCGTCGCATTGCGGCGGCATCCGGCTTCCAGCTTTTCAGCGAAGGGGATCTGACTTATGGGCGGTATGTTAGGCGGGGGCAGCAAGGCGAGCAAACAAGCGCAGGAACTGCAGAAGCAGGAAGCGGCGGCGCAGCAGCGCCGGACGCTTGCGGATCTCGCGCGTCAACAGGCTGAAGTTGACCAGGCGTCGGCAGGACGGACCGGACGCAAGACCGGCAGTCGAATGCTGACATACATGAACGAAACCTATCTGTCGGGCTCTGGAAACGACAAGTTCGGTAGCGCCTGATGTTCGAAGTCTCGAAGCTGAAGGCACGTCGCGGCCACGCGAAAAAGGAGCGCGACGCAATTCAGCCGCTCCTGGACGAAGCGTATCAATACGCAATCCCGTTTCGAAAATCGACGCGCAACACAGGCCAGGGCGAAAAGCGTGTTGACCAGGTGTTCGATCACACGGCGATCGACAGCGCTTTCCGGTTCGCGGGGAAGGTTCAGCAGGATTTCTGGCCGGCCGGCCAAGAGAATTTCGAGATCGAGCCTGGGCCGCTCGTCATGGACATGTCCGAGCGAGAAGAATTTGCAAAACAGCTGGCGCCGGTAAGCAAAGTTGCTGGGGCGTTCTTTGAGGATGGCGACTGGGACATGGCTTTTCATGAGATGGCCTTGGACCTATCCGCTGGCACCGGCGCGATCCTCATGAACCCGACCGACGACCCGGAACTTTTGTGGGAGCCAATCTCCGTTCCGATCGAGGAATTGCTGATCGAGCAAGGCCCGAACAACAAAATTGCCGCCGTCTTCTGGGACCGCAAGATGACGGTTCGCGTGCTGTTCGACACCTGGCAGGAAGGCAGGTTCGGCAAGGAACTTTCGGAACTTCACCGCGAGAAGCCGGAGGCGGAGCTCGAGGTCTACGTCGATACGGTCTATGACCGGAAACATCGGCGCTGGCATATGCTGGTTTGGTGCAACAAGCAGGACACCATTCTGTTTTCCAGCCAGTCGCGAACCAACCCCTGGCTCATTCCCCGCTACTTCCGCGTTCCTGGCGAAACTTACGGTCGCGGCCCTGTCATGCTCGCCATGCCGACGATCAAGACGCTCAACACCACGGCTCGCCTACAGCTGCAGGCCGCCGCGATCGCGATGCTCGGGATCTATACGGCAGTTGATGATGGTGTCTTTAATCCGGACCTCGCCACACTCTCACCCGGTGCAATCTGGAAGGTGGCGCGCAACGGCGGCCCTAGCGGCCCCTCCCTCAATCGCTTTCCGGATCCGCGTCTAGATCTCGGAAATCTCGTGATCAACGACATGCGCCTGAGCGTTAAGGCGACGATGATGGATCAGTCATTGCCCCCCGACGGCGCCGCGGTGAAATCGGCAACAGAGATCCTGGAGCGCGTGAAGCGCTTGGCGTCCGATCACCTAGGCGCCTATGGCCGGCTGATCAAGGAAGTCACGATCCCCGCAGTCAAGCGAGTGATGGAGCTCGCTTATAATCGCGGTTTGATCGCGGCAGAAATTCCGATCGACCAGTTGATCACGAAGGTCCGGATCAAGTCGCCCTTGTCTATCGCCCGAGAGGCGCAGCGCATCGAGAAAATCATCCAGTGGCTTCAGATGGTGCTGATGATCCTTCAGGACCGCGCAGGCCGTGTTGCCCGCCTGGAAGATGCGCTTTCAGATATCGGGCGGCAACTGGGCGTGCCGGCGGAATACATCGTCACGAAGGACCAGCGGAAGAAGCTGGACGACGAGGAAGAACAACAGATGCAGGCGACGGCCGCCCTTCAGGCTGCAGCTGCGACAGCCGGAGCAACATAATGATCCCCCAATCGATGCAAGACATCATCACTTCCGCGTCGAAAGGCGGATGGGAGTGGTTCGAAGGCGCCAAGCCTGAAGTGAAAACTGCGATGGAAATCCAGCGGGCCAAAAACGCCGAGGATCAAAAGTCGATTTCGCGGGCCTGGGCGCGCTTCGCCAGAAGCGCGGACGGGAAAAAGGCGCTTGAGCAGCTTTTCGATTCGACTTTGAGGCGGACAGTGTTCTTCGCCTCTCTTGGCCTGGACCCGATGTCCATGGCCGTTTTCGGTGCATTTCGCGAGGGACAGAATGCCCTGGCACACGAGATTGCCCGCCAGATCGGCCTGGGCAATTCCGAGGCAACCAAGCCTCGTGACATCTAAGGAAGGCGTGACATGTTTGAAATTTATGCGCGGCGCTGGCAGCGCCTTTTGAGTGCTGAAGGCGGCGGCGGTGGTGGCGGCAGCACCGAAGGCGGCGGCGACAACGGCGGCTGGAAAGCTCCCGACGGTCTGCCCCCCGAATTCGCCGGCGCCAATGCCGATGAAACGCTCGGCAAGTTGCTTGGCGGCTATTCCGACCTCAAACCACGCTTTGATGGCATGCGCGAGAAGCTGTCGAAAATGCCGGCGGCGCCGGAAAAGCCGGACATGTACAGCTTCGAGCCGGCCGACAACCTGAAGCCCTACTTTGGCGACCTGTCACAGGACAAGTATTTCGACGCAGCGAAGACCGCCGCCCATAAGCACGGCCTTAGCCAGGAACAGTTTGCCGGCTTTGTGTCCGACATCTACTCTCCGCTTGTCGAGCAGGGCCTCATTGCCGCACCGTTTGATCCTGCGGGGGAACTGAAAACCTTCTCCACGGCCACGGGCCTCGACACCAAAGGCACACACGAAACGCTTTCCGCCAACGAGGCTTTTGCAAACGGTCTCGTTGCGCAGCTGAAGGACGTTCCGGACAGTCTGAAGAACGACGTCAACGCGCTCCTGGTCGGCATGACCGACACGGCGGCCGGCAATGTGTTGCTTCGGGCTCTTTCCGGCCGCCTGGCTGACAACGGTATCCGGATCAGCGGGCAAGGCGGCCAACAGGGTCAGCTATCGGCCGATGATCTGAAGAAACTCGATTCCGATCCGCGCATCGATCCGCGTAACCGCGACCATAAAGATCCGGCGCAACGGTTCGACGAAACACTCCGCAAGCAATACGACGAGGCCTATGCCCGTCTGCATCCGAACCGGTAAAAGTTGACCGGACGCCCGCCCGCTTATCGTCAAGATCAGCACAGGGCGGACCTGCGAGCCTCGCGGCCTCTCCGGCATTGACCGGACCCGCGAGCCTTCGTGGCCTCTCCTTCCCCGGTGTTTCCCAGACATCATCGGAGAGATCGTCATATGACGCAAAATGCACCCAACTGGAATACGACCCAGTACGCCAATCGCGCGATGCATATCTATCAGCAGAAGGGCAACCGTCTGCGCCCGACCATCACCCAGGCCATGCGCATCGAGAACAACGAAAAGGCGGTGTTCTGGCTGGCTGGCAAGACAAAGGCCAAAAAGGTCGAACGCCGCGAGCGTAACCAGCCGGGCAACGGAGAGCGCAAGAAGGTCGAAGTGCCGCTTGCTACCTGGAAGGCCTTCGATGTCGTTGAAGAATACGACGTTGACCGTATGAGCGTAGACGAAAAGGAAGTCGTTTACGAAAGCGGCGCGAATGCGCTTGGTCGAGCGACCGACATCGAAGTCTATCAGCAGATGGCAACCGCCGTTCCGAACGTACCTGGCGACCTCGACTTCTCGGCCGGCGCCTTCGGCGCTGCAAATGCCATGATGCTGTGCAAGTATCTGCAGGACGACAAGGTCCCGTGGGATGGCAACGTATATTGCGGCCTGCCTTCCCTGCAGTGGAACCAGCTGCTGGCGAACAAGGTGGTTAACTCGTCTGACCATGTCGGCGCCGACATTCCTTTCGTGAAGGCGACCGACACCCGCTTCTGGAACGGAGTGAATTGGTTCCTCTTTGTCGAAGAAGATCCGGCCGATCTCTACCCAGTGCCGGGCGCCAACAAACAGGATCTGTTTATCTGGCACAAAACCGCGATGGGCTGGGGCAACAACACCGATCTCAGCGTCATTACCGATTGGGACAACTACGAAAACTGGTGGACCATCAACATGACCGCCAAGGGCGCCGCCTCCCCCATGCAGGAGGGCAAGGGCATCAAGCGCTTCAGAACCTCCACCAACTCGGCGATCGCGATCGTCTGATCCTGACGGCGGCGTTCGCGCCGCCCTCTTCTCTTGTCTTCAACATAGGAGAAAGCAAATGGCTTTCGATAAGAAGGGCTTCCGGACGGTCGATTTCATGTTCAACCCGTCCGGCGCTGCAGGTGCAAACCTTGGCGTCCACAAGTATGTCACCAACGACGATCGCGCGGCCGTCGAGACCGCTGGCTATTTCAACAGCCTGGCGAAGCTTCTCAAAGTCGGCGATCACCTCGACATGACGCTCGCACTGGCGAGCGCGCCGGCGCGCCGAAACTACATCGTCACGGCCAACACTGGAGGTGCCGTCACCATCGCCGCCCAAAACGTCGCCGCTTGATGTTTTGATGTAGCCTTGCCCTCGCCGGCTCACGCCCCGGCGAGGGTTTGGCATTTTCAGGAGCTCGTTTCATGGCACTGCTGACGCCCCTCGATATCGTCAACACCGCGTGCGCTCGCATCGGTGAAGAGCCCGTTCAAAGTTTCACCGAGGATCTGGGCGGCGGACAAAGCGCGTCGCTGATCTACGATGAGACTGTCGATTTCAACTTGGGCCTTCAGCCGTCCGGCTTTGCCTTCGCCCGCGAAATGCGTCAGCTGTCGCGGCTTACCGACGCGGTACCGCTTAGCGGTTTCGCCAATGTCTTCGAGACGCCGCAGCCCTATATTGGCCTGCCTGTTTACCTCACAGACGACGCGAAAGATCCACGCCGGCGCTTTACCGAGTATCTGTTGACGAACGGCAAAGTGCACGCTGATGCCGATCCTCTCTTCGCCATGGTGAAATTTCGTCCGGATCCGCACTTGTGGACCGGCACATTCAAAACGGCGACGATCACGGCGATCGGTGCCAAGCTCGCCTATGCGATCGCGTCGAACCGCAACGCCTATTCGGACTTCTTGGTCGAGGCTTACGGAACTTCGAGTGAGCAATTTCGCGGCGGTCAGATGAGAGCCGCACTTTCCGAAGACGCCTTTTCCAATCCGCCGCGTCAAATTCAGATGCAAAGAAATCCGCTCGATTCGGCATGGAGATCCTAAATGGTTTCGAGCCCTGGACGCATGCAATCTGCCTTTACAGCGGGCGAGCTCGCGGAGATCCTCGAGGAGCGCACGACGCTCAAATATTTCGCCACCGGCCTGAAGTACGCGGAGAACATCGTCATTGCTCCCCAGGGCGGCTTTCGTCTTCGAGATGGATTGCGACTGATTGGCGATCTGCCGGCGGATGCCGATCGATTGTTTACATTTGATGCATCGAATGGGAACCACTTCGACTTGGTGTTGGCTGGTGAAAGTTGTCACGTCTGGAACGCAACTTCTGTGGAGGCAACGATAACCGTTCAAGGGATGAGCCAATTTGTGTCCGAGCTAACGTCGGCGCAAAGGCTGGATACATTGCTTCTATTTCATTCCGAATTACAGACGAAGCGGGTCATCTATACGCCGAATGGCTGGCAGGTTGGTGATCTGCCTTATGAGGAAATTCCCAACTACGATTATGGCGAAACTTACACCAACGGCGTTCCCGCAGAATGGACTTTGGAATTTGTTGGCCTCAGCAGCGGGTCAGCGATTGCCGGAAGTGTGTTCCGCCTTGAGATCGCGAAGGGCACCGGCTCGGCATATGCAACTGGTAACATCGCATATACCGATGACAACGCGGCAATGGCAGCACGGCTAGCAAGTGCGATCGGAGCGGTGATTTCTGTTGGCGCAGGCATCTCCGTCACGAACACAGCGCCCAATCGGTTTCGAGTGGAATTCTCCGGAGCGTCCAATGTCAGCGCTCACTGGACAGTCGTAAGCCCGATCTCTAACCCGGGCGAAATCAATACAACTAAGCTTCAGGATGGAGACGGAAGCTCCACACCGGACGTCTGGCAGATCGAGCTTGATCAACTATCAGCACCATCTACCTCCGGGGGCAGCATCTTCGTTATCACCGTATCAGGCCAGGAGACGGCTTCGATCGCTTACACGTCGAATGCGACAGTTCTAAGGAACACGATTGCTGCGGCGATCGACAACCTTCCGAATGTTGCGCTAGGCACGACAGTTACTATCCCATCCGCCAACATCATTTCGATCAAGTTCACCGGCGCTAACAACGAAGGTGACGGATGGGCCGTTTCTGGACGCGTTATCAACAAAGCTGATGCAGCAATCGTCTCGGTTAAAAAAACTCCAGGCCAAGCGCCCGGCGAACCTGTCATATCTGCAGAAAGAGGGTGGCCCCAGTGCGGCTGCTTTTACCAGCAGCGACTAATAATCGGTGGTTTCAGGTCTCTCCCCAATGCTTGGATGGCCTCGCGTCAGGCCGACTACTTTAACTACGACAATCGCTTTACGGAGGCAAATGGCCCGTTTCTAGTACCTATGGACATATCTGGTGGTGAGAAAATCGAAGCCCTCGTTCCCTCACTGAACCTTCAGATTTTTACCACGCAAGCCGAATATTGGCTTGCAGAAAGAGCGCTATCAAAGTCGGAAGCACCGAACCATGTCCAAGCGTCTCGCAATGGAAGTCGAAGAGGCATTCCAGTTGCTGAAAATGAGGGCGCTTCGCTTTGGTGCCATGCCAACGGCTCCACCTTGGGCGAGCTCCGCTATACCGACCAGGACGGAAACTACCTGGCAACCAACATTTCGTTGCTTGCCCCTCATCTCCTCGAGGACGTCCGGGATATGGCCGTTCGCCGCGCGACCGCCTCGATGGATGGTAACGTGGGTTGCGTGATCCGGAAGGACGGCCAGGCCCGGCTGGTCACTCTCCTGCGGGAACAGGAAGTCACTGCCTTTGCCCGCATGTCGTCAGACGGCCTGTTCAAAGCCGTCGCCCGTAATGGTCGCAATGAATTGTCGTTTATCCTAGACCATGCTGGCACGCGAACGCTCGAGCGGATGGAAAACGGCCTTCTCCTGGATGAGGCGATCGACGTCACTTTCGGCGCTCCCCAGGCAACCGTGCCTGGGCTTTCTCGGTTCAACGGCCGACAGATCTGGGCGATCGGCGATCGCAATGTGTTCGGTCCTTTCACTGTTATTGCCGGCCAGATCTCGCTACCGGTGAAAGTCAGTCATGTCACCGTCGGCACATGGCGCCCCCCGATTGTTTCCACCTTGCCGCCTCCCCGCGAAATCGGACCCAACACGGTCCTGAAACGAAAAGCCCGGATCCACACTGTTCATGTTTCTGTGCTGGACACCACGAGCCTGGCGATCTCGACGAATGGCGGCCCGATGAAAGAGGTCGATCTCCATCGATGGGGCGTCGCGGCCGATGTTCCCGAGCTTGACCAGGGCGTGACCACAAGCATCAAGATCTCCGGCCTGAGAGGATACGCCGACGCACCGTTCGTCACGATCTCTCAGCTACGACCCGGTAGACTGAACGTGCGAGCGATTACCGTCGAGGCTGCACTATAATGGAGATGCAGCCATGCAACTTGCCGTCGCGGCGATCGGGAAAGTTTTCGCAGGATTAGGCCTAGGCGCAACCGCCGGCGCTGGCGCAGCTGGCGGCGTAGCAGCTGGAGGGTTGGCGGCTGGCGGTGGCGCGGCAATGGGTGCCGGTGCCTTGGGTGCGCTCCAAGGCTTTTCCACCGTGCTGAAGGTTCTGGGCACGATCGGCGCCGGGGCGGCCGCCGCTCGCGAAAGCAACGACATGGCGGACCAGACCATGTTGCAGGAAAAACAAGAGCAGCTTGCCGGTGAGCAGCGGAAAACCAGCATGTCACGCGAGCTCGCTAGAGTGCTGGGCAATAATGAGGTGGCCTATGCCGCTGCAGGCATCGATCTGACGCAAGGCGTCGCGGCCGAAAACGCTGCGAACGCCAAGACCCGCGCGGCAAACGAGATCTCCATCGACCAGCAAGACACTGAGTTTCGTCGCTCGCTCTATCGCATGCGTGCCCAAGGGCTTCGCGACAAAGCCAAATCTCAGAGGGGTGGCGCTCTTCTTTCTGCCCTGGGCGATGTGGTTGGTTACGGCATCAGCATGGCTGAGCGGGGATCGTCGCCACCGAAAGCGACGGTCTGATCGAAGTTGACACTACGTCCTCCATGAAAAGATCGGCTCATCTTTTAGGAGGGCCGAATGGCGAACCGTCAAACCCGCAACCCCGGCCAGCTGGCCAGCTTTAACATGGCCGCCGCGATCGGCGACGCGCCGGCCTACGCCGTTAACACCGGCCAAGCGGCCGAGGCCCTGGCGAATGTCGCCGGCAGCCTTGCCGATACCCTTGGAAAGCTGGCGACAGAAGCGACTGTGCGAGAGCAAACCGACGCCGGCCTTTCATATGGTCAGCAATCATACGAGGCTTTCGACCGACAAAATCGAGCGGTTGCTGAAGCTGGCGGCGTCGCCGGCACTGGCCCATGGCACGAACAGGCTAAAGCGCTCCTTCGAAAGGAGGAAGGATTTCGCGACGTTCCCTATTGGGACGTGAACGCGCACCGGGTGGGCTACGGCTCCGACACCACCGTGACGGCCGACGGCAAGGTGGTTCAGGTCACAAAGGGGATGAAGATCTCGCGCGAAGACGCCGAGCGAGATCTCGATTATCGCCTCACCAAACGCGAAGGCCTTCAGGTTCAAAAGCAGCTTGGCGACACCTGGGGCAAGCTTCCACCAGGCGCCCAGGCTGCGTTGGCGTCGGTCGGTTACAATTATGGCTCATTGCCGAAAGAGGTTGTGGCGGCGGCAAAGACCGGCAATCTTCAAATGTTGTCTTCGGCCGTTGCTGGCTTGAGTGCCAACCCAGGCAGGCGAAAGCGCGAGGCGGCTATGATTTTGGCAGGTGGTCAGCCTGTCCCTGCAGCCTCGACACCTGCCACGGCTTCCGCGCCCGCATCTCCTTCGGCGACAGCGGCTGCCCCTACTTCAGCTCCCCCGGCTGACACCTCCATCAAAACAGGCAGCGTTACGCCGCCCCTTTCTTCATCTCCGCTAGCCCTTCGGCGGGATGGAACCGTGGGCGGTGAGGCGTTTGATCGGGCTGCAATGTCTGCCTGGGGTTGGCGCATGCAAGAGGGCGTTTCAAACGAACTCTATGCAGCACAGCAGCAAAATGAGGACAATCCCGCCGGCTACGCTGCAGCGGCCGAGGAAATCCGCAAGAAGTACATTGCCGAGCTTCCGGCAGATCCAAAAATGCGGGAGATGTTCGACAAGAGCTTTGTCAGCAACAACCAGGCTTACGTTCGCAACATCAATGCCAACTATGAGAAGAAGCTTCGCGCCGATCAGCTGACGGCCTTCGGCGACGGGTACAATTCCCGCCTGATCGACCTCGAGCGCCAGGCGCAGGTTCTTGGCGCCAACGCGGACGGCGACGCCATCATTACCGAGCAGACGCAAGCGTTTCAGCGATCCGTAGATGGAGCCGTGGCGCAGGGCATTCTGACCGCTCCCCAGGCGGCAAAGTACAAGTTGGATATCGCCGAGACTGCAGCGCGCGGCCGTATCCAGGGCGTCTATGATGCTTTGCCAACGCCAGAGCAAAAGGAGGCTTTTGCGACTGGGCTCCTGGACGACTGGAAAAAGCAGCAAGGCCCGCTCGCCTCCCTGCCCTTTGATACCGTCAAAGGGATCTCGAACACGCTTTTCAATGACGCGCGCCAGCAGATCAACCAGCGCACAGCTTCCAACAAGGCGGAAAAAGTTCGGCTCGAGGCGTTGATTGAGGACGATGTCGCCAGCATCGCGGCCAGCGGCAAGGGCTTGGATCCCGCGAACTCTGGCCTTGATCCGGCGAAGGTCTTGGAGGTTGTCGGGCCTGAAGGCGTCGAAAAGTGGCGCCTTGGACAGGACAGAGCCAACCGGATCTATGCCGCGACGAACGGGATGGAGGTTCAGAGCACGGCGGATCTCTCGCAGCGCCTCACGCTGATGAAACCGCAGGCCGGCAAGCCCGGCTATGCTGACGACCTGGAAATCTACGAGGCCGCCCGCAAGCGCGCCCAGGAGGTGCTGAAGGAACGCGAAACGGATCCGCTCGGTCAGGCCGCGCGTGGTGGCGCGATCGAGCTTCAGCCGATCGACGCCAATTCGGCCGAAGAGCTCACGAGAACGCTAGGCCTTCGTAAGACGCAGCGCGACCAGGTCGCAGGCCTCTACCAGCAACAAGTGCCGGTTTTCCGTCCTGGAGAGAAAGAAGCTCTGTCGGTCGCCATTCTCCGCAAGCCGGAAATGCTGCCGGCATTCGCAATTTCAGTGCAGGAGGCTTTCGGCAAAGATGCCCCACGCGTTCTGTCCGAGCTCAGCGAAGATGGGCCCGTCATTGCGCATGCCGCCGGCATTTCACTTGCTTCAGGCGATACCTCCGTCGCCAATGATATCGCCGACACTCTCGCTATGAAGCGAGAAAAACTGTTGACTTCGAAGATGCCGAGCGCGGCCGAAATGGGAACCTACGCGAATGGAGAGCTTGCCGGCGCTCTTTCTGCAGATCCCCGCACACAGTCAGCGATGATCCAGACAGCGTCCATCCTTTTCGAGCGAATGGCAAACCAAAATGGTTTCGACGCAACCGAGCTCAAGACGGAAGGATCTGTAGCCCGGGCGGCCTACTCCCGCGCGTTGGACCGAGCCGCCGGCGCGCGGGTGATCGGCAATAAGACCTATGGCGGACTGGCCGACGTAAACGGATCAAAGATCATCGTCCCGTCGGACATGGAAAAGGAAAAACCGGGCAAACTGCTATCGACCCTTACCGAAGACCAGCTGAAGAAGTTGCCGCCGATCGACAACCGCACCGGCTTCAATATTCCGATCAGTAAGATCCGCCAGGCAAGGCTGGTGTCGGTTGGAGATGGCCTATATCGCGTCGCCCTCAATGATCCGCTTGGCGAGGATCCTCAGTACATCAAAGCTGAAGGTGGAACGTTCTGGACGCTCAACATTCGGAACCTCGAGGAAGTCGCCCGCACCACCCGGTCAGCTGACGAAGAACTCGATTTAACACCGTGGATCCCCTAATGAGCTTTTGGTTCAACGAGGCGCGCGACGCGACGCCAGCATCATGGGCCGCCGGCCAATCATCTTTAGGCGAAATCTGGGACGCTGCGCGTGAGCAGATGCGCCTGGTCGATAACACGACGGCGCGCGCCGAGGCCTATACTCGCGCCTATGACGAGCGGATCCGCGCCATCACCAAGGCGACCGGCGAGACGTTCGAAAACCCGATGAATGTCAGTGTCGCCGGCGAACAGCCGGAACGCCAATTCGACCCACAGCGGGGGATCATCAGCGATACCGAGCGCACGGCCGTCAAGATGCAAGACGCGGTCAATCGCTTCAACACATGGCTGACAGATCTCGAAAAACGCTATCCCGATCGAGCCGACGTCATTCGTGCCGGCGTCCCGGTCGAGAAGGACGCGGAGGCGCTTGCCAAAAACGCGGACGAGCGCCTGGCTAAAACCATGGCGGCCCGCGAGGGCATTGGGAAGTGGATGGCGGCGATCGGCGGCGGACTTACCGGCGCTGGTTACGACCCGATCCAAGTCACCACCATGTTTGCAGGCGGCGGCCCCGGCGGAGCTCGCACGATCGGCGGACGAATTCTCACTGCCGCGCTAAAGGAAGCTGCCGTAAACGGCGCGATCGAAACCGCGCTTCAGCCGCATGTGCAGGCATGGCGAAAAGAGATCGGCGTCGAGAACGGGCTAAATGAAGCGCTGAAGAATGTTGCGTTCGCTGCAGCCACGGCCGGCGTCTTGGGCGGCGGTATGCAGGCCGGCGCCGAGGCGGTCGGTCGGGTCTTTCGTCCTCGCGAGGTCGAACAGATCGCCGATGCTGTTGCGGCGTCGCCTTCGACACGCCCGGAGATCCGCGAGGCTTTTTCCGGCGACGCGGTGCGCGCGGCCGAGATTGCAGCACCTATCCGCCAGGCGCTTCCGGCTGAAGCTCGGGGCGCGATCGATGCTCTGTCGGCCGCCCGCGCTGCAGAGGAGTTGCGACCTGCCGCCGCGTCGATCGACACGCACGATCGTGCAATCAGCCAAGCGATGAAAGCCGCCCAGGACAACAGCCCCCTTTTTCTTCGAGCCAGATCCCGACCAGGTGCGACGCATCGTTGATCAACTGGTACCGGACGCGCCGGCGACGAAAGGCGCGAAGGCCGACACCCTTTCTCAATTTCTCATGCGTTCCGGAGGCGTCCAGGACTTCCGGGGCGAGCTTCAGGCGCTTGGCCTAGAAAAGGTTTCCGAACGTTTCGTCGGAAGGTTGGTGCGCGATAGCGGCATGCCGCTGGACGAGGCGCGGCGAGCAGCTGCAGAGGCCGGCTATTTCGATCATCGATATGGCACGCCTGACCAGGCCATGGAGCAAAGCACCATTCGCGATCTTCTGGACGAGCTCGACACGGGATCTCGTGAAAGTGTGAGCGTCGTCGATGATGGCGGCCGGGCTTATGCTGATGGCCTGGTTCACGAGCTGGTCGCGCGTGCAGGTCCGGCCGTCGATGACAAGTTGATCCTGCAGGCGGCCGAGCTTTCCAATGCCGAAGGATTGGCACCGGCGGAGGCACTTGACCGTGTGCTGATCGACGCCGATCGCGCGGCCGAGGAAATGACCAGGCTCCCCGTTGCACCCGAAAGGATCGACAGCACGGATATGCGTGGCGGCCTCGACAATCCCGGCCGTGCGATTGAAGACACGTTTTTCACGGATGCCGATCTAGCCGGCATTCCGGATGATTTTGAAATCCCCTTCTTCGACGATGGCAGAACCGCCACACCCCAGGGGATCAAGGAAGAGCTTGAGCGCCTGGAATGGCTGTCAACAGTGGTGGAGGCTTGCCGCGCATGAGTTTCAAAGATTGTATGAACACGGCCGTCGAGGGCGGCGAGATCGCGAAGGAAGACGCCGCGCGGCTCACTCGCGACTTTGACCGGCTACGAAAGAAGTTCGCCGGCAACAGTGAAGTGACTGCGGACGCCGAGGCAAAAATAGCGCTTGCGGAATTGCTGAAGGCCGAGACGGCTCACCAGAAGCGCAAGGCGAAACTGTCTCTATCTTCGATCAAGCGCATTGCGGCCGACATCAACAGCTACAAGAACCCACGAGGCGAGCACGACGTCGGCGCCGCTGCGCTGGATCTCCTCGAGCACTTCGGCACGGCACCCTTCGATAGCGTCGAAGGCCGGCGCAAGGCGATCGTTGGTATGGCGCATGCGCGCATGGATGACGTTCTGTCTCACTTCAAGCGCTCTGCCCTTCTCGGTGACGTCGGCCGGCACAACAAGGCCCAACTGGACGAGGTTGTGCGCGAGGCTTTTGGCGAGAACAGCGGAAACCAGGCTTCCAAGCAATTCGCCAAGGTATGGGAAGATACCCATGAGTGGTTGCGCCAACGTTTCAACGCGGCTGGCGGCGCGATCGGCAAGCTCGAGCGTTGGGGCTTGCCGCAGCATCATGACGCTCGAGCTCTTCGAAAAGTTGGCCTGGAGCAGTGGAAGGCGGACATTCGACCGCTCCTCGATACTGCCCGGATGAAACATCCTCTCACGGGCCAGCCGATCGACGCCGGCGAGATCGACGATATCCTTGACGGGATCTGGACGAACATTGCCACAGAGGGATGGGCGAAGCGCGAGCCGCTGCGTCAAAGTCTAGGCCGTGGCGCCCTGGCGAACCAACGCGCCGAACATCGCTTCCTCGTCTTTCGTGACGCCGATAGCTGGCTTCGCTATCAGCGCGACTATGGCGGTGGTGGCGATGCGTTCGCAGCGATGATGGGCCACATCAACATGATGGCGAAAGACATCGCGGCTATGGAGGTCCTGGGGCCAAACCCGAACGGCACGATCGAATGGCTGAAACAGGTCGTTCAAAAGCAGGGCATGGAGAAGGTTGCAGGCCGGCCTAGCCGTTTCGCAGGTAAGGCAGAGCGCGCGATCGACGGCGCCCAGTCCATCAACAAGAAGATCGATGCGCTGTGGGGATCCATGCGGGGTACGCTGGAAACGCCGGTCAATGGCCGATGGGCTTCAGGCCTGGCAGCAACGCGCAGCCTCATCACTGCGTCGGTTCTCGGATCCGCTGCGCTGTCTTCTGTGTCCGATATCGGCACGACGATGATGGCGCGCCAGTTCGTCGGTATCGGTGCCCAGGGAGCATTTTCCGACCTGGTCAAGGCGATGGGCAAACAAACCAGAAAGGAGGCCGTTGCCTCTGGCCTCATCCTGGATGAGGCAATGCACGTCTTTCATGCCCAGGCGCGCTATGTCGGCACGATCGACGGACGCGGATGGTCCGGTTTCTTGGCAGATCGTGTTCTCACCCTCTCCGGACTGACACCATGGAGCCAGGCGGGCCGGCACGCTTTCGGCCTGGCCTTCATGCGAACGACGGCCGAGAACGCCGGCAAGACGTTCGACGCCCTGCCCCCCGCCCTTCGCGATGTCATGACGAGATACGGGATCCGGCCGATGGACTGGGACCGCATGCGTGGCCTGCCAATGCACGATATGGGCAGCGGCACCATGATCATGCGGCCGAACGAAATCGGCGAGCGTCTGGACGAACGGCTGGCAGAGCGTTACCTCTCCATGATCCAGTCCGAAACGGAATATGCAATTCCGTCAGGATCCAACCGCTCAAAGATCATGCTGGTCGATGAGAACAGGCCGGGCACCTTCATCGGTGAAGTGGTCCGCAGCTTCGCCCAGTTCAAGTCCTTCGGCGCCGTGTTCCTTCTTCTGCACGGCCGACGCATCCACGGAATGCTGACCGGAGGCCAGGTCGGCAAAGGTGCAGCCTATGCAGGATCCTTGCTGGTCTCGACAACGCTCTTCGGCGGCATGGCCCTGCAGCTGAAATCCATGGCATCCGGCCGAGATCCGCAGGACATGGGAACCGGCGCATTCTGGGGTGCCGCGCTCCTGCAGGGCGGCGGCCTTGGCATCTATGGCGATTTCCTGTTTTCCAACATCAACCGCTATGGCGGCGGATTTTCGACCACGTTCGGCGGCCCGCTGATGCAGCGCGCCAACGACGCCTGGAACCTGACAGCCGGCAACATCGCCCAGTTGGCGAGCGGCGAGAAAACCCATTTCGGCCGCGAGCTCGTGAAGTTCGCCAAGGGCAACACGCCGGGATCTACTATCTGGTATACAAAGCTCGCCTGGGAGCGGATCGTCTGGGATCAGCTTCAGTACCTTGCCGATCCGGAGGCAAACAAGGCTTTCAAGCAGCGTCAACGCTTCTTCGACAAGGAGTTTGGACAAGGCTTCTGGTGGCGGCCTGGTGAAACCCTTCCCGATCGAGCGCCAAATCTGCCGGCCGCGATCGGCGCAAGTTGACGTGACCGACGCCATGAAATCATGGCCTCATCGAAACATGAGGCCATTTCATGAGCGTTGTTTTCCCAATCACTGAAGATCAGCGTTTCCGCCGCTACACAGCGACCCAGGGACAAACGCAGTTCCCTGTTCCTTTCCCTTTTCAGCAGGAGGAGGATATTATAGTTTTCCAGCAGACTGCGCCTGGGAACTACGACCCTATTGATCCTAGCTACTTCAGCGTTGCTGGCGCGGGATACGGAGCGGGTGGATCAATTAGCTTCGAGGTTGGCCGACAGGCTGGCGACATTATCTTGATACTGGGGCAAGCGATCTTAGATCGATTGTCGTCGGTGGTTACCGATGGACGGTTCAAAAGCTCACTGACGGACAGTGAGTTTGACAGAGTAAGGCTTATCCAGCAGGAACAGTCTCGCGATTTGGGGCGAAGTCTTAAAGCTGATTTTGGGCAGGAGCCGCAGATGCTCCCCCCTCCTGCAGCCGGTAAGGTTTTAGGCTGGGTCAATGGCAAGCTAGCCAATCAGACCATCATGAACGCCGGCGATCTCCCTTTCGGCGAGATTGGCCAAAATCTGGCTGGCACCAATACCGAGATTGAGGCGCAGGCGGTCATTGGCTTGCCTGCCTTCCGAAACAATCTTCTGGCCAGGGATATTTGCGACCTTCGAGATTTCAACAATTACGATCTGTCAGGAAACCACGAAATCACTGCTGTGATGCAGGCCTTTATCAACCAGCATTTCACGCCTGGCTTCGGGCGCATTCCCTCTGGCTCGATCCGGACAAACAAGCTGCAGATCAACTCGAATTACGCAAATATTTTTGGAGCGGGCGGACGTGCCACCACCCTGCGGCCGGCGTCGAATGGCCTCTCAACTTTGTTGGAAGTCAATGGCGTTAAAACAGAGCTATACGGACTTTCGCTGGAAAGCACCAACTTCAATCCTGGGCTGACACAGATCTGCAATGTCGCGATCGATCTCAAGGCGGCAGCTGCCAAACTGACAGATATCGAGATCTACGGCTTCAAGCGCGGTATCAATGCCCCGGTGGGCGGTCAGCACAAGGTTGATCGGATCCGCATGTGGAAATGTCAGGAGTTTGGTGTCGTCGTCGGCGGTTCCGGACAAAAGGTAGGTGATTGCAACTGGACCAACATCGTCTTCGAGGGCACCGACGATGGCAACCCCACAGCCGATCCTTACGGCTATAAGGGTGTAGCCATGGCGTTCCTCTCTGGCGCCAATGCTCAATACGTCGAAGATATTCAAATCACGACGTGGGATATCGGCGTGCAGATTGACGACAACCAGGGGCTCGGTGGAACGTTCATCCCGGATTACATCTTCCTGGACATGCTCAACTCGAATGCGCCTTACCGGCATGCGCTTCTGGTGAACAAGGCGCGTGGCGTGGTTCTGTCGGAGCCAACGCTTTGCTCCTGGTCGGAGAGTGGCGTTAAGATTGTCGACGTCGATAGCCTGCGCGTTGAGGGCGGATCCACAGTCCGATGTGGAACTGACGGCTGGGAAATTTTTGGCGGCCGAGATATACGCCTTTCCGGTCACACGATTTCTTCCAACGGGCGTCTGGCTGCCAACACCTATGACGGTCTCGCCGTGCAAGGATCCGCGAAGGTCTATATCTCGGGCGGCTGGATCGGGAACGGCTATGCCGCTCTAAGTGAGCAGCAGCGATATGGCATCGTTGTTCCGAATGGCTTCACCGGTGAGCTGCATGTTGCCGAAGATGTCGATTTATCCGGAAACGCGACGAAGGCGGTCAGCCTTGGCACAGGAGGCATCAAAGATATTCGAACACGGCTCGGCCATGTCACCCAGAACCACGGACTGACGCCTGATGTGGTGATGTCTGGGGCCGATGTCACAATCCCTCATGGCTTGTCGGCCGCGCCAACGTTCGTCGATGTGTCCGTGGTTCCGCCTGCAGGCGGCTCCCCAGCAGTGCATCGCCGCGCGGTGATCAAATCCTTCGATGCGACAAATATCGTCGTCAATGTGTCTGACGGTGCCAATTTTGTTTCGACAGGGACATTCCGCTTCAGCTGGGAAGCGAAGATCTAGACAGCATTTGACGGTATCTGCGAAGGCTTAACATCGGCTTCAGTTGAGAAACTGGAGCCTTTTTTATGTCGAAGCTACCCGAGACCGTGCCTCTAGCGGCACAAAACCTTCTGGACTTCATCCAGGGAAAAGAAGCGCCCGAAGGCTTCGACACGATCTTTGGCAACCGCCAGGGCAAGTTGCGAACGCCGATCACGAAAATGACGCTTGGCGACCTGATCGATGCGCAGAAAAATTGGGGCAACAAAGCCTGGGTAAAACAGAACTGGGGTTACTCCACCTCATCCAGTGCGGCTGGTGCGTACCAGTTCATGCGCGACACCCTGATCGGGATCTGCAAGGAAGTGCCGACCCTTCGCGGCGACGTCCTGTTTTCCGAGAGCCTGCAGAAGCGCCTGGGCTACTACCTCCTATTGCGGCGCGGCTATCAGGACTTTGTTGATGGTCGCCTGTCGATCGTCGCCTTCGGCCTCAACCTGGCGAAGGAATGGGCAAGCTTCCCAGTACTGTCTGCCACCCATGGCGCACATCGTGACGTCAAGCGTGGGCAGAGCTATTATGCCGGCGACGGTTTGAACAAGGCACTGGTCAGCCCTGAAGCGGTCGAGGCGCGGTTGCGCCATGTCCGGGACATTCATGCAATCGGCTCTGATATGGATCTGCCTCCCAAGGCGACCGACGACGGGGGCGGCGCAACGGCCGTTCCCGTCGCTGCGCCGATTGCGCCCGAAACTGTGGATCCGGAAAAGCTCGACAAGCCACTCGTGAAATCCAAGACGGTCTGGCAGTGGATCATTACCACACTGATCGCACCGGCGATCGCGCTCATCACCAATCCATACGTCCAGGCCCTTCTAATCGTCATCGTCGCCGGCTTCGCCTTTTATGCGATCAAAAGGCGGGGGGATATCGCGAAGGTCTACCGCGACATGAAGGAGGAGATCGGTGCTTGATCGCCTCAAGTATGCAGCATTCGCCCTGGGCGGGATCGTGTCGGCCGTCGCTGTCACGTTGCTTTGCGCACAGTTCTTCATGGTGCCGGCCGCCAGGCGTGAGGGGCGAGAAAGTGCGATCGCGGCGCGTGCGATCGAGGACGGAAAAGCCGAGCTCGAAAGGAAGGGCGACGATGCAAGTCTTCAGAAGAGTAGCGACTATGATCTGTGTGTTATCGGCCTGCGTGGCAACGGGATGCGCATCGATGCCTGCGACCAGCTGCGCGGGCTTCCAGAAAAACAACCTTAGTCCGGCCGGAACGGTGGCGCTGATCGCCGCCGATCGGCCGGGCTATGAGCGAGTTATCGGAAACGACCGCAACGGGCAGCGGCAAAAATGTTGGGGCTGACATGACAATTTTGGAATTTCTGGAAGCCACCGGCATCAAGTTCGGTGTTGCGACCGCCGGTTTCGCCGGCGGTCTTTTACGAGCGCTGTCCAGGCGCAGTTTCACATGGAGGGAGGTTGTTCTCTCCCCTCTGTGTGGGCTCCTTGCCGCCTCGTACCTGACAGCGCCAGTGCTGCACTACTTCTACAAGATTGGATGGCCGCTTCCGGATGATCCAATCACCACCATGCACGCGGCCGCGTTCCTGACTGGAACAAGTGCAATGTGGATTTCAGACCTTGCTCTTGAGGCTATCGTGCGTTGGCGTAACGGAAAAACGCCCGCTAATTAGGTGTCGCAAGTTCATATCCACCCCCCAGGGTGGATATCTTTTCCGGCGTGGGATTTCTACAAAGATCGGCAAAAGTCCCACGAAGCCCTATCGGCAACCCATTGATAAGGTTGCGGCCAATAGTAACTTTTAATCAGTAGGTCCAGGGTTCGAATCCCTGCGCTCTCACCAACGGAATCAAGCACTTACCGTTGTAAATTATCGGGAAATCGCTAGCGTAGCCCTCACATGTCTCACACAGTTTGAGAGTGTGAAATGACCTCACATACCGTTTTAGGTGACGAGGTTCACGTCTACCGGCATCAACAGTTTTCTCCAGCAGTGCTCCACCTACATTGAAGGCAGGAGTGGCCGGTCAGCAACAAAACCGACAGCCTATCCCTTGCTAAAGAGTTTGCCGAGGACTGGTCTCTGAAGCTTCGTGGCGACTGCCGAACGAGCGTGGAGATGATCGAGAAGCACTATGCCGTGCCTCTCAAGAACACGCTGGATGCCAAGGCTTTCAACGTGGGACGGGTAAGAAGACGCGTCGCGCAAGAGTAGAAACGTCAAATTCATTTTGGTGCTAGGTAGGATTTTATCCTACCATCTATAAGATGGGACGACGAAAGGTTTGAGTCATTCAAACCGCCGAGAAAATTAGCATCACGATGACCCCGGAGATGCTTCGCATGATCCGGGAAAGCGTGGATGCGGGCGAATATGCCTCCACCAGCGAAGTTGTGCGCGACGCTATGCGGGTATGGCAGCGGGAGCGGTAGGAACATGCCGAACGGCTCAACGCCATTAGGGCACGCATTCGCCGCTCATTCAATGATCCTCCCTGATGTAAGCGGTCAGGACGCGGATGCGGCGCTAGAAGCGGCTTTGGCCAAAGTTGATGAAGACCTCGATCGTGCAGCATCTTAAAGTTACCTACCGCCCAGAAGCTATTGCCGATCTTGCCGAAATCTACCACTTCATCGCAATCCGCAGTCAAAACCGCGCGATTGCCCGGGATTTCGTGGTCCGCATCAGGGAGCGTTGCACCCGCATCGGGTATGCCCCGTTGGGCGCACCGCCGTGATTGCCTACAAGGTCGAGCACGATACTGTGCGCATCGGTCACATCTTTTATGGCGGGCGCGACTTTGAGGCGCTGTATTCGGACGGGAAGCTGCCACCGGAGGATCAGTCGTGAGCGAAACGGAAAGCAGCGTCCTTTTCTCGAGCGCTATATTCATCAGAACACTGCCAGTAGCTTCAACGCGAGGTTCTCATGTTTGCTCTATCGTTTGGCGGCGCTCGAGACACTCGCAAAACGTGTTCTAGGTTGCGTATTTACAATCCCAGATTCTTGACTTTACATCGACCTTCTCTTCTCGCGTTGGAGACTCATCGATGAAAGCTAGCCTCCTTACTCTCGCTCTCCTTCTCTTTCCCGCCTCTGCTGCGTTGGCGGACTGTCCGAAGCCTGCGGATAGCAGCTTTGCAGCGGCCGCCAAAGCGAAATTTGACTGTTCCAGCAGCCTACCGCTGAAGGGGCATGAGACGGATCGCAAGTTTCAGATTCACTACGACTTTCCGAAGACTCCACCCGACAACAGCAAGCTCCCTTGGTTGACAGTCGACCCGTTCAAGAACCCCGCGGATTACATGCAGTCGATTCTGAACTATGTCCTCAAGGTCAATGCGCGACCGGATGTGGATTGGCGGATCGAGGACAATAAGGAAGAGCAGTGGTGTGATGCGCCGTGGTTCTTCATGTTGCGCGAGCCCTTGCGCGGGATGACGACCGAGCGGTGGTCCCGGCCGAAGGAACTTCACGCGCTACAAATGGACTGGGAGCGCAATTTTGCGGTCGGCATTTATAATGATGTGGCGTGCTATGGCTTTGGCCAGATCTGGGGTGATCCTGCCTTCCCCAAGACCCGCGATTTCGCATTTGCAGAGGGTGCGGTGTCTGCGAAAATGCTGTTCACCACCGCAACGCCTTCCAGCGTTCCTTATCTCGCGGGTTCGAAAGAATGGGATGTCGCCGGGCAGAAAGACGGCGGGGTGATGACCATGCGCCTTCTCCAGTTGGACCTCTCGGTCAAAGACAAACGGTCACCGAACGGCTGGTTCTTTGGAACCTTCATGTACAATGCGATGCAGCCCGGCAACACGCCTTATGAGCGATTGGTGCCTGTCGGTCTCATCTGGGGAAGTGACCCAGGGCTTAACGCGAAGGCCTATCTCGAGCAGGCGGCGACGCCGAAGGAAAGTTGGGTCAATCCGGATGTGGCTTCAATGTTCTACCCGCTTCCACGCCAGAACCTTGGCCTCTTCGGTCGGGCCAACGGTCCGGTTGATAACCCGACCTCGGCGTGCATCACCTGCCACCAACGCGCCAACGATTGGGGTACCGCCGTCCTACCCAATACTCCCGAGGCGGCCCAAGCTGCGGTCCTTTTGCCTGATGTGCCAGCCAACCCATACGATGATGCAGCCATCGCAGCGTACTTCCGCAACATCGGAACGAACTCGCCGGTCGAGGACACACAGTCGCTCGACTACGTTCTGCAGGTCTCAAAAGGGATCGCGGCGTTTCGTAACTGGGTGAAGACCGATTTTCCCGATCACGCTTCATCCACGACCGATGTTACGCCCTACCCCTTCAAGCCGGCTGAAGCGCGCATGTTGGCACCCACCGACGCCAACACTGTACGGCCGGACGAAAATGAGCAGGATCCAACGGGAAAGCTTTTCCTACGTTAACATGACCTGATATGCATAGGCGTGATTTGCCTTCGGAGGGCGCGCCTATGTTGTCGTTGAATGTCTTTGGTCGATTCCGGATCACCGATCCGGATGACATTGACAGAGGGCCGCGATCGGCCAAGGCTCGCGGCCTCCTCGTTCTTCTGGCGACAGCACCGCATTATTCCAGAAGCCGTGTCTGGCTGCAGGACAAATTGTGGAGCGATCGCGACGCCAAAAGGGGTTCGGACAGCCTTCGCCAGACGCTCGTCGAAATTCGCAAGGCCTTCGGGCCCTATCAAGAAATCTTACAGGCCGACCGCGAGAAGGTCGCGTTCGACCCGTCACGCTTCAAAGTCAGTTATCGTCTCGTCGAGCCGCCGCAGGATTGGAATGATGAGCATGACGCCTTCGCCGATATCGATATTCCCGACCCCGAATTCGAAGACTGGATTCGCGATATACGATCATCACTTGCCGAAAAGGCTCGCGTCAGTGCGTTTGATCCTCCACGTCCGTCTGTACCGCCAAAGCCCGCGATCTTTTTTCAGTTCCATTCCGACCACCAATTGCCGAGCGAGCTCATCAACTCGCGAATATTGGCGCTGACGACGGCTTCGCTTCATGACCTGGACGACTTTGAGATCTTTTCGCATATCCCGCATGCATCGTCGGGCATCATGCGTCAGCCTGTCACTGGTCTTTCCGTTTCCGTTCGAACAGCAACGATGGGACGACGTAGCCACATCACCTTTACGATCAGTCATGCGGAGACCGGCAGGCTCTATGCTTCGCGCACGGAAAATCTCGGGAGCTCTTCCGAGGAGGCCTTGCATCATCTGTGCGGAACTCTGGTGCAGACCGTTCTCATCACATTGCGTGAACGAAAGGGTGATCTCGCAATTTCAAACTGCGCAGCACTTTTGGCCAGCAACGCCCGCAACCTGATCTTCCGCTTCGATCGTCAAAGCCTCGCAGAGGCAGACAGGCATCTGAACTATGCCTATGAGCGCGATCCACGCCCGCAATATGTCGCTTGGCGAGCGTTTTTACGCAACATGGCTCAGTTTCAGCATCGCAGCACAGCATTTCTGGGCGACGAAATCACCTCCACCGAACTCGTCCAAGAGGCTCTGCGGCAGGATGGTAATAGCCCGGGCATACTCAGTATCGGCGCGCACCTGGAATATCTCGGTGGCGGATCTAGCCGCGGATCTCTGAAGCTCGCTGAGCGAGCCGCTCAGCTCGATCCGCTCAACCCAATCAACATGGCAATCCTGTCCAATGCCGAACTCGTTCTCGACAAGCTGAGCGCAAGCCGCAGGTCCGCAACAATAGCGCTGAAACTGACAGGAGGCGGAGAACACCGCGCCTTTGTCGAGTTTTTTTGCTGCATGTCTGCTGCGGCTGTGGGTGACTATAACGCAGCCATTGGTCATGCGGAGGCAGCCCTTATCCTCCGCCCGGCATTCCGCGCGCCCTTGCGCTACCTCATCGCGCTTTACATACAAGAAGGAATGACGATGCGCGCGGAACGCGCTATCGATCAGCTGCGGCTCCTCGAACCGGACTTTACGCCGGCTCGCTTTCTGGACGACGATTACCCCGTCACTACGATGCGGCGTATCAGACTGATCGACACTATATCCGCGTAACCTCATATACACTTAACACCCTTGGTTGATTCACGCTGCAATCACGATGCTGATCTAGATTCAGTGCGTTAAGACACATGAGGGCAGATTATGAGTGACACCAATATCGTGATGGACCATTTGCGCGCAGCCCTGCTTGCCACGCCAAAGGAGAGCACGTTCCTCACCTATCTCATTCAGATGGCGCTGATCGAGGGAGGCAATACATCCCAGGATTGTTTCGCCAACCAGAGCATCGCTTCGGATGATGACGCTGAAGGCGACTGCGCGGGATATGTACTACCATCGGAAAAGAGCCATTCTACTCCCGCATACGCGTCATGAGCATGTAACCGTTTGCGACGGTGATCGGTCTTGGCGGTAGGTATTCGCCAAGACTGTCTCGTTGATGTGTTCAGATAAGAACGACATCAGCATCACCCTCGAAGTAGATGGTTGAAATTCAGCGGGTGGATGTTTGTTTGATTACTGACAACGTGGGAGCACCCGGCTGCTTTACGCACATCGAAGTGAGTCCAAAACCGAGGTGGCCGAGCGTCCTCACAAAGTAGCGACTCGCTAGTTTTCAATCGCGCAGACAAGCTCATCCTCTGAAACACATAAGCCCGGACGCGGCAGCATCCGGGCTATATTTGGACCAAGAAATGTGTCCGACTGAGCGCGCCTAAGCGAAACTCTAGCCGCTGAAGCGCGTCGCGATCTTTCAGATCGCTCATGCGCTTTAGGTCCTTGTTATCGCATGTCGTTGTCGCAAAACCGCTGCACAGTTTTGCTTGGACCATGCTTATCGCATCACGTGCGCTCGATGCGGATGACCTGCGGTTCGCTGACCAGATACTTCTCGCTCTTGATCGCTTTTACGGCCTTGCGGATGGCATCTTCCATCGTCGCATGCGTAACGAGGATGATCGTCTGGGCTCCCTCCTCCATCGGCACTTGAGAACGTTGGACGATCGATTCCAGCGAGATGTTGTTTTCCGCCATGCGGGTGGCGATGGAGGCGAACACGCCGGCCTTGTCCTTCACGGTCAGTCGGATGAAGTAGCCACCTTCATGGCTTTTCATCTTGGCCCGGCGATAATCGCTCAGCGACTTGGCAGGACGGCCAAGAACCGGAACCTGCTGTGCGCCTGGGCGGCTCTTGGCAATATCGGCGACATCGCCGAGCACTGCGGAGGCTGTGGCGTTACCGCCGGCGCCTGGACCAACCATCAGCAATTCACCGAGGATATCCGATTCCACTGCGACTGCGTTTGTCACGCCATCCACCTGCGCAATCACGGAATCAAGCGGTACCATGGTCGGGTGTACCCGCTGCTCGATGCCGGATTCGGTCAGTTGGGCGACGCCGAGGAGCTTGATGCGATAGCCGAGATCGGCGGCTGCCTGAATGTCCTCGATGGAGATATTGGTGATGCCTTCGAGATAAATATCGTCGGCGGCAATCTTGGAACCGAAAGCAAGCGTCGTCAGGATCGCAAGCTTGTGTGCGGTATCATTCCCCTCAATGTCGAAAGCCGGGTCGGCCTCCGCATAGCCGAGACGCTGCGCTTCCTTGAGGCAGACTTCGAAGGAGAGGCCTTCCTTCTCCATCTTGGTCAGGATGTAGTTGCAGGTGCCGTTCATGATGCCGTAGATGCGCGACACATGGTTACCGGTCAGCGATTCACGTAACGCCTTGATGATCGGAATACCGCCGGCGACCGCCGCTTCGAAGTTGAGCAGAGCGCCCTTCTCTCCTGCGATTTCGGCCAACTCCACACCGTGCTTTGCAAGCAATGCCTTGTTGGCAGTCACCACATGGAGACCACGCGACAAAGCGGTGCGAACGGCTCTTTCCGCCGGACCAGACGCGCCGCCTACAAGTTCGACGAAAACATCGATATCGGCCTTTTCGGCCATGTCTTCCGGCGTATCGAACCAGGTCATACCCGAGAGATCAATGCCGCGATCACGCGAACGGTCGCGCGCGGAAACAGCAATAATCTCAATTGCGCGTCCGCAGGTAATCGCAAGTTCGTTGCTTCTCTGCTGGAGGATGCGCACGAGCGAAGAGCCGACAGTGCCGAGTCCCGCTATGCCGATTCTCAATGAATCTGCCATGGGTATATTCCTGATTTGCTTTAATGAAAGAGGTGGCCGGAACCGGCCACCTTGGCGGGTTGCCCTTATCTGTGGGCGTTGAGCGAGACGACGTTGTGCAACGTATCGTCTGCAGTCGACAGGAAGCGCTTGAGATTGCGCGCGGCCTGACGAATTCTGTGCTCGTTCTCGACGAGCGCGAGGCGAACGTAATCGTCACCCATTTCACCGAAGCCAACACCCGGAGCAACCGCAATGTCGGCCTTCTCGATCAACAGCTTGGAAAATTCAAGCGAACCGAGATGCCGGAATTTCTCCGGGATTTTCGCCCAGGCGAACATGGTGGCAGCGGGAGGCGGAACCTCGAAACCCGCCTTGCCGAACGTATCGACCATCACGTCGCGGCGGCGGCGGTAGACATTGCGCACTTCCGCGATATCCGAGCCATCGCCATTCAGCGCATGTGTAGCCGCAACCTGGATCGGCGTGAAGGCGCCGTAATCGAGGTACGATTTCACACGCGTTAGCGCAGCGATCAGGCGTTCATTGCCGACCGCAAAGCCCATGCGCCAGCCGGGCATGGAGAAGGTCTTCGACATCGAGGTGAATTCCACCGATACATCCATGGCACCAGGCACTTCCAGGACCGATGGCGGCGGATTCTTCTCGTCGAAATAGATTTCCGAATAGGCAAGGTCGGACAGCACGATCAGGTCGTGCTTCTTCGCAAAAGCGATCACGTCCTTGTAGAAATCCAGAGACGCCACGTGGGCGGTCGGGTTGGACGGGTAGTTGATGATCAGTGCCAGCGGCTTGGGGATCGAATGGCGCACAGCGCGCTCAAGCGGGCCGAAGAAGGTTTCATCCGGCTCGACATTCATCGAACGGATGACGCCACCCGCCATCAGGAAGCCAAAGGCATGGATCGGATAGGTCGGGTTCGGACATAGGATCACATCACCAGGCGCGGTGATCGCCTGCGCCATATTGGCGAAGCCTTCCTTGGAACCGAGCGTGGCGACGACCTGGGTATCAGGGTTCAGCTTCACTCCAAAGCGGCGTGCATAATAGGCGGCCTGGGCGCGGCGAAGCCCGGGAATGCCCTTGGAGGACGAGTAACGATGCGTGCGCGGGTCCTGAACGACTTCGCAAAGCTTGTCGACGATCGCCTTTGGCGTCGGCAGATCCGGATTGCCCATGCCAAGGTCAATGATATCCGCGCCACCCGCTCGCGCGCTCGCTTTCAAACGGTTGACCTGTTCGAAGACGTATTGCGGCAGACGCTTGACCTTGTGAAACTCTTCCATCTCTTTCCTCATGGAAATGGACCGGATTGTCCGGTCCACAGTAGCGTTCGTTTTTTGGTTTGAAACATAAGCCGACACGAACAAATCGGACCTGTGCTGTTCATTGTAGCGTAAGCGTTGGAAAACACGAATTGGTTTTCCCGCCACGCCCTGCGGTGACCGGTGCGTTGCCGGAACATTTGTCGCGAAGTCCATGGCGCAGCACACGGCTTGCGCCATTGATGCCTGCATAACGCCAGATTCTTGTAAAATGCAAGGCAAAGCCGCCGTTCGACCGACGGCTCAACTCAATCAGCCACGTTCACCACGCACAATTGCAGAGCGAATGACCGAAAGCACACGATCCGGTTCGATCTTGGTGCAAATCTTCTGGCTTGGATGACCGTCCCAATCGCCCGGTGGGAAGGTAATGCCGTCCGGCTTTTGGATCGTCTGACCGTCTGCAAGACCGCCGCACACGACGCGGATCGCGCCGCTTCGTGTTTCGAAAAGTTCAGGGTTCGTCAGATAAACGCAGGCGCAAGAATCATGGACGACCATGCCGTCACCCGTGCGCATATTGTAGAAACTGATGTAGAACTGAGAGAGGTCGGACAGCAGCTGCACAGCCGCGCCATTTTCCTTCACCATTTCCGCCAGGAAGCCGGAGGTCATGACCGTTTTCGTCGTGACGTCCAGACCGATTACGGTCACGGGCCAGGGTGCGGTGAAGACAAGATCGGCCGCCTCTGGATCACCGTGAATATTCGCTTCTGCAGCGGGGCTGACATTGCCGTTGATATCGAAGGCACCACCCATGATGATCACCTCTTTCACCAGGGCAGCGAAATCGGGATCGGTCTTCAGGGCAAGCGCCAGGTTCGTCATGCGACCTACGGCAATCAGCGTTACCTCACCGGGATTGGCCTTGACGGTATCGATGATGAAATGATGGGCCGTGCGCGGATCGAGCGGCACGTCAACCGTCTCAGGCACACCGATATTGCCAAGCCCATCATCGCCGTGAATGAAGGTAGGGAAATGGCCGTCCGGACGCGAGGGATCGAATGTCTTGCCAGCGCCCTTCGCTACAGGGGCGTCAATCATCCATTGCTGCTTGAGGAACTGCGCATTGCGGGTCGTAATCTCGATCGGCGCGTTGCCAAAGACAGTGGTGACCCCGATGAGGTCGATATCAGGGTGACGGTGCAGAAAAAGCAACGCCATTGCATCGTCAATGCCCGGATCCGTATCGAAAATTACTTTATGCATGCCTGTCCTCATTCAAATATAGCTGCCAGCTTCAATGCAGCGTTCGGCGCACAATAACCTGCCAGGCGTGCTGCGCAATCTTTTCCATTCCTCCATTGGCCCTGTCTGCAAAAGCGGTTGCGGGATGCGGCATTCGGTGCCACAAGCGGCCAGCAAAACCCTCCGGATGCCTCCCCAGTGCAAGACGTCGCTCTCCAGCTTTTCATCATACTGTTCTTTGTCGCCGTCTTCGCCGGCTTCGTCGATTCGATTGCTGGAGGCGGAGGGTTGATCGTGCTGCCGGCCATGTTGATCATGGGCATACCGCCGCTGGAGGCGCTGGGGACCAACAAGTTGCAGGCTCAGTTCGGCTCCGCTTCGGCGACCATCGCCTATGCGCGCAAAGGCCACGTCAATCTCAGAGAACAATTTCCGATGGCGTTGATGGCCCTCATCGGGGGAATGGCTGGCGCGTTCACCGCATCCTTCGTTCCGGCCGACATTCTCAGGGCAATCATGCCTTTCCTGCTCATCGCCATCGCTATCTATTTCGCTTTCAAGCCGAACCTCAGCGACATTGACAGCCAGCGCCGGATAACGCCGTTCGTCTTCGGTCTGACAGTGGTTCCACTGATTGGTTTTTACGATGGCATTTTCGGTCCAGGAGCCGGTTCCTTCTATATGCTGTCATTCGTCGCTCTTGCCGGCTTCGGCATGCTGAAGGCGACCGCCCATACGAAACTCTTGAACCTCGGCTCGAATTTCGGCGGCTTCCTGGTATTCACACTGAATGGCGCAATTCTCTGGAAACTTGGACTTGTGATGGGTTTTGGGCAGTTTCTTGGCGCGCAGATCGGCTCCAGATTGGCGATGAAGAATGGCGCGAAGATTATTCGCCCGCTACTGGTGATGTCCTGCCTTGCCATGGCGGCAAGGCTCATTCTCGATACCAATGCGCCCTACTCGCTTGGCTGGATCATCGGCAAGCTCAGCGGCGTGTGACTAAGACATAAAGCGAGACCTTAGACCCCCGCTCTCAACCACATTCCAGTGTCGCCATCTCCTCAATATCGCTCAACACCACCACTGCGCCCATGACGTGATTGGTGGAGGCGCGCAGGGGCGTCATCCGGCAGCGCGTTGCAAATCGCTGCCCGTCGCGGTGAGTGTGATGAATGTAACCGACCTTCTCACCTGCAAAGCACCGATCGAGTGCAGGTTTTGCCTGCAAGTAGAATCCATCTTCACCAATGAACTCGGTGACGTGGCAGCCGATCAGCGACAAGCGCGCCCGGTTCTTCGATTTTGCATAGGCATGATTGGTATAGAGGTAGCGGTAATCGTGTGTGACGACGATGATGTTATCGTCAAGACTATCAAGGATTGCTTCGTTGAAAAGCGGCTGCTCATAATAGGCTGGTGCTATGGCCTTGGCTGGCCGCGCGATTGCAGGAGAGAAATCCACATCGTACGGATCCGAATGATCGCGGAAATATCGGTCGATCAGCCCGGACATCGTCACGATCCTGCGCACAACCGCAAGCCTGTCGTCGGCTTCTTGTCGAACCAGCATGCAGAGAAACTCGAATTGCCGATGGAGTTCGTCCCGGCTAGACGCCTTGTAAGCCAGGATGTCGTCGACGATCGCTTGAAGCTCTCTGTCAAACGACTGGACAAGCCCATCCTCGCTTTGGTTGATGGCCTGCCGCAGCTGAAGGCTTTTGATCGCAAAAGCTTGAAAAAAATCCTGGAGCACAGTGTCTACCCACGCTTAGTGCGAAAAATCCGGAAACATTTTCCCGGCCACACGATGAATGAGCCGCAGAATTACGGTACAGCAGTACTCACCGTAACGCTCTCGTCAATATACGATTTATAGTAGTGGGGTGATGAAAGGCGCAGTTAGACTGCGAAGCGCCAGATAAAAACTTAATTCGCCTACTTACGCTACCACGCGTGTGCGACGATCTTCCAACTCTTTGACCACCACGATGGCGCCAACGAGTTTGTAAGAAGGTGAATAGCATGGAGACATTTCGAAGGACTTGACCACGGTATGACCGAGCGCGTCTTCGGCATAGGTGTATTTCTCAGCCTCGCCCTTGAAGCACGCGTCGAGCTTCTCGCGGAATGCCAGTTGGAAGTGGTGGATCCCAACGAGTTCGGCAATATGCTTGCCAATGATCTCACTACGATCCGAGTGGAGCGAAGCAGCATTGGCGGAGTTCGTATAGTTGATGCGGTAGCCGGGGGAAACGACGACGACACGATCGTCCAGGTCTTCCAGCCGGTCTTCATCCAATATGATATAGGGGCTCCAAGGCGCATCATCGCCATCCGGAGCACTTCCATCGCGCGGCAGTCCAGCGCCGATATAGCGATCGACAAGCCTGCGCAAAACGTCGGCATTACGCTGAACGCAACCGATATCCTCTGCCTCCTCATTCAGAAGGTCGATGGCAAAGCGGAACTGTTCAAGAATTTCCGCAGAGGAGGCGTTCTTTCTGCCGATAATACTGTCGAGCAGAGTGTCGAGCTCTTTATCGAGGGCGGCAACCTTGGGCGCTTCATTGCGAATAACTGCGCTTTTCAGCTCCGCATAACGCTGCCAGAACAATTCGATTTTTCTTTTCAACCCAAACACTCCCCAGACGCAGGCATTACAGTTGCCCAATCCTCTCCCGGCTCACTGGCGACAATCTGCACGATGTGCCCGTAAAGCATGAGTTAAGGAGTTGCAATATAACCACACCAGCACATTCACTCATATCACAATCGGCTTCGTTATTACAAATCCGAGAAATAGTAAGGAAGAATAAACACGGTCTTGTCTCGCAACAGGCTGACTAAATCATTGCGTTACGTCAACCTCCTTAATCGAGTGTGGTTTAACAATACCCCATCTATAAACCAACGTTGTGGAAAAGGAGCTTCTCGACTTCAATTGTCCGTCTTGACCTGGTCCTTGATGTGCCAACGGTCGTGGTACCACAACCACTGACCGGGATACTCGCGAACCCAGCTCTCAACCTTGTCGTTCAAAAGCTGCGCGGTCTTCTGGATATCGACACTGCCCTTCTCGTTCAGCGGTATCTCGACCTTCGGTTCGATTTCCAGGCGGTAGCGATTGTCCGGGAGGCGAATGCATCTCGCCGGATAGACGTCGCAGCCGAACTGCCGGACCAGCTTGGCGAGCAACGGATTGGTTTGAACATTGTGTCCAAAGAACTTGGTCAGAAGACCTTTGCGGAACTTCTGATCCACCAGTACGCCGACACCTGCCCCCCGCTCCAGCTGCCGGGCTAACGCGAAGGACGAGCCTGCGTGCGAGGGAACGAGCTTGCCCATGCGCTCCTTGCGGAAATTGAATATTTTCTCCGCCACGTAAGGATTGTTCGGCGGACGGAAGAGAACCGTCACATCAAGGCCGAAGGCGGATCCTGCCACAGGCAGAAGCTCGAAATTTCCGGTATGGGCGGTGAAGACAATGAATGGACGTGGATTGTCGCGTAGCTCAAGAAAGTTGTCGATGCCGACAACCTCGATTCGCCCGGGCTTTGTCTGCTCCGGGTCGTAATCGAACAGGCGGTCAAGGAAAACATATTCGGCGGCGAGACGCCCCATGTTTCCCCAGCTATCCAGCGCGATGTCCAGACGCTCTTCCTCGGTCTTTTCCGGATAGGCGCGAGCGAGGTTGAAAAGCATCAGCTTATGACGCGGCGTCTTGGGCCCAAGTTTACGCGCGATGCGATCGGCAAAGTGAATGGCTGGATCAGCCGGCAACAATTTCAGCATATTCAGAAAGCCGAACGCGATGGTCGCGTTCAGCCACTGGCGAAAGTTCTCAAGCGCCAGAACGATGCGCGTTATAAAAAGCTTCACTGATCAATCCATCCGCAGAACGATCTTACCGAAGACCTGACGGGTCTCCATCCGTTCCAGAGCCTTGTCGATATCGTCGAAGGTTACTTCGGTATCGATGACAGGATGTACAAGCCCGCGTGCCATTTTCTGCATGGCATCGGCCATGTTCTGCATGCGGCAGCCAAAGGAGCCAAGCAGCTTCAGTTGCTGCTGAAAGAGCATCATCAGGTTGATTTCGGTCGAGACGCCCGACGTCGAGCCGCAGGTGACGAGACGGCCGCCACGCTTCAGCGAGAACATGGAACCTGCCCAGGTATCCTTACCGACATGCTCGAAGACGACATCGACACCCTTCTTCTTGGTCAGCTTGCGCACGACACCTTCGAATCGATCCACCCGATAATTAATCACGTGATCGGCGCCCAGCGCCTTGGCGCGCTCGATCTTATCGTCCGAACCCACCGTGGTGATGACCGTGCAGCCCATCTTCTTTGCCAGCTGAATAGCCGCCGTGCCGATACCGGAACCACCGGCATGAACGAGGATGGTTTCACCAGGCTGAAGCTTCGCATTGTCGAACAGCATGTGCTCGACAGTGCCGAACGTTACAGGTGCGAGCGCGGCTGCCACGGCATCGACGCCCGGCGGGGCGAGGACAAGCTGGCGAGCCGGAATGTTGATCTTTTCCTGGGCGAAGCCATCGAGGTGGAAACCATGAACCCCACCGACATTTTCGCAGAGGTTATCACGACCGGCAACGCAGTGATGACAACGACCGCAGATACGCGCGCCATAGATGGAGACCAAGCCGCCCGGAAGAACGTTGGAGACGCCCGGGCCAATCGCTTCCACCACGCCCGAGGCTTCGGCACCAATCGTGAGCGGCATCTTGCGCTTGGCAAAGGCCATGCCGCGCCAGCCCCAAACGTCGATGTGGTTCAGTGCGACCGCCTTGACGCGCAGCGTAACCTCACCCGGTGCCGGCGCTTCCGGCTCAGGCAGATCCACTTTCTCGAGCTTACGGTCGTCGACGAGTTGAAGAGCGCGCATAATAGAAGTCCTTCGCCCGAAGGCGTTAAAGCGTTTTCGTTCGAGAGCGTCGCTCGTCCGAATGGACCCAGAAAGACGGCTCTCCTTCATTTACAATTGCATCAACCGCCTTTGGGGTAGATGCGCTGGGGAACGGATTAAGCCGGTTCCCGTGTCATAACAAGGCTTGCATTCTGCCCACCGAAGCCGAAGGAATTCGACAGCACGGCGTTGACCTGAGCATCACGCTTCACATTCGGCACCACATCCAGCGCAATCGTCGGATCCGGATTGTTGTAGTTGATGGTCGGTGGCAGCGTGCCGGTCAGCATGGTTTGCAGCGAGAAGACGGCTTCAACTGCGCCTGCTGCCGTCAGCGTATGGCCGATCATCGATTTGTTGGAAGAGACAGGGATCGACTTCAGGCCTTCGCCGAAAACCGCAAGCATGGAACTGTACTCCATCTTGTCATTTTCCGGTGTCGACGTACCATGCGCATTGACATAGCCGATATCGCTTTCGGAGAAGCCGGCATCGGCAAGTGCTGCACGGATCGTGGCAATCGCAGGTCCGCCGTCGGGCGACGAGCGCGTGCGGTGAAAGCTGTCTGCCTTTTCGCCGGCACCTTTGATGATGCCGAGAACCTTTGCACCACGAGCGACCGCCGCTTCCAGCGATTCCAGAACAAGCGTCGCTGCACCTTCGGCAATCACGAAACCATCGCGGTCCTTGCTGAACGGCTTGGACGCCTTTTCCGGCGGGTCGTTCTGTGTCGACAGGGCCGACAGAAGCGAGAAGCGGATGAGCGCTTCGGCGCTCACCGAACCGTCTGTGGCAACCGTCAGCGCACGATCCGTGCGACCTTGGCGAATGGCTTCGACACCAAGCTGAATGGCTGTTGCACCGGAGGCGCAAGCGGTCGAGAGCGTGACCGGGAGACCGCGCGTGCCGAACTGATCGGACAGACGCTCGGAGATCGCGCCGAAGAGAGCGGCTTCCTGAAAGGCGGGGTCGGGGCGCTGACGGAGAGCCGCCATGAAGCGATCATAGGCATCACCCGGCTTTGCCGCAGGCGGAGACCGGTCAGCAAGCTCGAAACGAGCGCTCCATTCCGGCTCGATAGGCGGAGCCGCCAGAAACAGCGGGCCGTTGAAATCGCCGGATAGTCCTGCCTGCGCCAACGCTTCGATGGTGGTCTCGCGAGCAAAGGCAAAGGACCGTTCGACGGAATTCGGTGCCGGGATATCGATGAAGTCGACCGTTCCGCAAATTTTGGTGGAGAGATTGTCGGTCGGAAAACGTGTGATCTTGTGGATGCCGGATTTACCGGAGGTCAAAGCCGCCCAGTTATCCGTCAATCCCTGCCCCAAGGAGGTGATGATGCCCATGCCGGTGACGGCAACAATGGGGCGGCCAAGGTGATCCCTGAAATTGCTGGATGCCATGGTCTTAACTCCTCAAGCGTCTCTGGAAAGAACGGCGACACCTTCGCCGCGCACATGGCCAACCGTGGTAACGACCGCTTCCGTCGCGGCAGATGCCATCGGCTTTTCTGCCGCGCTATCAAAAGGCGGGACTTTTGCGCCGCTTTCGAGCGTAAGCGCGGCCAGTGCGAGCCCCAGTGGAAACTGTGCCTCGAGTCCGTGACCGGTGACACCACCGAAGCCACGAATGGCAGCATGTGGCAGTTTTTTTTCAAGAACATCCTTTTCGCGAGATGTCAGGCCGTCGTAGCCGCTGGCGCCAGAAAGCACGATGGTTTCAGCCGCATCCTTGGCAGGCGCAAGCAGTCGCTCCAGGCGCTTCTCCAGCTTGCTGTCGTCGCGGTTGCCACGATCGCCTTCGATCGCGTCGATCCGGGCGTAGATCTTGGCGCCACGCGCCTGTGCATGCTTGCGGGATTCAAGCACAAGGAAGGCGCCGACGGAGCCGGTGATCATGCCACCGCCCTCGCCTCCCGTTCGCGACCAAAGCGGCTGCCAGCCACCTTGAGCATGCGCACCAATGGCTTCAAACAGCAAAGTCATATCGGGACGTTCGGCCGCGAATGCACCGCCGACGAGCGCGTGGCTCGATTCACCTGAGCGGATGCGATAGAAAGCGGTTTCAACGGCAGAGATCCCTGCGCCCTCTTCACCCATGAAGGTACGTGAGGAGCCGGTGACCTTATGCACGATCGAAATATTGCCAGCCATCAGGTTCGAAAGCTGCGCGAGAAACAGCGTTGGGCGAAGCTCTGTCGTGAGTTTCTCGTTGAGCATCACTTCGCGGTCATTGCGCTTGAGGCCTTCATCGACAATCAGCGTATCGACATTGATGTCGCGTTCGCCGCCACCGGCTGCGACGATCATGTCCATCGTGCCGCAGGCTTCTGCGTCTTCCTTCAGGCCAGCATCGTCCAGCGCAAGACCGGCGGCAAACACGCCGAGGCGCTGCCAGTTTTCCATCTGGCGCTGATCCTTGCGCCCGATTTGCGCGGACCAGTCGATTTCAGGCAGCGGATGGATGGGATAAGGCGCAAATTTTTCCCTCTCGACGATCGCCGCAGGCGTCGTGGTGCTGGAAAGCAGCGCAATATGGGCATCTTTACCGACACCATGACAGGTCACGATACCGACCCCGGTAATCACCACATCATTGTCAGACTTCATCATCCGTGATCCTTCGTCGCTTTTCCGAGACGTAATCTCGGGCCAGCCTCATAAGCGGCAGGGACGCCGCACTTGCCATGCGGAATAATGCGCGCGATGCGGCTTTGCAATGGCGAAGGCAAAATGACCTCGGCCTTGCATGACTTTTCAGCATTTAAACGCGAGGAAAGCGCTTTTCGATCAGGCGGAGGTATCAGCGGCAATGGCCGCCATCAGACCTACTTCCTCGGCGCGCTTCTTCACGATCGGCGCAAGCGGAATCTCGGAAAAAGGCATGGTGCGAAGCTTCAGCTGTGCGTCGCAGACCTTTTTTCCGCCCGATGTGATCTTTGCCTTGGTGACGGCAAAGCCGGATCCGTCATGCTCGAGATAGGCTTCGATATCCAGTTCGGCATTGGGCTCCACGAAGGTGCGCATCTTGGCACTATCGACCGACATCAGGAAAGGCATCGCGGCAAAATCACTCATGGCAAGAACCAGCATGCCGGAGGTCTGCGCCATGGTTTCGATCAACAACACCCCTGGAACCAGCGGCATGCCCGGAAAATGGCCCTCGAAGACGGGACTCTTATCCGGCACGACCGAACGTGCCTTCAAGATGCGGGCTGATCTGTCGATAGACTCGATTCGGTCCACCATCTGGAAATATTCGAGAAGCATGTCTTGTCCGTGGAATGCGCCAGCTAGCTTCGCCCCGAGACAGTGTCTGATGGGCAAAAGATCCTCGGGCATATCTCCCGAGGATCGAATATAGTCTCAAAGCACAAGGCAGGGTCCGTGAAACGGAAATAGCCTAAGCAAAAGAAGACGTTCAGCCCTTGGCGGCCTTCAACTCGTCGATCTTGGCGCAAAGATTCTTCAGAACGAAGTATTCTTCGGTCGAAACCTTGCCTTCGTTGACTTCCTGCGTCCACTGCTCGAGCGGGATCTTGATACCGAATTCCTTGTCGATGGCGAAAACGATATCGAGGAAGTCGAGGCTGTCGATGCCGAGGTCGTCGATCGTATGGCTTTCCGGCGTAATGGTTTCGCGATCGATTTCGCTGGTGTCAGCGATGATGTCGGCAACCTTATCGAATGTAGCTGTCACGCCCGTAATCCTTTGTGTTCTTAATTATAAAGGTCTCTTCAGACGCACCACATAGGGAAGTTGCATCAAAAAGCCAATGCTTTCGTGATCGATCCGTCATTTTGCGCGATGTGTGTTGCGCACGACCTACAGTCAAACGGCCAGAGAATGACGTCCCCGGCCATTGGAGAGATAGGTGTCAAAGGTTGCGGCAATGCTGCGAGCAAACGGCTTGCCTGTCTCCGTCAAAGTAAAATGGCCGGCCTCAAGATGGACAAGTCCATCCCGGTCACTCTCCGCAAATTGCCGGGCCTCTTCGACGGCCGGAAGTGAGGCAGGGCCATAAAGCACACTGAGCGCCGAAAGATCGAGCGCAAAATCACACATGATCCTTTCAATCACGAAGGCCCTCACCCGGTCCTGCACAGAAAGCGCGATACCACGGGCCGTGCAGAAGCCATCGGCTTCAGCCATCCGCTCATATTCGCCGGTTGCAACCGTGTTCTGCACATAGCCTTGGGGAAACTTGCCTATGGAGGATGCGCCAAGCCCTATCAGGGCGTCGGCGCCGTCATCGGTATAGCCTTGAAAATTACGGCGAAGCTCTCCCTCTTTCACAGCCCTTGCCAGGCTATCTCCAGGCTTTGCGAAGTGATCGATACCGACCGGCTGGTAGCCCGCTTCCACTAACATTTCTGCTGCGGTCTTCATCTGCCTGTAGCGCGCGATCGCATCCGGCAGCGCCTCTTGCGGTATCATCGTCTGGTGTTTCTTCATCCATGGCACATGCGCGTAACCAAAGAGAGCGACGCGATCCGGGTTTAGAGAGATGATCTTGTCGACGGTGTCGCGCATCGTCTCTAGCGTTTGACACGGGAGGCCGTAGAGCACATCGCAATTGACGGAGTGGACGCCTCTCGCCCTCACCGCATCGACCACGGATTTCGTCTGCTCAAAGGTCTGTATGCGGTTGATTGTCTTCTGCACGTTCGGATCAAAGTCCTGTACGCCGAGGCTTGCCCGCGTCATCCCGATTGCAGCCAGGGCATCGTAACGTCCCTCATCAAGATCATTCGGGTCCATCTCCACGCTTATTTCCACGTCATCGGAAAAAGAGAATGCCGAACGCAGTGAGTCCATCAGAGCAATCAGGTCTTCCGGCCTGACCATCGTTGGCGATCCGCCTCCGAAATGCACGGCCTTCACCTTGGTCTCGCGCGCAACAAGCCCGCCAACTGCTTCGATTTCCTTGTGGAGCGCTCTTAGATAGATGGCTATCGGCTCGTAGCGGAGCGTGTGTTTGGTGTGGCAGGCACAGAACCAACAGAGCCGATCACAATAGGGAATATGGATGTAGAGCGATAGGCAATTATGCGAATCAAGAGCCCGCAGCCAGGACGAATATTCGCCAGCTCCTATGCCCTCATGGAAGTGCGGCGCTGTCGGATAGCTGGTGTAGCGGGGAACGGCCGCGGAATATTTCTTCAACAAATGCTCCGTCATAGCGATCACGTCCTGACATGTATCAATTCTGCGACTTAGGGATACAGACTGCGACAGTTTGCAACTTTGACTTCGATCAAATTAGCTAATAAACAAATTGATCAGAGGCGGTGTGGGGACATTTGCTTTGGGGCTTGAGGTAACGGGAATTTTTGAGATCGCACATGCGGTCGGACCCGTTCGACTTGGACGTGATGCGATGGACACGCTGCGGAGAACTATCCACAATTCAGAGATGCCCGTAGTGTGCCGCTCCTGCGAGGCGCGCCATGGCGGCCTTTGCGGTGTGCTCACTCCAGCGCAGCTCCTGGAGATCAACCGCCAGTCCAGCCGCAAGACGTTCGAGACCGGTCATGAATTGCTCGGGCAAGGCGAACTCGTGCCCTACTACGCCAACATCCTCAGTGGCGTCATCAAGTTGTCGAAGATGATGTCTGACGGTCGCCAGCAGATCGTCGGCCTGCAATTCGCACCTGATTTTCTCGGGCGTCCTTTCAATGCTGAAAGCAATATGACAGCCGAGGCCGCGACGGATGTGGAGATCTGCCTGTTTCCGCGGCGCATCGTGGACCGCATGATCAGCGAAGTGCCGAATATGGAGCGCAAGCTTCACGGGCAGTCATTGAAGGAACTTGACGAAGCGCGGGACTGGATGCTGACGCTTGGTCGTAAATCCGCACAGGAAAAGGTTGCAAGTTTTCTGTATCTGATAGCGACGCATATCGACCCTGAAAAGGGCGATGCGTCTTGCTTCGACCTGCCATTATCACGCGCGGACATTGCCGATTTTCTGGGTCTGACCATCGAGACCGTCAGCCGTCAGATGACCAAGCTGAAGAAAGAGGGCATCATTCGGATCGAGAACAACCGGCATATCACCGTACCCGATCTCGACGCTCTCAACGACGCCGCTGGCAACGACTGAGCTAACCTACTTGTCCCAGTGCAAGTGCGTCAGCGATGCGCCGAACATATAGGGCGCCTTTGCCTCTGCGGGTGTAAAAACCGCTCCGGTCAGGATCAAAACTACAAAAAAGCACTTCATCATCACGCTCCCCAGCGTCTGCCATCAAGTGGCCTCCCTGGAGACAAGTTATAGAAGATAAGATACTCTTTTCGTTTAAGAAAATCGGTTATCGCCAGATTGGAAAGATGCGTCAAAAGCGCCGTATCCCGGTAGGAATCCGTTAAGACAGATCAATGGCGCTTCGATGCTCAGCAGAACAGTGCCGGTTGCGACATAGCGACTTCTCGACTATAGAACACTCATCCACATGGACCCGGTGAAAATCCGGGTGGCTCTTCTGGCCGCCAATCCGCCAGACAACACAGCAACGCAACCTGTTTCGTCTTTTGAGGACCGAGTTCTGCTCGGCCCGTTGCATCAACTGTGGTAACTCATCCATGCAAACTTTCTCACACTACCGTCAGGAGTGGTTCTCCAATATTCGTGGAGACGTGCTCTCCGGTATCGTCGTCGCGCTTGCGCTCATCCCGGAAGCCATCGGTTTTTCCGTTATTGCCGGTGTCGATCCCAAAGTGGGGCTCTACGCCTCGTTTGCGATTGCCTGCGTCGCAGCTTTCGTCGGCGGACGTCCCGGCATGATCTCCGCTGCAACGGCTGCGACAGCCGTGGTGATGGTCTCGCTCGTCAAAGAGCACGGGCTTCAATATCTTTTCGCCGCAACGATCCTGATGGGTCTCATCCAGATCGTGGCAGGCTGGCTGAAGGTCGGACGCGTTATGCGCTTCGTCTCACGCTCGGTCATTACCGGCTTCGTCAATGCGCTCGCCATCCTCATCTTCATGGCGCAGTTGCCTGAACTGATTGGCGTTCCAACAGTGACCTATGTGATGATCGCGGCGGGTCTCGCCATCATCTATCTCTTTCCATACGTCACCAAGGCGGTCCCCTCACCGCTCGTTGCCATCGCCGTCCTGACCATTGTCGCATGGTGGACGGGGATGGAGCTTCGCACTGTAGGCGACCTGGGCGAACTACCATCGAGCTTTCCAGTGCTAATGATTCCGCAAGTCCCGCTGACATGGGAGACGCTGCAGATCATCTTCCCTTATTCCATCACGCTCGCAGCCGTCGGTCTTCTTGAGTCCCTCCTTACGGCTCAAATCGTCGACGACATGACGGATACGCCGAGCAAAAAGAGCCAGGAATGCGTTGGCCAGGGTGCCGGCAATATCGCCTCCGCCTTGATCGGCGGCATGGGCGGATGCGCGATGATCGGCCAGTCGGTGATCAATGTGACTTCCGGGGGACGCGGGCGGCTCTCGACCTTTGTCGCTGGCGCGTTTTTGCTTTTTCTCATCGTTGTGCTGGACGACCTTGTTCGCATCATTCCGATGGCAGCACTCGTCGCGGTGATGATCATGGTGTCGATCGGAACCTTTTCCTGGCGCTCGATCCTCGAGCTGAGACGCAACCCGCTATCATCCTCCGTCGTCATGCTGGCAACGGTCGTGACCGTGGTGGCAACGCACGATCTCGCCAAAGGCGTTATCGTCGGCGTCCTGCTGTCTGGCATTTTTTTTGCCGGCAAGGTCTCCAAGCTCTTCCGCATCACGCGGAGTAACGATGCGACCACGAGGACCGTCACCTATACTGTCGAGGGCCAGATTTTCTTTGCCTCGGCGGAGAACTTCATCCATGCCTTCGATTTTGCCGAGCAGGCGGACAAGATTGTCATAAATGTTTCCGCCGCCCATCTCTGGGACATCACCGCAGTCGGTGCCTTGGATAAGGTCGTCTTAAAGTACCGCAATGCTGGCGTCGAGGTTGTGGTCACGGGCTTCAACAAGGCCAGCGCCGATATGGTCGACAGGTTCGCGCTTCACGACAGACAAGAACGGCTGGCGGCGAGTGCTTCCCTGCATTGACAAAAAATAGGGGCCGCGGCAATGCAGCGGCCCTTTTCAGCTCCGTGCAGATGTGACGATGAATGTCGGTTTCGTTCGCTTACTGTGAGGCAGCGGGCGTTGACGTCGGCTGCTGTTGCTCTGCGAGCGCGCGAAGCTCCGCAACGCGACGCTTATACTCCGCCTCAGTGATCTGGCCGCGGCGGCGGGCAGCGCCGAGTGCGGTCAGGTTCTGCTCCATGGTCGAGGCTTCGTTCTCTTCCATCTGCGGCATGGCAGCCGTCATAGGCTTGGCGAAGGTCGGGAAATTACCGGTGTCGCGCTTCTGCAACGGGCCACTGCTGACCGGCTGCGGACCGACGATCTGCGCCTTGGGCCGCTCCATATGAGCCGGATTGACAATAGGCTTCGGCGTGGTGCAGGCAGCCAGAGGAAGGACCAAGCCGCAAACCAACAGCACAGATGCTGTTTTTACGCTTCCCGAATGCTTGCCCATTATCCTGCCCCACCTGTAAGCTATCTGTCGCTTGTCGAACGCAATTTGCCAGCGTCCGTGTTGCTGGAACTTGTATTCGTTTTCGTACAGAATGTGCAAATACAAAAATCGCCGCGGAGGAGAACGTATGGCCGGCATTGGAGGCGGACCCAACGATCCTGAGGACAAAGGGTTCAGTTTCGATCCCAAATCTGCCGATGCCTATATTCTTCGCGATCCGCAGGCCTTCGCCATGAACATCGCCAGAGCTGTGGAAAATCTCGGCAAGGCTGCTTCAGAGTGGCTGGCACCCAGAGAGCGCGGCGAGATTCCGCGCACCAGCACGAGCCCGATGAGCGATGTCTTCCAGACGCTGTCCGATGTGGCGGAATATTGGATGGCCGAGCCGCAGCGCTCCGTCGAGGCGCAGACCCACCTTTTGTCGAACTACTTCGATATCTGGCAAGAATCGCTCCTGCGACTATCCGAACAGCAAGGGAAAGCTGGAGAGAAAAAACCACAGGCCGGAGCCAAAAGCGGCCATAAACGCTTCGCCGACAACGACTGGCAGGCAAACCCGTTTTTCGACTTTCTGCAGAAGGTCTATTTCGCTACCGCCGACTGGGCGGAGAAAATGGTGACAGAGGCTGACGGGCTGGACGAGCGGACCCGGGAAAAGGCACGCTTCTATATGCGGCAGGTGACTGAGGCGATGTCTCCAGCCAACTTTGCCTTCACCAATCCCCAGGTGTTTCGCGAAACGGTTGCCACGAGTGGAGCCAACCTCGTCAAAGGAATGGCCCAGTTGGCGGAAGATATGGCGGCTGGTAAGGGGCATTTAAGGCTTCGCCAGACCGACTATAACCAGTTCGTAATCGGCCAGAACATCGCCGTTTCTCCAGGTAAGGTGATTGCGCGAAGCGATCTTTGCGAGATCATCCAGTATGCCCCCTCGACGGAAAAGGTGTTCAAGCGCCCTCTTCTTATCATCCCGCCATGGATCAATAAATTTTACATTCTCGATCTCAACGCCCGGAAATCCTTCGTCAAGTGGTGCGTCGACCAAGGCCACAGCGTCTTCATGATCTCCTGGGTCAATCCGGATGTACGTCACGCAGAAAAAGGATGGGACGACTACATTCAGGAGGGCATCGACTTTGCGCTTGCCACGATTGAAGAGGCGACGGGAGAACAGGAGGCCAATGCGGTGGGCTACTGCATCGGCGGCACGCTTCTGGCTGCCACCCTCGCCCTGCATGCACAGAAGAACGATCATCGCATCCGCAGTGCCACGCTGCTTGCGGCGCAGACCGACTTTACCCATGCGGGCGATCTGAAGATCTTCATTGACGAGCCACAGCTTGCTGCGCTCGATGCCCATATGAAGGCGGTCGGTTACCTCGATGGCGCGATCATGGCGAGCGTCTTCAACATGCTTCGCGCATCCGATCTGATCTGGCCCTATATGGTCGACAACTATCTGCGCGGCACCCAGCCGCCTCCCTTTGACCTCCTCTATTGGAACTCTGATTCCACCCGCGTCGCAGCCGCCGTGCATTCCTTCTATCTGCGCAATTGCTATCTGGAAAACAATCTGGCCGAAGGACGGATGGTGGCGGATGGCAAGGTACTGAACCTAAAGGATGTCACCATCCCGATCTATGATCTTGCCACGCGCGACGACCACATAGCTCCGGCGAAATCAGTCTTCGAGGGCGCAAAGCCGTTCGGTGGGTCGGTCGAGTTCGTGCTGGGTGGTTCGGGCCATATTGCAGGCGTGGTCAACCCGCCCGATGCTGGCAAATATCAATACTGGACCGGAACGTCACCCGTCGGTGATTTTGAAGAATGGCAGCAGCAAAGCAGCGTTCATACCGGATCCTGGTGGCCGCATTGGCAGAACTGGCTTGAGGCACAGAGCGGAGAAAAGGTCTGGGCGCGCATTCCGGGAGATGGCAGGCTCACTCCGCTTTGCGACGCGCCAGGCACCTATGTTCTTGAATGACCAGGGCGATGCGAAGACACTCGCGCCATGCGCTTTGATTCTCCCCTCGTGCCCGCCACGCTCGTCTCTCGTTATAAACGCTTCCTTTTCGATGCCGTTCTGGACAACGGAACAGCGATCACCGGATCATGCCCCAATACGGGTTCTATGCGTGGGCTGACGACGCCGGGTTCGCGCATTTGGCTTTCCGAGCATGACAGTCCGACGCGTAAATATCGCCACATGCTGGAAATGGTCGAGGCGGATGGAACGATCGTTGGCATCAACACAGGAATGCCGAACCGGCTGGCAGAGGAGGCTATTCTTTCGGATAGGATTCCCTCGCTACGTGGCTACAATGTCTTGAAGCGCGAGCAGCGATATGGCGTCAATTCCCGCATCGATTTCCTGCTTTCGGCGTCTGGAAGACCGGATGCCTATGTCGAGGTCAAGAACGTGCATTTCATGCGCGAGGCCGGACTTGCAGAGTTTCCGGACACGGCGACGAAGCGGGGCGCCAAACACCTCGAAGAACTCGGCGACGCGTCAGAAGCCGGTTATCGCGCTGTCATGCTCTATCTGATCCAGCGCGCCGATTGCCATCGGATGCGCATCTGCTCCGATCTTGATCCGGTCTACGCCGTTGCGTTTCAGCGCGCGATGAAGCGTGGCGTAGAAGCCTATGCCATCCGTTGCGAGGTTTCGCCGACGGAAATTGTCGCGAACCGGATGGTTGCAATAGACGACTGGCACCCTGCTGATTTATGAACGCAGGTGAAAGTAAGACAGAAAGCGATAGTATGGTCACCTATATCGATGCGGCATCGGCCCCCATGAAGAATACGGGCGTTATCCGACTCTATAACTCCGAAGATTTTGAGGGCATGCGCAAGGCAAGTCAGCTAACGGCGCGCTGCCTCGATGCGCTCGCCGACATGGTCAAGCCAGGAATCACGACCAACGCAATCGATCGCTTCGTCTTCGAATTCGGAGCCGATCATGGTGCCCTGCCCGCGACGCTCAATTATCGCGGCTATACCAAATCCGTCTGCACCTCGATCAACCATGTTGTTTGCCACGGCATTCCTGACGACAAGCCGCTTCGTGAAGGCGATATCGTCAATATCGACGTGACCTATCTCCTGGACGGCTGGTATGGCGATTCGAGCCGCATGTATCCGGTTGGACAGATCAAGCGGTCTGCCGAGCGCCTGCTCGAAGTCACCTATGAGTGCCTGATGCGCGGCATCGCTGCGGTAAAACCCGGCGTGCGAACCGGCGCCATCGGTGCCGCGATCCAGGCTTACGCGGAATCGGAGCGCTGCTCCGTCGTGACGGATTTCTGCGGCCACGGCGTCGGGCGTCTTTTCCATGATACGCCGAACATTCTGCATTACGGCAAGGAAAGCGATGGTCCGGAAATCCGTGAGGGCATGATCTTCACCATCGAGCCGATGATCAACCTCGGCAAGCCGCATGTGAAGGTTCTCTCGGATGGATGGACGGCGGTGACTCGCGACAGATCGCTCTCCGCGCAATATGAACACGCCGTCGGCGTCACCGCGACGGGCTGCGAGGTCTTCACCCTGTCGCCGGGCGGCTTCCACCGGCCCGGCCTGCCGCCGCTCTAAGAGGAGAGTTATCGCCAGATGGCCAAAGGTCCCTCGCCCGACACCGGAAAAACATCAGCATTTGGCGAAACATCCCGGGCGAGCGACCTGTTTGGCAGTCCGATAGACCTCGTCGCTCCCGGCGAGATAACACCTTTACCTCACCCGACCAAGGCGAAGACAAAAGACAGCGTAGAGGTCCCACACTACCATGGTCACCGGGAAAGATTGCGGGCAAAATATCGTGATATCGGCGACGTGGCGCTCGCGGACTACGAACTCCTTGAGCTTTTGCTCTTCAGGCTCATTCCGCGCCGCGATACCAAGCCTATCGCCAAGGCGCTGATCGCCCGCTTTGGAACCCTTGGCGGAGTCCTCGGCGCGCCGCTATCGCTTCTGCAGGAAGTGAGTGGCGTCGGAGAAGCTGTGGCACTGGATCTGAAACTCGTCGCTTCCGTCTCGCAACGGATGCTGAAAAGCGAAATCCGCAACAAGCAGGTGCTCGGTTCGTGGTCTTCGGTCATCGATTACTGCCATGCTGCCATGGCCTACGAAACGCGAGAGCAGTTCAGGATCCTGTTTCTGGATAAGCGCAACGTTTTGATTGCCGACGAGGTCCAGGGGCATGGCACCGTGGACCACACCCCGGTCTATCCGCGTGAACTGGTGCGGCGCGCCCTCGAACTCTCTTCGACAGCCATTATCCTGGTGCACAATCATCCCAGTGGAGACCCGACACCGTCCAAGGCCGATATCGATATGACGAAAACCATCATTGATACGGCAAAGCCGCTTGGGATTGTCGTGCATGATCATATCATCATCGGCAAGGACGGGCATGTGAGCTTCAAAGGCCTGCGGCTGATCTGAAGACTTTAGAAAATATTCGATAGTTATTGCGGATAAGTATTACTTATCATCTCGCCATTTGTGAAGGTATATTGGTACCATCCCAAAGTGACACACAACCCAAAGCTTTTCCATTAAGAAAAAAACAACTTCGCCACATTAGAATCTCCAAAGATATAAAGCATCAAGCGTATCGGAGGATGCCATGGCACTTATGGCAAGAATGCTTCGTAATCGTGCAGGCTCATCTGCCGTCGAATTTGCGATTATTGCCCCCATCTTTCTGCTGGTCCTACTGACCATGATCGCTTACGGCATCTACCTGATGACCGCCTATTCCGTGCAGCAGGTGGCGGCGGATGCCGCCAGAACCGCAGTTGCCGGACTGAACAACAACGAACGTGAGGCGCTGGCCAGGGACTTCGTGTCCAGAAGCGCCCTTAGCTACGCCTTCATGGACAAGCGCTATTTCCATGTGACGGTCGGCAGCGATCTCAGCAATAGCAATCAGTTCACCGTTACGGTCGAGTATGATGCCACTGAGCTGCCGATCTGGAGCCTCTACTCCTACGCCCTTCCGGAAAAGACCATCAAGCGTTTCTCGACAATCCGGATTGGAGGGGTCTGACATGAGAAAAGCAGAATTTCCGCAGTCGCGATTTTGGAAAAACACATCCGGCAATATCGCCATCATGGCCGGGCTTACCGCGCCACTCTTTGCCGGCATTCTGGCCCTCGGTGTGGATTATGGGGCGCTGACATTGCAAAGGCGAGAGCTTCAACAGACCGCCGACCTTGCCGCCATTTCTGCTGCCGGCGCTCCCAATCCGGAACAGGCGGTGTTGCAGCACTTCAAGCTCAACGGCAAAAAGCTCGGCGTCAAGATCCCCGAGGGCGTGTTGACCGATACAGGGATAGTCCCCCTCGACATCAACGGCGAAGTACCTGGCATGGACGGCTATGCCGAGATCACCAAGGGCCGCTATGTGCCCGATCCAACTACCGATGTCGGTCAGCGGTTCGTTGCCAACGCCACACCGCTCAATGCGGTGAAGGTGGATATCGTTGAACGAGGAACGCTCTTTTTCGCATCGAGTTTCACCACGCCACCGAAGGTTTCCGCAGTTGGAACGGCGGCAGCACAGCGTATAGCGGCCTTCTCCGTGGGATCGCGTCTGGCGTCACTCAATGAAGGCATCCTCAACGCGCTCCTCAGCGGGCTCTTGGGCTCGTCTGTCAGTCTCAAGCTGATGGATTACCAGGCGCTCGTCAGCGCCGACGTCAATCTGTTAAAGGTCATCGACGTCCTTGCTGTCGATCTCGGTCTACAGGCTGGCACTTATCGGGAAGTGTTGGCGACTGATGTCACCGTCAGTCAGTTTCTCAGCGCGCTTGGCCGCACAACCGGCCTGTCGCCATCTGTGACGGCAGCGGTCAAAACGCTGGAACGGACGGCCAACAAAAGCCGTATCAGCCTTCCTCTTGAGAAGATCGTCAACCTCGGTCCGTTTCTGGACTCGATGGTCGGCAACAGCGAAAACCTCAAGGTCACGGCGGGTGTCTTCGATCTGGTCTCAGCGGCAGCGGTTGCAGGCAACGGAAGCCAACAGATTGCGATCAATGCGGGCGCATCCGTTCCTGGGCTTGCGGCAACCAAGATCACGCTGGCAGTGGGCGAACCTCCTGTCAGCACGCCCCCACTGGCCGTCGGCGCATCCGGCACGGTCGTTCGAACGGCACAGACACGCCTTGCCATCGATACGTCGGTGGTTGGGTTGAAGGCGCTTCTCGGTCTACAGATTCACATCCCTCTGTATGTCGAAGTGGCCAACGCAGAAGCACGGCTTGCCGACATCCGGTGCATGACGCCCGGCAACGGCGCGGTCGATATCGATGTGGTGCCGGGTCTTGCTGAGATTTCGCTCGGCAATGTCGACACCAGTGCATTCAACAATTTCGGCCGCACACCGCGTGTTACCAAAGCATCGATCGTCGATTCTGCCGTGGTCAAGATCAACGGTATGGCGCAGATCAACAGCGGCAATCTGACGAAGAGCCGACTGACATTCTATCAATCGGAAATCCAGCTTGGCAGGATCAAGCAGGTGTCGACGAAGGATGTCACCACTTCGCTCGTCACCTCGCTTCTGAGGAAGCTTGATCTCGATATCAACGTGCTGTTCCTGACGATTGGCTCACCCACGGTTCTCCAGGCAGCGCTTGCCGATACGTTGGGCGCTGCGACAAAACCCATTGATGAGCTGCTCTACAATACCTTACTGGTCCTGGGTGTGAAGATCGGCGAAGCGGATGTGCGGGTGACGGATCTGCGCTGCATGCAGCCTGTGCTGGTTCAGTGACCCCTGCTCAAAACAAGAAAGCCGCCGGATCGCTCCAGCGGCCTCATCACTTCTAAATCTTAGTTCGCTCAAGCGTTGGCGACGGCCAGGCGCTTTTCGTCGCGACCGCTCTTCATCCGCTCGGACAGGAGGAACGCCAGCTCCAGAGCCTGGTCGGCGTTGAGGCGCGGATCGCAGTGCGTGTGGTAGCGGTCGGACAGGGAATCTGCTGTCACGGCGCGCGCACCACCGGTGCATTCCGTCACGTCCTTGCCGGTCATCTCGATGTGGATGCCGCCCGGATGCGTGCCTTCGGCGCGGTGGATCTGGAAGAAGCTTTCCACTTCCGACAGAATGCGCTCGAATGGACGCGTCTTGTAGTGGTTGAGCGTGATCGTGTTGCCGTGCATCGGGTCGCATGACCAGATGACCTTACGGCCTTCCTTCTCGACGGCGCGGATCAGCTTCGGCAGATGGTCGGCGACCTTGTCATGACCAAAGCGGCAGATCAGCGTCAGGCGTCCTGCTTCGTTGGCGGGGTTCAGCGCGTCGATCAGCTGGATCAAATTGTCCGGCTGGAGCGACGGGCCGCACTTCAAACCGATCGGGTTCTTGATGCCGCGGAAATATTCGACATGCGCGTGGTCGAGCTGGCGCGTGCGGTCACCGATCCACAGCATGTGGCCGGAGGTCGCGTACCAATCGCCCGATGTGGAGTCGATGCGGGTCAATGCTTCTTCATAGCCGAGAAGCAGCGCTTCATGGCTGGTGAAGAAATCCGTTTCACGGAGGCTCGGATTGTTATCGGCGCTGATGCCGATCGCCTTCATGAAGTCCATCGTTTCGGAGATACGACCGGCAAGCTTGCGGTAGCGATCGGCCTGCGGGGAATCCTTGACGAAGCCGAGCATCCACTGATGCACGTTCTCCAGATTGGCATAGCCACCCATGGCGAAAGCGCGAAGCAGGTTCAGTGTTGCAGCCGACTGACGGTAGGCGTCCAGCTGGCGCTCCGGGTTGGGAATGCGCGAGGCTTCGTTGAACTCGATACCGTTGATGATGTCACCACGGTAAGACGGCAGTTCTACGCCATTTTGCGCTTCGATGTTGGACGAGCGCGGCTTGGCGAACTGGCCTGCAATGCGGCCAACCTTGACGACGGGCAACTGCGCGCCATAGGTCAGGACAACGGCCATCTGCAGGAAGGCGCGGAAGAAGTCACGGATATTGTCTGCGCCATGCTCCAGGAAGCTTTCGGCGCAATCGCCACCCTGCAGGAGGAAGGCTTCGCCTTCGGCAACGCTCGCAAGCTGCTTCTTCAGGCGGCGTGCTTCACCGGCAAAAACCAGAGGAGGATAGCTTGCAAGCTGGGCTTCCGTTGCTGCAAGCGCAGCAGCGTCCGGATATTGTGGAACCTGCTGGATGGGCTTCTGTCTCCAGCTACCGGGCGTCCAATTCTGTGCCATTCTACTCACCTGTCTCCCCGCCCGAAAAATTGCGCGGGCGTCCGCACCTTTAAAAATTGAGCGGCTTATAAACCTTTGCAGGGAGCTTGCCTAGTCAATTACCGACGCTTTTGGACCTGCGGAAACCGCCTGGGATTCGGGATTATCCTTGAATTGAAGCCTTTGTGGTTCACATCGTTGTTTTTGCAGCCCATCGCGATTGTGCAACCGCTGCACAACCCGCCAGAGAAACAAGCCGAAATGGTCGAGACGTGTCGATGGCCATGTCTCCCATCGGTGATCATCTCCACTCTTCCGCTCCGCGACGTTGTTACGAGCCAATCTCTCCATCGCAAACATGGTTTCCGGCAACATGATCTTCCTCCTGTTTTCTCGACAGGAGGTAAGGCAGAGGTTGCGGGCGGCGTAGATGCGGAAATGAAAGGCGCGTTTCAGCGGCGAACGGTGCAAAGCGGCATTGATCGGGCTATAAATGTCCGATCAGCCGGAGAGCTTGCCATGACAGACGTGAACTGGGACGATCTGAAACTCTTTCATATCGTTGCGACCGAAGGTGGTCTGGCAGGCGCGGCAAGCCTGACCGGTATCAGCGCACCGACGATTGGTCGAAAGATGCTCTTTCTCGAACGGACGATGGGACGCACGCTCTTCATCCGCAGCCAGCAGGGCTACAAGCTGGCGCCCGATGGGGTGATCCTGTTCGAACGCGTGCAACACATGCGGCGGACCGCGGCTGAGATCAGCCAGTGGCACGGCGACGCCTTCTCGCTACCCATCGTGTCGATTTCCTCCAACATCTGGCTGATGGGTTTCATCGCAGAAAACGCAAGCGCCATTCGAGGACCAGACGGCGCCTTTCGGCTATGCTGCAAGCACTTCGGCCCCGACGATGACCTCACCTACCGGCGTGGTATGATCGGGGTCTTTGATGCTCCTCCACAGCACGGCAACTTTGCTGTGCGCAAGTCCATCACCGTCAATTACTGCGTCTACCGGTCGAAGGAACTTCACCAGGATGCATCCGCGCCCTGGATTTCAATCGGCACGGAAGTTGCGGCGTCGGATGCGGAGATGTGGGTCTTTCGCAATCGGGAACAGATGATCCACACATGGACAAATGCGCCAGCCCTTTTGCCGCGCCTGGTCCAGAGCGGGGCCGGCAAAGGCGTGTTGCCCGCCTATATCGGCGACGCCCTGCCCGGCGTGGTGCGCGACGGCGACGTCATCGAAGAACTCACTCACAACCTGTGGATCACCGTCAACGACGATGATCGACATGCGCCGGAGATGCGTGGCGCCATCGACAGGCTCGCGGCATTGTTAAAGCGCAACGAGCGACAATTCGAAGGCATGCAAGCAGAGCCTGTCGACCGTCAAAGCCCGGTTATACTCTTTCCCCGTTCTTGATGCGGTAGCTTGGCGTATACATTGTCACCAGCTCCTCGGCCGCTGTCGGATGGACCGCCATGGTGGCGTCGAAGTCGTCCTTGGTGCAACCGGCCTTCAGCGTGATGCCGAGAAGTTGTGCCATCTCACCGGCCTCATGACCGAGGATATGCGCGCCCACGACCTTCCGGTCGGCGGCGTTGACGAGGAGCTTCATGATGGTCTTTTCCTGACGACCGGAGAGCGTCGCCTTCATCGGGCGGAACTGCGCACGGTATACCTCGACCTCGTCGAATTTCGACGCCGCCTGCTCTTCCGACAGGCCCACCGTGCCGATTTCGGGCTGAGAAAAGACCGCCGTCGCAATCAGATGGTGATCTGGTTTGGTCGGGTTGTTCTTGAATTCCGTCTCGATGAAGCACATCGCCTCATGAATGGCGACAGGGGTCAGCTGTACCCGGTCGGTGACGTCGCCAAGCGCATAGATGTGGGGGACATTGGTGCGCGAATACTCATCGACGATGATCGCGCCCTTCTCATTGGTCTTGACACCAGCCTTTTCCAGCCCGAGACCCTTGGTGTTCGGATCGCGGCCAAGTGCCAACATGACGAGGCCGACATGGATCGACGTGCCCTTTTTGGTGCGGGCCATGAAGCCGCCTGCCCCGTCCTTGCTCACGTCCTCGATCACATCTTCAAGGACGATGCGGATGCCCTTGGCTTCCATCGCCTCATGCAGGCCTTTGCGCATGTCGCCATCGAAGCCGTTCAGAATTTCCTTGCCGCGATAGATCAGCGTCGTTTCGACCCCGAGGCCGTGGAAGATATTAGCGAATTCGACGGCGATGTAACCGCCGCCGGCAATCAGGATCGACTTGGGCAATTCTTCCAAATGAAAGGCTTCGTTGGACGAGATCGTCAGCTCATGGCCCGGCAGTGACACGTGGGCATTCGGCGTGCCGCCGACGGCAATCACGATACGCTCTGCCGTTACGGTCTGTCCGGTGCTGAGAAGCTTCACGCTATGCGCGTCGACAAGCTCTGCACGGCTATCGAAGACATCGGCCTTGGCGTTTTCCAGGCCCTTGCGGTAAAGGCCTTCCAGACGCTCGATTTCCTTGTCCTTAGCGGCGATCAGCTTTTTCCAGTCGAAGGTGCTATCACCGACGTTCCAGCCAAAGCCTTTGGCATCTTCGAAGTGCTCAGGATATTGCGACGCGTAGACAAAGAGCTTCTTCGGCACGCAGCCTCTGATCACGCAGGTGCCGCCGTAACGATATTCCTCGGCGATGCCGACCCGCTTGCCAAGCGACGCTGCTACGCGGGCGCTGCGCACACCGCCGGAGCCGCCGCCAATAACAAAGAGATCATAATCGTAGGATGTCATCATAAACCCCTGTCATCGGCCGAGAGACGTACAGTATCGACTGTCGCAGCGTGGAAAATCAGCCCGTTAAGCAAAGCGGCGCATCAGAAACGCGCAGTACCCAGGCATCGTCTTGATGCTCATATAGGTGCCCGTACCGGCAAAAGAAAAGCCCGGAATCTCTCCCGGGCTTTGAAAAATACTGAATGATCAGCCTGCTATCATGGCTTTGGCGCGGGCGCCGCAGCCGGAGCAGCCGTCGCTCCCGGAGCGCCGCCAATGTTGGCTGCGTTCGCAGGAAGGGGCTGGAGATCAGCGCCGGCGACCTTCTGAAGCTCTGCCATGCTGGAGGCGTTGAGATCACGGTTGATGCCAGCTGCCCAGATGTCGGCGGCCTTCATCAGTTCGCGTGTCGCAATCGGTCCGTCCTTGAGAAGCTTTTTGCCGGCTTCGCTGCTGTAGAAGCCGGAGATGGCCTTCAGCTCATCGATCGAGAAAGCGCGCGCATAGGTCAGGGCCGCTTCGCGTTCCAGGTCGGCACGGCGTGGTGCGAGTTCCAATGCCTTGGCATCGACCGTCGCGGTGATCTGGTCTTCGACGTTTGGCGACGACTGAATGAGTTCGGACTTCAGACGCTCCGCAAGACCCGGCAGAATGTTGTCGAAGCGATCGGTGACGCCCAGTGCCGTGATTGCCTGCTTTGCAGCAGCGATATGCTCTGCAGAAATCTCCTGCGCGCGTGCGGCAGTGCCGAACACGAGGCCGGAAATAAGGATCGAAGCAGCGGCAGCTTTGCCCAGTCCCGCTATTTTACCCATCAACTCTCTCGCTCCTGTTATATTTTCGCCTGCATGACGCGGGCGCCATCCGGCCCTGCGATGATAGCAAGCGATGCCAAATTAATGAAAAGTCCGTGCTCGACGACCCCTGGAATCGTATTCAGCTGACGTGCCAGCGCTTCTGCATCAGGAATACGGCCAAATGATGCGTCGAAAATGAGATGACCACCATCGGTCTTGAACGGTCCATCCTCGGAAGAACGTAGCTTCAACTCGCCCGAAAGGCCCATTTTGGAAGCCAGTTTCTCGATTGCGATGCGGGTTGCGATCTGGCCGAAGGCATTGATTTCGATGGGAAGCGGAAAAGCTCCCAGCGTCTCGACCACCTTCGTCTGATCTGCAATCACGATCATGCGCGATGAAGCAGCCGCGACGATCTTTTCGCGTAGCAGAGCACCGCCGCCGCCTTTGACCAGACGAAGCCCGTGATCGACCTCGTCGGCGCCATCGATCGTCAGATCGAGCTCGGGCAGTTCATCCAGCGACTTCAGCGGAACGCCAAGCTCGACACACAGACGCGCGGTGCGTTCCGATGTCGGGACACCCTGGACTTTCAAACCGTTCGATACTTTTTCGGCAAGCAGGCGGACAAATTCTTCCGCCGTGGAGCCTGTACCGATGCCTAGACGCATACCGTCTTCAACATGGGCAAGGGCAGCCTCTGCGGCCTTGATCTTCATTTCGCGGGCATCCATGCGCCTGCAACTCCGCTTTACTCATGGGCCGTGAGGTGAATGTCCACACGAAAATGCCCTGGTGGTTGTGCATCGGACAGGACCAGATGACTGGCCCCGCTCTTTGCGACTGCGTGTGTTTACACGTCTAGAAACCCAAACGAAAGCCCCTTTTGCTGCTTCGAAATGGACCATTCAAGGGTTTCGTTCGAAAGGAGATCTTGCCCAGGACTAGATCGGCTGAGGACAAGTGCCGAAGCTCTGCGCAGACCTTCAACGTAATGCCGTGCTTTTCCGAAAATCGGTTACGATTTTCGGGCCGATGCTGTAGGTTCTCGCAATATTGACACAGACAGACGAGGTTTCCTCTTTGACTTCACCCCTTGTTATTTTCGATCTCGACGGCACGCTGATCGACACCGCCCCCGACCTGATCGACAGCCTGAACCACACGATCGCTGCCGCAGGCCTTGCGCCCGTCACCTTCAACGACCTGACGCATCTCGTCGGCCAGGGCGTTCGTGTCATGGTCCAACGCGCCTTTGCACTGAGGAACAAGGAGTTGCCGCAGGAAGACGTGGAGCCGCTACACCAACGCTTCATAGCGCATTACAAAGAAGAGATGCCGGGTCAGAGCAGACCTTATCCCGGTGTCGCCGACGCTCTGGATCGCCTTGCTGCCGCAGGCTTCAGCCTTGCCGTCTGCACCAACAAAACATCCGATCTGGCCCTTCCTCTGCTCGAGAAACTCGGACTGAAGGACCGCTTCGCGACGATCACCTGCGGGGACACCTTTGAATGGCGCAAGCCGGACGCGCGCCACATTCTCGGAACCATTGAGAAAGCCGGTGGCGATGTAACCCGCAGCGTGATGGTCGGCGACAGCGTCAACGATATCCTGGCGGCCAAGAATGCCAAGATCCCCTCCATCGGCGTGACCTTCGGCTACACCGATGTTCCCATGGCGGAGCTTGGACCGGATGTGACGATCGATCGCTACGACACGCTGGACGCGGCGCTTGTCGAAAGACTTCTGGCGCAGCGCGTCGCTGCGGCCTGAAGGCGCGGCCGAGCGTGAAAGTCCTTGGCCTCGCGCCAAGGACTGAAATTTTCTCATCAAAAAATGCGCACAAAAAAGCCGGCCACAGGGACCGGCTTTTTTGCTGAACTTGAACGCGGATTAACGCGAGTAGAATTCGACGACCAGATGCGGTTCCATGATGACGGCGTAAGGCACGTCAGCAAGAGCCGGTACGCGAGCAAACGTCGCGGTCATCTTGTTGTGATCGACTTCGATGTAGTCCGGAACGTCGCGCTCTGCGAGCTGAACAGCTTCGAGAACGATCGCGAGCTGCTTGGACTTCTGGCGAACTTCGATGACGTCGCCAACCTTGCAGCGGTAGGAGCCGATGTTGACGCGAACGCCGTTAACCGTGACATGGCCATGGTTGATGAACTGGCGAGCCGCGAAAACGGTCGGTACGAACTTGGCGCGGTAGACGATGGCGTCCAGACGTGACTCGAGCAGACCGATCAGGTTCTCGGAGGTGTCGCCCTTACGACGGTTTGCTTCGTCGTAGGTTGCGCGGAACTGCTTCTCGCGGATTTCGCCGTAGTAACCCTTCAGCTTCTGCTTGGCGCGCAGCTGCGTGCCGAAGTCGGACATCTTGCCCTTGCGGCGCTGGCCGTGCTGGCCTGGGCCGTATTCGCGACGGTTAACCGGGGACTTCGGACGACCCCAGATGTTTTCGCCCATGCGGCGGTCAATTTTATACTTGGACGATTCGCGCTTGCTCATCGTATTTCCTTCTCAACAGTTTATACCGATCTGTTGTCAGATCGGATTAAGGAAACACGCCCTCCTCTGAGGTTCTGTTGAAGAACCTCTGACAGGCTTCTCACATGCGATATGGAGAAACCACGGGACATGTCGGTGATGTTGACCGCCGAACGTCAGCTCATTACTGCAAGGCAGTCAACGAAACACACCGGGCATTGCTACCCGGCGTTGGAGCGGCTTCTAGGGGCGCTTCATAAAAATGTCAACGATAAAACGCAGCAACCCTCTTGAAACCTTCGCGGCGCCTCCCATTTCATCCTGGTGATCAGGACTCGGGCCCCTCTGGCGTATTACCGGACAATACGCGATGTCGAGTCTCCAAGGATGGGGCGCGACTTTTTTCAATCACGTTCCCCCATCTGTTGAGCCAACCTCGTCCGGACAAAGGTTGACTGATGGACTTTCTGTTTACGGATTTTCTCGGTACCCCCACATGGATGTGGGGCATTTTCATCACTCTCGTTTTAGGCCTCCTGGCGCTCGATCTTGGCGTTCTGCATAAAAACTCCAAGGAGATCGGCATCAAGGAAAGCCTGATGATGTCGGGCTTCTACATCGCCATCGGCCTGGCCTTCGGCGGCTGGATCTGGTTTCAGTCCGGTCAGCAGCCAGCCATGGAATATGTGACGGGCTTCGTGGTGGAAAAAAGCCTGGCGATGGACAACATCTTCATCATCGCCATGATTTTTTCCTACTTCTCGATCCCGCGCCAGTACCAGCACCGCGTGCTGCTCTGGGGTATTCTCGGGGTGATCGTGCTGCGCGGTATCATGATTGCCGCCGGTGCCGCGATCGTCGAAAACTTCCACTGGGTTCTCTATCTCTTCGCCGCCTTCCTAGTGTTTACCGGCATCAAGATGCTGTTCTCGGCAGATCATGAGGAGCAGGATATCGGCAAGAACCCTATCCTGAAATTCCTGCGCACCCGCCTGCCCGTCACCGATAGGCTTCATGAGGAGCGGTTCTTCGTCAAGCAGCCCGACCCGAAGACCGGCCGGTTGAAGACCTTCGTGACGCCGCTCTTCCTGGCGCTCATCATGGTCGAAATCGCCGACCTGATCTTTGCGGTCGACTCGATCCCTGCGATCTTCGCGATCACCACCGATCCGTTCATCGTCTACACGTCGAACATCTTCGCGATCCTGGGTCTGCGCGCCCTCTACTTCGCGCTTGCCGCCCTGATCCACCGCTTCGCATATCTCAAATATGCGCTGGCTGCGGTTCTGGTCTTCGTCGGCTCGAAGATCTTCCTAGCGGACATGCTGGGCATCGCAAAGATCCCGCCGTCCATCTCGCTCGGCATCACCGTTGCGATCCTTTTGACGGGTATTGTCGGCTCGCTGTTTGCCACGAGAAATGACAAGAAGGTCATCGACGAAGTCTAAAGGGCTTTGTCTCCAAGACTTTTAAGGCGGGGCGACCCGCCTTTTTTCTATGGGCTGTTTGATAGCTTGGCGTTTCGACGGCTTTATTCAGCAGCCAGACTCATATCTCCGTCGGGAGCATCCGCGTCGCCAGGCACGGTCTTGGCTTCAAGGTCGGGGAAGGCGACGATGCGCTTGCCGGAAAAGTCCGCGTGCACCACGACCAGTTCCTTTTCCTCGAAGTAGCCGAGCAGTCGTCTTGCGCGGCGCGCCGAATGGGTACCGTAGGCACGCGCAATCCGCGCATCTGAAGGACATGGCTCTTCCGCAAGAGCCGCCTTGACCAGAAGCAGGAAGACGCCCTGCAGGTCATCCGAGACGCTGCGGGAAAGCTCCAGCGCCTTCTGCCAATTCTCGCTTGCCGCCATCTCCACATCCACACCTGAGCGCGTAATCGCGATCTGGCGGCGGAACTCCGATAGCGCCATGGGCGTGCCCGGAATACGGCGCATGCGGGCGCGAACGAGAAAGTCCTGATAGAGGACGGCGTCGGTGCGATAGGCCGATTGCGGGTCATCGAGGATTTCGGTCAGAACAGCCGTGATCTTTTCCTCGCGCTCTTCCGGCGTCAATTCCGGCTGGCTCGAACGCGAAGGTTGTTCGGAGGCCGGTGCGATGGCCGCTGGTGTCGAGCGCGAAAGTTCGGCGAGAATGTCAGTCGTCGGCCGCGGTGCTGGCGGCGTGCGACGGACAACAGGACGATTGAACTCTTCCGGGTCTGGCGTAAAGATCAAATCCTCCACATCCTGCGGCGCGTCCGGCAGCGGCATGAGCTTCGGCGACGAGGAGCGCGCCGAGGTTTCCACCGGGCCGATAACGATCGGCAGCGGACGGCGCGACAGCGCCGGTCCAAGGGCAACAAAATTGCCGCGCTGAAGATCGCGGAACATTTCCGCCTGACGGCGATCCATGCCGAGAAGATCGGCGGCGCGCGCCATGTCGATATCGAGGAAGGTGCGGCCCATGAGGAAGTTGGAGGCTTCGGCCGCCACGTTCTTGGCAAGTTTTGCCAATCGCTGTGTGGCAATCACGCCAGCCAGCCCGCGTTTACGCCCGCGGCACATGAGGTTGGTCATCGCGCCGAGCGACGCCTTGCGGGCATCTTCGGTGACTTCGCCGCCGACGGAGGGCGCGAACATCTGCGCCTCATCCACAACCACCAGAACCGGATACCAGTATTCGCGATCGGCATCGAACATGCCATTGAGGAAGGCGGCTGCGGCACGCATCTGCTGCTCGATATCGAGCCCTTCGAGCGTGAGGACGCAGGAGACACGATGCTGGCGAATGCGGTTGGCTATTCCTGCAAGCTCCGCTTCGGTGCGCTCACCATCCACCACCACGTGACCGAACTTGTCGGCCAGCGTGACGAAATCACCTTCTGGATCGATGATGACCTGCTGTACCCAGAGGGCCGATTGCTCCAGCAGACGGCGAAGCAGATGCGACTTTCCGGAACCGGAATTGCCCTGCACCAGCAAGCGCGTGGCGAGCAGCTCTTCAATATCGAGCTTGGCACTCTGCCCGCCCGAAAGCGTTCCCATGTCGATACCGACCTGCACGTTGGACCCGTCCCTGCACTGCAATGATCAAAAGCGCCGCGTCATCGCGCGGCGAACACTCTCTTTACCAAAGTTTTCCGCAAATGCCCCGCTGCATAGCAACAATGCACAGGGAATTGCAGATCGCTCTCACGCGTTGCCAGACGCCGCACGGCGCAAGGACAGGCGGCGGCCAAACACGTTCAATGCAAGACCGGCAACGACGAGCGCGCTACCAACGATTTCGAGCGTGGTGATATGTTCGGCAAAAGCAAAATAGGCACCGAGGAAGCCGACGATCGGCACCAGCAGCGAGAAGGGCGCCACCGTTCCCGCCGGATAACGCAACAGAAGAAAGCTCCAGATCCCTGCCCCGATGATCGTCGCGCCATAGGCCATATAGGCGATGACCGCCACCGTCATCATGTTGGCATTTGCCAACCCTTCGCCAATCGCCTGCGGGCCTTCGAGCAGCAGCGAAAGCGCGATCAGCGGCAGAACCGGTGCGAGACTGGTCCAGGCGACAAAGGAGATCGCGTTGACCCGTCCGACCTTGCGATTGACGATATTGCCGATGGCCCAGCTGAAAGCAGCACCAACGCACATGAGGAGAGGCACGAGCGCTGTCAGTTCCAGACGTTCCAGGCCAATCACCGCAAGGCCGGAAAAAGCAACGGCTGCCCCGGCAATGTGAGACTTCAGCGGAATTTCACCCAGCAGCGTCACGGCCAGCGCCATGGTGAAAAACGCCTGCGACTGCATGACGAGCGAGGCAAGTCCCGCAGGCAGACCCCATTTGATGGCTGTGTAGAGGAGTCCGAATTGCGCGCAGCCCATCACCATGCCGTAGACGACCATATGCTTCCAGGGAACTTTGGGGCGCGGCAGGAAGAAGATCAGCGGCACGGCTGCGAAGAGGTAGCGCAAGGCTGTGAGGAAAAGAGGCGGCATATCCATGACGCCGACTTTGATCACGACGAAGTTGAAGCCCCAGAGAAAAACGGTGACAAGGGCAAGAAGAATGTGCGGCACTGACATTGCTATATTCCAAAACTCAGCGCCGCACGGAATGGCGACGCTTTTAAGCGGCCGCCTTCTTCCAGCCTGCCGCGAGCAGCCCGGCACCGATCAAAAGTCCGCCACCGGTGCGGTTGACGACGCGCTGGACGGAGGGCTTGCGGATGGTGTTGCGGGCTGCACTTGCCAGCAACCCATAAAGAGCGGCGTTGCAAGTCGCAAGCACAAGAAAAGTAACTTCGAAAATAAGCACCTGCGGCCAAAACGGCAGGGTCGGCACCAGGAACTGCGGCAGGAAGGCGACGAAGAAGATGATGCTCTTCGGGTTCAGCGCCGTGACGATGTAGGTATGGAGGAAGATCTTGAGCGGACGCTCGCGGCCCGTCACCTCGCCCTCACCTTGCGCCGACGTGCTGACTGGGGCACGCCAAAGCTTGATGCCGAGATAGATCAAATAGGCAGCACCCACCCATTTCAAGACAGTGAAGAGAGCGGCGGAGGTCGCGAGCAGTGCACCGAGACCCAGCATGGACGCCGTCATGGCGGTGAAGTCGCCGAGGGCCACGCCGGCAACAGTGGCGCTGCTTGCCTTGCGACCGTGACCAAGCGCGTAGGAAATGACCAGCAAGATCGTTGGTCCGGGAATGGCGAGCATAATGGCGGATGCGGCAACGAAGGCCAGCCAGTTTTCAATCGGCATAATATGATCCCCTCTCGAAATGAGAGTGAACTAAGCCACCGGCCATGAGGACTGGCAAGTGGATTTTGGCTGACTGATACGCCCACCGACAAGATGGCCCCTTCGCTACTTGGCACCCCACCGGTCTTTGAAAATCAGTTCGTCCAGCGGCAGGCGTTGACGCCAACCCTTCACCGCTAACTCAGGCTCGGCGTAGAGTTCAGCAACATAGCCGACGCACAGCCATGCGACGATTTCGATATGCTCCGGGATAGCCAGGATCTTTCGGATATCCTCATCATGAAAGATGCTGACCCAGCCGACGCCCACACCTTCAGCAAGTGCCGCCAACCAAAGGTTCTGAACTGCGCAGACAGTGGAGTAGACATCCATACGCGGATTGTGCGTTCGCCCCAACACGACATCGCCACCTCTTGTGGTGTCGCATGTGACGCAGATGGAGAGCGGCGCCTTTCTGATGCCCTCCAGCTTGAGGCTTCGATAGAGCGACTGCTTTTCGTCCGGGAACATCAAAGCGGCCTCCTCATTGGCGCGGCTGAAAGCCTGCCATGCGGCATCTTTGATGTCTGTATCGCTGACGAGGGTAAAATTCCACGGCTGCATAAAGCCCACCGAGGGCGCGGCGTGGGCTGCGGAAAGCAGCTTGTTGATCAGCTCATCCGAGAGCGGGTTCGGCAGAAACTCGTTGCGAACATCGCGACGTGTCTCGATGGCGCGGTAGACCGCAGCCTTTTCATCTTCAGCAAATTCCAAGGCCGGCATCAGGCCGTGCCGGGTATCATCAGGTCGCATCGTCAATCCCAAACAATGCAGAAGAAACCGCATGAGCACGCCAATCGGGGCACTGCACACCGTTCTTCCTCACAACCTGCCGCCGTCCGCGCGGACTGGTCTATCGTGTCAGGCCGGTCTTCTGACTTGGCTTCTTCTGCCGGTTGCCGCCTTCCCGATTGCTCAGTGGCTTATGGCAACAGGCATCCACCTTACAGCGTTGGGCACGTTGCGGTCTTGCACCGCATTCCCGATTCTCCTGCCAAAGCAGGCACCTGACGACGTTGCGTATGGGCAATTGCCGATCGGAAGGCAAGCGCCGCAGGTCTATCCAACCGGAAAATATCGCACATAGGCGAATTCGTCACCGTCCGGTGACCAGTTGGGCGAGTTCATCGTCCCCTGCCCGCCGAAGAGACCGAAGAGCGTTTCGACATTGCCGCCATCGGGGTCCATCAATCGCACCCGAACATTGAGGTCACGCGGATGGTCGAAGACGTCGCCGTCGTAAGAGATGAATACGACCTTTTCTCCCTTGGGCGAGGGATGCGGAAACCAGTCGCCATATTGGCTATCGGTGATGCGCTCCACATCCGATCCATCCGGCCTCACCCGCCAAATCTGCATCTGCCCGGTGCGGCTGGAGTTGAAGTAGATCCACTGACCATCGGCTGAATAATCCGGGCCGTCATTTCGCCCCTCGCCATGGGTCAGGCGTATTTCGGTGCCGGTCTCGATGTCCATGGCATAGATATCGAAAACCTGATCTCTGATCCCGCAATAGGCGAAGCTTCTGCCGTCCGGCGCCCAGCCATGCCAGTAGGACGGAAGATTCCTCGTCATCAGTTTTGGCGTGCCGCCGGTAGCTGGAATTAGATAGATGGCGCTCTTGCCGAATTCGACCTTATCGGAAATGGCATAAACTGAACCGTCCGGCGAGATGCCGTGGTCGTTGTTGCACTGGACGGCAAAGCCGGTGTCTACCTTATCGACCGAGATGTCTCGGGCAAGAGACAGACGGTAGAGGGCCCCATCGCTGTTCAGCAACAGATACTGCCCGTCCGGAGACCAGTTCGGGGCTTCGAACAGCTTTTTTGTCTGCCAGACCACGCGGTTCTCGCGGGTGCGGACATTGAATATCTCGACTGAACTTCGCATCGTTCCTCCCGTCGCGATTGCCCTTGGACCAGTCGGGGCTACCTGTCGCGGAACCGATTGGTGATCGGATATCGGCGATCGCGACCGAAGTTTTTCTTGGTGATCTTCACGCCTGGCGCGGACTGGCGGCGCTTATATTCGGCGAGATAGAGCAGATGCTCGATGCGGTGGACCGTCGCGAGATCGTGACCGCGGGCCACGATCTCATCGACGGACATTTCCTGCTCCACCAGGCACTCGAGAATATCGTCGAGAACCGGATAGGGTGGCAGCGAGTCCTGGTCGGTTTGGTTGGGACGCAACTCGGCAGAGGGTGCCTTGGAAATGATGTTGGCCGGGATGACTTCGCCCGAAGGTCCAAGCGCGCCAGGCGGCACGTGGGCGTTGCGCCATCTGGAGATGGCATAGACCTGCATCTTATAGAGGTCCTTGATGGGGTTGAAGCCGCCATTCATGTCACCGTAGAGCGTCGCATAGCCGACGGACATCTCCGATTTGTTGCCGGTCGTCACCACCATCGAGCCGAACTTGTTGGAGACGCCCATCAGGATCGTACCGCGAGCACGGCTCTGCAGGTTTTCCTCGGTGATGCCCTCTTCCGTTCCTTCGAACAGATCCGATAGTGCCGACATGAAGCCATCGACAGGTTCGGCAATCGGAACGATGTCATAACGGCAGCCAAGCGCCTTGGCGCAATCGGCAGCATCCTTCAGCGATTCTTCCGAGGTGTAGCGGTAGGGCAGCATGATACAGCGCACCCGCTCCTCGCCCAGCGCATCGACCGCGATCGCGGCGCAGATGGCCGAGTCGATACCGCCGGAAAGGCCGAGAACCACGCTCTTGAAGCCATTCTTGTTGACGTAATCACGGAAGCCCAGCATGCAGGCGCGATAATCGGCCTCCTCGCCTTCTGGAATATGCGACACCGGACCGTGGCTGCAGTGCCAGCCATTCTCCGTGCGTTTCCAGTCGGTGACTGCCAGCGTGGCTTCGAACTGGCTCATCTGGAAGGCAAGCGTCTTGTCGGCATTGAAACCGAAGCTCGCGCC